>BPGD01000001.1:2556978-3183957 GCA_026002855.1 Bryobacteraceae bacterium
TTTTACGCCCACGACGAGCAGGGCGCCGCCCGGCTGGGCGACGTGGTGCGCATTGTCGAGAGCCGCCCGCTGAGCCGGCTGAAGCGCTGGAGGCTGGTCGAAGTGATCCGCCGGGCGGCGGACACCAGCGTTCCGCAGGTCGAGCTGGAGCAGTGAGGCGCCAGGGTGAAGAGTATTAGCGGAAGGACGAGGACACTGCCATGATCGGAATGAGAACGATGCTCGAGGTCGCCGACAACAGCGGCGCCCGGAAGCTGATGTGCATCCTGCCGCGCGGCGGCGACAAGGGCCTTCAGGCGGGCCTCGGCGACATCGTCACGGCCAGCGTGAAGGAGGCCGCGCCGGACTCCAACATCAAGAAGGGCAAGGTGGTCAAGTGCGTGATCGTGCGGATGCGGAAGGAGACGCGCCGCAAGGACGGGACCTACATCCGCTTCGACTCCAATGCGGCCGTGCTGGTCAACGACCTGGGCGAGCCCATTGGCACGCGCGTCTTCGGCCCGGTGGCGCGCGAGCTGCGCGACAAGCGGTTCATGAAGATCGTATCGCTCGCCCCGGAGGTGATCTGACATGCCGAGCCGGCTGGCCAAGAGCCACGAGAAGAAGAAGCCCCTGCGGATCCGCATCCGCAAGAACGACATGGTGAAGGTGATCGCGGGCCGCGACAAGGGCAAGGTGGGCCGTGTGCTGGAAGTCGACCGCGAGACGGGCCGGATCCTGGTGGAGGGCGTGATGTTGGTGAAAAAGCACGTCCGGCCCAACCCGGCGCGCGGCATCAAGGGCGGCATCGCCGAACGCGAGAGCCCGATTCACGTCTCCAACGTGATGATCCTGACAAGCGACGGCAAGACGTCGCGCATCGGCACCCGCACCGAGATGGTGGGCGGCAAGCCGCGCCGCGTGCGGGTGGCGGTGAAGACCGGCGAGATCCTGGACAAGAAGTGAGCCGGGCCGCACACAGGCACGAGAGGAAGAGGCAATGAAGGCGAGACTCAGGGAACACTACCAGAAGACGGTGGTGCCGGCGCTGATGAAGGAGTTCGGTTACAAGAACGTGATGTCGGTGCCGAAGCTCGACAAGATCACGATCAACATCGGGCTCGGCGAGGCCACGCAGAACCCGAAGCTGATGGACGGCGCCGTGCAGGAGCTGGCGCAGATCACCGGCCAGAAGCCGGTGGTGACCAAGGCGCGCAAGTCGGTGGCGGCGTTCAAGCTGCGCGAAGGCATGTCGATCGGGTGCATGGTGACGCTGCGCGGCGACCGGATGTATGAATTTCTCGACCGTCTGATGAACGTGGCGCTGCCGCGGGTGCGCGACTTCCGCGGGCTGAGCACGCGCAGCTTCGACGGCCGCGGCAACTACACGCTTGGGGTGCGCGACCAGTTCATCTTCCCCGAGATCTCTTACGAGAAGGTGGAGAAGGTGAAAGGCATGAACATCTGCATCACGACGACGGCGAAGACCGACGCCGAGGCGCTGGCGCTGCTGAAACATCTCGGCATGCCCTTCCGGCAGAACTGAGACGGAGCGCGAATCGAAGAGGAACGGAGAAGGAAATGGCGACGACCGCAAAGATTGCCAGGGACCGCAAGCTGGAAGAGAAGATGCAGCGCGACAGGGCCGCCGGCAAGAAGACGCCGAAGATCGCCGTGCGGCACCGCAACCGCTGCCGCCGCTGCGGCCGTCCGCGGGGCTTCCTGCGGAAGTTCCAGCTCTGCCGCATCTGCTTCCGGCAGCTTGCGCTGGCTGGGGAGATCCCAGGAGTGACCAAGGCGAGCTGGTAGCCCGATGATTCTGGCGCAGCAGCGCCGGCCGGCAGCCGCGCTGAGCACGCCAAACCGAGGCATTGCAGACGAAGGAAAGAGGAAGAGTTCTCCGATATGGTTTCCGATCCCATCGCCGACATGCTGACGCGCATCCGCAACGGCCTGAAGGCCAGGTTTCCGAAAGTGGATGTGCCGGCCTCGAAGCTCAAGCTGGAGATCGCCCGCATTCTCAAGGATGAAGGCTACATCCTGAACTACAAGATCGTTGACGAAGGCAGCCACAAGGCGATCCGCGTCTATCTGAAGTACAGCGAGACGGGCCAGCCTGCCATTTCGAATCTCGAGCGGGTGTCGCGTCCGGGCTGCCGCGTTTACGTCGGCAGCCGCGAGATTCCGAAGGTGCTCGGCGGCCTCGGCATCAGCATTCTGACCACGCCGAAAGGCGTGATGACCGGCAAGGAAGCCCGCCGGCAGAACGTGGGCGGCGAGCTGTTGTGCAAGGTGTACTGAGGCGGACGGAAGCGAACCCGAAGTCTGGAAATGTACAGGTTTCCTGGAAAGCGGACTGGAGTGAACGATGTCAAGAATTGGCAAAAAACCGATCCCGCTGCCGCCGGGGGTGAAGGTGCAGATCGGCGAGCAGCTCGTGGTGGAAGGGCCGAAGGGCCGGCTGACGGTGCCGGTGCCGCAGGGCATCCGGGTGGAGAAAAACGACGGCTTCCTTGAAGTGAAGCGGGACGGCGACGAATATGCGGCGTTGCACGGGCTGACCCGGGCGCTGGCCGCCAACGCTGTCACCGGCGTCAGCCAGGGCTTCACGCGGGAACTGGACATCGTGGGCATCGGCTACCGCGCCGAGATGAAGGCGAGCAACGTGATCCTGTTCTATCTCGGCTATTCGCACCCGATCGAGTTCTTGCTGCCCGCGGGCATCGAATGCAGGATCGAAAAGAACACGCACCTCGTGCTCAGCGGCATTGACAAGCAGCTTCTGGGGCAGGTGGCGGCCAACATCCGCAGCCTGCGTCCGCCGGAGCCCTACAAGCAGAAGGGCATCCGCTACACCGGCGAAGTCCTGCGCAAGAAGGTCGGCAAGACCGGCGCGGGCGGCAAGTAAAGGCGGGAGTTGAGAGAGAGCCATGAAGCGCCCAATTGACAAAGATGCACGCCGCCGGCGGATCCATGTGCGCATCCGGCGGAGAGTGAAGGGCACGCCGGAGCGGCCGCGGCTGGCCGTGTTCCGCAGCCTGAAGCACATTTACGCGCAGATCATCGACGACCGCGCCGGCCGCACGCTGGTGGCCGCCTCGAGCAACGAGAAGGGAGCGAGCGTCAACGGCGGCAACATTGCCGGAGCGCGCGAGATCGGGCGGCTGATCGCCGAACGCGCCCGCGCCAAGGGCATCACCCGCGTGGTGTTCGACCGCGGCGGCTATCTCTACCACGGCCGCGTGAAGGCGCTGGCCGAGGCGGCGCGGGAAGCGGGACTGGAGTTCTGACATGACACCGAATCGCGTAAGACGCATCGACCCGAAGACGCTCAACCTGAAAGAGCAGGTGGTGAGCATCAACCGCGTCACCAAGGTGGTGAAGGGCGGCAAGAACCTGAGCTTTTCGGCGCTCGTCGTCGTCGGCGACCCCGAGCAGAAGATCGTGGGGTACGGCAAGGGCAAGGCCCGGGAAGTGCCGGCGGCCATCAAGAAGGCGATTGAGGCGGCCAAGAAGAACCTGCGGCCGGTGAACACGCTTGGCTCGACGATCCCACACCTGGTGCTGGGCCGGTTCGGCTCCGGCGCAGTGCTGCTGAAGCCCGCTCCCGAGGGCACCGGCGTCATCGCCGGCGGTCCGGTGCGCGCGGTGATTGAAGCCGCAGGCATCACCAACGTTCTGACCAAGTCGCTTGGCACCACGAATCCCCACAACGTCGTGAAAGCGACCATCAACGCGCTCGACCAGCTCCGCAGCAAGGCGGAGGTGGCCGCGCTGCGCGGCATTCAGGCGGAGAATCTGTGATATGGCAGAGGCGACAGTGAAGATCCGGCTCAAGCGCAGCACCATCGGCGCGCATGCGAGCCACAAGAAGATCGTCCGCGCGCTGGGGCTCCGCAAGCTGAACCAGGTCGTGGAGAAGCCGGACACGCCCGCGTTCCGCGGCATGGTGGCCAAGGCGCCCCTGTATCTGGAGATTGTCGGCGAAGGCGCGGGAGAAAGGAAATCGGCATGAACCTGAGCAATCTCAAGCCGCCCAAGGGACAGGTCAGGCAGCCGCGCCGAGTGGGGCGCGGCATGGGCTCCGGACGCGGCAAGACGGCCGGCCGCGGCCAGAAGGGGCAGAAGTCGATCACCGGCTACGGACACATGCGCGGTTTTGAAGGCGGCCAGATGCCGCTGCACCGCCGCCTGCCGAAGCGCGGGTTTTCGAACGCGCTGTTCCGGAAAGAGTTCGCCATCGTCAACGTCGGCCAGCTGGACCGGCTTCCCGGCGAGACGTTCACGCCGGAGTTGCTGCTCGAGATGGGAGTCATCCGCAAGCTCGGCGACGGTCTCAAAGTGCTTGGCAACGGCGAGCTGACGCGGAAGATCTCGGTGACGGCGCATCTGTTTTCCGAGACGGCCCTCCAGAAGATCCAGGCCGCGGGCGGCACGGCGACCGCGCTGGGTGTGCCGAAGCGCGGGCCGAAGCCGAAAGAGGACAAACAGAAGAAGTAGCCTGCGGCGCGCGCCTGCGGCGCCGCGGGGTTCGAAGACGGGCAAGCCATGCAGAAATTTTTCGAAGCTCTGGCCAATGTGTTCCGGATTCCGGACCTGCGCCAGCGGGTCCTGTTCACGCTGGGCCTGCTTGCGGTGTACCGGCTGGGTGCGGCGATCCCGATTCCGGGCGTCGATGCCATCCGGTTCGAGGAGTTCTTCCGGCGTAACCAGGGGACGCTGTTTGGCTTTCTCGACCTGTTCAGCGGCGGGCAGTTCCGGCGGCTGACGATCTTCGCCCTCGGCATCATGCCCTACATCACGGCGTCGATCGTGCTGCAACTGCTGACGGTGGTGATCCCGACGCTCGAGAAGCTCCAGAAAGAGGGCGAGCTCGGACGCCGCAAGATCACGCAGTGGACGCGCTATCTCACGGTGGGGCTGTCGCTGATGCAGTCGCTGTTCATCGCCACGGCTCTTCAGCGGCAGGGGGACTTTGTGCTGAACCCCGGCTTCGGGTTCATCGCGCTGACGATGCTGACGCTGACGACGGGCACGGCCTTCATCATGTGGCTGGGCGAGCAGATCACCGAGCGCGGCGTGGGCAACGGGATGTCGCTGATCATTTTTGCCGGCATCGTGGCGGGGCTGCCGCAGGCGGTGGCCAACATCTACCAGAACACGTTTGTCACCAACGTCTGGAATCCGCTTCAGCTCATCATCATCCTGGCGCTGATGGTGCTGGTGGTCGCCTTCATCGTGCTGGTGGAGCGCGGGGAACGCCGAATCCCGGTGCAGTATGCCAAGCGCGTCGTCGGGCGGCGGATGATGGGCGGGCAATCGACACACATGCCGCTGAAGGTGAACGCGGGCGGGGTGATCCCGATCATCTTCGCGTCTTCGCTGCTGGCCTTTCCGGCCACGCTCCAGGGGCTGCCATTCGTGGCCAACAGCAAGTGGCTGACCGGCATGCTGAGCGCGATCCGGCCGGGCGAGCCGCTCTATGTGCTGCTGTTCATCGTCCTGATCATTTTCTTCTCGTTCTTTTACGTCAGCATCATCTTCAACCCGAATGAGGCGGCCGACAACATGCGCAAATACGGCGGCTTCATTCCCGGCATCCGGCCCGGGCGGAACACGGCCGAATACATCAACCGGATTCTGACCCGCATCACCGTGGTCGGCGGCCTGTACCTGGCGGTGCTGGCGCTGATCCCGGAGATCATGATTGGCGGGCTGAAGCTGCAACACCTGCCGCCGGCGGCGCTGGGCAACTGGATTGACGCGCACTTTCCGCGCTGGCTGCTGGACGGGCTGGGCGTCACGTTCTACTTCGGCGGCACATCCCTGCTGATCGTGGTGGGCGTGGCCATGGACACGGTGAACCAGATTGAGGCGCAGTTGATCATGCGCCACTACGACGGATTTACGCCGCGCGCCGGCAGGATTCGCGGCCGGCGCAGCACGTTCTGAATGTCTGAAGAAGGAGGAAGGTCCTCCCCGTCGAGGACTGCGGTCGCGCCGCCGGCGGCGGAGTGAGCCGCGTGCGGGCCCAGATGGAAGCAGCGGAAAACCAGTTGGCGCAGGGTGGCCTGCCGGGAGGGCAGCCCGCCGCGATCATTCTGTTCGGGCCGCCAGGCTCGGGCAAGGGGACGCAGGCGAAACTGCTGAAGACCGAGCTCGGCATCCCGCACATTTCCACCGGAGACATGCTGCGCGAGCGGATCGCTTCGGGCGATGCGCTTGGCCTTCAGGTGAAGGACATCATGCAGGCGGGGCGGCTGGTGCCGGACGAGGTGGTCAACCAGCTTGTGGCGGACCGGATCGCCCAGCCGGACTGCCGTCAGGGCTTCATCCTGGACGGCTACCCGCGCACGCTGCCCCAGGCGGCGGAGCTGGACCGTCTGCTCGGCAAGCGCGGCTATCGGCATTTGGTGATTCACTTGAAGGTGGATTACACTAAAGTTATCGCGCGGATTACGGGCCGGCGAGTCTGCCCGGTGTGCGGGACTCTCTACAGCCTGACATCGAATCCACCCCGGCAGCCTGAGGTTTGTGACCGGGACGGCGCGCGCCTTGTGGTCCGTGACGATGACAGGGAGTCGGTGATCCGCGAACGCCTGGAGGCTTACGAGCGGCAGACGCGGCCGCTGCTGGATTATTACCGCAGCACGGGCGCGGTGCTGTTTGAAGTGGACGGCAGCGACGGGACGCCGGCAGAGATCTTTGACAGGATCCGGGGATTGCTGAGACTGAAATGATCATCCGGAAGAGCCCGGCCGAGCTGGAGAAGATGCGGAGGGCCGGTCTGATCGTGCATCAGATCCTGGACCGGCTGAGGCAGATGGTGCAGCCCGGCATGACGACGCTCGAGCTGGAGGCCGAGGCGGAACGGATGATGAAGGAAGCGGGCGCCAGGCCCGCCTTTAAAGGGTATTATGTGCCGGCGGCCGGCGGACGGTATCCGTTCGTGCTGTGCACGTCGGTCAACGAGGAAGTGGTGCACGGGATGCCGTCGGCGAAGCGGGTGTTGAAGGAAGGCGATATTGTCTCCATCGACACGGGCGTCGCCGTGGACGGCTACTACGGAGATGCGGCGATCACGGTGCCGGTGGGCAGGGTCAGCGAAGAGACGGAGCGGCTTCTCCGGGTGACGGAGGAGGCGCTGGAGCTGGCCATCGCGCAGATGAAGGCGGGCAACCGCCTGTTTGACGTCTGCGGCGCCATCGAGCGGCACGTGACGCAGAACGGATTTTCGGTGGTTCGCGAGTTCGTGGGCCACGGCATTGGCACCGCGCTCCATGAAGAGCCGCAGGTGCCGAATTATGTGGACCGGCGCAACGAGAATCCGCGCCTCAAGGAAGGGATGGTGCTCGCCATCGAGCCGATGGTGAACGCCGGAAGGCCGGAGACGAAGATTCTCGACGACCGCTGGACGGCGGTGACGCGGGACGGCAGCTATGCCGCCCACTTCGAGCACACCGTCGCCGTCACGTCCAACGGCCCGTGGGTGCTGACCAGGCCGTGAGGGAAGAACCGACGGCCGGGCGGCCTGCGGAGGCCGCCGGCGGCGAAGTGATCGAGATTCTGCCGGCGCTGACCTACAAGGTCAGGCTGGCCGACCACCGCGTGGTGATCGCCCATCTGGCGCCCGCGGTGAAGCGGGGTTTTGAGCGGCTGCGGCTGCGGGACCGCGTGGAAGTTGAGCTTTCGGCTTCCGATCCCGGCCGGGGCCGCGTGGTGAGGGTTTTGCCGCGGCAGTAGCGGCCAAGAAGGATTTTGCAATCAGAGGCATCTCATGAAGGTCCGGGCATCGGTCAAGAAAATCTGTGACAAATGCAAGATCATCCACCGGCACGGCGTGGTGCGGGTGATCTGCAAGAATCCCAAGCACAAGCAGCGGCAGGGTTAGCAGGAGGCAGGACGTATGGCGCGAATTGCAGGCGTGGATCTGCCGGCCCGGAAGAGGGCCGAGATCGGTCTCACTTATATTTACGGCATCGGGCGCAGCCGCGCCCAGTCGATCCTGTATCGTGCAGGCATCGACTTCAACAAGAAGATCGGCGAGCTCAGCGAAGAAGAGGTGACCCGCCTCCGCCAGATCATCGAGGAGGAGGGCGCCGTCGAGGGCGACCTGCGCAAGGAAGTTTCGATGAGCATCAAGCGGCTCATCGAGATGGGCTCCTACCGCGGGTTGCGCCACCGCCGCGGTCTTCCGGTGCGCGGTCAGCGGACCCACACCAACGCGCGCACCCGCAAGGGCCCGCGCCGCGGCACCGTCGCCAACAAGAAGAAGGCCGGCAAGTAAGACTCGCGAGGGAGAACACCGACTCAGATGGCGAAGCAGCAACCCAAGGCTGGCAAGAAGAAGAGCTTCAAGAAGAAGGAAAAGAAGAACGTTCCGGTGGGCATCTGCCACATTCAGGCGACGTTCAACAACACGATCGTCACTTTCACCGACCCGGCGGGCAACACCGTGGCCTGGTCCAGCGCCGGCTCGCTCGGCTTCCGAGGCTCGCGCAAGGGCACGCCCTTTGCCGCCCAGCAGGCTTCGCTCACCGCGGCCAACAAGGCCAAGGAGGCGGGCATGCGGCAGGTGGAGGTGCGCGTGGCCGGGCCAGGCTCGGGGCGCGAGTCGGCCATCCGGGCGCTGGCGACCGCCGGCATGGAAGTCAAGGCGATCAAGGACGTGACGCCCATCCCTCACAACGGGTGCCGACCGCCCAAGCGGCGCCGCGTCTGACGTCCCCGGGCAGGGTTTCATCGGGGCGCGGCAGCCCGGTGCGGGCCGCGCGCTCCTGGCAGGGTTGATGGGCCGAGATGGCCCGGAGTGAAGTGGCGGCTGCGAGGCCGCCACAGGAAAAGCAGGACGAAGGCAGCCTCCCCGGCTGACCGTAAACTGCACCTCGTTTCAGAAAGATCGAAGGAGGTTGATTTTGGCTCGCTACACTGGTCCGGTCTGCCGTCTGTGCAGACGCGAAGGAATGAAACTGTTCCTGAAAGGCGCGCGCTGTTACAGCGAGAAGTGCGCCATCGAGAAGCGCAATTTCCCGCCCGGGCAGCACGGCAAGGACCGCCGCCCGAAGATCGTGGGTTACGGCCTGCAATTGCGTGAGAAGCAGAAGGCAAAGCGTTATTACGGGCTGACGGAAGTCCAGTTCCGGAATCTGTTCGAGAAGGCGTCACGGATGAAGGGCGTCACTGGCGCCACGCTGCTGAACATGCTGGAGCGACGCCTGGACAACGTGGTCTTTCGCTCCGGCTTCGGCGCCTCGCGCGCCATGGCCCGTCAGCTCGTCCGTCACGGACACATCGCCGTCAACGGCCGCAAGGTGGACATCCCGTCCTACCTGCTGCGGCCCGGCGACGTGGTGGAAGTCCGCGAGAAGAGCCGGAAGAATCCCGCCATCCTCGGCTCGCTGGAAGCGACCGCGCATCTGCCGGCGCCGAACTGGATTGAGGTGGACCGCGACGGCCTGAAGGCCCGGGTCCTCTCCCAGCCTGCCCGCGAGGATCTGGTGCAAATCAAGCTCGAAGAGCAGATGATCGTCGAGCTGTATTCGAAGTAACAGGAGCGTGCAGATGTTTAAAGGATTCCAGAAACCCAAGCGGCTGGTCGCCAACACCGAGACCCTCACCGACAGGTATGGCATGTTCACCGCCCAGCCCTACGAGCGCGGTTTCGGGACCACCATTGGCAATGCGCTGCGGCGCATTCTGCTCAGCTCCATCGAGGGGGCGGCGATCACGGCCGTCCGCATCGAAGGCGTCGAGCATGAGTTCAGCCCCATCCCCGGCGTGGTCGAGGACGCCACCGACATCATCCTCAATCTGAAGCAGATTCCGTTCAAGATGGCCGATGACGGCGTCAAGACCCTGACGCTGCACGCCGACCAGCCCGGAGAAGTCACCTCCGGCATGATCGAGACGCCGCCCGAGGTGGAGGTGCTTGACCGCAATGTGCACATCGCCACGGTCAGCCCGGGCGGCTCGCTCCACGTCGAGATGCGGCTCAAGAAGGGCCGCGGCTACGTGAGCCGGGACCGCAATTTCGACGAGGACCTGCCACTGCGCTACATCCCCATCGACAGCGTCCACTCGCCGGTCCGCAAGGTGAAATACACCGTCGAGGCCGCGCGCCTCGGCCAGATGACGGACTATGACAAGCTGATCCTCGAAGTCTGGACCAACGGTGCCGTGAGTCCGCAGGACGCCATCGGCATGGCCGCCAAGCTGCTGAAGGACCACATGGCGATCTTCATCAACTTCGAGGAGACGCCGGAGGCCGCCGAGGAGGCCGTGCAGCGGCCCGCCGGCGCGATCTACGACATTCTCAACCGCTCGGTGGAAGAGCTGGAGCTGAGCGTCCGCTCTTACAACTGCCTGAAGAACGCCAACATTCAGACAATCGGCGACCTGGTGCAGAAAACCGAGGCGGAGATGCTCCGCGCCAAGAATTTCGGCCGAAAATCGCTGAGCGAAATCAAGGAAATTCTCGCCGGACTCGGCCTTTCGTTCGGCATGAAAATCGACAGCCAGGGGCGGCTGCTGGATCCGTCCGGCAATCCGGTGGTCCCCGCCGGCGCCGAGCCACAGGAGCTGAGCGAATAAGCGCGGCCGCGCCGCAGGCAACAGCAGCAAGGAAGACGAGACATGAGGCACAAACGAGCAGGATTCAAGCTGAAGCGTAACATGGCCCACCGCCGCGCCCTGTTGCGCAATCTGGTCACCAGCGTCATCGAGAGCGAAGGCGAGCGCATCATCACCACCGTCCCCAAGGCCAAGGCCGCCAAGCCGCTGCTCGACAGGATGATCACGCTCGGCAAGCAGGACACGCTGCATGCCCGCCGGCTGGCGGCGCGGTTCCTGCTGAAGCCCTCCGCGGTGAAGAAGCTGTTCGACAAGATCGCGCCGCGGTTCGCCCAGCGCAACGGCGGCTACTCACAGATCATCCGCGTCGGCTGGCGCAAGGGAGACGGGGCCGAGCTGGCCATCCTTCAGCTCACCGGCGCCCAGCTCATCAAACGCGCCGAAGAGCGCGCGCGCCGGAGGGAGGAGCGGCTGAAGGCGATGCGCGAAGGCCGGGAAGAGGAAGAGTCCGGATCCTGAGCCGGTCGGATCGCTGACATCCGCAGGGCGGGACGCTGCACGGCGGCTTCCCGCCCTTTGCCTGTCAGCTTCCGCTCACGCCAACGCCAATGACATCCGCTCCGCGCCCGCCCCTGCGGCTGCTGCTCTGCCTTGCCGGCCTTCTGGCGGCGGCCGCGCCCGCCGGGGGCGCGCCGGCCGGGGACTCCCTGCTGGTTCTGCCCTTCGCCAACGCGGCTTCCAACCGCCAGCTCGACTGGGTGGGAGATTCGATCAGCGAGATCCTGATCGAAAATCTGGCCGCCGAAAACGTGGAAGTCGTCGCACCCGAGGTGCGGGATCATACGATGAACGACGCGGGTCTGCGCCGCTACGCCCTCATCACGCGCGCCACCGCGATCGAAGCCGCCATCCAGGCCAACGCCTCGCTGGTGCTGTACGGTTCTTTCGAGGTGCGCCAGACGGCCGCCGGCTCCGGGGGCGCGTCCCTGCTGCGCATTCACGCCCACCTGCTCGACGCGCGGCGCCTGGTGCGCCGCGGCAGCTTCCTTGTCGAAAGGCCGCTGGCGGAGCTTTCCGCGGCGCAGACATCGCTCGCCTGGCAAACGTTGCGTGCTCTGCGGCCGGATTTCCTCCTCTCTGAAGAAGAATTCGGCCGGAGCCACCCCGCCGTCCGGCTGGACGCGCTGGAAAATTACGCCCGCGGATTGCGGGCGGAAAACCTCGAACAGAAACACAGATTCCTTGCCACAGCAGCCCGTCTGGCGCCGGATTTTTCTCCGGCCCTTTATCAATTAGGCCGCCTGAATCTGCTGGGATTTCGTGATTATTCCTCCGCGGCTTCGTGGTTTGAAAGGGTGAATTCATCCGACATTCATTACCTGGAATCGGTCTTCTATCTCGGCTATTGCCGTTACCGCACCGGCGAATTTGCGGCGGCTGCGGCCGCTTACCGGCGGCTGGCGGCCGCGGCGCCCCTGCCGGAGGTGCTCAACAACCTCGGCGCGGTCCTGCTCCGCCTGAACGATCCCGAGGCCCTCACGGCGCTGCGCTCCGCTGCGGAGGCCAACCCGGCGGATCCGGACATTGCGTTCAATCTCGGCTACGCCCTCTGGCGCAACGGCAGCTTCGACGAGGCGGCGGAGGCGCTGCGGCGCAGCCTCCAGGCCGGCGACGACGCGAATGCCACGGTCCTGCTGGGCCGCTGCCTTCAGAGGCAGGGGCCGCGGCCCGGCGAAATCCGGCTGGAGGGCCTGGAGCGGCTGAAGAGCGAATATAACGATGCAGCGTGGCGGGCCCTTCGCGCCCTCGTCGGCGGCCAGTGAATTCGCGGGCTGCATGAAAGATTCTTGAGGAGAATTCCGTGCAGGTCCGGCCGGGTTCTCCATACCATGAAGAAGAGAGTGTTGCTGCGCGCCTTCAGTTTCTCGATCCTTTCCGGGCTTCTCTCCGCGTGGGCCCAACAGCCGTCCGGCCCTGCCGGAACCCGGTCGGAAGTTTCTTCCCTGCGGTCCGCGGCGCCCGCGGCGGCGTCAGGACCGGCTGCCGCTTCCCCGGCGGTTGCCTCCGCCAGACCCGGCGCCGCCCGGCTCGGCGCCGCCGCGCAGCGGAACGAGAACGTCGTCGTCTATCTGATCGACACGAACGCGATCAAGGAAGCCAACATCCGGCTCGGCTCGCGGCCGACGCCACTGACGTCGTTTTCCCCAGAGTCCTCCCACTTCGCCGCCGAACACGGACAGCCGCCCTCGGAGCCGATCCACCTGCGTCCTTCGCCTCCGCTGGGGGGCTGGCATGGGGAGGCGGGCTGGCAGCACCAGAACAGCGTTTTCAACGCGCGCACGTTCTTCCAGGTCGGCCCTGTGCAGCCTTCCCACCGGAATTTTTCCAACGCCCGGCTGGCCGGCCGGGTGGCCGGCCTGGGAGCGCTGACGCTACTCTGGTCGCAGCGCGACATCCGCGGCATGGTCAACGGTAATGTGCTTGTGCCGCTGCCGGAAGAGCGCACGCCGCTGGCCACGGATCCGGCCGTGCGCGCGGTGATCGAGCGCTTCTTCGATGCCTATCCGAAGGCCGCGCCAAACCGGCCCGACTTCGACCCCCGGGCGTTGAACACGAACTCGCCGCAGCGCATCGACGCGCTCACCGGCACGACACGGCTTGACCGCGACCTGGGCCCGCGCGACCAGCTGTTTCTATCGCACACGATCGACCGGCAGCGTATCCTGGCTTTCCAGTTCGTCGCCGGGCAGAACCCGGACACGACGATCCACACGCATCGCGCGCGGATGAGCTGGCGCCGGGTGCTTTCATCCGTTGAGGAATTCTCGCTCAGCGCTTCCTTTCACCGGAACCGCTCCGACCTGGTGCCGGAGCCGAACGCTGTGGGCCCGCGCGTCCGCTTCGGCTATGCGATTGAGGAGCTGGGGCCGGACTCCTACTTCCCCATCGAGCGCGCCTCCAACAGCTTCCGCTACGGCGGCGTGTGGCGGAAGGCAGTGCAGGGCGGACGCCATCAATTCACCGCCGGCGGCGACTTCACGCGGTTCCAGCTCAACGGGCGCGAAACGTACAACGGGCGCGGTTACTTCCAGTTCGGCGCCACCGCCGGGCGCACGTCGATCGACAATCTGAGGCTCGGCCTTCCGCTGCTGTACGAAGTGGCGCTCGGCCACATTCACCGCGGCTACCGCAACTGGACGCTGGAGCTGTTCGCCGGCGACCAGTGGAAGGCGCGTCCGCGGCTTTCCGTCACCTGGGGGCTGCGGTGGATGGCGGACTCGCGGCCGGTGGAGGTCCAGCGCCTGGACGTGATCCCCTACGATACGGACGCCAACAATTTCAGCCCGCAGCTCGGCCTTGCCTGGCAGGCGGGCCGGGGCTGGGTGGTGCGCGCCGGCTATACAACGACCTTCGGCCGCATCCCGCCGGTCACGTATCAGCAGATCCGCCTGAATCCGCCGCACGTGCTGTATGTGATGGTGCCGGATCCGTACCTGGCCGATCCGCTGCGCGGCGTCGATCTGCGCCCGGACGCGCGTTACTCGCCCACCTGGCTCAGCCCGGACCTCTGCTCGCCCTATTCGCACATCTATTCGCTGACGCTGGAGCGGCGGCTGGGCGCCGGCCTGCTGCGGGTGAGCTACCTCGGCAGCCGCACCTTCAAGCTGCTGAATGCCTATACGATGAACCGCGCCGAGCCGGTTGCCGGGCTGCCGCTGACGACCGGCAACGTCAACGAACGCCGGCCGGACGCCCGCTATTACGACACGCGCACCATTGTCAACGGCGGCATCGCCTATTTCGACGGCGGGCAGGCGCAATACGATCTGCCGCGCTGGCGCGGGCTTGTCGTTTCGGCCGTCTACACGTTCTCAAAAGCGATCGATCAGGGGCCGGACTTTGCCACCACCGCGGCGGCGCGGGACATCATCTCCATGCGCAGCCAGTGGCAGTACGATTCCTTCGGCGACAAGAAGGGACTGTCGAACTTTGACTCCACGCACAGCCTGTTGTGGAACTACACCTACGAGGTTCCGGGGCCGCGCTCCTCGCGCCTTCTGCGCGCCCTCGCCCGGGGATGGCAGATTTCCGGCGCGCACATGTGGAAGAAAGGAACGCCGCTCACGCTCTACGTCGGCAGCGACGCCCCGGGCTTCGGCAACGTGGATGGCGGGCCCGGCGACCGGCCCAACATTCTGGATCCCTCGATTCTCGGCAAGACCATCGGGCACCCGGACACCGCGCCGCAGATCCTTTCGCGCAGCCGCTTCGCTTTCATCCAGCCCGGCCAGCATGCGGGCAACCTCGGCCGCGGCACCTTCCGCAAGGCGCCCATCTGGAACTGGAATGCGGCGGTAGCGCGCCAGTTCCGGCTGCCGAATGAGTGGATCCTCCAGTGGCGCGCCGAGGCGTACAACCTGTCCAACACGCCCCAGTTCGACGAGCCCCAGCGCAATCTCTCCTCTCCCGCCTTCGGCCGGATCACGAACACGCTGAATGACGGCCGCGTCTTCCAGGCGGGGCTGCGGTTCACCTTCTGAGCGCGGGCCGCTTTGCTTGACTTGACCGGACGCGATGACATACCTTGACAGTTTCGCGGCAGCACGCAGGCCAGAGATGCCCAACGCCGAGAGCACGCCGGAAATCCTCTACGATCAGTACCTCGAATCGACGCTGGCCAGCGTGGACGCGAGCGAGGAAATCGCCAAATCGGTGGCCGAGCGGCTGGGCTACGACGAGGAAGAGACCTATCACATCGGCTACGCAGTGCGCGAAGCGGTGGTGAACGCGGTCGTCCACGGCAACACGTACAGTGCGAACAAGCGCGTTCGACTGCGGATGGAGCGTTCGGCTGGATGGCTGGAAGTCATCGTCGAGGACGAAGGCCGCGGCTTTGAGGAGTCCCGTCAGGCCGACCCGCTGGCACGGGAAAACCTGTTGAGCCAGTCCGGCCGGGGGCTGCTGATCATCCGCGCTTTCATGGACGAAGTGGAGGTCGGCCGCACCGAGGCCGGCGGCACGCGCCTGCGGATGAGGAAATCATTGCCCGCCGGCGGGTGAGTCGGGTATTCTGAATTGGGTTTTCCAACCAGAGGAGGTTTTGGCAGTGAGTCTCAAACTGACAACGCGGCAGGTTGGCGACGTGGTAATTGTCGATGCCGCGGGACGTATCACTCTAGGCGAGGGCTCTTCCGCTTTCCGGGACACGATCAAGGACCTGGTCAACAAGGGCCACAAGAAGATTCTCGTCAACCTGGGCGAAGTCACCTACATTGACAGCTCGGGCATCGGCGAGCTGGTGAGCGGCTACACCACGGTGTCGAATGCGGGCGGGCAGATGAAGCTGCTCAATCTCACCAAGCGCGTGCACGACCTGCTCCAGATCACGAAGCTGTACACCGTGTTTGAGGTCTTCGACGACGAAGCCAAGGCGCTCGCCAGCTTCTGAGGTTTTCAGAAGCCGGGCCCCGGCACGATGTCGATTCGGGAAGTAAGAACCGTTCTGATCGCGGAGCAGCAGGGGCTGCTCCGCGACGGGATTGCCTCGATCTGTGAGGCCAGCGGCCGCTTTCACGTTCTGGCGGGCGTGGAAAGCGGCGAGGAGGCCTGGCGCCTGATTGAAGAGCTGCGGCCGGACGCCGCTCTGGTCGACCTGCAAACTCCGCGGCTGGACGCGCTGGTGATTGCACGGCGGCTCTCGGGGACGGGCGACTGTCCGGATCCGCCGCCGACGCGCTGCGTCATCCTTTCCCCGCGCGCGGACCGCAAGACCGTGCTGGAGGCGCTGCGTGCGGGCGCGCAGGGATTCCTGCTGAAGTCCAGCAGCGGCGACAACCTCCTCGACTGTCTGGACCGCGTGCTCGATGGCGGCATCTACGTCTCGCCGGGCGTGGATCTGCAAAGCCTGTTTTCGGCCGACCGGCGCGGCGTGCCGGACGACCCGCTGGACCGTCTGAGTCCGCGGGAGTACCAGGTGTTCTGCATGCTGGTGGAGGGGGTCCGGCCGAAGGAGATCGCCGCGCGCCTGGGTGTCAGCCCGAAGACCGTGGACACCTACCGCGTCCAGTTGATGCGCAAGCTTGGCATTCACGACGTGCCCGGGCTGGTCAAGTTTGCGGTGCAGCGCCATCTGATTCCGCTGTCGGACGCGGCGGCCGGCGGGGCCGGCTGAGCGCGGCCGGCCGTCCGGCTGTTGCTATCCTGAGAGAAGGTGTCGTCTCCTCTCAACGTCCACCTGGAACAGTACGAGGGTCCGCTCGACCTGTTGCTCGATCTGATCCGCAGGCAGCAGATCAACATCTACGACATCCCCATCGCGCGGATCACGCAGCAGTATCTCGACTACATGCAGCGGGCGGCGGAGCTGGACATCGAGCTGAGCGCCGAGTTCGTCTACATGGCGGCGACGCTCATCCACATCAAGTCCCGGATGCTGCTGCCGCGCGATCCGGAGCTTGAGAAGATCGACCCGCAGGAGGACCCGCGCCGCGAACTCGTCGAGCGGCTGCTCGAGTACGAACGCTACAAGTCCGCCGCGGCGATGCTCAAGGAGAAGCGGATGATCGAGGAGGCGATCTGGACGAATCCCCAGATCCAGAACTTCCTCCCCGAGGACGACACGCCGGGCCTCGCCGTCACGCTGTTCGACCTGGTGAAGACGTTCGAACAGGTGCTGGAGCGCGCGAAGAACCGCCCCACGTATGAGGTGACGCGCGAGGACGTGAGCGTGCCGGACATGATGCTCTTTCTGAAGCGCGTCCTGGCCGACGTGCCGCCCTCGAAGAGCGTTCCGCTGGTTCCGCTGTTCGAGCAGCAGCGTTCGCGCCGCGCGATGGTCTGCCTGTTTCTCGCCGTGCTCGAGATGGTGAAGTTGCAGGCCGTCCGCCTCACGCAGAAAGAGAGCTTCGGCGAGATCGAAATCCGGCGCGGCCGGGCGTTCGACGAGGTCGAGATCACGCCGGACGCGGTCGTGAAAATCGAAGAAGAGTACAACGCATAGGCATGGAAGAGCTGAGCAGACAGGCTGCCGGCGAGCAGCCGGAGACGAATGAGACCGTGCGTGCGCAGGCGGAGCAGACCGCCCGGGCGGCGGGGTCCGCGGAACCAGCGGAAAGCGGGGCGCCGGCCTATTCCGCCGAAGGGTCCGCTGCGCCTGGCGGGGAGGCCGCCGCGCCCGAGCCGATGACTGCGGAGGAGCTGCTCGGCGGCAACGCGCCCGAGCCTGCGCCCGCTGATGCCGCCCGCGCGCAGCTCAAGGCGGTGCTGGAGGCCATCGTTTATGTGCTGAATGAGCCGATGCCGGCCGCGCAGATCGCGCAGGCGCTCGGGCGTCCGGTGGAAGAAGTGGAACCGGTGCTGAAAGAGCTGGCTGAAGAGACGTCGCGGCCCGACCGCGGCATCTTCATCCGCGAGGTCGCCGGCGGCTATCAGATGGCCACCAAGCCGGAGCACCACGAGGTGATCCGCAACTTTGTCCGCAACCTGAAGCAGCCGCTGAAGCTCTCCCAGGCCGCGCTGGAGACGCTGGCCGTCATCGCCTACAAGCAGCCGATCACGCTGCCGGAGATCCTCGAGATCCGCGGCGTGCAGGGCGCGGGCGTCATCAAGACGCTGCTGGAGCGCAAGCTGATCACCACCGCGGGCCGGAAAAACGTCGTCGGACGTCCGATCCTGTACAAGACGACCCGCGAGTTTCTCACGCAGTTTGGTCTGAAGGACCTGAGCGAGCTGCCGAGCCTGAAGGAGTTCGAGGAGATCCGCCGGCAGTCGATGGCGGACGAAGAGTTCGAACCCGCGCCGGAAGCGCAGCCCTCGGGCGAGGCGGAGGCTGCGGCCGCTGAAGCGCAGCACAATGCTGCGCAGGCGGAGAGCGAAGCGTCCGCGCCGGTTGCGGAGGCCGCTGCTCGGGAGTCCGAATCGCAGCCGGAGCCGCAACAGGAGAGCGCGGCCGCCGAGCCGCCGCCAGAGGCGGAACATCATGGCTGAGGAGCGCCTCCAGAAGATCCTCGCGCATGCGGGCATCGCCAGCCGCCGCAAGGCGGAAGAGCTGATCCGCGAGGGCCGCGTCACCGTCAATGGCGAGATCGTCACCGAGCTGGGCACGAAAGCCGACCCGGAGCGCGACGACATCCGCCTGGACGGGGAGCGCGTCCGCCTGCCCAGGCGGCACGTCTACATCGCCATGTACAAGCCGCGCGAGGTGGTCACCACGCTGAGCGATCCGCAGGGCCGCACGACGGTGAAGCACCTTCTCAAGAGCGTGCGCGAACGGGTCTTTCCCGTGGGCCGGCTGGATTACCACAGCGAAGGGCTGCTGCTGCTCACCAACGACGGCGAGCTGGCCAACCGGATCCTGTCGCCCGCGGGCCATGTGGAGAAGGTCTATCACGTCAAGGTCAATGGCCGCCTTGCGCCGGAGCAGCTTGAGCAGTTCCGCACCGGCATCAGCCTGCATGGCCGCCGCACCGCACCCGCGAAGATCCGGCTGATCAAGGACGCGCCGAACCCGTGGTACGAAGTGCGGCTCACCGAAGGGCGCCAGCGGCAGATCCGCCTCATGTTCCGTCATCTCGGGCGGCTGGTGGAAAAACTGCGCCGCGTGCAGATCGGGCCGTTGACGCTGGGCAAGATGCCCCCCGGCGCGTGGCGATATCTCACCGAGGACGAAGTGCGCCGGCTGCGGCGCGCCGTCAGCATGGAAGCGCCGGCAGTTCAAAAGGGCACCGTGCGCAGGGGGGAGACTGCCCGGCGCTTGTCACCATCTCAATAGCGATGCCTGAAGAAAACGATCCCGTCCAGACGGAGCTCGAAATTCTGCGCAACAGCCGCGTGCTCGCCGTTGTTGGTCTTTCTTCCAACCCGCGGCGGGCCAGCCACGGCGTCTCGCGCTTCCTGCAACGCGCCGGCTACCGCATCATCCCGGTGAACCCCAACGAAACGGAGGTGCTGGGCGAGAAGGCGTGGCCGAGCCTCGACGCCGTGCCTGGGCCGGTGGACTGTGTCGTGATTTTCCGCCGTCCGGAACATGTGCCGGACGTCGTGGAACAGGCCATCGGCAAGGGCGCCCGCGCCATCTGGATGCAGCAGGGCATCTCGCACCCGGAAGCCGCGGCGCGCGCCCGGCAGGCCGGGCTGCTGGTGGTGGAAGACGCCTGCATGATGATCGAGCATCTGCGGCTGATGCCGCCTGCGGGCCAGGACGCGCCGCCCGAGTCCGCCCGTTAACGGAACGGGTCCCAGCCGCGGGGCTCCAGGCGGTAACCGGCGAAGCGGATCTCGGCCGGGCCGCGTCCTTTCGTCATCACGCCGATGCGCTCGAGGCCGCGCGGCGGCTTCGCGCCGGCAGGGAGCGTGCACAGCAGTTCGTAGTCCTCGCCGCCGAACAGCGCCTGCTCGAGCGTCGCGCCTGGCGCGCAGGGCAGCACGCCATCGAGCAGCGCCGATGTGCCCGAGGCCCGGCACAGGCGGTGCAGGTCGAGCGCGAGCCCGTCGCTCAGGTCGATGCACGCGGTGGCACGGCCGCGGAGCCTCCGGCCCAGCTCGAGCCGCGGCTCGGGCACGTCGCGGTAGCCGGCCGCGGCGGCGCGCCCCAGCGGGCCGGAGACGTAGATGATGTCTCCCGGCCGCGCTCCATCGCGGCGCAGCGCGCGGCCGCGGGGCGTGTCTCCCAGCACGACGACATCGGCCGTCAGTTTTTCGGCGCGTGTCAGGTCGCCGCCGGCGACTTGCACGCCGTGACGCGCGGCCAACCCCACAAGGCCCCGGTAGAAGGCGCGCACCCAGCGCGCATCGGCCCAGCCCGGCAGCGCCAGCGAGAGGAAGAGAAACCGCGCATCGCCGCCCATGGCAGCGATGTCGCTCAGGCCCCGCGCCGCCGCCTTCGCGCCGGCCTGCTGCGCGGTGAGCAGGTCCCGGCGGAAATGCACGCCTTCGAGCAGGAGGTCAGTAGTGACCAGGAGATCCCTGCCGGCTCTGGGCCGCAGAATGGCGCAGTCATCGCCAATGCCCGTCACCAGGCCGCCGCCGACGGGCGCGGCGGTCCATCGGCGGATCCGTTCGACCCAGGCGTCCTCTCTCATCCGAGCACCAGTCCTGCGGGCAGCTCCTCGCCGAAGACGCGCGCCATTGCTTCCAGGTCCGCGCCCGCCTCGCCTTCGAGGATCCGCAGCCATTCCGGCCTGTCGGCCAGCGCGCGCCGCACGCTTTCAAAGGTGGCCGGCGGGATGTCGCGGGCGGCGTCGCCGGTGGCCTGCGCCAGCCGCGCCACGCATTCCTCGCTGCCGGGCAGCCTCAGAATGCTTTCGATCCACCGCACCGCCGTCGCCGGCGGCAACACCTGGTTGGCCGGGGCGTAGAACAGCCGGCGCGCGCCGATTCGGCCCAGGCACCAGAAATCGGAGGGGTTCGGATGGGCGCGCAGCCGGCGCACCAGCGCGTTGCCGAGCTCGGTGCGCGTGCCCGCGGGAAGCAGTTCGAGCGAGGCCGCGCAGCGCCACATTTCGCGCTCCACGTTGGCATTGAGCCGCGGCGGCCGGCCCTTGGGCAGCAGCGCCCAGGCGATGCGCTGGAAGACGTCCGTCTGCTGATTGCGGTTCAGCCCGCCGGCCACGCGGCCCCAGAACAGCCACCACTGCGTTTCGTTCTCGCTCCGGTTGTCAAAGGCGAGCCCCTGGGCCCACACGCGCCGCGCGAGTTCGATGCGGTAATCATCGGCCGGATGGCCGAAGCCGGGCCGCAGGCACAGCCCGGCCAGGTTCAGCCAGCGCACTTCGTGGCCCGGCGTCAGCCGCCGGCCCTGGCTGCATTCGAGGAACACGTCGGCGAGCCTGCGGATCACCTCGAGCGGCCAGGAATTCCGCCCGAGCGCGAGGATCTGCTCGAGCCGCGCCGGCAGCTCTTCCTGTGGCGCGGCGCCGGTCTCGAAGACTTCGCGGATGGCGGCGCAGGCCCGCTCCACCGCTTCCGTGCTGATCACCGCCGCCGGACGCGCACGTTGTTCCTGTTCGGCGAGCACCGGTTTGCGCAGTTCGAACTGAAGGCGCCAGCGGTGTTCGCTGATCAACGAGGCGGCCCACAGCTCCAGCGTTCCAATCTCGGTGAGCCGCGCTCCCAGCCGCACCGGGATCAGCCGCTGCTCGGCTTTCCGGCCGAAGCGGATCACCGCTTCGAGGGGCGCGTGCACATGCAGCTCGTCGCCGGCGGCCGAGGCCGGGAATTCGACGACGTCGCCGCAGGCGTCCTCGGTGCGCGTGAGCGACGAATACAGCCGGAAGCTCACCGCCCTGTTGGCGACAAGCTGAAGGTTCGGTGCTTCGAGCTCGAGCGTGGCGCCCTCTTCGGTGCCGCGCGGAACGAGGCACAGCGTGCGGATCACCTCGGGCGAGCCGGATTCGACGCCGAGATAGTAGGCGCGCGGCAGGCCGCCCCGCACCAGCACGCCCGCGCCCGTCGCCCGCACGTACCCGTAATAGGCCGCTCCGATTGCCACCGCGAGGTCGAGCTCGTTGTTTTCGAAGACGAGCGGGCGTCTGCCGTACCAGCTTTCGACGACATCGGCCAGCCGCCGCCGCAGAATTTCCGGAATGAAAAAACCGCCGTTGAAAAGGATGGCATCCGGCGGCGGGGAGCCCGAGGACTGGAGAAACGCGGCCAGATGGCGCGTGATGGCCGGGTCGCTCACATACGGGAGCCCGACTTCGCGGAAGAGGCTGCGCTTTTCTTCCTGCGGTTTTTCGTCCAGCCGGCAGAAGGGAAGAAAGCCGTCAAGCGCGAGTTCCAGCGCTTCTTCGCGGAGCACGGTGGCCTTCAGCGTCCCACCGATCAGCGACGTGCCCGCCCCGAGCACGGTGATCTCCACCGATGGCACGCCCGGCTCGGCCAGCAACTGTTCCTTGGCCGCGGCGCACTGCCGCCGCAGTGCCGCGCGCTGGCGGAGCGCAAGCTGCCGTTCGAGCTTCGACTCGACCAGCCAGGCAAGCGTCAGGTCCAGGTTGTCGCCGCCGAGCAGCAGGTGCCGTCCCACGGCCGTGCGCGTGAAGGAGACGTGGTCGCCTTCGCGGCTGACGCGGATCACGGTGAAGTCCGACGTGCCGCCGCCGACGTCCACCACCAGCACGGTCATGCCGTCGAACAGCGCCTTCTGCGAGTGCGCCAGGTGATTGGCGATCCACGCATAGAAGGCCGCCGCGGGCTCTTCGAGCAGCGTAAGGTTTTCGATGCCCGCCTGGCGCGCCGCTTCCACCGTGAGCTCGCGCGCCTCTTCATCGAACGACGCCGGCACGGTGAGCACGACCTCGTGCTCCGGCAGCGGACCGCGGCCGGCGCTCTCCCAGGCCTCGCGCAGATGGCGGAGATAGCGCGCCGACGCTTCCACCGGCGACATCACGCGTCCGGCCTCCTGCGCGTCCCAGGGCAGGATCTTCGCCGTGCGGTCCACCTCCGGGTTCGACAGCCAGCTCTTGGCCGAATGCACGAGGCGCGTGGGTTGGAGCGCTCCCTGCTCGCGCGCATACTCGCCCACCACGCCTTCGCCTTCCAGCAGCAGGAACGAGGGCAGCGTGCGGCGCGGCTCCACCGCGCCGGAAGCGGTCTTCTGCGGAATGGGCAGCACGTGCACGGGCGGAAAATCGGCGCCTTCCGCCTCGCGCGGATCGATGAAGGCCACCGCGGAGTTCGTCGTGCCCAGATCAATGCCGATTTTCATTGCGACGCGTGCCTCCGCAACTGGAATTCGAGCTTCCACCGCCTCCCTTCCCACGGGGTGCCGGGCAGGCCGCGGGCCCACAGCTCGAGCACGCCCGTCTCGGTCACCTGCACTTCCAGCATCACGCGAGCCATCCCGCCGGGTTCGCCCTCCAGGCACACTTCCACGGGCGCGAGCTCTTCCAGCTCTTCGGGGATCTCTTCGAGCAGATCGCCAATGGCGTCCTGCTTCCGCGATGCGGAGACGAAGAAGCGGAACTGCGCCGGCTCGCCGGTGAAGAGGACGAATTCGCGGCCGGGCACTTCCGCCTGCGATCCTTCCTCCATGCCGAAGGGGACGACGGTGAGTGCCTTGAGCGGGGGCTGAAGTCCAGGCACCGCGGGCATGGCCGCCTCGATGCCGATGTAGTAGGAGTGCGGGATGCCGCCGCGGATCCGGAGGCCGCCCTCGTTGCGCAGGCGCGCATACCAGGCCGCACCGCGGGCCACGGCGTGCATCAGGTCGCCGCCTTCCAGCACGCGCACGGGCGGCCGACCGGCTTCGCGGAGCCAGCCGTTCAGCACTTCCGTCATCCGCTCGCGCAGCGCGCGGGCGCGGAAGACGCCGCCGTTGAAGAGCACATGGGTGGGGCAGGCGAGCTCGCCGCCGCGCCGCAGAAACTGCGCGAGGTGCTTCGTCACCGCCGGGTCCTGCTCATAGGGGAGCCCCAGCTCGGCCAGCGCTGCGCGGCGCCTTCGGACAGGCATCTCTTCGCTGGACGTGCGCGGGAAGAAGCCGTCGATGAGGATCGCTTCCACCTCGCCGCGCTCCAGCCTTCCGCGGATCGTGCCGCCGATCAGCGAGGAACCGCGGCCGAGCAGCGTCACCGGCGCTTCGGTTCTGGCAGGGTTCTCGAGCAGCGCTTCCTTGGCCAGCCGGCACTGCTGCCACAGCGACTGGAACTGGAGCGCGTCCAGCTTCGGCAGCCGCCGCGCCACCGCGTGCGCCAGCGCGAGGTCCATGTTGTCGCCGCCGAGCAGGAGATGATCGCCCACTGCGATGCGTTCCAGCTCGAGCGCGCCGTCGCGTTCGGCAGCGCGGATCAGGGTGAAATCGGTGGTGCCGCCGCCGACATCGATCACGAGGATCAGATCTCCGGGCCGGAGCGTTTCGCGCCAGTCCGGGTGGGATTCGAGCCACGCATACAGCGCGGCCTGCGGCTCTTCGAGCAGGACCAGCTCCGGCAGGCCGGCCGCTGCGGCCGCTTTCTCAGTGAGCTGCCGGGCCACTTCATCAAAGGACGCGGGCACGGTGAGCACCACGTGGCGGGGCGCGAGGGGCGTGTCGGGAAAGGCGTGGTTCCAGGCGCCGAGAATGTGTTCGAGGTAAGCGCGGCTGGCATCCACCGGGGAGACGCGCGGCGCCTCCGGCGGGGCGTTCGGCGGCAGGATGGGCGCGGTGCGTTCCGAGCCTGTGGCCGAGAGCCAGCTCTTGGCGGAGGTGACCAGCCGTCCCAGCGTTTCGGCGCCGCGCCGCGCGGCGAATTGGCCGACGATGCGGCCGTCGCCCTGGCGCCAGGGCAGATCGAGGGCGCCCGGAGGGAACTCGCCGTCAGCGGCCAGATAGAGCGCGGAAGGCAGCAGCGTCTCGGCGAACACTTCGCCCGGAGCGACGAGCTGCGGGATCGGCAGCAGCTCCACGGGCGAGTCCGTGTCCGGACTCGTCCAGGCCACGGCGCAGTTGGTGGTTCCCAGGTCGATGCCGGCGTAGACCAAGGCGGGTTATTCCACTTCCAGCTCGGCAGGCGCCAAAATCGAGAGATTCTGTTTTGGGCTTACCGACGGCAGGCTCACGGAATCGGCACGCCAGCCCCGATGCCGCAGCAGGCCGCCGGCGGGGCGGCCCTGCGGGGGCACGTTGCCGGTGAAGCGAACCGCCGCCGGATCCCGCGCGAGCGCGCCGGCCGACTCCGTCTTCACATAGGTACCCTCCACGCCGTCAATCACCGGGGCCAGGCGGAAATGCTTTCGCAGCACGTCCTGGCACTGGGCATGGATCTGGCGGACGCCCGCGCCCACCTGCTCGTCGGTGTACGGCGAGATGTCTTCCATGAGGAAGTCGACCAGCCGCGCCTCGCGTTGCAGGAGCCCGAGCAGTTGCAGCGCGCCGGCTTCGGGCTTCGGCGCCTCCTTTTCTTTCGCCGGTTCGGACCGGCGGGCCACGGACTTCTCGAAACCGTGGGCGCGTGCGATGTCGTCCGGCAGCGTGCCGCCGAGAATGCCGAAGAAGGCGCGCAGCGCCATGCTGATGCGGCTCAAAAGACGCTTCCCTCCAAACTTTCAGAATACACTGCGGCCTCTGGGGGCCCTCTGCCCGCCGGGCCGGCTCAGCCTCTGGCGCCAGGAACCAGCGTCTCTTCCCTCAGCCGCGCCAGCTCGCGCCGGGCGATGCCCGCCCAGTAGCCGCTGGGGTCGAGCTTCAGGTATTGCTGCCAGTGGCGCACGGCGTTGAGCGTGTCGTGGCGGGACTGGTAGATGAGGGCGGCGTTGTAGTGCGCGTCGGCGAACCTCGTGTCAATGGAGATCGCCTTGAGGTAACACTCGAGCGCCCGGTCCGGGTCGCGCAGCTCCTCGTATAGATTGCCGAGGTTGAACCACGCGAGCGGATAGTCCGGCTTCGCCTTCAGGGCGGCGCGGTAGCAGGCCTCGGCCTCCTTCCAACGCTGCATGTGGAAGTAGACGGTGCCGAGGTTGACGTGCGGGGCGGGCGCGTCGGGGTCGCGCTCAATCGCCTTCTCGTAGGCGGCGATCACCTGTTCGACGGGCGCGCCCATCTGCTCCATCTCGACGCCACGCTCGAACCACTGCTCGGCTTCGCGGAGCCGCTTTTCCATTTCCTCCTGAAGCGTGCGCTCGGCGCGGCGGGCGGGGAATTCGAGCAGGCGCTGGATCTCTTCCTGGTCGAAGTCGAGCAGGAGCTGACCGGTGAGCGGTTCCATGCGGCGCCCGTCCACCTGGACGGCCAGGCGGCGGCCGTCGGTGAAGATCTTCAGCTCCTGAAGCGGATCGCCCACGTGCCGGAGCTTGGCGCGGAGCGAGTCGAGGATGAGGCGGATGCGCGAGGCCGGCATGCGGCGGGCGCGGAGCTGCCGCAGCGTCTTCAGCGCCACCAGGTCCTTGAAGGCGTAATGTTCCGCGCGGGGGACGAAGCCGTGTTCTTCCCAGTCCTCGAGCACCGATTCGCGGATGCCGAGCAGCCGGCAGACCTCGTCCCGCGTATAGCTGGCTTTCGGGTCTGCGCCGGACACGCGTTCGATTGTAGCACCCCGGCCCGCGCGCGAATCGGCTACCATGGAAGCAGGAACGCTCATGCAACTGAGTTTCAAAGCGGCCAGCAGGAAACGGCGGGCGGCCACGCTCGCTGATCTGCCGTCAGGGAGCGATGCGGTCATCGACCGGCTGGATCTTCCCGAAGATCTCGCCGGGCGGCTGATGGAACTCGGTTTCATTCCCGGGCACCCGGTCACCGTGGCCGGCAACGCTCCGGGCGGGGATCCGCGGATCTTCCGCGTGGAAGGCGCCGAGATCGCCCTGCGGCGGGAGACGGCCCGCCATATTCTGATCCGGAAGAACTAGCCGATGAGCTCCTGCCACGGCAGCCCTGGAACTGCCGGGCTCGCCCGGCCGCCCGAGGCGGCGGCTCCGCCGAAGCTGGTGGCGCTCATCGGCCCGCCCAACTCCGGCAAGACCACGCTGTTCAACCGCCTCACCGGATTGCGCCAGAAAGTTGCCAACTTTCCCGGCGTCACCGTGGAGCACCACATCGGCAGGGCGCATCTTGCGGGGCGTCACGCGGTGGACATCATCGACCTGCCGGGCATCTACAGCCTGACGCCGCGCTCGGAAGACGAGCAGGTAACCTACGACGTGCTCCAGGGCCGGATGCCCGGGCTGCGCCGCCCGGACGGCGTCATCCTCGTGCTCGACTCCACCAGCCTTCAGCGCCATCTGCCGCTGGCCGCCGCGGTGCTCACGCTGCGGCTGCCGACGCTCATCGTGCTCAACATGGCCGACGAGTTGCGCGGGCGCGGCGGCGCGGTGGACACCGAGGCGCTTGCCAATCAGCTTGGCGCGCCCGTGGTGCTGGTGAGCGCGGCCACGGGCGAGGGCGTGAAAAGCGTGGCGCAGTTTCTCACCGGTGGCATTGCCGTGCCGCGCGTGGTGGAGCTGCCGGTGATCCAGGACGTCCCGGCCTGCCGGCAGTGGGCCCGCCAGGTTTCGCGCAGCGCGCGTTACGCGCACCCGGCGCCGCCCGTGTGGACGCAGCGGCTGGACGCCGTTTTCCTTCACCCGCTGTGGGGCCCGCTGGTTTTTTCCGCCGTCGTCCTGATGGTGTTCCAGAGCATCTTTTCGTGGGCGCGGCCGCTCATGGACGCCGTGCAGGCCGCAGTCGGCATTTCAGGCGGCTGGATGCGCGCGGCGCTTCCGGAAGGCTGGCTGCGGTCGCTGGTTGTGGACGGCGTCTGGAGCGGCGTGGGTGCAGTGGTCGTCTTTCTGCCGCAGATCCTGCTGCTGTTTCTTTTTATCTCGATTCTCGAAGACAGCGGATATCTGGCGCGCGCCGCGCTCATCGCGGACCGCACGATGGCGCGCGTCGGCCTCCAGGGCAAGAGCTTCATTCCGCTGCTCTCGGCCTATGCCTGCGCGGTGCCGGCCATCATGGCCACGCGAACCATCGAGAACCGCCGGGACCGCATCGCCACCATTCTTATCGCTCCGTTCATGACGTGCTCGGCGCGGCTGCCCGTGTACACGCTGATCATCGCCGCCTTCATTCCCGAACGGCCGTTTCTGGGCCCGCTGCTGGGCACGCGCGCCGCCGCGCTGCTGGGGCTGTACCTGCTCGGATTCCTGGCGGCCATCGCCACGGCGAAGGTGCTGAAATCCTCCATCCTCCGCAGCGAACGCACGCCCTTTGTGCTGGAGCTGCCCCCGTACCGCACGCCGACCCTGGCGGGTATCGGGCTGCGGCTCTGGGACCGGGCTCTCGCGTTTCTGAAGCGCGCCGGCACGGTGATTCTTGCCGTCTCGGTGGTGCTGTGGATTCTCGCCAGCGTTCCCACCGTGGCGGGCAAAGCGCCGCCGATCGAGCAAAGCCTGGCAGGGACGCTCGGACGCGCCATTGAACCGCTGATCGCGCCGCTCGGCTTCAACTGGAAGATCGGCATCGGACTGATCACGTCGCTGGCGGCGCGCGAGGTGATCGTCGGCACGCTGGGCACGATCTACGGGATGGATCCCGACCACAACAGCGCCGGACTCCAGCAGGCGCTCCAGCGGGAGCTGAGTTTTGGCGGCGCGGTGGCGCTGCTTGTGTTTTTCGCCTTCGCGATGCAGTGCATGTCGACGCTGGCGGTGGTGCGCCGCGAGACCGGCTCGTGGAAGTGGCCGGCCATTCAGTTCTTTTACATGGGGACGCTGGCTTACGTGTCGGCGTGGGTGGCCTATCGACTGTTCGGTTGAGGCACGCGGTTGCGCATGGTCGGGTGGTTCTGGCCGGGGCGGCGGAGGCGGTTTCATTGCGGTCATCAAAGCCCTTCTGAGAGACTGGTAGCGATGCCGCTCCGCCGTGCTTTGTGGCTGGCGCTGCTGGCCGCGATGGCGGCTCCGGCGCAGATTTCCTCGCCCGGCGCGGCGCTGCCTGCGGTTCAAAAGCTGTCTTTCTCCGCCGACTGGCGGTTCATCCACGCCGGCGATGTGGACGTCGAGATCACCGCTCCCGGCAGCCTCCAGATGCAGTTGCGCACCGTCGGCCTGGTGCGCACGTTCGTCAAGGTGGACAACACATACCGCGCGTCATTCCTGCCCGGCTGGTGTGCCGCGGCCACCGAGCTGACCGCCCACGAGGGCAAGCGCCACCGCGAGACGAGGGTGCGTTTCGACGGCGAGGCCCGCAAGGCGCACTACCTGGAACGGGATCTCGAAAAGAATGCGGTGGTCGAAGAGAAGTCCATTGACATCCCGGCCTGCGTCCACGACGTCACCGGCGGGCTCCAGAAGCTGCGCGAGCTGCTGCCTGCGCCCGGCGCCGTCATCGAGCTCCCGGTGAGCGACGGCAAGAAGGCGGTGATGGCCCGGGTGGAGGCGCTTGGCCGCGAACGCGTCCAGACGCCGGTGGGCGAGTTCCGCTCCATCCGCTACGAGGCTTTCCTGATGAGTGGAGTGCTGTACCGGCGCAAAGGGAGGCTATTTGTCTGGATCAGCGAAGACGAGCGCCGCCTGCCGGTGCAGATCCGGGTGCAACTGCCGTTCTACATCGGAACCGTCACGCTGAAACTTGAGAAGGTGGAATGAGACCATGTTGCAGACGCTGATGCTCGCCGCATGGCTGGCTGCGGCCGCGCCCGCACAGCAGCCGGAGACGCAGCCCCCCACGGACCAGCAGATCCTGCCGCTTTATGAGCGCTGCCTGCAGCTCATCGAGGCCGGCGGCCTGGCCAGCCCGGAGCTGGGCCGCGCCGGCATGCCGCTGGCCGAAAACATGCGCATGTCGCTTGAGAGCCTGCGTTTTCTCGGCGTGCGCAATCCGCAGCTTCATTACCGGTTCCTGGCCAATCTGAGGGCGTACCTGTTGCTGGCCGAGTCCGTGCCCAAGCCGGTGAATTTTCCGGCCATGGCGCGCCAGCAACTGGCCGAGCTGCGCGACAGCTCGCTGCTGATTGAGGCGTATTTCCTGGCGCAGATCGAGCGGCTGGAACACGAGCTGCGCTCGCCGGACCGCGACAACCTCCGCCGCTACCGCGATGCCAACGCGGCGCTGCCGCCGCCGAATCCGGCCAATCCGCGGGTCGTCTTCCTGGGCGACTCGATCACCGACGGCTGGCGGCTGAATGAGTATTTCCCGGGCCGCGACTTCGTCAACCGCGGCATCGGCGGCCAGATCACCGGACAGATGCTGGGCCGATTTTATGCCGACGTCATCGCACTGCGGCCCGCGGCGGTGGTCATCCTGGCCGGCACGAACGACATCGCCCGGGGCGTTTCGCCGGACATCATCCGCAACAACATCACGATGATGTGCGACCTGGCCGACGTCCACCGGATCCGAGTGATCCTCGCCTCCATCCTGCCCGTCTCGGACCATCACAAGGACGTCAACCCGGCCTACGAGCAGACGAAACGGCGTCCGCTGCCGGCGATCCTCGAAATGAACCGCTGGATCCAGTCCACGTGCGAGAAGCGCGGCTACGTATACCTGAACTATTACCCGGCGATGGCCGGCCCCGACGGCCAGATGGCGCCGAACCTCGCCGATGACGGCCTGCACCCGAACGCCGCCGGCTACCGCATCATGGCGCCGCTGGCGCTGGCGGCGATCGAGAAAGCGCTCGGTCCGCCAAAACCGGAACCGCGGCGGCGGCGTCTATTTTAGGGAATGATCCGCCGCCGCCTGATTGCCGCCATCGTTGTCGCCCTGCTTGCGGCCGTTTCCGGTGCGGGGCAAGGGACGAAGATGAGCGTGTCGCAGTTGAAGTCCGTACTGCGCAGCTCCATCCGCCTGAATCATTCCGACAGGCAGGTGGCCGACTACATCCGCAAGGTGCAGCTGACCGAGCGCCTGACCCAACGCGACGTGGAGGAGCTGGTGGGCGAGGGTCTGGGCCCGCGGGCCGCCGATGCGCTGCGCCAGCTTGTGGCCGCCACCGCCTCGCTGCCGCCGCCGGTGCGGGAGCCGGCGCCCGTCAAACCGGCTCCGCTGCCGCCGCCCCCGAAGGAAGAACAGGAGCGGATCATCCGGGAAGCGCGGGAGCTGGCGCTGAACTACACGAAACGCCTGCCGGACTTCATCTGCCTCCAGGTCACCCGCCGATACATCGACCCGTCGGGGCTCGAGATGTTCCAGCTCATGGACACCATCGCCGAGCGACTCAGCTACTTCGAGCAGAAGGAAGACTACAAGCTCATCTCGATCAACGGCAAATGGACTGAGGGCGACCGCTGGAAGCTGGGCGGCGCCACCTCAAGCGGCGAGTTTGGAACGATGCTCAAGGAGATCTTCGAGCCGGCCACGGAGGCCGAGTTCCAGTGGGAGCGGTGGGGCAAGCTCCGCGGCCGCATCTGCCACGTCTACAGCTTCCGCGTGCGGCAGCCGAAGTCGAAGTGGCACATCAGCTGGCAGCGGCAGCTCGAGATCGTGCCCGGCTACCGCGGGCTGGTCTACATCGACCGGGACGTGCCCATGGTGCTGCGCATTACGATGGAGGCCGTCGACATTGCGCCGGACTTTCCCATCCAGGAAGCCCGGAGCATGCTCGATTACGACTTCGTGGACATCGCCGGCAACCAGTATCTGCTGCCGCTGCGTTCGGAGATGCGGATGCGGGAAGGCCGGCTGCTCGTGAAAAACCTGGTCGAGTTCCGCAGCTACCGCAAATTCGGCGCCGAAGCGATCATCACCTTCGATCCGAACCTCGAACCGATCCCGGAGGACAGGCTGAAAGAAGAGAAAGTCGACCCGGCCACGAAGGGCGCCGTCAAGCCGCCTCAGCCCTGAGCGGGGCCGCCGGTGCTGCCGGCGCCCTGCGCCCGTTTCGCCGCCGCGCGCCGGGCCAGCGCCTGCATCAGCTTTTCATGCACGCTCTCGGGCAGCGGATGCAGGTCCATCCCCCTGTAGACCTGGATGGTCTTCCGGGTGGTGTCACAGATGACCCAGCAGTTGGGGCACTCGTTGATATGGCTTTCCAGTTCGGCCCGGAGCGCGGGGTCGGTGGCGTCGTCGAGGTAGTCATTCAGCTCGCGAAGAAAATCCTTGCAGGTGATCATTCTATTTTGCGAAGCCAAAGATCCCGTCTCCTTTCCGCCTGAAGACCCGTGTGAGCTTCTCCCGAAGCTGGAGCCGGGCCCGCAAAAGACGGCTCTTGACGGCGGCGATGGAAAGGCCCAGAACTTCCGCCGTCTCTTCCGTGCTCAGCTCCTCCACGTCGCGGAGAATGAACACGGTCCGGAAGATTGGCTTCAGGCTGCTGATGGCCGCATCGAGGATCTGGCGCAATTCCTCCTGGCTGTATTTCGACTCCGGAGTGTCCTCCCAAACGGCGATCTCCCGCACGATGGGCTCCTCGTCTGTTTCGATGTTTTCGTCCAGCGAAACGGTGCGGTCGGATTTGCGTTTTCTGAGTTTCATCAGGCTTTCGTTGACCGCGATTCTGGTCACCCAGGTATAGAATTTGCTCTGGCCCTGGAACGAATCGAGGTGCTCGAACGCCTTGAGGAAGCTTTCCTGGAGGACGTCCTCGGCGTCCTCGTCGTTCTGCGTAATCTGCCGCGCCATCCTGTAGATGCGGCGCTCGTAGCGGCGGACCAGCTCGCTGAAGGCCTCCATGTCGCCGGCCTTGGCGCGTTCCACCAGGTCGCCTTCGCCGGCCGACACCGGCTCCCGTGCGGCCTCCAGAGGTTTCTCAGCCATAGACTTCCGGCTCCGCTTTCAGCATAACAACCGCGGCAGTCCGGGGCCGCGCGGTGGCGCGTGCTAGTCTGAAATTTACCGGAATTCCCATGAGCAGTCCGATCACCGTCACGCTGCCTGACGGCAGTCAGAAGAGCTTTCCCGCGGGAACAACGCCGCTCGACGTGGCCCGCGCCGTCAGCCGCCGCCTGGCCGAAGACGCCGTCGTGGCGCGGGTCAACGGCGAGCTGTGGGATCTTACCCGGCCGCTGGAAGGCGACGCGCGCGTCGAGATCCTCACGCCGAAGGACCCCGAGGCGCTCGAGGTGTACCGCCACTCGACCGCCCACCTGCTTGCGGCCGCCGTGCTGGAGCTGTTTCCGGGAACGAAGCTGGGCATTGGACCACCCATCAAGGACGGCTTTTACTACGACTTCGAGCGCAGCGAGCCCTTCACGCCCGAGGACCTGGAGCGGATCGAAAAGAAGATGTGGGAGCTGCGCGACAAGGACCTGCCCTTCGAGCGCCGGCTGACCCCGAAGGAAGAAGGCCTGGCCCGCTACCGCGAGATGGGCGAGCAGATGAAGTGCGAGCTCATCGACGAGCGCGCCGACCAGGTCTTCACCGAATACACCCTTGGGCCGCACTTCATTGACTTCTGCCGCGGCCCGCACGTGCCCAGCACGAAGAAGCTGAAGGCGTTCAAGCTGCTCTCGGTGGCCGGCGCCTACTGGAAGGGCGACGAACACCGCCAGCAGCTCCAGCGCATCTACGGCACGGCGTGGTTCACCGAAAAAGAGCTTCAGGACTACCTGCACAAGCTTGAAGAGGCCAAAAAACGCGATCATCGCGTGCTGGGCCGACAGCTCGACCTGATCTCCATCCAGGAGCTGGCCGGTCCGGGGCTCATCTTCTTCCACCCGAAGGGCGCGCTGGTGCGCAAGCTGCTCGAGGACTGGATGCGGGAGCAGTACCTGAAGCGCGGCTACGCGCTGGTCAACACGCCCCACGTGATGCGCGAGCAGCTCTGGCAGATCAGCGGGCACCTGAGCCATTACGCCGAAAACATGTACGCGGCGATGGAGCTCGACGACGCGCGCTACCGGCTCAAGCCGATGAACTGCCCCGGCCACATCCTCATCTACCGGGACCGCCAGCGCAGCTACCGCGAGCTGCCCATCCGCCTGGGCGAGCTCGGCACCGTGTACCGCTACGAGCGCTCCGGCACGCTGCACGGTCTGTTCCGCGTCCGTGGCTTCACGCAGGACGACGCGCACATCTTCTGCCGCCCGGATCAGATTGAAGACGAGATTGTCCACTGTCTCGAGTTCGCCGTGGACGTGCTCAGAACGTATGGCTTCGACCGTTACCAGGCGGAGATCTCCACCTGGGACGGCGGCGCCAGCGGCAAGTACGATGGCACGCCGGACCAGTGGGCGCTGGCCGAGAACGCGCTGAAGCGCGCCGTCGAGCGCGTCGGCCTGGAAGCCAAGATCATGGAGGACGAAGCGGCCTTTTACGGGCCCAAGATCGACGTCAAGCTCGTCGATGCGCTCGACCGCCCGTGGCAGCTCTCCACCGTGCAGTTCGACTTCACGCTGCCCAAGCGTTTCGAGCTCGAATATGTGGGCGAGGACGGCGCCAGACACCAGCCGCTGATGGTTCACCGCGCCCTCTATGGAAGCGTCGAGCGCTTCTTTGGCATCCTGCTCGAGCATTATGCCGGCGCCTTCCCGGTGTGGCTTGCGCCGGTGCAGGCGGTGGTGCTGCCCATCGCTGACCGCCACATCGAATACGCGCGGCAGGTGCGCGACCGGCTGGCCGCCGAAGGCCTGCGCGCCGAAGTGGACGAGCGCAGCGAGAAGGTCAATTACAAGATCCGCGAGGCGCAGCTACAGAAGATCCCCTACATGCTGGTCGTCGGCGACCGCGAGGCCGCCAGCCGGCAGGTGGCGCTGCGCACACGCCGGGGCGGCGATCAGGGCTCGCGGCCGCTGGATGAAGTGGTGGCGATGATCGCCGAAAAGAACCGCTCGCGCTCGGTCGAGGACTAGCACGCCGCCATGGAGTGGTTCGCGTGGCCGCTGCTCGGGCTGGCCGCGGGCTCGTGGGCCTACTGTGTTCTCACCGTGTGGGCCGTGCTGGACTGGCGCCGCCAGCGGCCGCAGGCGTCGGCCCGGTCCGAACCCGTTTCCGTTCTGAAGCCGCTGCACGGGCTCGACGACGGGCTGGAAGAGAACCTGCGCTCGTTCTTCGAGCAGGACTACCCTTCGTTCGAGCTGCTGTTCGCGGCGCGGCGTGAGGACGACGCCGGCCTCGCCCTGGCGCGCCGGCTCAGCGCCGAATACCCGCGCGTCGCCGCGCGCTTCTTCGTCACCGGCGAGCCGCCATACGCGAACGCCAAGGTGTGGAGCCTGGGGATCATGACGCGGGAGGCGGCGCATGACCTGCTGGTGATGAGCGACTCCGACATCCGCGTCCGACCGGACGCGTTGCGCACGCTGGCCGCCGAATTTGCCGATCCCCGGCTCGGCGTGGCCACCTGCCCGTACCGCGCCGTGCCCGGCGCGAGTTTCTGGTCGCTGCTGGAGGCGCTGGGGATGAACACGGAGTTCTGGGGCGGCTGCTTTACGGCAAGGCTGGTCGAACGCGGCGTGCATTTCGCCGTGGGGCCGACGATCGCCGCGCGCCGAGGCGTGATCGAAGACCTCGGCGGCTGGCCGCGGCTCAGCCAGTATCTGGCGGAGGATTTCGTCCTGGGCCAGCAGGCCTCGCAGCGCGGCCACGGGGTGATCCTGTCTTCCTGCGTGATCGAGCACCGCATCGGGGCGCAGCCCTGGCGCGCCAACTTCGCTCACCGCCTCCGCTGGAACCGTTCCACGCGGCGTTCCCGGCCCTGGGGTTATGCGGGGCAGATTTTCACCCTCCCGCTGCCCCTGGGGCTGGCGGCCGCAGCGGCCGCGCCGGCCCACGCGCCGTGGATCCTGGGCATCACCGTGCTGCTGCGGGCGCTGGCCGCGTGGGGCGTGTCGCAGCTTGCGCTGCGCGACCCGCTGTGCCGCCGCCGCTGGTACCTGATTCCGCTTCAGGACCTGCTGAGCTTCGCCTTCTGGCTGGCAGGCTTTTTCGGCAACACGATCGAGTGGCGTGGGCGGCGCTATCGCCTGCTCGCCGACGGGCGCTTCGAGCTCGTCCGCCGGGACTGAAGCTCCGCGCAGGCAGAAAAAGGGCGGGCTCGCCGCCGGCGCGGCGCGCCCGCCGGATGTCCGGGGAAAAAACAGAACGCGTCAGGCCTGTTTCTTGCCCTGGCGCGCCACCGCTTCCATCGCCGCCTTGACCTTTTCTGGATCGCCGAGATAGTACGAGCGCAGCGGCTTCAGCTCCGCGTCCAGTTCGTAGACCAGCGGGATTCCGGTGGGGATGTTCAGCTCGACGATGTCCTGGTCGCTGATGTTGTCGAGGTACTTCACCAGCGCGCGCAGGCTGTTGCCGTGAGCGCCGATCACCACGCGCTGGCCGGAGCGGATGCGCGGGGCGATCGATTCGTGCCACAGTGGCAGGAAGCGCGCCACCGTGTCCTTCAGGCATTCAGTGAGCGGAATAAGCTCCTTCGGCAGCGAAGCGTAGCGGCGGTCATGGCCGGGCCAGCGCGGGTCGTCCGGCGTGAGCGCCGGCGGCGGCACGTCGTAGGAGCGGCGCCAGATCTTCACCTGGTCCTCTCCGTATTTGGCCGCCATCTCGCTCTTGTTGAGGCCCTGCAATGCGCCGTAGTGGCGTTCGTTCAGGCGCCAGTGGCGCTCCACCGGCAGCCAGTCCTGGTCCATGACGTCGAGGACGATGTTCATCGTCTTGATGGCGCGCTTGAGCACCGAGGTGTAGACGAAGTCGAACTCGAAGCCCGCTTCCTTCAGCGCGCGCCCGGCCTCGTAGGCCTCCTGGACGCCCTTTTCGCTCAGGTCGACGTCGGTCCAGCCGGTGAAGCGGTTTTCCTTGTTCCAGGTGGATTCGCCGTGGCGGATAAGGACGAGCCTGTACATGGGTTCCTGTTCTCCTCAGCGCTTGTAGGCCCTGCGCCCGGCATAGCGGGCCGCCGCGCCCAGCTCCTGCTCGATGCGGATGAGCTGGTTGTATTTGGCGAGGCGGTCGCTGCGGGAGGCCGAGCCGGTCTTGATCTGGCCGGCGCCGGTGGCGACGGTGAAGTCGGCGATGAACGGATCCTCGGTTTCGCCGCTGCGGTGGCTCACCATGCAGGTATAGCCGGCCTTGGCCGCCATTTCCATGCACTCGAGCGTCTCGGTCACCGTGCCGATCTGGTTCAGCTTGATGAGGATCGAGTTGGCCACGCCCTGTTCGATGCCTTTGGCGAGGATCGACGGATTGGTGACGAAAATGTCGTCGCCGACGAGCTGAATCCTGCCGCCCAGCCGGTCCGTGAGGAGCTTCCAGCCTTCCCAGTCGAACTCCGCCATGCCGTCCTCGATGGAAATGATTGGATACTGCTTCACCCAGCTTTCCCAGATCTCGATCATCTGCTCGCTGGTCAGCTCGCGCCTGTCGGACTTCTTGAAGACGTACTTTTTCTTTTCGACGTCGTAGAACTCGCTGGCGGCCGGGTCCAGGCAGATCGAGATCTGCTCGCCGGGCTTATAGCCGGCTTTGGTGATCGCCTCCAGAATCACCTCGACGGCTTCTTCATTCGATTTGAGGCTCGGTGCGAAACCGCCCTCGTCGCCCACGGCGGTGGAGTAGCCGCGGCTTTTGAGCACGGCCTTCAGGTTGTGGAAGACCTCCGAACCCATGCGGATGGCGTCGGCGAAGGAGCCGGCGCCGTGCGGGCTGATCATGAACTCCTGGAAGTCGACGCTGTTGTCGGCGTGCGCTCCGCCGTTGATGATGTTCATGTTGGGAACCGGCAGCGTGCGCGCGTTGACGCCGCCCAGATACCGGTAGAGCGGCATGCCGAAAGCATCGGCGGCGGCGCGCGCGCAGGCCATGGAGACGGCAAGGATCGCGTTGGCGCCCAGGCGGCCCTTGTTCGGCGTGCCGTCGAGCTCGATCATCTTCCGGTCGATCTCCTGCTGCGCCGCGGCGTCCATGCCGGCCAGGGCGGGCAGGATCTCATCGGTGATGTTCTTGACCGCCTTCTGCACGCCCTTGCCGAGATAGCGCGCCTTGTCGCCGTCGCGCAGCTCGACGGCTTCGTTCTCGCCGGTGGACGCGCCGGAAGGCACCGCCGCGCGCCCCATGCTGCCGCTGGAGAGATAGACGTCGGCTTCTACGGTGGGATTGCCGCGCGAGTCGAGGATCTCGCGGGCGACGATATCGACGATTTCAGTCATAAGAGTCCTTTCCTGTTGTCAGTGGTGGGAATGAAACGCACTGAAATTTCATTCTGTCACAACCGCTCCGCCACGACGAACGGGAGCGCAGCGTGATCGGGAGGGGCGGCCGCCGACGGGGCTTCTTCTTGCTTCAGATGGCTGGATCCGGCGGCGGGCTCACCACGGTGACGCCGGACGGGGTGACGTGGTAGCCGGCAGCGCGGTCGCGCTCCGGATCCTCTCCGATGACGGAGCCTTCGGGGATGTGGACGCCCGTGTCGATGATGGCGCGGCGGATGCGGGAATAGCGCCCGACGTTGACCCCGTGCAGCAGGATGGAGTCCTCGATGTCGCAATACGAATTGACCCGCACGCCGGGGCTCAGAATCGAATGATGGACGCGGCCGCCGGAGACGATGACGCCGGGTGCCACGATCGAGTCCGTGGCCACGCCCATGCGGCGGCCGCCCTGGGCGAAGACGAACTTGGCCGGCGGCGCCTGCGGCATGCGCGTGCGGATGGGCCACTCGGTGTCGTAGAGGTTGAACTCCGGCGTCACGCTCACCAGGTCCATGTTGGCCTCGTAGTAGGCGTCAATGGTGCCGACGTCGCGCCAGTAGCGGACGCACTTGCGGTTCAGGTCGCGGAAGTCGTACGCCACCACGCGCTGCGAGCCGATCAGCGCTGGCAGCACGTTTCTGCCGAAGTCGTGTTCCGAGGCGGCGTCGGCGGCGTCGGCCCGCAGCGCCTCCAGCAGCACCTTCGTGCGGAAGATGTAAATGCCCATGGAGGCGGAGATCATGTGCGGATCGAAGGCCGAGCGGGCGGGATGGCCGTGCTGCGGCTTCTCCTCAAAGCCGCGCACGCGGTAGGTGGACGGGTCAATGTCGACGACGCCGAAGCGGGGCGCTTCGGCCGGATCCGCCTGGATGGTGGCGATGGTGACGTCGGCCTGATAGCGGAGATGCCAGTCGAGCATCTCCATGTAATTCATCTTGTAGATGTGGTCGGCGGCCAGGATGAAGACGTAGTCCGGCTTTTCCAGAATGATACTCTCGATGTTCTGGTACACGGCGTCCGCCGTGCCCAGATACCAGTCCGAATGAATCCGCTTCATCGGGGGAATGACTTCGATGAATTCCCCCATTTCGCCGGAAAATAGGTCCCACCCTTCGCGGATATGACGGGTCAATTCCAGGGATTTATACTGCGTCAGGCAGAAGATGCGCCGCAGGCCCGAGTTCACGCAGTTGGAGAGCGTGAAGTCAATGATGCGGTAATAACTGCCGAAGGGAACCGCCGGCTTCGCCGTCCGGCGGGTCAATGGGTACAGCCGCTCGCCCGCCCCGCCGGCCAGCAGGATGGCGAGGACATTCTGCATCGCAACTTTCAGGATATCCCCTTCTCCCGGGGGCTGCGCCCCGAGCTCCGGGGTGAGGCCCCGCAGGCCGGCCTCCGGCACCGGGCAACACGGCGGGCCCGGATTGAGACTGGCAGGCGCCGGTTACTCTTCCACTTCGAAACGGACCGGCTGCTCGATCAGCTTCGGCTCCTTGCCGCTGGTGAGAATCATCAGCCGGTACCGGACGCCCGGTTTGGCACCGTTGGGGATCACGCTCTTCAGCGTCGTCGAGGTCTGCTCCTTGATGACCATCTCAATGTCGTTCTGGCCGTCGGTCAGGTACAGCTTGGCGACATATTGCTTGTCCAGGTTCTCGCCCGTCACCAGGATCTCGGTGCCCACCTTCCCGCTCATCGGCTCGACCGTCGTGCAACGCGGAATGGGCTCCTGGGCCACGGCAGGAGGAGCGGCACAGATTCCCACCAACAGCGCCGCCAGCAACATGAGAGACAACCGCATCTGAAATTCCTCCTACCTCTGATCGTAGGCTTCCAGGCGGATGAATGCAAGAGGGAAGAGTCAGGATTTCAGGGAAGAATTCTACATCTTCGCCGCCCGAGCCACGGCGCCCGCCAGCCGACGCGCCGCGCCCACGCAAGACATTGAATTATAAATGGAAACGCGATGAGGCAGCGCGGCCCGCTGCCGCCTTAGCGCTCCGAATCCGGCAGGTGCAGCCCCTTGTGGATGGCGTACAGTGCCAGTTCCAGACGGTCTGAGACGCCCAGCTTGTCGAAGATGTTGTGGAGATGGTTCTTCACCGTCTGTTCGCTGATGAACATCTTCTCCGCCATCTCCTTGTTCTTGTACCCTTGGGCGACCAGCATGACGATCTCACGCTCGCGCGCGCTGAGCGGCGAGCGCTCCCGGACACGGCCCTGCGCCGGCTGCGGCTCGGACGTCGAGGAGGCGAACTGCCGCATGACGGCTGCGGTCGTTTGCGAGTCCAGCCAGATTTCGCCGGCGTGCACCTTGCGAATGCTCTTGACGATGAGCTCGGAGGCCGTCTGCTTCAGCACGATGCCCCGCGCGCCGAGCTTCATCACCTGGACGAACTCGTTCTTGTCCTCGCTCGCCGTCAGGATGATGACCTTGGCTTCGGATCCCCGCTGCTGCAAGGCCTGAAGCGTGCTGATGCCGTCGAGGTTCGGCATGCGTAAATCCAGCAGGATGATGTCCGGACTGTGTTGTGCCGCCTGTTCCAGCACCTCACGCCCGTCGCTGGCCACGGCGACCACCTCGATGTCGTCCTCCAGGCTCAGCAGTTTCTTCAGCCCGTCGCGCACGATGGGATGATCGTCCGCGATCATCACCCGGATCTTCCCCGGAGTGCCGGTGGAAGTGTTGGGTTCAGAGTTGGCGGTCGGGTTCATGGTACCTCCGTCCGGCCTTCCTATGACAATTCTAAGGAGACCCAGTACTAATGTAAACTGCGCAGGCTCCTTGGGTCGGAACCCGGATCTGCCTGAATTGGCCCTCGGGCGGACGTACTAAGGTCCGTACGCGCTCGCCCATCTGACCTCAGGGTGTCATCCCCGGGCTCAGCCGCCGGGAGGGCAGGGAAACAAAACAGTCCGATGGCTCGACCTCCACGGCGACCTTTCCCTGGCGGGCCTGCACGTCGACGCGTGTGGGACGCCCTGGCCGGAATTCCAGATCCAGCCGCGCCGTTCCCACCCTGTATCCGCGCAGCCGGGCTGGCAGGGCGCCGCAGGGCAGGCGCGGCCGGATGCGGAGCCGGTCTTCCATCGCATCCGGCTCCAGTCCGAGCAGGCCCGCCGCCACCGGATGGATCAACGCCATGGAGCTGAACAACTGGTGGGGAACCGCCCGTGGTCCCAGGGCCAGCCGGTCGCCGCTGAAGTACTCGGCCAGAAAGCCGGCGCCGCCGAGCCCCACGGCCTGCCGCAGCCCGTCGAGGGCCGCGAAGGCCGCGGCCGGCTGGCCGTGACGGAACATCGCAAGCAGCGCCTGGGCCGTGACGAACGGCCAGACGCTGCCGTCGTTATAGCTCACCGGATTATAAAACGGGCTGTCGGTGGCGAACAGGCGCGCCCCCCACGGCGTCAGCAGCCGCGGCGAGGCGAGCGCATCGGCGGCGCGGCGCGAGAGCCCGTCCTCCACGTTTCCCTCGGCCACGAGCATTGCCTGCCAGGCCGAGTTTGCCTCGTAGCGCGAGCCGTCCCGAAGCTCGGCAAACGCGAAGTAGCCTCGCTCGGGAACGAACCAGCGCCGGACCGATGCCAGTGCCTGCCGCCGCCGCGCATCGGCCTCGGCCGCCAGGGAGGCGTCGCCGCGCCACCGGGCCATCTGCTCCCACCCGCGCAGCCCGGCCAGCCACACCCCCTGAAGATAGACGTCCCGGGCCACTTTTCCGCTGAGCGCGCCTGTCTCCACGGCGGCCGCGCCGCCCTTCGCGTTCGACAGCAGTCCATCGTCGTCCATGATGGACAGGCAGTAGCGCCAGGCCCGTTCGAGCTTCGTCCAGTTCTCCTGGAGCCATGTCCGGTCGCCCGTCTGCCGCAGATACAGGTGCGCCGTGTGCAGAAACAGCGGCGTCGTGTCCGCGTGGTAGAAGCCGTAAGGGTAGCTGTTCCAGTCGAGCAGTGCGGCCGACTGCGTCCACTCGTGCATGATCTTGCCGTCGGCGCGTTGCCGCTCGAGCAGGAAGCCGAGCGCTTCGCGGGCTCCTTCGAAGTCGCCATAGGCGAGCATCGCCCAGACGCTCATCATCGTGTCGCCGCCGAAATGCCAGCCGAAGCCGGGCCGCTGGCTGGCGCCCGATGGCGCCCACCCGGCCACAAGTCCGCAGCCGACGCCCTCGTTGCAGGCCCAGCCGCGTTCGATGGCGATCTTCGACCAATCCCATGTTTCAGTGAACGGCGGCCATTCGAGCGCGGCCGTCCGCTCCAGAAATTGCCGGAAATGTTTTTCCGATTGCGCGGCGATCTCCCAGGCGCTGCCGATGGCCGCGTCGTAATGCCGGCGCGAGAGGGCGATCAGAATCGGCACGCGGCCGGCGCGCTCCAGATCGAACTCCACCGCGGCGGTGCGTTCGGGGAGCTGGTGGCCGATCTGTTCGCTGATGCGGCGGAACGCGGGCGAGCCGAGCACCGGCCGGAAGCGCCGCAGTCCCTCGGAGAAGGCGAGCACGCCGGCCTCCGCGTCCCAGCCTGTGGACTGGCCGCCGAACGCGGCGGGCCACATCGGCTGCATCTCCGGCACGAATGTCGCGCGGAAGCGCAACGGCCGCGACGTGTCGACGTCAAGCAGCACGGCCGCGACGGGTTCTGATGGGGAGACGGCCCACGTCTGCCGGACGGTGAAGGCCGGATGCACATGCGTCAGGGTGACGCCGCCGGGACGCACCTCGACCGTCTCGGCCAGATCGGCGAGCGGCACCGGCTCGAGCGCCTGATCGACGAATATCCAGAGCCGGAAATCCCGCAGCACCTTGATGGGGAAAACCCACGCCTCCAGCCGGCCGTCCTCGAAGCCGAGAAGCGCCGCCCGGCGGCCGTTGGCGGCGATATACCGGTTCGGCTGCGCGGGTTTTTGCAGGAAAGGAGGCTCGGCAGAGGCCGCGCAGAGAACGGCCGTGAGGCAAAAGTAACGGAAGATTTCCGGGTGCATCTTCAGTTGCTAGAGTATGACTTTCGGTATCTTCTCATGAGGCGCCTGTTCGCCACATTCGCCCTGGCGCTCTCCGCCGCCGCCCAGGAGCCGCTCACGCTGGAGGCGGCGGTGCAGCGCGCCCTGGATTCCCATCCTCTGCTGGCCGAGGGGCGCCAGCGCGTCGAATCTGCCCGAGGACAGTTGCGCCAGGCCGGGCTGACTTTCAACCCAAGATTGATTCTTCAGGCGGAAAATTACCGCGCCTGGGGCGCGCGCCCCATCCAGACCAGCCGCGAAACCGACGACTTTGCCTATCTCCAGCAGACGTTCGAGACGGCCGGCAAGCGCGGCAAGCGCGTCGAGCTTGCCTCGCGCGGACTGCGCGCCGCCGAACTCGAGCTGGACGTGCTGCGGCGCAACGTGGCGCGCGAGGTTTCACTGGCCTATTGGGCGGCGCTTGGGGCGACGAAAATCCACGAAATTCTGCTCGAAAGCGTGCGAAATTTCGAAAAAATCGTGGAATATCACGAAATCCGCGTGCGCGAGGGCGCGATGGCGGAAAACGACCTGCTGCGCGTGAGGCTCGAGCTTGGCCGCATCCAGCTCGCGACCAACAACGCCGGGCTTGACGCCGCAAAGGCGCGCATCGAGCTGTTCCGCGCGATGGGCCAGACGGTATTTCCGGAGATCCGCTTTGCCGATCCGCTCCAGTTGAGCGACGACCGTCCGCTGCCGGCTGACGAAGAGGAGGCATTGCGCCGCCGCCCGGAGATGCAGCTTGCGCTGGCGCGGCTTGAGCAGGCGCGCGGCAACGTGGTTGTGCAACGGGCCAACGCCACGCCCAATCTGGACGCGTTGTTCGGTTACAAGCGATCCATGGGCGAACATACGCTCATCGCCGGCCTCCAGTGGGACCTGCCGGTGCTCAACCGCAACCAGGGCAACGTTCAGAGCGCGGCGGCGGAGGTCCGCGCCGCCGAGGCCAACCTGGCCGCCACCGAAGCGATCATCCGCGCGGAAGTGCGGGCGGCGGCGGCCGAATATCAGGTGCGGCGGCAGCAGTTGAGGGAACTGGTGGGCAGGCTCCGCAGTGAAGCGGACCAGACATCGAAGATCGCGCAGTCGGCTTACCGCCTGGGCGGCGCGGACCTGTTGCGGCTGCTCGACGCCGAGCGGCTCCGCATCGAGATCGAGCAGGTTCACTACCGGGCGTGGATGGAGTACCGGCAAAGCATGGAGGTGCTCGAATTCGCATTGGGGGTGAAGCCATGAAGCGGGCCGCGCTCGCGCTCGTTCTTCTGGGTCTGCTGGCCGGCTGCCAGAAGGAGCCGCCGCGGGCCGCGCCGGCGCCGGCCGCGGGCGCCGCGGCCCAGCCCGTCGTACAGCTGGATGCCGCATTGCTTGCCCAGGCGGGCGTCCGGGTGGAGCCGGTGCAGGAGCGCCGTGTCCCGGTCACCGTGCGCGCCAACGGACGGCTGGCGGCGAACGAGGAACACACCTGGCGCGTGGGCGCCATCACGGACGGCCGCATCATCCAGGTGCTGGTGCGCGTGGGAGACCGCGTGGAAAAGGGCCAGGTGCTGGCGCGGATGTTCAGCCATGACGTGCACGAGTCCCGGGCCATGTACCGCCGCGCCGTGGCTGAATACAACCGGCTTCAGTCCAACCTCGAATACGCCCGCCGCCAGCGGGACCGCATCCGGCGGCTGCTGGAGATGAAAGCGGCCAGCCAGGAACAGCTCGACACGGCGGAAAACGAGCTGCGCAATGCCGAGACCGCGCTGCGCGCCGCGGAAATCGAAGTCAACCGCACGCGCCAGCATCTGGTGGAATTCCTCGAGATCCCCATCGAGGGGCCGGATCACCGGGAACCCGGCGCGGACTCCTATTCGGAGGCGGACCTGATTCCCATCCGCGCGCCCGCCTCCGGCGTCGTGATCTCGCGGCTGGTGACCGCCGGCAGCGTCGTTCAGGCCTCCAGCGAACTGTTCATCATCAGCGATCTTTCCAGCATCTGGGTGATCGCCGCCCTGCAGGAAGAGTTCCTCTCGCGCGTGAGGCCCGGCATGGCGGCGCGCGTTTCCGTGCAGGCCTACCCGGACCGGCCCTTCGTGGGGCGCGTCCTCCGGGTCAATGAAAAACTCGATCCAGAGACCCGCACCGTGCAGGCGATCATCGAAATCGACAATCGCCACGGGCTGCTCAAGCCCGAGATGTACGGGGTGGTGGAGCTCGAATCCGGCGCAAGCGAACAGGGCCTGTACGTGCTGCAAAGCGCCATCCAGGACGTGAGCGGCCAGCCGACGGTGTTTGTCGAAACCGGGCCGGGACGGTTCGAGCCGCGCCCGGTGGAACCGGGCCGCGCCATCGACCGGCTGGTCGAGGTCCGGCGCGGGCTGCGAGCCGGCGAGCGTGTGGCCGTCGAAGGCGGATTCGTGCTGAAGTCCCAACTGCTGAAGTCGACGCTCAGCGAGGAATAGCCGGCCATGCTCCAGCGCATCATCGACTTCCACCTGCGCAACCGCTGGCTGGTGCTGCTGGGCGCGCTGCTGGTGGCGGCTTTCGGCGTGTGGGTGATGTGGAACATCCCCGTCGATGCGTTCCCTGACCTGACCAACAACCAGGTGGTTGTGGTCACCGAGTGCCCGGCAATGGCGCCCAGCGAAGTGGAGCAGCTCGTCACCTTCCCCATCGAGAGCGCGCTGATGGGCATTCCGCGCACGCAGGGCATCCGCTCCATCTCGAAGCTCGGCCTTTCGATGGTGACGCTGATTTTCGACGACGACGTCAACACCTGGTTTGCGCGGCAGCTCGTCAATGAGCGCCTCCAGGAGGTCCGCGGCCGCCTGCCGCAGGGACTCGATCCGGTGCTTGGACCGATGGCGACGGCGTTCGGCGAGGTCTACCAGTACACGGTGGAAGGCAAAGGCTACACGCCGATGGAGCTGAAGACGATCCACGACTGGCAGATCCGCTTCGCGCTGCGCACGGTGCCGGGCGTCAACGAAGTCAACAGTTGGGGCGGCGAAACGAAGCAGTACGCCGTGGTGGTGGATCCGATGAAGCTCCAGCGCTATGGGCTCGACCTGCGCACCGTGTTCGAGCGCATCCGCGACAACAACACGAACTTCGGCGGGGGATTCATCGAGCACGCCATGGAACAGTACACGGTGCGCGGGCTGGGGCGCGTGGGGAGCCTGGCCGATCTCGGGCGCATCGTCCTGCTGGCGCGGGCGGGTACGCCGGTGCTGGTGCGCGACGTCGCCGAAGTGCGGCTGATGCCGATGCCGCGCCAGGGCGCCACGCTGCGCGACGGCAAGGGCGAGACGGTGAGCGGCATGGCGATCATGCTGAAGGGCGAAAACGGAAAGCGCGTGATCGAGCGCGTCAAGGCGAAGCTGGCCACGCTGCGGCTGCCGGAGGGGGTGCGGATCGTGCCCTTTTACGACCAGAGCACGGTGATCGACGGAACCATTTACACGGTCACTCGCGCCCTGCTGGAAGGAGGGGCGCTGGTCATCGTCGTCCTGTTCCTGTTTCTCGGCAACGTGCGGGCCGCACTGATCGTCGCGGCCGTCATTCCGCTGTCGATGCTGTTCGGCTTCATGGGCATGGCGCTGTTCGGCGTGTCGGCGAACCTGATGAGCCTGGGCGCCATCGATTTCGGCATGATCGTCGACGGCAGCGTGGTGATGATGGAGAATGCGGTGCGTCGGCTGCGCCGGCCGGCCGAATCCGACGGGCGCCTGGAGGCGCTGGAACGCATCCGCGTGGCGGCCCATGAAGTGGCCCGTCCCATCGTGTTCGCCGTCGCCATCATCATCGCCGTCTACATGCCGGTGTTTTTCCTGGAGGGGCTGGAAGGGCGCATGTTCCGGCCCATGGCGATCACGGTGTGTTCGGCGCTGCTTGGCAGCCTGATCCTGGCCCTGACCGTGGTGCCGGCGGCCGCCAGCGTCCAACTGCGCTGCTGCACCCGCCCGAAGTCGGAGCGCTGGATGGAATGGCTGCGGCAGCGCTATCTGGCGGCGCTCGAGCGGGCGCTGCGGCGCCGCGTGTGGATGGTGGCGGGCAGCGCGGCCGCGCTGGCCGTGGCGGTGACATCGCTGGCCTTCATCGGCACCGAGTTCATCGCGCGGCTGGACGAAGGCTCCATTCTGATTGAGACGCGCAAGCTGCCGGGGATTTCGCTGACGGATTCCATCCGCATCAGCAACCAGATCGAAAAGATCATCCTCCGGTTTCCCGAGGTCTCCGGCGTGGTCACGCGGATCGGCCGGCCGGACGTGGCCACCGAGGCCATGGGCATCAACCAGGGCGACGTCTACGTGCTGCTGAAACCGCGCGAGCAGTGGACGCGTTTCCGCACGAAAGAAGAGTTGATCAACGCGCTCGCCGCCGCACTGGAGGCGGTGCCGGGCGTCAGCTACAACTTCACCCAGCCGATGGCCATGCGGCTGGACGAGACGATCTCCGGCATCAAGGCGGACGTCGCCGTGAAAATCTTCGGCGAGGACTCGCGCGTGCTCGAGCGGCTGGCCGAACGCGCGCTGCGCATCATCTCTTCGGTGCCGGGCGCCGCGGACGAACAGATGGAAATCGTCTCCGGCGTGGCCGAGCTGCGCATCGACGTGGACCGCGAGGCGCTGGCCCGCTACGGGCTGAACGTGAGCGACGTCCAGGACATGATGGACGCGGCCATCGGCGGCAAGACCGTCTCGGAGCTGATCGAGGGCCAGCGCCGCTTTGCCATCGTTGTACGCCTGCCGGAGAATTACCGCGCCGACGACGAGGCGATCCGCGGGCTGATTCTCAACGCCCCCGGAGGCGAGCGCGTGCGCCTGGGCCAGGTGGCGCGGGTCGTCATGGCGCGCGGCCCCGAGGTCATCAGCCGCGAGAACGGCCAGCGGCGCGTTGTCGTGCAGTGCAACGTGCGCGGGCGCGACCTGGGCAGCTTTGTCGCTGAAGCGCAGCGCCGTCTGGACAGTGAACTTCAGCTCCCCGCCGGATACTCGGTGGACTGGGGCGGGCAGTTCGAGAACCAGCGCCGCGCCATGCGCCGGCTGATGATCGTCGTGCCGGCGTCCATTCTGATCATTTTCGGGCTGCTGTTTTTCACCTTTGGGAGCGTCCGGCAGGCGTTGCTGATCCTGCTCAACGTGCCGTTCGCCTTTATCGGCGGCATCGCCGCGCTGTGGATGCGCGGGCTGAATCTCAACATCAGCGCCGCCATCGGCTTCATCGCCCTGTTTGGCGTGGCGGTGCTGAACGGCATCGTGCTCGTCAGCTCCATCAACCGCCTCCGCCAGCTTGGCATGCCGATGGAGCAGGCGCTGCTGACGGGCGCGGGCATCCGGCTGCGTCCGGTGCTGATGACGGCCCTGGTGGCCAGCCTCGGCTTCCTTCCCATGGCGCTGGCCACGACGACGGGCGCCGAAGTGCAGCGGCCGCTGGCCTCGGTGGTCATCGGCGGCCTGGCGAGCTCCACTTTCCTCACGCTTTTCCTGCTGCCGCTGATGTATCCGTGGTTTTCGCCGCGGCCCGCCGAGCTGCCCGAGCCCTACGACAGCGACCAGCTCGCCCAGGCCATCGAACACGAGATCGACTGAGGCGCAGCGTCAGAAGTCGATTGACTGAAGGATCTGACTCGGCTTCAGGCCGAAAGCGCGCGCGATGGCCAGCAGGCTTTCCATCGAAGGGAGATTTGCACCGCGTTCGATCGAGCTGATCTGGCTGACACTCAGCTTCGCCGCCGCCGCCAGATCCTTCAGCGACCAGTCCCGCTCGGCGCGCAGCACGCGGATCCGCTGACCGAGTTTTTCGCGCAGCCGGTCTTGCAGCGCGCGGCCAAACCCGTAGCGCTCCACCGCGTTGGCCAGCACCTGCCGGAGCTGGTTCAGCGTGAACGGCTTGGCGATGTAGTCGAAGACGTTCATCTTGAACGTGGCCCGCATGTCTTCGAGCGACGGGTAGCCGGTGACGATGATCACGCAGAGGCCGGGGAATCGCTGGAGCAGCCGCTCGAGCACCTCGTCGCCACGCGTGCGGCCCATCTTCATGTCGAGCAGCACGATGTCCGGCCGCCGCTCCTCGGCCGACTCAAGCAGTTCTTCCGCGCGCTCGAACACGCGCGCCGAATAGATCCCCTCGTCGCGCAGGAAGTCTTCGATGTACTGGAGGAAATCGCGGTCGTCGTCAAGCACCGCGACATCCACCAGTGCGGGTTGGTCTTGCGGTTCCGCCGTCATCGTTGCTGTCCCTCGCAGTGCGCCGGCAGAATCACTTCCAGCACGGCGCCTCCCTCTTCTCTGTTGTACGCGCGGATCTCGCCGCCGTGCTGATGGACGATGCCCTGGGCCACGGTCAGCCCGAGGCCTGTGCCCTCGGCGTCGAGCCGCGCCGTGACGAAGGCGTCGAAGACGCCCGGCAGGATCTCAGGCGGGATGCCCGGTCCGTTGTCCTCCACCCGGATCCGCCAGCCGGGGGCGCCGCCGAGCGTGGCCGGCTCCGCCACGGCCCGGATCAGGCCCTCTCCCGGCGGCACGGCCTGGAGCGCGTTGCGCAGCAGGTTTACGAACACCTGCACCAGCCGCCCCGGATTGCCGCAGACACGCGCCTGTTCCGGCACATCGAGCGTGAGGCTCACCTGGGGTGCCTTTTCGTCGATGGCCACCAGGTGCCAGGCCTCCTCGACGAGCGGCCGGAGCGGCGTCTCTTCCATGGACTCGCGCCGCAGCCGCGCGAAATCGAGCAGGGAATGGCTGATCCGCCGCAGCCGGTCGGTGACGCGCTTCATCCGCTCCAGCCGCGCGCGCGTCGCCTCGTCGCAGCTCTTTTCAAGCAGCTTCTCGATGGAGCCGTGCAACACCGCCAGCGGCGTATTCATCTCGTGGGCGACGCTGGCGCTGAGGATGCCGAGACTCACCAGCCGGTCCTGCGCCTCCAGGTTGCGCCGCGCGTTTTCGAGCTCGTCCTCCCGCCGGCGCAGCGCCCGCACCGTGTCGTTGTGGGAGCGCAGGATCAGGCCGATCTCATCGCCCGGGATGAACTGCTCGTCGATGATCTCCGCCCTGCGGTCTCCGCGGCGCGTGGCGGCGTCGGCGGCCAGCAGCAGCCGCAGCGGCTGATACACGTAGCGCGGCAGGATAATCAGTTCCAACAGGAGCACGGCCAGCACGTACAGCGTGCCCAGCGCGGCAAACAGGCCCATCTGCACGCCAGCCACAACGCTGTCATAAAACCGCACCGGCAGCGTCAGGCGATAGTAGCGCCGCGTGCCGGGGATCAGCTTATAAACATGTTCGCTGCCGGAGCGCCACACCCGCCCGGGATATTGTCGCATCCAGGCGGAGGCTTCCTCCGGCAGCCCGAACTCCTCCGCCGTACCCTGGCGCACATCATAGGGCCGCAGCGCGGCATCGTCTCCGTTCTCCGGCAGCAGCGCGCTGAAGGCGTTGAGAATCAGCGTCATTTCCCGCTCCTGTGCCTGCCGGAGCCGCCCCTCGACAACCGGGATGACCGTGAAATATACTGCACAGGCCAGGAGGAGGAAGAAGCTGTTGTGCAGGACCATCAGCTTCGGCCTGACCCTGAGGTCGCCGAACCTCCGGCTGATGCCCCGCAGCGGCCGCGCTTCCATCAGGCGCGCCGGCAGTACCGGCGCCGCTCCGATCGACTGCGACTCTTCGGACTCCGGAAGCATCTCATTCCTGTCGGACAAGAATATTTGCTCCTATTGCGGAAATAGTATGGCTGTGGTAGAAAAAAAGACAAGTCTCCCGGTCCACCCGGGGGCTGCGAACCTGCCAGGCCAGGTCAGAGGGGCTGAAGCTGGTTTCCATCTGAGAGACATCCAGGCATGAGCGCACCCTTTTCGCGAAGGTTCGACACGAATTTGCGCCTCGCCGCCGGAGCCGCCCTGCTGGTGCTCGGCGCCGTCGGCGCTGTGGCCGCCTATCTTTTCCACCCCCGGCAGCTCGACACCGGCTACATGCCGGTGCAGCCTGTGCCGTACAGTCACAAGCTCCATGCCGGCAACCTCGGCCTGGACTGCCTGTACTGCCACACAACCGTCACCGAGGCCAGCTTTGCGGCCGTGCCGATGACGGAAATCTGCATGAACTGCCATGCGCGGGTGAAGGAAAAGAGCCCCAAGCTTCAGGCGATCCGGGACAGTTACGCCACCGGCAAGCCCGTGCAGTGGGTGCAGGTGCACCGGCTGCCAGACTACGTTTATTTTAATCACCGCGCCCATGTGACAGCCGGCGTGAGCTGCGTAAGCTGCCACGGCCGCGTGGATCAGATGACTGAAGTAATGCAGGTGCAGCCGCTCTCCATGGCCTGGTGCCTCGACTGTCACCGCAACCCCGCGCCGCACATCCGGCCGCCGGAGCTGGTGACCAAACTCGACTGGCAGCCCGAGGGCGACCCGGCCGTGCTCGGAGCGAAGCTGATCCGCGAAAAGGGCATTCATCCGCCCGACAACTGCTCTGCCTGCCATCGTTGAGCCCCGCATGACGCCATGAACGAACTCATCCAACTGAAACTCTCCAGCCTGACCGGCAGGAAGTACTGGCGCAGCCTGAACCAGCTGGCCGACACGCCCGAGTTCCGCCAGTGGGTGGAGCGGGAGTTTCCGGAAGGCGCCTCCGAACTGCTCGACAGCGGAAGCCGCCGCACACTTCTCAAGCTGATGGCTGCGGGCTTCGGCCTGGCGGGCCTGACGGCGTGCCGCCGCCCGGTGGAAAAGATTCTGCCGCTTTCCCGGGGTGTGGAAGGCTACATTCCGGGCCGCCCGCTTCATTACGCCACCGCCGTACAGTGCTGCGGCATGGCCACGGGCCTGATCGTCGAATGCAACGACGGCCGCCCCACCAAGGTCGAGGGAAATCCGCGGCATCCGTTCTCGCTGGGCGCGACCAACGCCTTCCAGCAGGCGATGATCCTGGATCTGTACGATCCCGACCGCGCCCGCCAGGTGCAGAAGCAGGGCGTCAAGTCTTCGTGGCAGGAGTTCGAATCCTGGTGGCTGGAGACGTCGGCGAAGCTCGGCGACGGCAGCGGACTGCGGATCCTTTCCCCGCGCACGGCGTCGCCCTCGCTCGATGCGCTGAAGGCGGAGATCGCGAAGAAGTATCCGCAGTCGGCGTGGATCGAGTATGAGGCGGTTCACGGCGACCGGATTGTCGAAGGGCTCCGGCTCGCCTTTGGCCAGCCGCTGGTGCCGCAATACCGCTTTGATCAGGCGGACGTGGTCGTGGCGCTGGATTGCGACTTTCTTGGCATCGACACGCTCACCGCGCAGCCCATCAAGCAGTTCGCCTCGCGCCGCCGCCCCGAAGAGGGCCGGGAGCTGAACCGGCTCTACGTCGTTGAGCCGAACTTCACCCTTACCGGCGCTGCCGCCGATCACCGTCTGCGCGCCCGCGCCTCAGATATTGGCGCCATTGCGGCCGCGCTGGCCCGCGAGCTGAACATCAGCGGGGCGGAACTGAGGGTTCTGGACGCGGGCGGCGACCGGCAGAAGAAGTTCCTTTCGGCAATGGCAAAGGATCTGCTGGCGCACCGCGGCCGCTGTCTGGTGGTGGCCGGTCCGCGCCAGCCCGCGGAAGTGCACGCGCTGGTGGCGCTCATCAACGAGGTTCTGGGCAACACGGGCCAGACGGTTACCTACACCCGCCCGCCGTTCACGCCCTCCGACATGCTGGCCGATGTGCGCCGGCTGGCGGGCGAGCTCGGCGCGGGCCGCGTGAGCACGCTGGTGGTGCTGGGCGGCAATCCGGTGTTTTCCCTGCCGGCCGAGGCGAACTGGCCGGAGCTGTTCCGCAAGACGGCCGTGGTGGCGCTCACCGCGGACGAGAACGAAACCTGGAAAGCGGCCACGTGGCAGCTTCCCGAGGCGCACCCCTTCGAAGCCTGGGGCGATGCGCGCGCCCTCGACGGCACGGCCAGCATCCAGCAGCCGCTGATCCAGCCCCTCTTTGGCGGCCGCAGCGCGCTGGAGATCGCCGCGCTCATTGCCGGCCGCTCCGAGCGGCGCGGTTACGCGATCGTACGCGGATACTGGACGTCGCAGTGGGGCGCCGACGCGGAGAAGAGATGGCAGCAGGCTCTGTATGAGGGTGTCATCGAGGGGACGCGTTTCCCGGCCGTGGACGCCAAGGCGGATGCGGCGAAAGTCCTGTCTGCGATCTCCGCCGCGCTGAAGCCCGCGCCTGCTGGCATTGAAACGGTCTTCTATCCTTCCTGGCACACGCTGGACGGGCGTTTCGCCAACAACGCGTGGCTGCATGAGACGCCGGATCCGATGACGAAGCTCGTCTGGGACAACGCGGCGCTCCTGAGCCCGGCCACGGCGAAAAAGCTCGGCGTGAAGGACGGCGACGTGATCGAGCTCTCGGCGGGCGGGCGGCAGGTGCGCTGCCCGGCGATGGTCCTGCCGGGCCACGCCGACGATTCGATCTCGCTCCAGCTCGGCTTCGGGCGCGCCGCCTGCGGCCGCGTGGGCCGCGGCGTGGGACACCGCGTCGAGGGTCTGCGCACGGCGGCCAACTTCTGGTTCGGACCCGCGGAAGTCCGCCGCACCGGCGAGACGTACAGGCTGGTCACCACCCAGGAGCACCACACGCTGATCGAGCCCATCACGGGGCTGAAGCGTCACAACATCGTCGAAGAATACACGGTGGAGGCCTACCGCCACCGGGCCGGGCACGGCGGGCACGAAGAGCACCACCCCACGGACCTGTTCCCGCCGTTCGATTATTCGAAGGGCTACCAGTGGGGCATGGCCATCGACCTGAACGCCTGCATCGGCTGCAACGCCTGCATGGTGGCCTGCACCGCGGAGAACAACATTCCCGTGGTCGGCAAGGACCAGGTCTCGCGCGGCCGCGAAATGCACTGGATCCGGCTGGACCGTTACTTCAGCGGCGAGGAAGACGACCCGCAGGCGGTGGTGCAGCCGATGGCCTGCGTGCAGTGCGAAAAGGCCCCGTGCGAGAGCGTGTGTCCGGTGGCCGCCACGGCGCACAGTCCGGAAGGCATCAACGAGATGGCCTACAACCGCTGCGTGGGCACGCGCTACTGCCTGAACAACTGCCCCTACAAGGTGCGCCGCTTCAACTTCCTGAACTGGAACAAGGACGTTCCGGAGGTCCGGAAGATGGTCTTCAACCCGGACGTCACCGTGCGCATGCGCGGCGTGATGGAGAAGTGCAACTACTGCGTGCAGCGGATCGAAGAGAAGCGCTCGCAGGCCAAGGCCGAAGGGCGCCGCCCGATCCGCGACGGCGAGATCCTCACCGCCTGCCAGCAGGCCTGCCCCGCCGATGCCATCGTCTTTGGCAACATCAACGATCCGCAAAGCCGCGTTTCCCGGCTGAAGCAGTCCGCCCGCGACTATGCGGCGCTCGAAGAACTGAACACCCGGCCGCGCACGACGTATCTGGCCCGGCTGCGCAATCCCAACCCGGAGCTCGTCTGACCCATGGCTGACATTGCAATCGATCCGCGGATGGAACTCAACCCGCCCCTGGTGCAGGGCGGCATGAAGTATGCGGACGTCACCGACAAGATCAGCTCGATTGTCGAGGGCAAGCCGCCGAAGCAGTGGTACATCGCCATGGGCGTGGCCGTGCCGCTGCTGCTGCTGCTGCTCGTCTGCCTCACCTATCTGGTGTCGACGGGCATCGGCGTCTGGGGCAACAACTCGCCGGTCGGCTGGGGCTGGGACATTACGAACTTCGTCTGGTGGATCGGCATTGGCCACGCGGGCACACTGATTTCGGCCATTCTGTTCCTCTTCCGGCAGAAGTGGCGGACGTCGATCAACCGCGCCGCCGAGGCGATGACGCTGTTCGCCGTCGCCTGCGCCGCCATCTATCCGCTGTTCCATACCGGCCGCCCGTGGCGCGCCGCCTACTGGCTGTTCCCGCTGCCCAACGAGTACCTGCACATGTGGCAGAACTTCCGCAGCCCGCTGATGTGGGACGTCTTTGCGGTGTCGACCTACGGCACGGTGAGCGCGCTGTTCTGGTTTGTCGGCCTGATTCCGGATCTGGCCACGCTGCGCGACCGCGCCGCCACGCCGCTGCGGAAGAGGATTTACGGGCTGCTGAGCCTCGGCTGGCGCGGCTCGGCCACGCAGTGGCGCCACTATGAGCTGGCCTATCTGCTGCTGGCGGGCCTGTCGACGCCGCTGGTGCTTTCGGTGCACTCCATCGTTTCGTTCGACTTCGCCACCTCGCTGCTGCCCGGCTGGCATACGACGATCTTTCCGCCGTACTTTGTCGCCGGCGCCGTCTTCAGCGGCTTCGCCATGGTGGTGACGCTGATGACGCTGGCCCGCTGGGTGTACGGGCTCGAGAACCTGATCACGATGAAGCACCTTGAAAACATGTGCAAGGTGATGCTGGCCACGGGCATGATCGTCGGCTTCGCCTATGGGACGGAGTTCTTCATCGCCTGGTACAGCGCCAACCAGTATGAGCGGTTCATCTTTCTGAACCGCGCCTTCGGCCCCTATGCCTGGGCCTACTGGTCGATGATCACCTGCAATGTCATCGCGCCGCAGTTTTTCTGGTTCAAGCGGTTCCGCACGTCGATTCCGGCGATGTTCATCCTGTCGATCTTCATCAACATCGGCATGTGGTTCGAGCGCTTCGTGATCATCGCCACATCGCTGCATCGTGATTTTCTGCCCTCGAGCTGGGGCTATTTCCGGCCCACCTGGGTCGACATCGGCACCTATGCCGGAACCTTTGGCCTGTTCCTGACGCTGTTCCTGCTGTTTCTCCGCTTCCTGCCCTCGATTGCCGTGAGCGAGGTGAAGGGCGTGCTGCACCAGCAGGTCAGCGCCGCACACGGAGGGAGCCACTGATGCTGGAAGCGGTCCTGAGCCGGCTGGGCCTGCCCGGCTACGAGCCCGAGGCGGCGCGGCCGAAAGTTTACGGCGTCATCGGCGACTTTGACACGCCGGAGGACCTGCTGCGCGCCATCCGCACGGCGCGCGCGGCGGGCTACACGCGGATGGAAGCGTTCTCTCCTTTTCCGATCCACGGCGTCGACGAAGCACTCGGCGCGCCGCGCAGCCCGCTGGGCAGGATCGTCATCGTCTTTGCGCTGCTCGGGCTGGCGGGCGCGGTTCTGTTGCAGTGGTGGACCGGCGCGGTCGACTACAAACTGGTGATCGCCGGCAAGCCGCTGTTCGCCTTCGAGCCCTCAGTTCCCATCATGTTCGAGCTGGCGGTGCTGCTGAGCGCCTTCGCCACCGTGCTCGGCATGTTTCACCTGAACCGCATCCCGACGTATTACCACCCGTTCTTCAACTATTCGAAACACGGCGGCGCGAGCAACGACCGGTTTCTGCTGGCCATCGAGGCCACCGACCCGAAGTTCCGCGCCGACGAGGCGAAGCTGTTTCTGGATTCCTGCGGAAGCCGCCACACGGAGATCGTTGAAGCATGAACGCCGCCGTCCGCCGTCCTGCCGCTGCCGCGCTGCTGGCGCTGTCCTCCGTCCTGCTGGGCGCCTGTTCGAACTTTCCATCGCGCCAGCCGCCCATCTGGGTCTGGTGGGACATGAAGAAACAGGACAAGTACAAACCGCAGGCCGAAAGCGCGTTTTTTGCCGACGGCCGCGCCGACCGCACGCCGGTCGCGGGAACCATCGCGCAGGAGCTCTACCGGCCGGACAGGGCCTTTTCGACGGGCATCGCGCCCGACGGCAATTACGTGGCACAGAACCCGCTGCCCATCACCAGAGAGACGCTTCTCCAGGGCCAGCGCAAATTTGACATCTACTGCGCGCCGTGCCACGACCGGACCGGTTCCGGCCGCGGCATTGTGCCGGCAAAGTCCGTCTGGGTGCCCGGGAACCTGCACGATGAGCGGATCGTGAACTTCGTCGATGGCGAGCTCTACCACGTGATCACCAATGGCCGCCGCTCGATGCCCGGCTACCGTTTCCAGATCTCCGAAAAGGACCGCTGGGCCATTGTCGCCTACGTCCGCGCGCTTCAGCGCGCCTGGCGCGGCACGATGGCCGACGTGCCGGCGGAACTTCAGGGCAGGGTGAGATAACCGCGAGGCAAGAGGCATGGCCCGACACACTGAACACGCATCGGAAAGCTACTTCCTGAAGCCGGAGGCCTGGAGCGCCGTGCGCAACTCGTTGGCGCTGGTGGCGCTGGTCTCCTGGCTGGCCGCGGCCGCGGGTTACGCGGTGGACCGGAACCAGTTCTTTTTCTCGTATCTGGTCGCCTTCGCCTGGTTCGTTTCGGTCTCGCTCGGAGCGCTGTTCTTTGTCATGGTGCAGCATCTCACGGGCAGCGCCTGGAGCGTCACGGTGCGGCGGCTGATGGAGAACATGATGCGCACGGTGCCGCTGGCCTTCCTGGCGATCGTGCCCGTCTTTTTCGGCATCCACTCGCTCTATGAGTGGTCGCACGCGGAGGCGGCGAAGGATCCCCTGCTCAGCCAGAAGCTGGGCTATCTGAACGAACCGTGGTTCGTCATCCGGGCGTTCATCGCCATCGCGCTCTGGAGCCTGTTCGCGCTGCGGCTGTACGGAATCTCGCGGCGGCAGGACGAGACGGGCTCGATCGAGTTTACCCGCGCGGCGGCACGGTGGAGCGCGCCCGGCACGGTGGTGCTGTTCCTGACGGCTTCCATGGCGAGTTTCGACTGGGTGATGTCGCTGGAGCCGCACTGGTGGTCCACGATGTTTGGCGTCTACTTCCTGGCCGGCGGCGCGGTCGGCTTCATGGCCACCCTCATTGCCGTCTGTCTCGGGCTGCGCTCGGCCGGTTATCTGACGCAGTCGATCCGCGAAGAGCACTACCACGACCTTGGCAAGTGGCTTTTCGCGCTGACCACGTTCTGGGCCTACGTGACGTTCTCGCAGTACATGCTCATCTGGTACGGCAACCTGCCGGAAGAGACCTTCTGGTACTGGAAGCGGTTCCAGGGCACGTGGAAGGCCTTCGGGCCGATCCTCGTCTTCGGCCACTTCATCATTCCGTTCTTCACGCTGCTGCCGCGCGCCAACAAGCGCAACCTGAAGCTGCTGGGCTTCTTCGCCGGCTGGATGATGCTGATGCACTACTGTGACCTGTACTGGCAGATCATGCCGGTGCTGCACCCGAAGGGCTTGGCGCTGCACTGGCTGGACCTGGCCGCGTGGCTCGCCGTGGGCAGCGCTTACGGACTGGTTTTCTGGACGGGGCTGCGGGAGAAGCCGCTGGTGCCGGTAGGCGACCCGCGGCTCGAGCAGTGCCTCGCGTTCCACAACGTGTAAGGAGGATGGCATCGCATGTCTGAAGTCAAGCCGCCGCTGGATCCAACCGCGCCGGACACGGCCATCTTCATTGATGAGATCGACTATGACCACCGCGACGCCCGCGCCGGGCTGATCGCCGCCGTCAGCGCCGGCATCCTGATCCTGCTGGTGGTGATGATCGTTGGCGTGTACTGGCTGTATGTGGTGACCTACCAGCGGATCGATCAGCAGGTCTATTCCGGCGCGCCGAGCCGCGAGCTGCTCGCCATCCGCGAGCGCGAGCAGGAGAATCTTCATCGCTACAGCTTCATCGATAAAGAAAAGGGCATCGTGCGCATCCCGATTGACCGGGCCATGGAGATTCTCGCCGCCGATTACGCCGCGGGCAAAGTGAGCTACAACACGAAGACTTACCCGGCAAAGCCGGAACCGCCCGGCGGCGCCGCCGGTGGGGACAGCGCGGCCGCGCCGGCGCCGTCCGCGCCTGCGCAGACCGCGTCGAAGCAGTGAGGAGACGATGATTATGCGCCGCACCCTCCCCGTTCTGCTGGCCGCCCTGGCGGCCGCGGCGGCCGTGTGGGCGCAATTGCCCGCGCATCAGACGCCGCCTGAGCTTCAGGGTGTCGGCATTGAGGAAAGGCTCGGCCAGCGGATCGATCTGTCGCTCGAATTCATCGGCGAGGACGGCTACCCGCACGCGCTGCGCGAATACTTCTCCCGCGGCAGGCCGGTGATCCTGAATCTTGTTTATTACTCGTGCCCAATGCTGTGCTCGCTGGTCCTGAACGGGCAGGTGGAGGCGCTGCGGGCCATTCCCCAGACGGCCGGCCACGAATTCGAGATCGTCACCGTCAGCATCGACCCGACCGAAAGCTACAAACTGGCGTCGTCGAAAAAGGCCGCCTATCTGGCCTCGTACGAACGCAGCAACCAGGGCTGGCACTTTCTGGCCGACTACCAGAACAACGTGGCGAAGCTGGCGGAACAGGTCGGCTTCCGCTACCGATGGGACGACCGCACGAAGCAGTACGCGCACGCGGCCGCCATCATGGTTCTTTCGCCTGACGGGATGGTGAGCCGGTACCTCTACGGGGTGCGTTTCCGGCCGCTGGATCTTAGGCTGGCGCTGGCCGAGGCCGCCGAAGGCCGCACTGGCGTCACCGACCGGGTGCTGCTGTACTGCTTCCACTACGACCCGGCCGCCCGCAGCTACACGCTGGTGGCGATGAACATCATGCGCGCCGGCGGCGCGCTGGCGCTCGTCGTGCTCGGCCTCGCCCTGTACCATTTCTGGCGGCGCGAGCGAATGGCGGCTTCAACCCACAGGAACATGGTGACTGCGAAATGAACTGGTTCCGAGATTTTCTTCTGCCCCGCGGGGCGTCCACGCTTGTCGGCGAGACGGACGGGCTGTTCCTGTTCATCACGCTGCTGACGGTGTTTTTTTTCTTCTTCAACGGCGCGCTCATCCTCTATGCGGTGAAGCGCTGGCGGCGCCGTTCGGAGAAGGAAGTAACGCCGCACATCACCCATGACACGCGCCTGGAGCTCGTCTGGAGCCTGATCCCGCTCGTCGTGGTCATGCTCATTTTCTTCTGGGGCTTCCGCGGCTACGTGAAGGCGTGGGTGGCGCCCAACGAGTCGATGGAGATCATCGTCACCGGCAAGAAGTGGGTGTGGGAATTCGAGTACCCCGACGGCACCCGCACGCTGAACGACCTGCATGTGCCGGTCAACCAGCCGGTGAAGCTGGTGCTCACGGCCGAGGACGTGATCCACAGCTTCTACATCCCCGAGTTCCGGCTGAAACGCGACGCCATCCCCGGCCGCTACACGGAGCTGTGGTTCACCGCGACGAAGCCGGGCATCTACCAGGTGTTCTGCGCCGAATACTGCGGCAAGGGCCACTCCGACATGCTGGCGCGCATCTTCGTGGACACACCCGAGCAGTATGAAACGTTCCTGCGCGAAGGCGACGAGCAGGTGCGCAAGATGCCGCTGAAAGAGCTCGGCCGGCTCGTGTGGGAAAACAAGGGCTGCGCCACCTGCCATTCGCTCGACGGCACCCGCGGGCAGGGGCCGTCCTGGAAGGGCATCTGGGGCCACAAGCAGCGCGGCGCCGACGGGAAGGAATACCAGGTGGACGCCGACTACATCCGGCAGTCGATCCTCGCCCCGCAGGCGGTGGTCGTCGAAGGCTACCAGCCGATCATGCCGACCTACCAGGGCCTGCTGCGCGAGCGCGAAATCCTGGGCGTGATCGAGTTCATCAAGGATTTGCAGTAAGGAAGGGAGGCTGACGATGTCAGAGGGAGTCCTGCATGCCGGCGCCGGGCACGCCGTGCAGCACGCCGATTATCTCGAAGAGCCGAGGGGCCTCTGGAGCTGGCTCACGACGGTCGACCACAAGCGCATCGGCCTGATGTACATGTGGTCGGTGCTGTTCTTCTTCCTGGTGGGCGGCATCTTCGCGCTGCTGATCCGCCTGGAGCTGCTGACTCCAAGGCAGACCGTCATGGACGCCGAGACCTACAACCGGGTTTTCACCCTGCACGGCGCCATCATGACGTTCCTCGTCATCATCCCGGCGATTCCCGCCGCACTGGGCAACTTCGCCCTCCCGCTGCTGATCGGCGCCAGGGACGTGGCCTTCCCGCGCCTGAATCTGGCGAGTCTGTACATCTACTGGACCGGAGCGGCGATGGCGGTGGCGACGCTGGCCCTCGGCGGAGTCGATACGGGCTGGACGTTCTACACGCCGTATTCGACGACCACCGGCGGAGGCGTCAGCCTGATGGTGCTGGCCGCGTTCGTGCTTGGGTTCAGTTCCATCTTCACCGGAGTCAACTTCATCGCCACCATCCACAAGCTCCGCGCGCCCGGCATGGGCTGGTTCGAAATGCCGCTGTTTGCCTGGGGCATGTACGCCACGGCGATCATCCAGATCCTGGCGACTCCGGTGCTGGGCATCACGCTGCTGCTCATCGTGATGGAGCGCGTGCTGGGGGTTGGCATCTTTGACCCGCAACTGGGCGGCGATCCGGTGCTGTTCCAGCACTTCTTCTGGTTCTACTCGCACCCGGCCGTCTACATCATGATCCTGCCGGCGATGGCGGTGATCAGCGAAGTGATCCCCACGTTCTCGAAGAAGACGATCTTCGGTTACAAGGCGATTGCGTTTTCGTCGGTCGCCATTGCACTGCTAGGATTTCTCGTCTGGGCGCACCACATGTTTGTCGCCGGCATGAGCCTGTTTGCGGGCGCGATCTTCAGCTTCCTGACCTTCTTCATCGCCGTGCCCTCGGCGATCAAGGTCTTCAACTGGATCGCCACCATGTGGCGCGGCTCCATTGCGCTGGAAGCGCCGATGCTGCACGCCATCAGCTTCCTGCTCATCTTCACCATTGGCGGGCTGACCGGGCTGTTTCTGGCGGCGCTTTCCACCGACGTGCACCTGCATGACACCTACTTCGTGGTCGCCCACTTCCATTACGTGATGGCCGGATCGAACCTCATCGCCCTGCTGGCCGGCATGCATTACTGGTGGCCCAAAATGTTCGGGCGGATGTACAACCGAAGGCTCGCCGCCATCGCGAGCGCGATCATCTTCGTCGGTTTCAACCTGACGTTCCTGCCGCAATTCGTTCTGGGTAGCCGCGGCATGCCGCGCCGCTACTTCAACTACCTGCCGCAGTTCCAGGATCTGCATGTGGTTTCCACGGTGGGAAGCTGGGTGCTGGCCGCCGGCCTGTTCCTGACGGCCGCCTACCTGCTGGCCTCCTTCCGCCAGCCGAAGGGAATGCCCGCGAATCCCTGGGGCGGCCGCACGCTCGAATGGGAGACGCCCTCGCCTCCCACCACCCACAACTTTGAGGGCCAGCCGGTGCTTCAGCACGGGCCTTACGACTACCGGCCGGAGCCTGCGCCCGTGGGCGTGAAGGAAATGGCCCACTAGAGACAGAAGCGAGAGTCAGCTACCATGAGTACCCTCACGTCTTCCGCGCATCCGCATGCTGACCACGGCCATACGCCGTTTCTCCAGCACCACTTCCGCGAGATGTCCCAGCAGTTCGATGCCGCCAAGATCGGCATGTGGCTGTTTCTCGTCACCGAGGTGTTGCTGTTCGGCGGCCTGTTCGTCGGCTACGGCATCATGCACGCCCGCCATCCGGAGGCGTTCATGGCCGCCCATCATCACCTGGACCGCACGCTGGGAGCACTGAACACGGTCGTGCTGCTCATCTCCAGCTTCACGATGGTGATGTCGGTGTGGGCGGCGCAGACGGACAGGAAAAAACTGCTGATCCTGTTCCTGCTTCTTACGCTGATGTGCGCCGGCGTATTCATGGTGGTGAAATATTTCGAATACAGCCACAAATTCCACGAGGGGCTGCTGCCCGGCAAATATTATTCCCACAAGGGCGACACCGTGCCGGGGCAGTTCATGTTCTTCAGTTTTTATTTCATGATGACCGGCCTGCACGGCATCCACGTGCTCGCCGGGATGGTGGCCATCACATGGCTGCTGGTGCGCGCCATCAAGGGCCATTTTTCCAGCGAATATTACTCGCCGGTCGAAATCACCGGCCTGTACTGGCACCTGGTGGATCTCATCTGGATCTACCTGTTCCCGCTGATGTACCTGATTTCGTAAGGAGGCCCGCGCATCCATGGCACACCTGAATGAACACACCCATCCGGTCACTCCTCCAAAGACGTACGCGCTGGTGCTTCTGGCGCTGCTCGTGCTCACGTTCATCACCGTGCAGGCTTCCTACATTGACTTCGGCCCCTGGAACACGGTCGTGGCGTTGGTCATCGCCTCAGCCAAAGGGTCGCTGGTGGCGCTTTTCTTCATGCACCTGCGGCATGACCGCTTCAATGCGGTAATCTTCGTGGGCGGGTTGCTGTTCCTGGCGATTTTCCTCATCTGGACGCTGTTTGACATTGCCAACCGTCAGCCGGTTCTTCCCAGCAATCTGAAGACGCCGATCCAGGAGTTTCCCGGCGCGCCGCTCAACGGTCCGGTGCGGCCCAGCACTGGCCAGCCGCGCGGCACGGCTCAATAGCGCATTCGGGGGCAGTGTAGGCGCTGCCCCTCCTGCGCCTTCATTTCTGCTGTTTCGGATCCTCGCCGCGCGGCGGTTTCCACGTCCCTGGTTTAATCCAGCGGAATCTCCCTCAGCTCCACTGTCGTCTGCTCGCCCGCTTTGAGCCTGACGGGAATTCCCTCACGAGCGACCTCTTCCAGATAGGACAGATCCGCCAGCCTCGTTCCATCGGCCGCGCAGGCGCCCGCCAGCCGGTATTCGCCCGGTGCCACCGGAAAGAAAACCGCCTGTCCGGCAGAATCCATCTCGCGGATCGAGAACACCGGCCCCAGAACACGGCGGGCAGGGTCATACAGGACGGCGAACCAGGGAGCACAGGCTTCTGCCGGTTTTCCCGCCGATGAGCGAATCACGGTGAGGCGCGCGCCGTCAGTGCGAAGCGTGATTGTCACCTGTTCAGAGCTTCCTTCCGCCAGCACGACGCCGTCCTTGGCATCCGTGCCAAAGCTCGTCCGGATGGCAGCCGGATACAACTGGTTCAATGCCTGGCCCGTCACGGAAAGGACGTAGCGCCCGGAATGGCCCGCCTCCATCTGAAACGCACCATCCGGCCCAATCTGCGCCAGGGGACGCCCGTATTCGGCGTAATAAGCCCGCATCATCAGGCCAACCTGCTGAAGCCACGGGCCGGCATTTTCGGCATCTGGACCTTCAACGACAATCCTGCCGCGAAGCACCGCCGGGGGCCGGAAATGTAGCTCCAGATCCTCCACGTCGCGCTCCGTCAAGTCCACTTCTGCCGAAGCGTACAGCGTCAGACGCGGATTGTCGGGCGTCCCCAAATATGTCGCCGAAAGCTCATACCGCGCCGGAGGCATTCCTTCGACGTGGATCTTGCCAGGCTGCGGACGCAGACGGGTTTGACGCATCATCTGGGGCTGCCATTCCGAGTCCGCCAGACGGATTGTGAGAATCAATTGTTCAGCGGTACGGCCGTCGGGCAGCATAGCTTGGCCACGGATGCTTCGCGCCGGCACGATCGGCAGCCGGATACGGATGTCTCTCAGCTCCTGTCCCGGAGCCAGCGTGAGCACCTGTGCCTGTTCCGGCCGTTGAGCATTCGGGTACAGGAGCGGCGCATGGACCCTTCCTGACTGGGCCGTCATCATCGAGCCAGCTGTGGGGGGCAATGCCTGAAGAATGTACCGGCCCGGCAGGATGCCGCTTATGCGGAACTCTCCACGGTCGTCGGTCGTCGCCGGCGGCCCGCCCGGCGTCCAACGGAGCCACCGGTCCACCCAGGTCTGCCGGAGGAGCGACACCAGCACGCCCTGCACCGGTTCGTCTTCCTCATCGACGACGCGGCCGCTCACAACGGCGAGCGGCGCCAGCGCATAACGCAGGCCGCGCACCGGCGCGCCGCCCTTCACTTCAATGAGCCAGGGAGAAAAGCCCGGCCGCATGACGTCGGGCGTCATGCTCTGCCGCTGAAGGAGGACCCGGTACGTGCCCTCTGGAACATTTTCCAGCCGGAATGTTCCGTCGGCCGCGGTGACCGCCGCCAGCGGCGCCGTGCCCGCTGCCGGCATGGGCGGCGGAGGGAACAGCCGCGCCGCGGCTCCTGTGTCCGGATCGGTCCTGGATCGCCACGGCACGAGCAGAACCTCGGCTCGCCGGACCGGCTCGCCCGTCAGCGCGTTCAGAATGACACCTTCGACTGCCGCGCCTTTCCGCGCTGACGCTTCCTGCGCCGGCACGGACCCGGCGATCACGAAAAGCGTGAATAAGCGGATCCACCCCAGCGCGGCGTGGCCGCTCCGCCGCCGGAACGTTCCGGACCGCGCCCGGGGAACGCACTGCATGTTGTGGGCTGCCATGACGAAATTTCTTTCGGGAGCCGACAAACGCCCTGCCAATTCCAGCGGAAATGCCATGGCATTATTTCGCTCGTTGAGGTTGAAGTCAACCGGGAAACACCAGCCGCATGGACGGTGGGCGGCATGCGCCTCCTGAAGAGCCGGTTTCCTCGCTGCTCCAGGTCTGCCTCAGCGGTGGCTGGAAAAGCCAGCCTTGTGCGGAGTGGCATGAAGCAGCGACAAGGTAAGAAAAAACCAGGAGGGGTATGGTCGGGGCGGCAGGATTTGAACCTGCGACCCCCTGCGCCCAAGGCAGGTGCGCTACCAGGCTGCGCCACGCCCCGACCGTGCGTGCTTCTTCAATTCTAAAACACCGGTTCAGGCCGCGCCGTGCGTGGGGGCGGTGTCGGCGCCGTCGAGCGTTGGTGCCCGAGACGGCGCGCTCCGGCCCGCCCCCTCCGGCGCGGAAACCGGTCACAACACGGTGAGACACGGTTCCGTGCGGCATGGTATAGTGAAAGTGTCCGCGGAGTGCGGGGACGTAGTTCAGTTGGTTAGAACGCCGGCCTGTCACGTCGGAGGTCGCGGGTTCGAGCCCCGTCGTCCCCGCCATTTTCATTTCTGCTGAGTCCTCCATCCCCTCCCCGAAGTTCCCGCCGCTGTTCCCACGAAAACCCCCATCGATTCACAGGGGCGGTGTCGGACGTTCCGCGCCAGTCAGGCCGAGTCCCGGCCAGTTCGGGTCCGCCTCCGGATTTGGTTGAGGCAGCCGCGCGCCGGCCTGCCGAAGCCAGCTGTGAAGCGCCAGGCCCAGTCTGCGTGCAAGGGCAGGCTCGCGCCCGGCGAGGTTCCGCTGCTCGCCGGGATCATTGCGGAGGTTGTAGAGTTCGCGGCGTTCTCCAGCGTAAAACTCGATCAGTTTCCAGTCCCCATCGCGGACCGCGCTGGCGGGTTCGCCGCCCTGATTCGAGTAATGCGGATAGTGCCAGAACAGGGGCCGGGACGGCAGCGGCCGGCCTTCGAGCGCCGGCACAAGGCTCAGGCCGTCCACCCCACGCGCACGCAGCCCGGCGGCCTCGCATAGGGTCGGACAGAGGTCGATGCTGGCGACCGGCGTCTCGATGGAGATCCCGCCGCGTGCGACTCCCGGCCACCGGACGATCAGCGGCACGCGGATGCCACCCTCATACACATGCCCCTTGCCGGCCCGCAGCGGGGAGTTGTCCGTCACGCGCTCCGTGGACCTGCCCTCAAAGCAGAGCCCGCCATTGTCGCTGGTGAGGATGACCATCGTGTTGCCGGCCAGCCCGTTTTGTTCCAGCGCCGCCATCACGCGGCCCACGCTTTCGTCGAACGTCTCCACCATGGCGGCGTAGACCGGATGGTAGCGCCCCTGCGCGCGGACGCGGTGTTTTTCGACAAGCGTCTCGGGCGCGCCGAGCGGGATGTGCACGGTGAAGTGAGCCAGCAGCAGAAAAAACGGATTCTGGCGGTTTTGTTCGATAAACGCGATTGCGGCGTCCGTCAGCTTCTCGGTGAGAAAGTCGCCCTCGCTCCCTTTCAGCCCGGGAAGATCGAACGGCCCGAAGTAAGGCCGGGGCCCGGGCGGCGGGCTTCCGCTGGCGGTGCCGCCGATGTTGAGATCGAACCCCTGGTCAGTGGGCAGAAAGCCCGGGCCGCCCAGGTGCCACTTGCCGATGCTCGCTGAGCGATAGCCGAGCGGGCGGAGCCGCTCGGGGATCGTCGTCTCGTCGAGCGCCAGTTGCCGCGGCACGGCCGGAGTGATGAGCGGCCCGCGCTCAGGCCAGCGGCGGCCGGGGATCCAGTCCGTCACGCCCGTGCGGGCCGGATATTTCCCGGTCAGGATGCTGGCGCGCGTCGGCGAGCAGACGGGCGCGGCCGCGTAGCTGTGCGTGAAGCGGACGCCCTCGGCGGCCAGGCGGTCGATGTGCGGGGTGGAAAAATACGGGTTGCCGTAACAGGCCAGGTCGCGCCAGCCGAGATCGTCAGCAAGGATCAGGACGATGTTCGGACGCGACCGCTGCCGCGGCGCGCCCACGAGCGCGCCCCCTGCGGCGGCGAGGAATTCGCGTCGGCCCAACATGGCTTCAATTTACCCCGCGCCAACTGCCCCGGCGTCTACAGTGCGGCCAGCGTCTCCAGGTCCACGTTGCCGCCGCTGAGGACGATGCCCACCCGGCGGAACGAGCCGGGGAGCTTGCCGGCGAGCACTGCCGCCGCGCCGACGGCGCCGCTCGGCTCCACCACGAGCTTCATCCTGGTGAGGATGAATTTCGCCGCCTCGCGGATCTCCTGTTCGCTCACCAGGAGCACGCCGTCGACCAGCCTCCGGATGATGGGGAAGTTCCACTGTCCCGGCTTCGTCGTTCGAAGACCGTCGGCGATGGTGGCCGGCGGGGCGATCTCCACCGGCTCGCCCCGCTGGAGCGACAGCCAGTAATCGTTGGCGATCTCCGGCTCGACGCCGAAGACGCGAATGTCCGGCCTCAGCGACCTGGCGGCAATGGCGCAGCCGGCCAGCAGCCCGCCGCCGCCCAGGCAGACGACGAGCGCGTCCAGGTCCGGCTGCTGCTCCAGCAGCTCCAGCGCGCATGTGCCCTGGCCGGCGATGATCCAGGGGTGATCGAATGGCGGGACCAGCGTGGCGCCGGTCTCGGCGGCGATCCGCCGCCCGATCTCCTCGCGCGACTCCCGCAGCCGGTCATACAGGACGATGCGCGCGCCCTGGGCGGCCGTGGCCTCGACCTTCGAGCGGGGCGCGTCCTGCGGCATCACCAGCGTGGCGGCGATGCCCGCGTGACGCGCGGCGATGGCCACCGCCTGCGCGTGGTTGCCGGACGAATAGGCCACCACGCCGCGCCGGCGCTCCGCTTCCGGCATCGAAAAGATGAAATTCGCCGCGCCGCGGATCTTGAAAGCTCCGCCTTTTTGCAGGTTTTCGCACTTGAAGAACGCCTGAATTCCCGCTTTTTCGTCGAAACTGCGCGAACGCCATACTGGCGTGCGCTGCGCAAGCGGCGCAATGCGTTCTGCCGCCTGCCGGATCGTATCCAGAGTGATTTCTTCCATCAATAGCCGGCTTTCTTGTCGACCAGGTTCCGCAGCGGCTCGCCGCGCGTGAAGCGGTCGAAGTTGTCCACGAAGAGCTGCATGGCCTCGTCGAGCCAGGTGGGCGTATTGTCGGCGCAGTGCGGGCTGAGCAATACGTTGTCCATGGCCCACAGGGGATGGTCCGGCGGTAGCGGCTCTTCGGTGTAAACGTCCAGAACCGCGCCGCGGATGCGGCGCTCGCGGAGGGCCTCGAGCAGCGCCTGCTCGTCGACCACCGGACCGCGGCCCACGTTGATCAGCACCGCGTTCGGCTTCATCCGCCGGAACTCGGCCTCGCCCACGAGCCCGCGCGTCTGTTCGGTAAGCGGGGCGCTCACCAGGATGTAGTCGCTCTGTTCGATGATCTCGTCGAACTCCTCCCGGGGAGACAGCCGCCCCACGCCGACGACCTTCATTCCGAAGGCCGCCGCCAGCGCCGCCGCAGCGCGCCCGATGGAACCGTGGCCAATGATGCCAAGGCGCTTCCCATGGAGCTCTTCCACCACGAATTTCTCCCAGCGCCGCTCGTGCTGCTGGCGCCGCATCCGGCAGATGTCCTTGGCGAACCAGAGCATGCCGGCGATGACGAACTCGGCCAGCGAGCGCGCGAAGACGCCGCGCCCGTTGGTCAGCATCACCGGACTTTCCAGCAGGGCGGGGAAGAGAAGTCCGTCGAGCCCTGCCCAGAGCACGTGAACCCACTTGAGCCGCGGGGCCATCAGGAACACCTGCTCGAACAGCTCGCGCGGCGCCGCCCCCACCAGCATCACATCGGCCTCGGGCGCCAGGTTCTGGAAAGCTTCCGGGACGAGTCCCGCGGCGATGCGCGTGTTGGGAGGCAGCCGTTCCAGCCACCGCAGATGGGGGGCGGCCGGATCGTTCAGCACAAGCAGCGTGTGGCTTTTCATGTCTTGCTATTCAGGATAAACCGGCGGCGCGTCCGTGTTGCCGCGGCGGCCGCGGTACGGGAAACTGAAAACGTGAGCGAGTTCTGCACCTGTGGCGCGAAGCTCGTGGAGGGCGCCCTGTTCTGCCACCGCTGCGGCCGGCCCGTCCGCGAGCCGGCGCCGGCGGAGCCGGATGAGCCCGCGGCGCAGGAGGAGTCCGCCGCGGCGCCCGCAGCCCCGCCCGCTGGCAAGGGTCCGGCGCCGGAGCCCGAAAGCGTCTCCTTCCAGGGCGGGACCGCGGTGCGCGTGGGCTTTCTGGTGGCGGTGCTGGTTCAGTTGGCCTCCACGCTGAGCGCGCTGGCCGGAGCCTCCATCCTCATGCCATTGCTGCTGCTTGGCGGGGGGTTCTATGCGGCGGTGCTGTACATGCGAAGGACGGGTTCGCCGCTCACCATCATCGAAGGCGCCCGCGTGGGATGGATCACCGGCATCTTCACCTTTGTCATCGCCACGGTGTTCTTCACCGCCGGCATGGCCGCGCTCACCGCCAGCGGCGACCTCGGCAGGGCGTGGGAGGAGAGCCTTCAGAAAATGAATCTCTCCTCGGAGGCCATCGAAAAGTTCCGAAAGATGATTTCCGACCCGAAAACCTTCGCCTTTACCCTGATCGCCGGGCTGATTTTTCAGTTCTTTTTCCTGACCATCTTCTGCTCGCTCGGCGGAATGCTCGGCGCGCGCCTGCGCAGCGGCCGCCATCTGTCCTAGCGGTTGTCCTGGATCCTCTTCACGATCCCCACGCCGGTGAAGATGACCGCCATCGCCAGCGCCTCCCGCCAGCCGAAGGGCTCCCGGTAGAAGACCCAGCCGAGGATCACCGCCACCACCGGATTCACATAGTTGTACAGCGAGACCACGGCCACGGGCAGCCGCTCCAGCGCGACAACGTAGCTCGAGTAGCCGACGATGGATCCGAAGGTGACCAGGTAGAGGAGGGCAGCGAGTCCGCGGGGAGAAAAGTGGATCTCGCCCGGAAACAGCAGCGCGAGGGGAACGAAGGCCAGCCCGGCGGCCAGTTGCTGGACGCCCCCGGCGACGATCGGATGCGCTTTCGCCGGCAGGCGCTTCTGGAGCAGCGAGCCCAGCGACCAGCTTGCGCAGCCAGCCTGAAGCACCAGCGCTCCCTGGATCATGGCCGCACCGGCGGCGCCGCCCGCCAGGGCGCCGGGCCCCACCAGCAGCCCCACGCCCAGCAGCCCGATCAGCATGCCGGCCAGCGTCGGCCCGTGCAGAGGCTCGCGCGGCGGCAGCAGCGCGTTCAGGCCCACCATCCAGAACGGACTCACGGTGATAATGAGCGCTGCCATGCCGCTGGGGATCCAGGTCTCGGCCAGCACCAGCGCGCCATTGCCCAGGCCGAGAATCATCACGCCGTAGAGCGCCGTCAGCGCCAGTTCGCGCCCGCGCGGCAGCCGGGCTCCCATCGCGATCGCGCCGAGCAGAAGGATGCTGCCAGAGAGCAGGAACCGCACCGCCACCAGCGTCATCGGCGGCCACATTTCGAGAGCCATCCGGATGCCGAGGTAGGTGGTGCCCCAGAAAAAGCAGACCGAAATCAGCGCCGCATAGGCCCAGAATTGCGGAGAGCGCCTCAAACGGACAGATTAGCACCGCCTCGCCGGTTCACGATAAAATGACGCGTTGATCCTCACGCTGACAGCCAACCCGGCCATCGACCGCAACGTGACAGTGGACCGGCTTGTGTTCGATGACCGCGCCTACATTCTCGACACCCGGAAATCGCCAGGCGGCCGCGGCATCAACGCCTCCTGCGTGATCCACGCCTATGGCGGCCAGACGCTGGCCATCGCGATCTCCGGCGGGAAGGCGGGCCGGCAGTTTGAGGAGTATCTGTCCTGTTGCGGATTCCCGTGCGAGCTGGTGCGCATCCGCAGCGAGATCCGCATGAACCTGACGATCTCGGACCGCCACGGGCTCACCATCAAGCTGAACGAGATCGGCCCCGAACTCAGCCCGGCCGAGGTCACGCGCCTGGAGAAGGCAGTGCGGGCCCGACTGAAGGGTTCGTCATGGCTGATGCTGTGCGGAAGCCTCCCGCCGGGCGTTCCGGCTGACTTCTATGCCCGCCTGATCCGCGCCGCCGAAGAGGCGGGCGTCCAGACGCTGCTCGATGCTGATGGCGACCCGCTGGAGGCGGCGCTGGAAGCGAAACCTACCGTGGTCACGCCGAACCAACAGGAAGCCGAGCGCCTGCTGAACCGGGCGCTGTTGACGCGCGTGCATTTTCTGGAAGCGGCCGAGCGGATCCGCGGCATGGGGGCCCGCAACGCCGTGCTCTCGCTGGGCGCCCGTGGCGCCGTGGGCGCCTTTGAGGACGGCTCGGTGTGGCAGGCCGTGCCTCCGCGCGTTGACGCGCTCTGTCCCATCGGGGCCGGCGACGCGCTGGCCGCTGCTTATGTCTGGGCGCTGACCCGCGGGACGACGAAGCCGGAAGCGTTGCAATGGGGCGTTGCCGCCGGCACGGCCTCGGCCCGGCTGCCGGGCGTGAGCTTCGCCACGCTGGAGCAGACGCGCGAGATCTTCGACCGCGTCACCGTTCAGCGCGCCGCCTGATCCGGCGGCGTGGATTCGCGGCCAGGCTCCTGTTCTGAATCCGCTGATTCCTGCTTTCTGCCCTTCCCCAGCAGTCCGTGGGGCTTGATCCAGTACACAAGCGCCATGCCAGAGATGACGCCGAGCATCAGGAAGGTCGCCACCGAGCCGATCACCAGATAGTCAAGCCGGGTTCGCGGCGCCGGCGTCAGCCGCAGGCCCAGTGCCACCGCCAGCGCGAAGGTCGCCACGGCGGCGCAGACAACGGCCAAGACGTTCTTTGCCGCAGTGCTCATCGGCTCTGATTCTAGCAGGCCGTGGAAATGGTGCCCTCGGGGCGGCGGGGATTTCCTCGGGCGGCTAGTCGTATTTTTCGGCGAGGATCTGCTTCCTGTCGAAGCCGCGCTGTTTCAGCATGGCTCGTACCTCATCCACCATCTCCTTCATTCCACAGATGTAGACGTCCAGGCCGCTTCTCCCGCCGAGAGCGTCGTCGAGGTGCGCCTGCACCCGGCCGACCCTCCCCTGCCAGCCAGGCGATGGCCGGGTCAGTGTTGGCAGATAGCGGAAGCGCGGGTTGCCGGCCGCGAGCCGCTCGAATTCTTCCCGATACAGGAGCCCCTGCTCGTATCGCGCGCCAAACAGCAGCGTGATGCTGGCGCCGCTGTCCACGACTTCAGGCGCCTGAAGGTAGGCGCGGAACGGCGCGATGCCGGTGCCCGTTGCCACGAGCACTGCGTCGCGAAACGGGCGCCGGGGCGTGAAGTAACCGAGCGGCCCCTGCATCTCGACCCTTCCGCCGGGCTCCAGGGCAAACAGCCACGGCGAGAACAGCCCCTCCCGCACGCGGTTCAGGCAAAGCTCGAAGCGGTTGCCGCTCGGCAGCCCGGCCAGCGAGTAGGCCCGGGTCACCCTGCGGCCGTTCACTTCGCCACGGAATGAGACGAACTGCCCGGGTTCGGCGCGAAGCTGGGCCACTTCCGGGACTTCAAATACGAAGTGGCGCACCTCCGGCGCGATTTCCGTGTACGAAACCAGAACGGCGTCCATGCGATCCTACCGGATCGGATGCGTCAGATGATCAGGGGATTCGGCTGCCGGGCCGTCCGTGCCGGCAACAGCGAAAACAGGCTGGTGAGAAACGCCTTTCCCCTGCGCCGACGGTTATTCGTCTGCCAGGCCATCCGCTGCCAGAAAACCAGGGCGCCGAACACGTCCTGGTCGCGGATGGCGTGTACGCCGGTCTTCTGGGCGGCCCGTTCGCGCGCCGCCTCCATTTCCTTACGGAAACGGTCGGCGATGGCCGCGGCGATCAGGTTTGAGGGGCGCGTTTCGTAAATCAGACCGCTAGCCGACGTCCGGTACGTCCGCGTGAGAGCCTCAAGCGCGTCCCGAAGGTCGCTGTCCACGGCGCCCGGGGCCTCCGTCGCCGCCAGAAGCAGAAAGTGTCCGGCCAGCAAAACAAGTGAATCGTGCTCACGGAGCCAGTGCGAGCTGATCTCCACATCGGCGTGGGGCAGCGTTGCGGGATCCGGCTCGGGGATTTTCTCGTGCTGGCGCGCCTCGACGAGATGGGGGCAGTCGAGCGGGCAGTCGATGGTCTCTTCCCGCTGCGAACCGCAGCAGACGGCGCAGATGTCGCGCCCCAGCGCCGGGCAGGCGCGGCGCGGCGGCCTCGACTCGCACAGGCAGCATTTGGCGCGCGGCATGATTTTTATCGTATCATCGGGCCGATGAAGGCCGTCGATATCTACCTGAAAGTGGAGACCGACCTCGACGAAAGCGAGAATCCCCAGAAATTCGCCGCTGAACTTTGCCGCGCGCTCGAGCGCATCTATGGCGTGCGGCGCGCCGAAGTGATGAGCCTGCACGAACACGAGCCGCGGGCAAGCGCTTAGGATCCGTGTCGTTCTACCGCAGCAGCCTGGCGGCGGTGCGGCGGAAATAGCCGTCCGTCATTCCCGCAATGTAATCACAAACCACGCGGTGCACCGGGAAATGCTCGAGTCTTTTCTGGTGATTTTCCGGTAATTCCTCCGGATGATCCATGAAAAACTCGAACAGGGCGCCGATCTGTTCCGTTGCGTGGCGGCGCTCTTCGGCCAGCATCGGGATGGAATACAGGTGGTTGAACAGAAACCGCTTCAGCCCGCGGTTCACCTCCGCCGCTTCGGGCGTCATGCCGGCCAGCCGAGGCAGCCGCCGCACGTCGTCCACCGTGGCGGCGCCGCTTGCTTCGGCGTTCGCCGCAGTGCCTTCGATCAGCGCCGTGGCCAGCAGGTCGATGAGCCGCCGCACGGATTCGAAAAAGATCTCGCGCTCGCCGGCGGCGGGAAACGCGCGGCGCAGCCCGTCGATGATCGCCTGGTAGCCGGGAACTTCCGCCGCGATCTGTTCCATCGTGAACAGGCCCGCGCTCCAGCCGTCGTCGAGGTCCGCCGTATTGTAGGCGATCTCGTCGGCCAGATCGATCAGTTGCGCTTCCAATGGCGGCCGCAGTCCGGGAAGGAATTCGTCGAGCTCGGGATTCTCGCCGGGCTCGAAATCGCGCGAGTGTTTCACGATTCCCTCGCGGACCTCGAACGTAAGGTTCAGTCCGGGGAAGCGCGCGTAGCGCTGCTCGAAGGACTCCACCAGCCGCAGGGCGTTGACGTTGTGGTCGAAGCGCTCCCCGTAACGGCGCATCTGCCGGTCGAGCGCCTCCTCGCCGGAGTGGCCGAACGGCGGATGTCCGATGTCGTGCGCCAGGGCCAGCGCCTCTGTCAGGTCCTCGTCCAGCCCGAGCACGGACGCCACCGTTCGCGCGATCTGCGTGACCTCGATCGTGTGGGTCAGTCGGTTGCGGAAGTGGTCGCTGAGCCGTTCGCTGAAGACCTGCGTCTTGTCTTCCAGCCGCCGGAAGGCGCGGGCGTGAACAATGCGGTCGCGGTCGCGCTGGAATTCGTTACGGTACGGGTGAGGGGGCTCCGGATGGCGGCGCCCCCGCATGGCTGTGTGCGGGAAGCGGAGCCGCGAAAGCCTCACGTGCCCTGCTTGCGGCTCATTTCCGTCAGCAGCGTGCCGGCCGCACGACCCACCGCGCCGGGCCGCGTCTGCAACGGCGTGACCAGTTTGCGCGCTTCCTCAGGGCGCGACTTCATGAGCAGTCTGGCCAGTTCCAGCGTTGCCTGTTCTTTCGTGACCAGCACGGTCGGCCGGTCCATCAATCCGCGCAGCAGCTTTTCGGCGTCTCCCGTTCTGCCCTGCAACGCGTAAAGCTGGGCCAGCGAAAGCCTGGCGAGCGAAGCATATTCGCGGCTTGCCTTCTCGGAAGCTTCTTTCAGGTAGCGTTCGGCTGCGGACAGGTCGCCTTGATCGGCGGCATTGGCGCCCAGCAGGTAGGTTGCGATGGCGGCCTCGTCCGTGCCGGGATACTTGCGAATGAGCTCATTACAGCCCTTGACGATGGCGTCGTTCTTTTCCTGCTCCGTTCGGAATGCCTTGAATTCGGCCGGCGGAGGATCGATGACCGGTGCGTTGTAGATTTCCAGTACGGTGGCCAGCGCCGTCTGACGCTCCGCCTTCTTCGCGCGCATCCAGGCGTAGCCGGCGCCGGCGAGAATCAGAATGACCAGCGCGATGGAGCCGTAACGGATGAGCGCCTGGCGGTGCTCTTCGAGGAAATGTACGGTCTGACCGACTTCCTCCACAAACCGGTCGGTCTTCAATTCATGCCTGGTCAGTCGGTCCACAATGTTTCTCCAGTGCTCAAATACTTCAGTTTAACATGCACGGCTTTGGCGTCCCGCGGCCGGCAGGAATCAACGACAATGGTGATTACAGCCCGGAGATCCGCCATGGATTCAGTGTGGTTTGAGAACGTGAACCGCCGCGTCACCCGCCGGACGGTTTCGGTGGCCGCGGCCACCCGGCAGAGCCTGGCCCAGGCGTGCACGCAGTCGCTCGAACGCGCCGGCGAGGCGCTGCTCGATCTCCAGAAGCCGGAAGGATACTGGTGCGGCGACCTGCTGGCCGATACAACGCTCGAATCCGACTACATCCTGCTTCAGCTCTGGCTGTACCCGCCGGACGCCACCGGGTGGCATCCGCCCACGCTGGAACGCGTGCGCAAGGCGGCGCGCTCCATCCTGCGCCGGCAGTTGCCCGACGGCGGCTTTGACATTTACCCTGGCGGTCCCGCCGACCCGAGCGCCAGCGTGAAGGCCTACGCCGCGCTGAAATTGGCCGGGATCGATCCTGAAAGCGCGGAAATGCAGCGCCTTCGCGACTGCATCCTCCGTCTCGGCGGCGTGCAGGCGGCCAACAGCTACACCAAGATCAACCTGAGCCTCTTTGGGCTCTACCCCCGCGAGCACGTGCCGACCATCCCGCCCGAGCTCGTGCTGCTGCCCGGCGGCGTGCTTTACGAGATGTCTTCGTGGACGCGCGCCATTGTCGTTCCGCTCTCGATTGTGCAGTCGCGCGGCGGCACGCGCCCGGTGCCTCCGGGCTTCCATCTGAACGAGATCATCGCTCCGGGGAAAAGCTTCCGGTTGCCGCGGCGGGACAAGCTCTCGTTCCTGTTTCTCGGCATCGACCGGGGACTGAAAATCTGGCAGGACCGTGGCAATGCGCGAGTGAAGAACGCGGCCATCCGGGCGGCGGAAAAATGGCTGATCGATCACACGCGCTGGAGCGAGGGGCTGGGCGCCATCTACCCCTCGATGATGTACCTGATCATGGCGCTGGACGCGCTCGGTTATCCGCGCGACCACCCCGATCTGGTCGACGCCATCCGGCAATTTGACGCGCTGCTCACTGAACGCGGCGACGAGTTCTACTTCCAGCCCTGTTTTTCGCCCGTCTGGGACACTGCCTACGCCGCTTTTGCCCTGGGCGAGATGGGTCAGGCGCCGCCGGAGAGGCTGCGGCTCGCCGCCGACTGGCTCATCGCGCGCGAGGTGCGCCACAAGGGCGACTGGAGCGTGAAGCGGCCGGACCTTGAGCCCTCCGGCTGGGCCTTCGAGTTCGCCAACGAGCACTACCCGGACATCGACGACACCGCCATGGTGCTGCTGGCGCTGTTGCACGCAAAGGCCAGCGACCCGGAGGCCCAGGCGCGTTGCGAGCGGCGCGCCGTCAACTGGCTGCTGGGCATGCAGTCCAAAGACGGCGGCTGGGCAGCCTTTGACGTCGACAACGACTGGCAGCTCCTCAACAAGGTGCCCTTCGCCGATCACAATGCCATGCTCGACCCCACCTGCCCGGACATTACCGGGCGCGTACTGGAGTCGCTGTGCCGCCGGGGCCTTGTCCACTCTCACCCCGCCATCCGCCGCGGGGTTGAATACCTGCTCAGCACTCAGGAGCGGAACGGGAGCTGGTATGGGCGGTGGGGAGTCGATTACATCTACGGCGCCTTCCTGGCCATGCGCGGACTCCGCTATTCGGGCGCGCCCGGCGTGTTGGAAGCCGTCCGGAAGGCGGCCCGATGGCTGGCCGCCGTGCAGAATCCGGACGGCGGTTGGGGCGAAAGCTGCGCCAGTTACGCGGTCGACCACTTCGTGCCCGGCCCCAGCACGCCGTCGCAGACGGCCTGGGCGCTGCTCGGCCTGCTCGCTGCCGGCGAGTCCTATTACGACGGCGTGCGCCGCGGCATCGAGTACCTCATTGAGACGCAGCAGGCAGACGGGACCTGGAAAGAGGACCTGGCCACGGGCACCGGTTTCCCGAACGTTTTCTACCTGCGCTACACGCTTTACAGCAAGTACTTCCCGATTCTCGCCCTCACGATGGCCCGCCGCGCGCTGGGTCAGAACGAAGCCGCCGTGCTGCATGCCGCCGGCGGCCTGGCGAGCTGATGGGCGAGCCAGGAAAGCGGACTTGCGGGTCGGCAAACGGCTAGAATCGAATCATGCGCACACCGCTCATTGCCGGCAACTGGAAAATGTACAAGACGCCGGCGGAAACCAGAGAATTCTTTGTCCGCTTCCTGCCGCTGGTGGAGAAATCCACCCACGCCGATATCGCCATCTGCCCGCCGTTTATCGACATTCCAGCGGCGGTCGAGGTGGCTTCCGGCAGCCGCGTCGGCATTGGCGCGCAGAACTGTTTCTGGCAGAACAAGGAGGGAGCCTTTACCGGCGAGGTAACGCCGGCCATGCTGAAGGCTGCCGGCTGCCAATATGTGATCATCGGTCATAGTGAGCGCCGGCAGTACTTCGGCGAGACCGACGAAACGGTGCTCCAGCGGACGCGCGCGGCGCTGGAGGCGGGCCTGACGCCCATCGTCTGCGTGGGGGAGTTGCTCGAGGAACGCGAGGCCGGCCGCACAAACGAAGTCCTGCAACGGCAGTTCGAGGGCGGCATTGCGGGATTAAGCGCGGAGGAGTTTTCGCGCATCGTCATTGCCTATGAGCCCGTCTGGGCCATCGGCACCGGCAAGGTGGCCACGCCCGAAACGGCCGAAGACGCGCACCGCTTCCTGCGCGGATTGGCCGAGGCGAAATATGGGAAGCAAGCCGCTGCGGCGCTGCGAATTCTCTACGGCGGCAGTGTGAAGCCGGACAACATCCGGGGCCTGATGGCGCAGCCGGACATCGATGGCGCACTCGTCGGCGGCGCCTCGCTCAAGCCGGAAGATTTCGCGGCCATCGTGAATTTCTAGGCGCCTGTCGGGCTTGATCGGCCCGGAGGTTGCGCTGGACCCAGGCCCGCCTGGATTGTATTGGCCGGCGGAGAAAACGCGGGCTCGGCCGCAAGCCTGGCTGATCCGGATTTCGTGTTCCGGCGGAATTCCATCGGCACGCCGGCGTGACGCATGGGAGGAGCGGAAGAAGCGATCTCCACGGTGCTGGCGGTTCTGAAGCGCGTGCCGCCGGCGGCGGATCGCAGCAACCGCCGGCCGCCGGACTAACCCTCGCCTCCCGATCTCGAAGCCCGGCGCCGCTTGCGCACCGCGGGTTGAGTGCGGCGGATCGTCTTCTGCGCCGAGGCCCACTGGCCGAGGCGGTATTCGCGGTGGTACCCGGCGGTGAGGTTGAAAATGACGACGGTGACCGAGCCGCCGGAGTCGACCATGTAGGCTTCCTCGATCCATTGCCGCGCCGCCTCCGGACTGCGCTCCACGGCGATGTTTTCAAGGTCAGCGACGCTGGCAAGCCGGGGATCAAACGGGAACCGGATTTCGTCCCAGGCGGTAATGTCGCCGGCCGGCTCGCCCGAGGGCGTGCGGTGGGAGCATTCCAGGTAACGGAAGTGTCCGATGTTGTGCACCGGCGAATACCGGCGGGTGCGTTTGATCGGAGAAGCCCCGGGCGCGGGGAGTTCCAGGCCCTGCTCAAACAGAGGATCAAACACGACGGCGCGGCCCCCTTCGGCCTCGCGCCAGACGCCGAAGAAGCGCGTGAAGCGCTCGCGAAGCACCGCCGGCGCGTGGGCCGAGGCCTGGATGGCCAGGCCGATGGCCGTGGCCGAGCGGGTGTAGGCGGAGCGCTTGACGCGGCGGCCGAAGCGCTCGCGCAGCAGGCGGCTCACCAGCGGCAGCTCACTGGCGCCGCCGGTGACATAGAGGGTGATGGGCGCGGTCTGCGGTGCGCGCTCGAGCAGGTCCTCGGTGGCGTGCAGCGTCTCTTCCACAAGCGGCGTTAGTTGCTCGTAATACTCCGCCACGGGGACGGAGACAAGCGGCCAGCCCGGGCGCACGCGGTCCAGGTCAATCATCAGCCGGCGCGTGTTGGGATGAAGCGCCTCTTTCTTTTCCCGGCATTCCTCGAGCAGCAGAAATTCTTCCGCCTGCGAAAGCGAGGGGCGCTCGGCGGAGAGTCCCGCCTTTTCCAGCGCCAGGGCAGCGAGTACGTCGTCGAAATCGTCGCCCCCGAGCGTCGGAATGCTCTCGGTGGCCTCGACGACATGGGTGTTTCCATCGCGGTAGACCAGCGAAGCGTCAAATGTGCCGCCGCCGAGATCGTAGACGAGGATCCGCTGGGGCGCCGACAGGCCCTCCTGGCTGGTGCGATGCGTGTATTCGATGCTGGCCGCCGAAGGTTCGTTCAGCAGGCCCAGCACACGGAAGCCCGCGGCGCGGAAGGCCTCCGCGGTGAGGAAGCGCTGGTTGGAGTTGGCGTTGGCGGGAACGCCCAGCAGCACCTCGAGCGTGGCCGCGCCGCGGCGGGGTAGCGAGGATCTCTCAAGCAGCGCATTCTTCAGCCAGACGAGCAGCTCTTCGAGCAGTGTGGCCAGGCGGACGGACTGGCCGGCGAGCTCGACGAGCGTCTCCGGCCCCGAAGAAGCAAGCACGCGCTTGATGGACCGCAGCACGGTGACGCCGTCAACGCCCTGCGCGGCCCAAGCGTCCCACCCGTAGAGGCGGCGCCCTTCCTGAACCGCGATCAGCGGGGGCGCCCATTCGCGGGCCGCGCCATCGGGGCACTCGAACGACACCACCGGAAAGTTGCCGCGGTCGGCTGCGGCCGCAACGATGCGGGTGGTGCCGAAGTCGATGCCAAGGCGCATGAACACTATTAGGGTAACTCCCGCGGTTTTCTGGCGCTTGTGCTGGTGCGGTTGGCGCAGCGGCGCAGGACAGGATCAGGTCCGGGAGCCGGCATCGCAGCCGGAAAGACGTCGCACGCCGTCAATGCCGCGAGCGAAGATCTCAGGGCCTGCCCGTGCCGCTGCATTCGGGCGGGCGGCGGCTCCGGCAGAGGACTGATCCGCTCCTGTCATGAATTTGGCGTCGCCGCATCCGCGCGGGCGCGCGGCCCCAGCGACACGGTGTGCCGGTGCGAGACCCTCAGGGAGATAACTGGGGATATCTGGGGATATCTGCGGGGGCGCGCGGCCCGAAAAAAAGGAGGGCCTGCCTCGGGGCAGGCCCTTTCGGAAGGTGCCTCCACGCACCATGTGCGGGGGCGCGATGGAACGGCCCATATTGGCGTTTGCGGCTTCGATCAGGCCAGATTCGGGATCTTGATGATCTTCTTCTGGATGGCGTACTGCACAAGCTGGGCCTTGTTGTGAATGTCCAGCTTGCGCATGAGGTTGAACTTGTGGGCTTCCACGGTCTTCACGCTGAGGTTGAGGTCGCAGGCGATTTCCTTCACCGAGTTGCCTTCGGCCAGCAGTTTCAGCACCTCGCGCTCACGGGTGGTCAGCGTGGCGAAGCGAGGCATCCTGTTGGCGGACTTGATGCGGGAACGGAAGTCGTCGACGAGCTGCGAGAGCATGCGCGGGCTGAGGTAGCTGCCGCCGCGGCAGACGTCGCGGATGGCATTGGTCAACTGTCCGGCGGGGCTGTCCTTCAGCACGTAGCCGTTCGCGCCGACCTCCATGCCTTCGACCAGGTAGTCCTCATCGTCGTACATGGTCAGTATGAGGACTTTCGTCTCCGGCCGGTTTTTCTTGATCTGACGGGTGGCCTCGAAGCTGCTGAGGCCGGGCATTCCGATGTCCATCAGCACCACGTCCGGGCGCAGTTCGGCAGCTTTCTCCACCGCATCGGCCCCGTTGGCGGCCTCGCCCACGACCTCCATGTCGGGTTCGGAGGCGATTAGTTGACGGATGCCCTGCCGGAACAGCGTATGGTCATCGGCCAGCAGAATCCGGATCTTTGCCATATTCTCAACTCCAAGCCGTGAAACCTGATACCTCGTAGCCTCGCTTTACCTGCTTCGGCGCTTCTTCCTGCCGGCGCGGCCAGGAGTCTCAGCTCCGGCCGTCTCCTGCCGGGCCGTCTCCGGGCCGGCTGGCAGGGGCAGAACTACCCGGATTCTCGTTCCGGGCTTCCTGCCGGTTCCGGCAGGCGCTCCAGCGCGTTTCTCGGCCTGATTCTTTGCCGGAGCAGCGCCGCGCGGCTCGCCAAACTCCCTGACACTCTCAACTTCCAGAACGCCTCCGAGCAGGGCCACGCGCTCCCGGAGCCCGGACAAGCCGTAGCATTCCTGCCTCGAAAAGGCTTCCTCGACATCGAAGCCGACTCCATCGTCCTCGATGTCCAACCTCAACACTCCATCGGCAATTTCCACCGAAAGGTTTACATGGGAGGCGCGCGAATACTTGGCGGCGTTGTTGAGGGCCTCCTGAACCAGCCGGTAGACAATGAGTTCCACTTTCCGCGGCAGTTCGAGCTTGCGCGGGATCTGCACCCGCACTTCGGCCGGATGCATCTGGCGGAAGCGGGCTGCCAACTGGCGCAGGGCCGCAGCCAGGCCCATCTGCTCGAGCACCGCCGGACTGAGGGCGCTGATCAGGCGGCGGATTTCGAGGATGCTGTGCTCGACCGTCTCCCGCAGCTCGCGCAGCTTCGCCTGCAGCGCCGGGTCCGCGCCGGCCGTTTGCTGCTCGAGCATTTCCAGCTGAAGGCGCGTGTACAGCAGCGACTGGCCCGCTTCATCGTGCAATTCGCGGCTGATGCGGCGCCGCTCGGCTTCCTCCACCTCCACCATGTGCTCGGCCAGACGGCGGATCTGCCGCTCGCGTTCGGCCAGCTCCTCCAGCAGCCGGGCCTTTTCGGCCGCCTCCCAGCACCGCGCCGCGGCATCCTCGAGCAGCGTCAACTCCCGCGGCAGCCACTCATACGGTTTGGGAAAGGCGAATTGGAGAACCCCCTTGACCGCGCCCTCCTCGAGCATCGGAACCGACCACACGGACACATACTTTTCGGCCCAGCCCTGGCCGAGGATCGCTTCCACCCCCGGACCGCTTTTCTCAAGCACCTGCGGACGGCCGAGCCGCCTGAGGGCCGTCGCCGAAGGCGAGACCCTCGCTCCCTTCCAGCCGGCGGCGCCCGCCGCCGCCACCCATATGCCGTCCGCCTGACGGACAAAAATTCCGGCCTCGGCAGCGCCGGTGTAGCCACGGAGGATTTCGAGCGACCTCTCCCAGAGAACGTCCAGGCTTCGTGACTCCGTTTGGGCGCGGAACAGCGCATAAAAAGTCTGGCTTTCCGCCTCTCGCACCTGGTAGTAGGCGTCATTCAATGTCAGCACCACCAGGAAGTGCAGTTGGTTGCGCGCCCACCGCAGATCGGCCTCGCGTTGCCGGAAACGACTCGCAATCTCCTCGTCCAGCAGACGGTCGAACTCCCGGAGGGCGGCGACCACCTGTCCGGGGGCAAGGTCCAGTTTCGCCAGCCGGCGGCCGCGGTAGCGGACCTGTTCGAGAAAGTCGGGCAGCGGCCGCCCGGCGGCCAGCATCTGCCCGGCCGCGCCCGGGGTGATCTCGACCAGCGACGCCGCCTGGGCGGCGCTGTAACCCAGCTCGCTCAGCCGACGGCGGAACCTGCGATCCAGTGCCGCCCAGCGCCCGGCCAGGGCCTGCGCCATCCACACCAATTGCGCCTGCATCTGGTGGGTGAGCCCGGCGGCCGCCTCCGCCAGCGCTCCAAACTGCGGCGCTCCTTCCACGTCCCTTGTATCGGCCAGGCTTTTGTCAGGCTTTAGACGGATGTTCGCCTCAGGGCTTTTTCTGCAAAGAACCGTCGAAGGCCGAAGTCCGGCACTACACTCTTACGTGCGCAGTGAGTTTTCTGCATCCGGTTGTTAGTGTTTGCTATCTTTAGAGGTGGGCGAATCGTTTCCAGCCTGGCGAGTTCGTGGTTGGAATCCACGGAACTTTGCAGAACAAATGGCGGTTTGCGAGCGTCTCATACAGGCAGGAGAACAGTTGCAGTGAAGCGCAAGTGGAAGTGGATGATTGGCGTGGGCCTGGTGCTGGCGGTGGCCGGCGGGATCTATGCCAAGGTGAAGATCAGCCAAAATGGCGTGGTGACGGTCCAGACGGGCAAGGTGGTCCGGCAGGACCTGGTGAGCGTCGTCACCGCCTCGGGCGAAATCAAGCCCCGCAATTATGTCAACATTGGCGCCAACGTCATGGGGCGCATCGTCGAGATCTACGTGAAGGAGGGCGACCGGGTCCGCAAGAACCAGGTGCTGGCGCGGCTGGAGTCCGTGCAGGCGCAGGCGGACTTGCAGGCGCAGCAGGCGGCGCTGAACTCGGCGCTGGCCGAATCGGCCGCTGCCGAGGCGGGACTGAGGGCGATGGACGAAAATCTGCGCACGGCTGCGGCCAGCGTCGACCGGGCGCGTGCTGAGATGGAGAAGGCACGGCTGGACTACGAGCGCGCGGAGAAGCTGCTTCAGGATAAGCTTGTGGCCCGTCAGGAGTACGAGGCCAAAAAGTCCCAGTATGAGGCACTGACGGCGGCGTTGCGCGAAGCCGAGGCGCGGCTGGCGCAGATGAAGGCGCAGCGCGAGCAGACGGCCGCGCAGCTGGCGGCGGCGCAGCGGCGCGTGGCACAGGTGCGTGCCACGGTGGAACGCTTCAGCGACGTGCTCCAGAAGCACAGCGCCATTTCGCCGATCGATGGCATTGTCACCAACCTGCCGGTGCGCGTGGGCGAAACGGTGGTGCCCGGCGTGCAGAACTCGGCTGCCTCGCTCATCATGACGATTGCCGACATGAGCGTGATCACCGCCGAAGTCAAGGTGGACGAGACCGACATTGTCAACGTGAAGCTGGGCCAGGTGGCCGACGTCACCATCGACGCCATGCCGAATCGCGTCTTCAAGGGCCATGTCATTGAAATCGGCAACACCGCGATCCTGCGCTCGAGCGGCCTGGCGGCCAGCCAGAGCGCCGTCTCCAGCCAGGAGGCGAAGGACTTCAAGGTGGTGATCGCGCTCGATAACCCGCCCGACGAGGCCCGCCCGGGCCTGAGCTGCACGGCCAGGATCGTGACGGCGACGCGCGAGAAAGTCCTCTCCATTCCGATCCAGGCGCTCACCGTGCGCCAGCGCGGCGACCTCGAGCCGGAGCGCAAGGACGGTAACGTCCAGGCGGCCGCCAACGCCGATCCAGAGAGACAGAAAAAGCTGAAGGAAGAATTGCAGGGCGTCTTCGTCGTCCGCAACGGGGTGGCGGAGTTCCGCGAGGTGAAGACCGGCATCACGGGCGCGACCGACATCGAGGTGCTCAGCGGGCTGAAAGAAGGCGAGGAGATCGTCATCGGCAGCTATAAGGCGATCCGGACCCTGAGAAATCAGGCGAAGGTCAAGGTGGACAACAAGGCGCCGGCGCGTGTCGAAAGCTGACCGGGCGCGCAGAGCGGGCAATGAGAGAATAGGACCATGGCAACAGCGGCACTCAGCGACAAGATCGCACTGGGCGAGGAGCTCCGGCGGAACAACATCGTCATCCGCACCTACAATCTGTGGAAGACGTACATCATGGGCGACCAGGAGATCCACGCTGTTTCGGGCGTCGACCTGGAGATCCGGCGCGGCGAATACGTCGCCATCATGGGCCCCTCAGGTTCGGGCAAGTCCACGCTGATGAACCTGATCGGCTGCCTGGACACGCCCACCCGGGGCGACTATTACATCAACGGGCAGCTTGTCAGCGACATGGACGATGACGAGCTGGCGCGGATCCGGAACAAGGAGATCGGCTTCGTCTTCCAGACGTTCAACCTGCTTCCCCGTGCGACGGCGCTGCACAATGTCGAACTGCCGCTGATTTACGCCGGCATGCCCGCGCACGAGCGCATCGAGCGCGCCAAACAGGCCCTGAAGCTGGTCGACCTCGAGCAGCGCATGTACCACAAGCCGAGCGAGCTCAGCGGTGGCCAGCGGCAGCGCGTCGCCATCGCCCGCGCGCTCGTCAACAACCCCTCGATTCTGCTGGCCGACGAGCCCACCGGAAACCTCGACTCGGCCACCAGCGCCGAGATCATGGCGCTGTTCGACCGGCTGCACCAGCAGGGCAACACGATCGTGCTGGTGACGCACGAACGCGACATCGCCGAATACGCCCACCGCATCGTCACGATCCGCGACGGCAAGATCCACCGCGACGAGCCCAACCCGCACCATCACTGAGCCGGGCCGGTTCTTCTGTAGATCCGGTAGCCGGGCAGGACGGCGTCGAGCCGGTAGCCGGGCATCCAGGGCCCAAGGAAATTCCGCGCGTCCAGCCGCGGGTTGTAGGGTCCCAGGCCGTCGGCGATCCATGCGGGCCGCGGGCCTCGCAACAATTCTCTCCGGTTTTGTTCCGCCCACCGTGGAAACGCCGGTTCGGCCGAAATCAGATGCCGGTCGGCCAGCACCCCGGTGAGCGGCTGCGAATCGAGATACCGCGTTCCGGCGCGAAGGCCGGTCAGCGGAAACAGCTCCGGACGGTAGCCCCAGACAAGCAGCGTATCGCCGGCGCGCGCCTGCACGCCCAGCCACGCGGCGGCCTGGCGCGAACTGTCAAACATCGCGAGGTCGGCCCACGGTTCGCCGCGCGCGACGGCTAGGTAGCGCGGCCCAAACCGCGCCGCGGGGATCAGCAGCAACAGCGCCAACAGCACTGCCCGCCGCGCGGGCAGGAGCGTGAAGCCCCGCGCCGCGAGCAGGACAAGCGGCGGGACCAGATGGAAGTAGTAGCGGGGAAAGAATCGCAGGCCGACCGCAACGGCGGCCAGCGAGATCAGCAGCCACAGGCCGCGGCGGACGTCTCTCTGCTTCCACACGGCATAGAGCCCCGCGCCGGCGATGGCCGCGTGAAAGCCGGCCCAGTTCAGGGTGCGGCGCGCGAACTCCAGCCACGGGGTGCCCGCCAGCGGCGTGCCTGCGTAGGCGGCGCCCCACACCCACACCTGCTGCCAGTAGTCTTTCAGCGCGCCCGCAGCGGCCAGCCAGAGGGCGCCCGGAAGAACCGGCGCGAGGAATCCGGCCAGCAGCCGCGGCCAGGCACGCCACTGCCACAGCGCGCAGGCGGCGAGGAAGAACAGCGCCTTCACGTTCAGGGCGAAGGCGATGCCGCACAGCAGCCCGGCCACGAGCGGGCTGCCTGAGGCGGCCGCGGCCACCGCCGCGAAGTGCAGCGGCACGGCCAGCAGGTCCGGCGTCAGCGCCAGCACGGCGGAGTGGACATAGAAGGTGAAGCAGATGGCGGTGAGTCCGGCAGCCCACAGCTCTTCTCCGCGGCCGCCGCCAAAGGCGCGGGCGGCGCGGGCCGCGCTCCAGGCGGCCGCAAGCACGAAGGCGGCGCCCAGCAGCCGCAGCGGCCATCCCGGTTGGGCCCCGGCCAGCAGATACAAGGCCGGAAACAGGGGCGGCTTGTCGAACCAGAGGTCGCGGTACAGCAGGCGGCCGTGGAGCATTTCGGCGGCCGCGGCCAGCGGGTAGCCCTCTTCGACCCACACCACCCGGAGATGGCACAGCCGGGGCACGAGCGCCAGGACGAAGATCGCCAGCCAGACCACGGGGCGCGCCATGCCCTCGATTGTGCCGCGAACTCGCGCGTCTCCGCCAACCTTGTAGGCTGGAGTCGTGGTTGTGTTTACGGTGGAGCCCGGGGAGGCGGGCCAGCGGCTGGACCATTTCCTGGCGGCGAAGATGCCTGAACACAGCCGGTCGCGCATTCAGGCGTGGATTGAAGAGGGCCGGGTCCGGGTCAACGGCGTCGTGAAAAAGGCGTCGTGGAAGGTGCGCGCGGGCGAGACGGTGGAGGCCGAGCCGGCCGCGCCGCCCCCGCTGCGGGCATTCCCGGAAGAGATCCCGCTGGACGTTTTGTACGAAGACGAGGCGGTGGCGGCCATCCACAAGCCCGCCGGGCTCGTGGTCCACGCCGGCGCCGGCCGCGCCTCCGGAACGCTCGTCAATGCGTTGCTGGCCCGCTACGGGCGGCTCTCTGAAACGGGCGATCCGCTGCGGCCGGGCATCGTCCACCGGCTCGACAAGGGAACCAGCGGCGTGATCCTCGTCGCGCGCACGGATGCAGCGCACCGCGCCCTGGCGGCCCAGTTTGCCGCGCGCACTGTAGAAAAGGTGTATCTGTCGTTGGTGGAGGGCCGAGTGGCGCAGGAGGCGGGCGTCATCGACCGCCCCATTGAGCGCGACCCGGCGCGGCGCACACGCATGACCGCCCGCACCGGCCGCGGCCGCGCGGCGCACACGGAGTTCCGCGTGCTGGAACGCTTCGAGCGGTTCACGCTGCTTGAGGTGCGGATCCGCACGGGGCGCACGCATCAGATCCGCGTGCATCTGGCCTCGATGGGACATCCGGTCGTCGGCGACACGCTTTATGGGGCGGCGGCGCGGCCGGCGGGGCTGGAGCCGCTGGGCCGGCCGTGGCTCCACGCCTGGCGGATCGGGTTCACTTCGCCGGCCACCGGCGAACGCGTGGTGGTGGAGGCGCCGGTGCCCGAGGAGCTGGAACGCTGGAAACGGCTGCTCGCGTCTGCCCATAATGGAGGCAGGAAATGAAGCGACGCCAGTTCGTGCCGGCCCTCGTCCTGGCAGCCCCCGCGGTTCGCGCGGCCTTCGCGCAGCCGCCTGTGCCCACGGACGAGACCATCAAGCTTGAGGTCACCCGCGTGAACCTTTTGTTCACGGTGACGGACCGCCGCGGCCGCTTCGTCAACAACCTCACCAAAGACGACATTGACGTCATCGAGAACAAACGCCGGCAGAACATCATCGAGTTTGTCAGCGAGTCGAACATCCCGCTGCGGATCGCGATGCTGATCGACGTCAGCAATTCGATCCGTCAGCGCTTCCGCTTCGAGCTGGAGGCGGCGGGCGAGTTCCTCGAACGGGTAATCCGCCCCGGCGTGGACAAGGCGCTGATTTACGCCTTTCACACCGAGCCGGAGCTGATCCAGCCGCTCACGGACGACACCGAACTGCTGGCCAGGAAACTCCGCGAGCTGCGTCCCGGCGGCGGCACCGCGATGTATGAAGCGCTGTATCTGGCCTGCCGCGATCATCTGATGGCGGACCAGCCGCTGCACAAGTACCGGCGCGCCGTGGTCATCATCGGCGATGGCGAGGACAACTCTTCGCGCTACACGCGGGACCAGGCGCTTGAAATGGCTTATCGCGCCGAGGCCGTCATCTACGCGATCTCCACGAACATGACGCGGCAGGAGACCGACGGCGACCGGGTGCTGAAATATTATGCGCGCGAGACGGGCGGCCAGGCCTTCTTCCCGTTCAAGGCCGAAGACCTCGCGCAGGACTTTGAGAACATCGCCAACGAGCTGCGCTCCCAGTACAGCATCCTGTACCGGCCCGACCCGCTCGTCACCGACGGCCGTTTCCATCCGGTGGAACTGCGCGTGCGCGGCCGCAAGGACCTGTTCGTGCGCGCCCGCCGCGGCTACTACGCGCCGAAGCTATAGCGGGACGCTCCGGGGTCTCCGCCTGCCGGAGGGCGGCCGGAACGCGCCTGCAGAGAGGATCCCATGCCGGCAGGGCCCTGTGTGCCGGCCGCGGGCCCAACACTCTGCGCGGCAATGCGGCCGCGGAAGCCGGCAGGGCATAATGAGATTTGACCCCCGACATCGCCATCCAACAGGCCCGCCAGTGGCTTGAAGAGGCGACGCGTGTCGCCGCGCTCACCGGTTCGGGCATCTCGGCCGAAAGCGGGATCCCCACCTTTCGCGGCGCCGACGGCCTGTGGCGCCGGCTTCGCGCCGAGGAGCTGGCCACGCCGGAGGCCTTTGCGCGCGACCCGAAACTCGTCTGGGAATGGTACGACTGGCGGCGGGCGTTGATCGCGCAGGCCCGGCCCAACCTTGCCCATTACGCGCTAGCCGCGCTCGAACAGCGGCTCGGGGACCGTTTCATGCTCATCACGCAGAACGTCGATGGACTGCACAACCGCGCCGGCTCGCAGCGCGTGCTGAAGCTGCACGGCGACATCTGGTGGACCCTGTGCACCGCGTGTCAGGACGTGCGGTCTGACTTCCGCGTGCCGCTCCCCGAGCTGCCGCCGCGGTGTGAGAAGTGCGGCGGAATGCTCCGGCCGGCGGTGGTCTGGTTTGGCGAGCCGCTTCCCGAGCGCACCTGGCAGCAGGCGGAAGAGGCCGTGCGCGCCTGCGACGTGCTGATCGTCGCCGGCACCAGCGCCGTCGTCTACCCGGCGGCGTCGCTCGCGCCGCTGGCGAAACGCCACGGCGCGCGCATCATCGAAGTCAATCTGGAGGACACGCCACTGAGCAGCCTCGCCGATCTCGCGCTGCGGGGCGCCTGCGGCGAGCTGCTTCCGCGAATCATCGAATCATGAAAATCGCCTACTTCGACCCCTTTTCCGGCATCGCCGGGGACATGACCGTCGCCGCCCTGATTGACGCCGGCGCCGATGCGCAGGCCCTGTTCGATGCCCTCGACTCGCTCGGCACCGGCGCCCGCTTCCGCGCCGAAAAGGTGAAGCGCCGGGGCATTGCCGCCACGCATTTCACGGTCGAACACGAGGACCAGAAGAAGCACCGCCATCTGCCACAGATCGTGAAGATGATCGAGGGCTCGCGGCTGGCCGACCACGCGAAACAGAACGCCATCCGGGTGTTTGAGGCGCTGGGCGCCGCCGAGGCGGAGGTGCACGGCGTATCGATCGAAAAGGTGCATTTCCATGAAGTGGGCGCAGTGGACTCGATCTGCGACATCGCCGGCGCCTGCCAGGCGCTGGAGATGCTGGGCGTGGAAGCGGTCCATTCGGCCCGCGTCAACACCGGCAGCGGCGCCATCGAGGCCGAGCATGGCGTGATGCCGGTGCCCACGCCGGCGACGGCGCTGCTGCTGAGGGGCGTCCCCGTCTACGCGCGCGGGCCGGAGACCGAACTCACCACGCCCACCGGAGCCGCGCTGCTGGCGGCGCTGTGCCGCGGCTTCGGCCCGATGCCCCCAATGACCATCGAACGCTCGGGCTTCGGCGCCGGCTCGAAAGACTTTCCCGGCATGGCCAACGTGCTCCGCGTACTCATCGGCACGGCGAGCGGCGCGCGCGAGGCCGCCCTGGTCACGGTGCTTGAAGCCAATGTCGACGACGCCACGCCGGAGCTGCTCGGCCACGCCATGGAGCGCCTGCTGGAGGCCGGCGCGCTGGACGTCACGCTCGAGCCGGTTTACATGAAGAAGCAGCGACCCGGCGTGCGGCTCAGCGTGCTGGCCGCGCCCGAAGATCAGGAGCGCCTGGTGGCGCTGCTGTTTGAAGAGACAACCACCATTGGCGTCCGCTTCTGGCAGGCGGAACGGCGCGTGCAGCCGCGCACGACGGTGGCAGTGGAGACGCCGTTCGGCAGGGTGCGGGTGAAAGTGACCCCCTCGGGCAGCGCGCCCGAGTTCGAAGACTGCCGGCGGCTGGCCGCCGCCTCCGGCCGGCCCGTGAAAGAAATCTACGCGGCCGCCATCGCGGCCTACAGGAATTCTCAATGAGCGAGAAGTTTTACATTACGACTCCCATCTATTACGTCAATTCGGCGCCGCATCTGGGCACCGTATATTGCACGCTGGCTGCGGACACGATCCGCCGATACCAGGCGATGCTCGGGAAACGAACGTTGCTGGTCACCGGCAGCGACGAGCACAGCCAGAACGTCGAGCGCGCCGCCAAAAAGAAGGGCCTGTCTCCCTACGATTTTTCCACCGAGCTGGCAGCGGAATTCCAGCGGGAATGGGATCTTTTCGGCATCCCGTACCGCTTCATCCGCACCTCCGATCCGCGTCATCACGAGACCGTCCAGTGGCTGTTCGAGCGGTGCCGCGCCAACGGCTTCATCGAGAAGGGTGCCTACACCGGTCAGTACTGCTTCAACTGCGAGCTCTACGTGAACGACGCCGGCCCCGGCGACCCCTGCCCGGACTGCCAGCGGCCGACGGAGACGGTCACCGAGGAAAACTATTTCTTCAAGCTTTCGAAATTCGAAAAAGCCCTGCTTGAATTGTACGAAAAGCAGCCGGATTTTGTCGTGCCGGATTACCGGATGAACGAAATCATTTCGTTCGTCCGCGGCGGCCTCCGCGACCTGTCCATCACCCGCTCCAACCTCCAGTGGGGCATTCCGGTGCCGGTCGAGGGCCACCATGTTTTCTATGTCTGGTTCGACGCGCTCATCAGCTACCTGACGGCGGTGCGCGAGGAAGACTGGTGGCCCGCCGACGTCCACCTGATTGGCAAGGACATCCTGCGCTTCCACGCCATTTACTGGCCGGCGTTCCTGATGGCGGCGGACCTGCCGCTGCCGCGGCGCATCGTCGCTCACGGCTGGATTCTCAAGGATTCGGTGAAGATGTCGAAGTCGCGCGGCAACGTGGTGCGGCCCGAGCCGCTGCGGCAGGTGATCGGCGCCGATCCGCTGCGCTACTTCCTGCTGCGCGAAATCCCCTTCGGCCAGGACGGAAACTTCAGCTACGACGCGCTGATCACGCGCCTGAACGCCGACCTGGCCAACGGCCTGGGCAACCTCGTCTCGCGCACGCTGACGATGATCCGCCAGTACCGCGGCGGAAAGATCCCGGCGGGTACGGCGGACACGGCCATCCGCGCGCAGGCCGAGGAGACGGTCCGCGGCTGGCGCGCCTCGTTCGACGGCTTCGAGTTCCACCGCGGGCTGGAACAGCTCTGGTCGCTGCTGGGCGCGGTGGACAAGGCGATCGTCGCCTACCAGCCGTGGATCCTGGCCAAACAGCAGGACGCCGAAAGCCAGGCGAAGCTGGACACGATCCTTTCGACCTCGGCCGAGGTGATCCGCATCGCCGCGGTTCTGCTGGCCCCGGTGATGCCGGCGGCCGCGCAGAAAATCTGGTCGCAGCTCGGCATGGCCGGCATCGTGGAAAGTGAGAGGCTGGACCGGCTTGCCTGGGGCGGCATTGCGAAGGACCAGCCCATCGGCGAGGTGGAGGCGGTGTTCCCGCGGCTGGACATGGTGAAGACGATCGCGAAGATCGAGGAGATCGACGAGGCCGAAGCGGCGCGCATTGACGCGCTGCTCGGCAGGGCGCCCGAGGCCGCGCCGCAGCCTGCGGCGTGGCAACGGCCCGAGGGCGTGCCGCCCCTGGAGCCGGAGATCACGATTGAGGATTTCGCCAGGGTTGACCTGCGCGTGGCGAAGGTGCTTTCGGCCGAACGCATCAAAGGCGCCGACAAGCTGCTGCACCTGACCGTCGACGCGGGCGAGGAAAAGCCGCGCACCATCGTGGCGGGCATCGCCCAGCAATATGCGCCGGAGCAGCTCATCGGACGCAAGGTGGTGATCGTGGCCAACCTGGCGCCGCGCCGGCTGCGCGGGCTGGTCTCGCAGGGAATGATCGTGGCGGCGTCGCTCGAAAACGGCCCGCCCGTGCTGGTGGGTCCCTGGGAAGACGTCCCGGCCGGGGCGAGGCTCAAATGAATGCTGCGCTCATCGACACGCACTGCCATCTGGACGCACGCGCCTTTGACGCGGACCGCGAGGCCGTCATCGAACGCGCCCGTGCCGCAGGCGTCATGAGGATGGTCGCCATTGGAACGGGCGACGGCCCGCCGGATCTGGAGGCCGGTATCCGCCTGGCCGAGCGCCATGCGTTTCTGGACGCCACCGTCGGCGTGCATCCGCACGACGCGTCCAAGGCGGGCGAAGACACATGGGCGGAGCTGGCCGCCCTCATGGGACATCCGAAGGTCGTGGCGGTGGGCGAGATCGGGCTGGACTACCACTACAATTTCTCACCGCCCGAAGTGCAGCGCGCCGTATTCATCCGCCAGATGGAGCTGGCGCGCGAGGCGCGCCTGCCCATCATCATCCATACTCGCGAGGCATGGCAGGACACGGTGGAGCTGATCCGCCGCCACTGGCCGCCGGAGCTGGGGGGCGTCTTCCATTGCTTTTCCGGCGGGCCGCGGGAAGCGGAAGAGGCGCTGGCGCTGGGGTTCCACGTGAGCTTTTCGGGCATCGTGACGTTCCCCAGGGCCGTGGACGTCCAGGAGGCTGCGCGGCTTGTGCCGGCCGACCGCCTGCTGGTGGAAACGGACGCGCCCTATCTGGCGCCCGTGCCATACCGGGGCAAGCGCAATGAGCCCGCCTGGGTGGTGGAGACCGCCCGCCGCGTGGCCGCCCTGCGCGGCGTGGACCTGGAAGAGATCGCCCGCCTGACCGCAGACAACTGGAGCCGCCTGTGTTTGCAGGGAACCGCAACGAATCGCTAAACTTGAGGCATTCGATGCCTGCCGGAAAGCTGGGCCTGGCCCTGACTGCGCGCGAGCTGACTTCGCTGGTCGCCGAAGACCTGAAACAGGTGGAGTCCGTTTTCCGGCTGGAATCGATTGGCAGCGTCGATGCGGTTTCCCAGATTGCACGCTACCTCCAGGGAAACGGCGGAAAAAGGCTCCGCCCCATTCTCCTGCTGGTGAGCTGCCGCCTGTTCCAGGAGCCGACACCGGAGGCCATCCAGCTCGCCGCCGTGGTCGAGCTGATCCACACGGCGACGCTCGTCCACGACGATGTGATCGACGACGCCAAGACGCGCCGCGGCAAGAGTTCCGCCAACGTCGTCTGGGGCAACCAGGTCTCCGTACTGGCCGGGGACTGGCTGTACATGCAGGCCTTCCAGATCGCGCTCCGTCTGCGCCGTTTCGAGATTCTCGATCTGCTGATCACGCTCACGCAGCGCATGGTGGACGGCGAGCTGCTCCAGCTCGAGCGGCTCGGCCGCATCGACATCACCGAAGCGGACGCGCTGGAACTGATCGACCACAAGACGGCCAGCCTCTTTGCCGCCTGCACGCGGCTGGGCGCGTTGGCCGGCGGGGCGACGGAGCCGGAACAGGCGATGCTGAGCGAGTTCGGCTGGAACCTGGGCATGGCGTTCCAGATCGTCGATGACATCCTCGACTTCACCGCGCGCGAGTCCGTGCTCGGCAAGCCCGTCGGCAATGACCTGCGCGAAGGCAAGGTCACGTTGCCGCTGTGCTATGCGCTGGAGAGCGCCGCCGCCGAGGAACGGGCCCTGGTGGAGACGGTGCTGGCCGAGCGCGCCTATGCGAGCGTCAGCTTCGAACAGATCCGTTCCCTGCTCGTGCGGCATGGCGGCATCGAACGGGCCCGCGCCCGGGCCGCCGACTTCACCGCCCGCGCGCGCACCCTGCTCGAGCAGTTCCCTGACGGCCCGGCGCGCTCCGCGATGGCTGCCGCCACCGATCTCGTCGCCGACCGCGACCGCTAGGGCCGCCTGATATCATCAGGGCGAAGCCCCGGCGATGCAACGCCGCACTCTTCTCCTGTCTCCGCTTCTGGTGGCCGGCTGCGGCCGCCGGCAGCAGGACGAATCCGGGTGGCCGGCCAGTCTGGACGAGGCGCTCATCCGGCGGGCGGTGGCGGCGCGCGACCAGCGCTTCGATCCCGACTACAACATGCTGCGCGTGTTGCTGGGGCCGGAATACCGCTATCACACGCGGCTTCGCGAATGCCAGGCGCACCCCACGCGGGAATCGCTCGAATATGCGCTGTACCTGCTGGAGGAGGGCTCGCCGGAGCGTACCGTGCGCGCCCTGCGGATCCTCGAGCGGGTGCTTCCGCTTCAGGTCGCCGATCCACAATCGCGCTGGTACGGGCTTTGGGGCTGGTATCTGGAGGAGCCCCCGGACCGCATGGCGCCGGCCGATTTCAACTGGGCGGATTTCAATGGAGCGCTGCTGTTGCTCATCGAAATCCGCCACGGATCCGCGTTGCCTGAAGCGCTCCGCCAGCGCGTGCGCGCCGCCATCGGGCACGCGGCCCGCTCGGTGATGCGGCGCGACGTGTCCATGTCTTACACCAACATCGCCATCCTCGGCACGTTCGTCACGCTGGCGGCCGGCGAACGGCTTGGGGACGCGGAGCTGACTTCGTACGCGCGGCAGCGCATCGTGCGGCTCGCCCGGGAAATCGACCGCACCGGAAGCTTCGCCGAATACAATTCGCCCGCCTACGCGCGCGTCTCGCTGGTGAACCTGGCGCGCATTCGCATGTATGTGCACGACGCGGAAGCCCGCGGCCGCGCGGCGCGGATCGAACGCCGCCTGTGGGAACACCTCGCCGCCCACTGGGACGCGGCGCGGCTCCAGTTCTGCGGCCCGATGAGCCGCTGTTACTCTACCGACCTCGGCTACCCGCTGTGGCTGGAGAAGGCCCTGCGCGGGCGGCTCCGGCTGGCGACGCCCGACAACCGCACCGGGGACGATGATGGCGAGACCGCCATTCACGATCTGCGCTGCCCGGAGGACCTCGCCGTTCGCTTCCTCGCGCCGCAGCCGCCGCATGAACATCGGGAATGGTATCTCGCCGGGCCGGACACGGCCGGCACGGCGTGGTTTTCCCGCGATTTTTCGCTTGGCAGCGTGAACCGCGGCGACTTCTGGGTGCAGCGCCGCCCGCTGCTCGGCTACTTCGGGGACGCATCGCGGCCGGCGCGCACCGTCCAGCTCCGCGTCGTCAAGGATGGCTACGACTTCGCCTCTGCCCTTCTTCACAGCGTGCAGCAGCAGGGCCGCGTGCTTGCGCTCATCAGCTTCCGCGATCCCGGCGGGGACCGCCATGTCTCGCTCGACCCGATCCGCAACAGCCGTTTCGAGTGCGGCCGCCTGTTTGCCGAACTGCACGTTTCCGGCCTCCCCGAGGGCTATTCGCACGAGATCCAGGGCTCGAGCCTGCGGCTGGACTCGGCGAAGCTGCGGCTGGCCTTTCACCTCATCGGCGGCCGCTTCGGCGCGCGGCAACTGCGGCTGGACGTGCATCCGCATTCAGGCGATCTGACCGCGACCATCGACTTCAAGCCGCCGGCCGCGCCGCGCCTGGTGGCCTGGCCGGAGGTGCGCACGGCGTTTGCCGCCGTGGCGCTGGAGCTGGCCGACGCCGGCGCGCCGCTGGCTATGGAACGGCCTTCTCTGCGGCTCCGCGGCGAAGTGGCCGAGCTCGAATGGGGCCCGCTGTGGCTGCGCGGCCTGGTGCGCGCTGCTCCGGTGGAGGAGCATGAGCGCGCCTTTGCGGCGCGCATCGCCGGCCAGCCTGCTCCGCTTGTGCGGCTCTCCGAAGAGCGGCTCGCGTGATGGCGCACCGTGTCTCAGCGCGCGCCGCCGGAGGGCTGGCCCGCTGCACTGCCGCCATTGGGCAGCACCACGAGCGTCATCCGCCGGAAACCCGCCTTCTGGCCGATCCGGTCGATCACGTTGAGCTGCGCGGTGTACTCGCCCGCGGGCAGTTTCAGGGGCATCTCGATCCAGACGGGCATGGACCGGCTGCGGGAGTCCTTGAACGAGGAGACCATCACCGGGCGCGACTGGAACACGAGCCGCCCGCGGTAGATCGTCAGCGCCGCGGTCACCGCCGGCTGGGCGTGTGTCTCATCGACGTCAGGATCGTAGGCTTCGGCGTAGAAGTAGACGGTCTGGCCCTCGCGGAACACGCGCGTCACGCTCGGCAGCAGTTTCTGGTTTTCGCGCACCAGCGGGTGCGTGTCCTGCTTCTTTGCCAGCCTTTTGTCCGCCACGCCGACCGCTTCGCTCACCGGCACGCGCTGCGCCCCGGCCACGAGAGAACTCAGGCGGACCTCGTCGCGTACGCCGTTCAGGTCGGGGATCGTGAAGCGGGTATCAAATGATCCCAGCTTGCCGGTGAGGTTCTCGCGCACCACCATGCGGATCGTATAGGAGCCGGGCGGCAGCGTGAAACCGGTGTCGTAGATGAGGCTGCGCGAGCCGAGCTGTCCCGCCTTCTGCTCGCGGAGCTGGATCTTGATCGAGTCGCGCACGGTGGCGGCCACCGTGCCGCGCGCGTCCTTGACCTGGCCGATGAAATCGAACGTCGTGGTTTCGGTTGAGCCCTGCTTCTTGAGCGGGATTTCCGAGCCAGGGATCTTCACGGCGACGGGCACGAAGTACTGGCTGCGTGCGATGCGGAACCAGTCCACTTCCAGCGCAAGCCGCAACTGGGTGACGGGGTCGCCGGCCAGCAGGGCCTCTTCGAGCTGGCGTTCCTTGTCGAAGCTGGAGAAGGCGGCGAAGTCCTTCTCAGCGAAGTAGCCGCGGCGATAGTCGAGCCTCGCCCGCAGCCGCGCCTGCACGGCCGGCGCCAGCTTCACCTCCACGCGGCGGAACTGGCCGTCGCGGCGCGCGTCGCTGGAATAGTAGCCGAGGATGTAATAGCTCTGGATGTCGCGCTGCGCCCGCTCGATGCCGAGCACGAGATCGTTGGAGTCAAACAGGGCGCGCCCGCCCGTGTCGGCAGCGAGCATTTCAAGCGTGTCCTGTGTGTCAAAGCTGCGTTGACGCTGCTGGGCCTGTGTCCGTCCGCTGAAAAGACCGGTTCCCGATACGGTGGCTACGGTGGCGGCGCCGCCGGGCGGCTCCGCCTGAAGGCCCCGCACGTCGACGGGATAAAAGCTCACGTTGGCGCGCACGGCGGCGTTGACGGCGGCATGGAGCTGCGCCTCGTTGTCCATGCCGGTGCGGCTGACGCCCGCGGTGAAATACACGACTGCCTTCTTTTCCGGCAGCGCCGCGAGCGAGCGCGCCAGGTCCTCCAGCGCGGCCAGCTTGCGGTCCGTGTTGAAGACGTTGAATTCGGTGTCATCGGCGGTGAAGGCCGAATCTTCGGCCGTTTCGGCTTCCGTGGCGCCTTCGGCGGCGAGCTCGCTCGCCTCCCCGGTCTGGAACCTGCGCACTGCCTGGATCAGCAGGTCCCTGTCATTGGTGAACTCCACCACGGTCTTCAGGCGCGTTCCAAAGGCGGCGATGCGGACCAGGTCCGCCCGAGTCATCTTGTTGCGGATCCATTCCTCGGCGGCCTCTTTGGCCCGCACCTGCTGCGCTTCGTCCAGCGAGGACCAGTCGAAGAAGAGCACGATCAGGCGGCGGTCGCGGTAACGCACCGGAAGGACCGCGCCGGACTGTTGCGCCTGCTCTGCCGCTGGCGGCGCGGGCGCCGTTTCAGCCACGGCCGTGGCCTGACCCGCGGCCGGTTGCTCGATCTGCTGGAACTCGAAGACGCGGATCGCCTGGGGCTTGCCGTTCTCGGTGACGATGAAGTCGTCGCGCGTGAGCCCTTTGACCGGACGGCCCTGCGCGTCGCGCACGAAAACGGTGACGATGACGAGGTTGGCTGATGTCGTGAAGGTCGGCGTTTCGTCCTGTTTCTGCGCGAGCAGCGCCGCGCACACGGCCAGGCCGAGAAGAGTGCGTCGCATGGCTAGAACCGGAACCTCGCAACAATCTGCACGCTGCGCATCGGGCCGGCCGCCGTGGCCTGCCCGTAGTTGGCGGCGTTGACCACCGTGCCGTAGCTGGTCAGGTTCGGATGGTTGAGCACGTTCTGCGCCTCCAGCCGCAGCTCCAGCCGCCGCCGCGCGCTTTCGCCGATCTGGAACGAGCGGCCGAAGCCCGCGTTCAGCACCACGCTGCCCGGACCGGGAATCGTGTTGCGGCCGGCGTTGCCGTAGCGATCCGCCGGCGGAATGGTGAATGCGGCGGTGTTGAAGTAACCGGCGCCGCTTTTCACGGGCAGTCCGGTGGCATCGGCCCGGGCGTTGCCGGTGGCTCCGGTGCCGCCGGGGTCGGCCACCGAACCGAGCACGCGGGCCGTGAGCGGACGCCCGGTGCTGGCGGTCAGCGAGAGGTTCAGGTTCCAGTCGCGGATCGCTGTCGTCCAGCGGTTGCGCTGCCGCAGCCAGATGCCCGTGGGCCCAAAGGGCGACGTGAACATGCCATTGAACTGGAACTGGTGGCGGATGTCGAAATTCGACAGCCCGCGCTCGGCCCGCAGGTTGTTCTCGTCCTGCACCACCAGGCTGCCCGTCCCGCCGATGGAGCTGGCGTTGTCGATCGATTTGGAGAACGTATACAGCGCAGACCAACTGATGCCCCGCCGCATCCGTTTCACCACCCGGAGCTGTCCGGCATGGAAGATGGAGCTGCCCTCGGGGCTGTCATAGGTGAAGCCGGTGGCGTAAGGAATCGGCCGGCGCAGCTCGCTTGTGGCGGGCGAGCCCGGCGGCGCGCGGTTCGGGATGCGCTGGATGACCAGCGCCGTGCCCTTCGTCCCCAGATATCCGACCTCGAAAACATAGCCTCGCACCTCCTGCTGGATGTTCACGTTCCAAGTCTGTGCGTAAGGCGTGCGGTAGTCCGGGTTCACCGCGTAGGAATTCAGGATTGTCTGCGTTTGCGGTCCGCGGAAGGGCTCGGCCAGCGTCAGCCGGGCCGCCGGCGAGGTGTTGAACGTCGCCGTGGTCGCGAACGGCGGCTGGTAGACGAGCCGCTGCACGATCGTGTTGAAGATGCTGGCGTCGTAAAAGATGCTGTAGCCAAGCCGCAGAATCGTCCGCCGCTTCTGGCTCGGCCGCCAGGCGAGCCCGAAGCGCGGCGCCACGTTGTTCCTGTCCGCGCGGATGAGCCCGTCCGGCACCGGCCCGTACCACGGCCCGGTGCTGCCCGGCGTCACCACGGCCGCGCCGGTGAAGCCGGGCGCGAGATCGAGGTTAGCCATGCGCCCGTATTTCTCCGTGTAAGGAAGCCAGATGTCGTAACGCAGGCCGGCGTTGACCGTCAGGTTCGGCCGCACCCGCCATTCGTCCTGAACGAACAGCGCGTAGACGCTCTGCCGCGGGTAGGTGTCCGGCTGGCCGTAGCGCACGCTGCTCTGCTGCACGTAGCCGAGCAGGAAATCGGCGAAGTCGTTGCCCGTGCCCTGCACGGGGCGGCCGGCCGCGTCGAGCGCGCTGGTCAGCAGGCCGCCGAAAAAGAGCGTGCCGCGGCCGTTGGGGTCCTGCAAGGCATTCTGATGGATGCGGATGAATTCGAAGCCCGCGCGAAGCGTGTGGGTGCGGCGCACGATGGTCCAGGCGTCGCTGAAGTCCCAGGTGTGCACCGTGCGCCGGGAGCGGTTGCCGTCGATCAGGTCTCCGTAATTGGTGAAATTGAGGTTCGGCGGGCCGAAATTGGCCGGGTCGCGCGAGGCGCCGAGGATGCCCAGACGGCCGGCCACATCGTCGCCATAAGCGAAATAGGGGATCAGCGTGTTGAAGTTCCGGTTGTAGCGGGCGCTCACCGTGTGCGTCAGGCGCGGCGTCAGCGTCTGGCTCCAGTTGACGCTTGTATTCCAGCCGCGGCCGCGGCTGGGGTCGCGCCAGCCGAAAAGCTGGATGTTCTCCGTAGAGCGGCGCTGCCAGGCAAGCGTGAAGGCGAGCCGGTTGCGCTGGTTGAGCGTGCGGTTCAGCCGGAGGTTCAGGTTATCGGTCGACTGAGGCTGCGCGGCGGAGATCGTGTAGTTCTGGACCGCGCCGGGGCGGTTGGGCAGCGGGATGAAATCCAGCAGCCCGCGCGCAATGGAGCTGATGCGGGCATCCGGGATGCGGTTGACCGGGAACGGCGCGCCGGACAGCGGGTCATAAATCACCGTCGGCCGCAGCGGCGCCGGCGAGGAAAAATCGCCTGCGCGCACGTTCTGGTCCGGCAGCACGGCGAAGCCGTTGTAGACGCTGTTGCCGCGCGTGGCGTTGTAGTTGACGAAGAAAAACGTGTTATCGGCGCCGAACAGGCGGCCCAGCTTGAGTGGCCCGCCCAGCGAACCTCCGAAATGCGTTTGCGTGTATTGCGGTTTCTCCACCGGACGGCCGTTGACGCCGTAAGGCGCTGCGTCCAGCGCATCATTCCGCAGGTTGAAAAACAGTCCGCCGCGGATCTGCTGCCGGGCGCTCTGGGCTCGGTTGCCAAAGCCTTCGCGCGCCAGCGCTCCGCCGAAGCGTTCCGCAAATTCACGCCGGAGCTTTTCGCGCTCCTCCGGACTCATGTTGCGGAACTCTTCCGGCGACACCCGCCCCATGCCCGGCCCCATGCCCCCGCCGCGCATGCCTGGCCCGCCGCCCATCGGCCCCATGCCCCCGCCACGCATGCCCGGCCCGCCTCCGGGGCCGCCCATTGGACCGCCACCCTGCGGTCCCCCGCCGGGCATCATGCCCGGGCCTCCTGCGGCCGGCGCTGCGCCCGTCTGTGGTGTTCCCGGCCCGAACGGACCACCCGGGGCCCCACCAGGACCGAACATCCCTGCCATCATTGGCGCGGCGAAACCGAATTCAAAGAACCCCGGCCGACCTGCCTCCTGAAGGCCGCGGCTCAGGGAGCCCTGCACCAGGAACGACTCGCCGGCCTCCGAGGTGTCCACGCCGGAGACAGCAACCGGCTGGAGCGCCTGGCTGATCTGCGCCTCCAGCGTCTCCACCGCGCCCTGGCCTGCCGCCGCGCCCCTCGCTCCGTTGCGCATCGCGGGCATCGAGAGCACCAGCTCCAGCCGGCTCCGCTCGCTGCCCTGCACGTTCTGCTTCAGCAGCGGTTCGAAGCCGAACATCCGCACCTCCACGTCCGCCGGGCCGCTGTCGGCCTCGCGGATGAGGAACGTGCCAGACTCGTCCGTTACGGTCGTCCATTGCTTCTGGTCCTGACGCACGGCGACCACCGCGCCGGGCACCGGCTTGCCGCGGTAGACCACGCGGCCGGCAACCGGAGGGATGGCTCCCTCGTCAGCGGCCGGCGCCAGGGATGCCAGAGCAGCCAGAAGAAGGCAGAGTCTCATGGGGGTTCCCTATGTGGAGACGCCTGGCTGGATGGGCCAGATTACCGCTTCACTGTAAACGAATGTCAAGGAGTTTCCAATGAAGCTCACGTCACCGGTGCCGGATTGAACAGCACGAGGTCGTTTTCGAGGCCGTGTTGCTCCGACCACGTCCTGCGGCCGGAGGCCGTTTCCAGAATGAGCCGGAACAGCGCCCAGCCGGCCTGTTCGATGTTCATTCCGCCTGCGGCGATGCCGCCGGCGTCGAAGTCGATCAGGTCCGGCCAGCGCCTTGCCAGCGCCGTGCGCGAACTCACCTTGATCACCGGGCACATGGGCAGCCCATACGGCGAGCCCAGGCCGGTGGTGAACACATGGACGTTCATCCCCGCAGCCAGTTCGAGCGTTCCGCAGATAAAGTCGCTCGCCGGGCCGGCCAGAAACAGCAGGCCTTTCTTTGTCGCCCGTTCGCCCGGCGCAATGACGCCCTCCAGCGGCGCCGTGCCGGACTTCGCCACCGAACCCAGCGCCTTCTCCACCACGTTGACGAGCCCGCCGCGCCGGTTGCCGGGCGTGGGGTTGGCGCTGCGGTCGGCGCCGCCCCGGGCGAGGTAGGCGTCATACCAGGCGAATTCGCGCTTCAGATCGTCCACGACGTCCGGCGAAGCGGCCCGCGCCGCCAGCAGGTGTGCCGCGTCGCGCACCTCTGTGATCTCGCTGAAGATCACCGTAGCGCCGGCGCGCACCAGCAGGTCTGAGGCGAAACCTACGGCCGGATTCGCGGTGATGCCGCTGAAAGCGTCGCTGCCGCCGCACTGCACGCCGACCACAAGATCGGAAGCCGGGCACAGGACACGCCGCCGCGCGTTGAGCCGCTCCAGGCGCTTTTCGGCCATCTCGAGAATGTGCGCGATCATCTGCTCGAACGACTGATGCTCCGGGTCCTGAAGGCGCATCACCGGGAGCTCCGCGGCCGCCAGAGCAAGCCGCTCCGGCTGAAGCTTCTCGCAGCCGAGGCTGACGACGAGCAGCTCGCCGCCGAGGTTCGGGTTCAGGGCCAGATGGCGAACCGTGCGGATCGGGATCGCCGCGTCCGGCGCGTCAATGGCCACGCCGCAACCGTACGCATGAGTCAGCGCGGCCACGCCATCGACGTTGGGAAACCGCGGCAGCAGCTCTGTGCGGATGCGCTCTACCGCATGCCGCACGATGCCCGCCACGCACTGCACCGTGGTTGTCACGCCCAGCACGTTGCGCGTGGCGGCGGTGCCGTCGGCGTTCCGATAGCCCTCCCACGTGAATCCTTCCAGCGGCGCGAGCGCCCGGGGCGGGCTCTCCGGGCCGCGCAGTGCATCGAGCGGCGGCGGCTCAGGCAGCTCCAGCAGCTCTTCCTGCACGCGCGCGCCTGCGGGGATGTCCCGCCGCGCTTGGCCAATTACCGCGCCGTAGCGGCGCACGGCCGCGCCGCGCGGAATCGCTTCGATCGCCACCTTGTGGCCCGCCGGCGTGAACTCGTGCGCAACCGCGCCGCCGGGCAGCGGCGTGCCCGCAGGCAGGCCCTCTTCGGCGGCCGCCACGGCCACGTTGTCTGCCGGATGCACGCGGATCCACTGCGCCGCGCTCATGTCTCCAGACTAATCCCTGCCCTCGCGCCGCTGCCGGTAGTGCGTTTCGCTCTGTTCGCGCAGCCGCGCCGCCGCCGTCTCCGGCGTGATGTCGCGCTGCGGCATCGCCAGCATCTCATATCCGACCAGGAATTTCCGCACCGTCGCCGACCGGAGTAGCGGCGGATAGAAGTGCGCGTGCAGATGCCAGGCTGCGTTGCGTTCTCCGGCCGGCCGCTGATGAAAGCCGAACGAATAGGGGAACGACACTTCGAACAGGTTGTCGTAGCGCGTGGTGATGCGCTTGAGGATGTCAGCCAGCGCCGCGCGCTCTTCCCTGGTGAGTTCGTCGATGCCCGTCACCGCGCGCCGGCTCGCCACCATCGTCTCGAACGGCCAAACGGCCCACCAGGGCACCAGCGCCACGAAGTGCTCGTTGGCGCACACGACGCGCTCGCCGAGCCGCAGTTCGAGCTCGAGATAATCGCCGAGAAGCGTCCGGCCGTGCGCGCGCCAGTATTCGGTCTGGGATTCGTCCTCGCGCCCTGCCTCGTCCGGCACAATGCTGCTCGCCCAGACCTGGCAGTGCGGGTGCGGGTTCGAACAGCCCATTATCTCGCCGCGGTTCTCGAAGATCTGCACGTATCGCAGGAAGGGTTTCTCCATGAGCGTGCGATACTCGTCCACCCAGGTTTCGACCACCGCCTCAAGGTCCGCCGGCTCCATCTCCGCCATCGTCAGGTCGTGCCGCGGCGAGAAGCAGATGACGCGGCAGACGCCGCGGACGCCTTCGGCCCGCAGCATCGGGTGCGGCGAGGCGCCGCCTTCGGGCGTGTCCTCGAGCAGCGCCGAAAAATCGTTCGTAAAGACAAATGTTTTTTCGTAATCCGGGTTCCGGCGCCCGCCCGCGCGCGTGTTGCCGGGGCAGAGGTAGCAGCCGGGATCATAGGCCGGGCGCGTCTCCGGCGGCAGCTTTTCCACCTGCCCCTGCCACGGCCGCTGCGTGCGGTGCGGCGACACCAGGATCCACTGGCGCGAGAGCGGATTGTAGCGGCGGTGCGGGTGCGTGCGCAGATCGATCATCGCGGCTCCTGCAATCTCCATCGTAGGAAAGCGCGCCGCCGCGCCGCTGCCGCGGCGATATGATCGAGCCATGCGGCTGCCTGCGCTATTTCTTGTCGTGCTGCCCCTGGCGGCGCAGAACACCCCGAAGCCAACCACCGAAGTCTTTCACGGCGTGGCCGTCACCGAGGATTTCCGCTGGCTGGAAGATCCGGATTCGCCCGAAACACGCGCCTGGATCCAGGCGCAGAACGCGCGCACGCAGGCGTTCCTGGCGCGCGTCCCGCAGCGGCCGGCCATCCGGGCGCTCATCGAAAAGCTGTACCAGTACGACCGCTACCCCACCGTCAACGGCTACGCCGCCTGGTTTGTGCGCGGCGCGCGCGCCTTCTTCCTGCGGCAGCGCGGCCTGGAAAACCAGCCCGTGCTCCTTGTGCGCGAAAACGGCAGGGACCGCGTGCTGCTCGACGCCAACGCGCTCTCGCCCGACGGCACGGCCGCGGTGAACACGTTCTCCATCTCCCGCGACGGGCGGCTGCTGGCCTATGCGGTGGCGCGCTCCGGCTCGGACTGGGTCACCTGGCGCGTGCGCGACGTCGCCACCGGAAAGGACCTGCCGGACACGCTCGAGTGGTCGAAATTCTCCGGCGCCGAATGGGACGCCAAAGGCGAAGGCTTCTGGTATGGACGATACCCGCAGCCCAAGCAAAGCGACCGGCTGCGCGCCGTCAACGAGAATTTCACGCTCTATTACCACCGCATCGGAACGCCCCAGGCGGAGGACACGGTCGTCTACCGCCGCCCCGACCAACCGCGCTGGAGCTTCACCCCGCACCTGACCAGCGACGGCCGCTACCTGGTGCTCGAAATCGCGTCCGGCACGGCCGTGGAGCGGCAGATCCACTTCATTGACCTTCAGTCGGCGGACCGCACGCCGAGGCCCGTGGTCGGCGAATTCCGCTTCGCCTACCGCTTTGCCGGCTCGCGCGGCCCGAAGGTCTATCTGCTGACCAATGACGGCGCCCCTCGCTACCGCGTCGTCGAAGTGGACCTGCTGAACCCCGACCGCGCCCGCTGGCGCACCGTCGCCGCCGAAACCGGGGACACGCTGCGTCAGGCGCGCGTCGCCGGCAACGAGCTGGTGCTGAACTACATGCGGGACGTTTCCGGACTGGTGAAGATCGTGCCCCTGGCCGGCGGCGCGGCGCGCACGGTTCCGCTGCCGCAGAACTCCTCCATCACGCTGGCCGAAGACTCCTCCAGCATCTTCTCGGTGACCAACTTCACCACGCCGGAAACGCTCTACCGCTGCGAAGCGCAGCTCTGCCGCCCTCTGTTTCCGCAGAAGCTGCCCTTCGACCCGGCGAAATACGAGACACGCCAGGAGTTCGCTGCCAGCCGGGACGGCACGCGCGTGCCCGTCTACGTCACCCTGCGCAAGGGGATGGCGCTCGACGGCTCGCATCCGGCCATTCTCTACGGCTACGGCGGCTTCAACATTCCAGTGACGCCGTCGTTCAGCGTGGCCACGATGGCGTGGCTCGAGCGCGGCGGCGTCTACGCGTCAGCCAACCTGCGCGGGGGCGGCGAATACGGCGAGCCCTGGCACCGCGCCGGCATGAAACAGAACAAGCAGAACGTGTTTGATGATTTCATCGCCGCCGCCGAACATCTCATCGCGCGCAAGTACACGAACCCGCGTCGGCTGGCCATCCGCGGCGGCTCCAACGGAGGGCTGCTGGTGGGCGCGGTCGTCAACCAGCGCCCGGACCTGTTCGCCGCTGCCATCCCGGCCGTGGGCGTAATGGACATGCTGCGTTTTGACCGCTTCACCATCGGCCACGCCTGGACCAGCGAATACGGCTCGCCTTCGGACCCGGACGACTTCCAGGTCCTGCTGCGTTATTCGCCGCTGCACAACATCAGGCCCGGCGTCTCTTATCCGGCGACGCTCGTCCTCACCGGCGACCACGATGACCGCGTGGTACCCGCGCACTCCTTCAAGTACGCGGCCACGCTGCAAAACGCCCAGGGCGGCGACGCGCCCATCCTCATCCGCATCGAAACCGCCGCCGGTCACGGCGCCGGCAAGCCGACATCCAAGATCATCGACGAAACCGCCGACGTGCTCGCCTTCCTTCAGGCGGTGCTGTTTCCGGAGCCTGCGGCGAAGATGTATCCGGTGCGCATCGACCAGGACCGCCTGGCGGGCGCGCCGGACTTTTCCTTTCTGAACCGCCCGCTCACCGACGAAGACCGCATTACCGTGCGCGATGGCCATTTTGTCGATGCGCGCGGCCGCCGGGTGAAATTCTGGGGCGTCAATCTCGCCTTCGGGGCCAATTTCCCCGAGCCCGCTGACAGCGTCCGCATCGCGCGCCGCCTGCGCCGCCTGGGCGTGAATCTCGTCCGGCTGCATCATATGGACACGAGCCCGGACGCCGAGCCCGAAACCGCGCGCTCGCTGCTCACCACCGGCCCGTACCCGACGCTCAACTCCGTGGCCGTCAAGCGCCTGCGGCTGCTGCTGGACGCGCTGCGCGACGAGGGCATCTACGTCAACCTGAACCTTCACGTCGGCTACACGTTCCGTCCGGGCATCGATCCGGTGCCGGATCCCGGATATCCGATTCCCAACCAGTCAAAGCCCGTCCACATCCTCAACGAGCGGATGGTGGAGTTGCAGTGCGAGTATGCGCGCCGGGTGATCGATGCGCTGCGGCTGAAGGACGATCCCGTCCTCGCAATGGTCGAGATCAACAATGAGAGCTCGCTGCTGTATTCCTTTCAGACGGGCGCGCTGAAGAAGTACTGGCCGGAGGCCGCGCTCGATGAGGTCATCGCCCGGGACAAAGCGTATCTGGACCGCATCGCCGCCGCCGTGCGCGAAAAGCTGGGTCCTGCGGTGCCGGTCACCGGTACACAGGTGGAATTCGGCGGCCCCTTCCTCTACGACACGCACGCCGCGCTCGACTACATCGACGATCACTTCTACATCGACCACTACAACTTCCCCAACCGCCCCTGGGATCAGACCGACTGGCGCATTCGCGATTCCTCCGGCGCCGGCTCCGGCTACCTTCAGTACCTGCACAAGGCCTTCGCGCGCCAGGCGGGCAAGCCGTTTACGGTGAGCGAATTCAACCAGCCGTATCCGAACCGGCAGGCGGCCGAGCTCGATCCCACCCTCGCCGCGTTCGCCGCCTTTCAGGACTGGGACGGCGTCATGCACTTCGCCTATTCGCACGGCCGCAACTGGGACCGCAATGCGCCTTCCGGCTTTGATCTCGACGGCGACTTCACCAAGCTCGCCGCCTTCGGCCAGGCCGCTTACCTCTTCCGCAAGGGCCTGGTGCGCCCGGCGGAGCGGGAGTTCGTCGTCCCGCTGCCCCGTTCCCTGCGCGAGAAGGCCACCGCGGAGCGGATGCAGTTCCAGTTGGCGCGCTTCTTTGAAAGCCTTGGGGTGGATCCAAACGTCGCCTTCACGCGGCGCGTCGCCGTGGATCCCGCCGTGGAGACCTCGCCTCCGAAGGCGAAAGAGCAGCCGCCGTACCACGCCCAAGGCGGCGACATCAGCTACGATCCCCTGCGTCAGCTTTTTCTGATCCACGCCGAGCAGGCCGCGGGCGTTTTCGGCTTCCTGCTTCAGGAACCCGCCAGCGCCGGCCCCATGACGGTGACGCTCGCGCCGGGCTCGCGCGGCTTCGCCGCCCTGTTGCTCACCTCGCTGGACGGCAAGCCGCTCGAGAATTCCGCCCGCCTCCTGCTGTCGAACCCCGGCTTCACGCTCGGCGAAACGCAGCGGCTCATTCCTTACCGGAAGGACCCGGCGTGGTTCACGCTGGCGCCATCGGAGGCGCAAAAACCATCTTCACCCTTTTCTGTTTCGGGCCCCGTGAAGATGGAGCTTGTGGACGCGAACGTCGTCCTGCGGTCGCGGGTGGCCGGGCTCGCCGTCTATCCGCTGGACGGCGCCGGGCGCCGCCAGGCGGCCCTTCCGGTGGAGAAGACGCCGCAGGGCTATCGCTTCCGTCTGAATGCGGAAACGCCCTGGTACGAGATCACCACCAACCGCCCGCTGCCCGGCGGGCCGTGAGCGCGGGCCACGCGCGCGGTGCGTCCGGGATAGAATGGCAGGGCCATGGTCGAGGGCCCTGCGCTGCTCGTGCTCACGTTCGGCGCGGTGGTCCTGCTGCTGTTGCTGATTCTCCTTTTCAGGCTCCACGCGTTCTTCTCGCTCCTGCTGGTCAGCATGGCCCTCGGCCTTGGCGCGGGCATGGGGGCGGCGCGCACGCTGAAATCCATTCAGGCGGGTTTCGGCGATGCGCTCGGCTTCATTTCCGTGGTGGTTGCGCTCGGCGCAGTGATCGGACGGCTGCTGGAACGCTCGGGCGGGGGCCGTGCACTGGCGGGCTGGCTGCTGGAAAAAGCCGGTGAGCGGCACGCGGTGTGGGCGGTCTTCTTCGCAGCCTTCTTGGTGGGTCTGCCCATCTTTTTCGAGGTAGGCTTCATCATTCTGGTTCCGTTCGTGTACAGCCTGGCGCGGCAATCCGGCAGGAGCGTGCTGTATTTCGGGCTGCCGGTGGCCGCGGCGCTCACCGTCACGCACGCGATGGTTCCGCCCCACCCGGCGCCGGCCGCGGCGGCGCAGTTGCTGGGCGCGGACATGGGCAAGGCGATTCTTTATGGCGTCGCGCTGTCCATCCCGATGGCGCTCGTGGGCGGCATGGGTTATGGCCTGTGGATCGCCCGGCGGATGCATGTGCCTGTGCCGGAGGCCGCCGTGCAGGAGGCCGAATCCCGCGCCGCAGACCCGCCGCACCCGCTGCTGGCCGCGCTGGTCTTGGTGCTGCCGGTGCTGCTGATCTTCGCCGCCAGCCTCGCGGGCCATTTCCGTGCCCCTCTTGCGGGCTTCTGGCAGTTCGTTGGCCATCCGTTCACGGCGCTGATGCTGGCTGCTCTGGTTTCGATCGTGTTCCTCGGCCTGCGGCGCGGGCTCGATGCTGGCGGCGCACAGCGGCTGACGGAAGAGGCCATCAAACCGCTGGGCAGTCTGCTGGCGATCATTGGCGGCGGAGGCGCGTTCAAGCAGATCATCGTGGACAGCGGCGCCGGCGCCTACGCCGGAAGGCTGCTGGCGGAAAGCGCCGTCTCGCCGCTGCTGGTGGCCTGGCTGGCCGCCTTCGCGCTGCGCGTGGCGCAGGGCTCGGCCACCGTGGCCATCATCACCGCGGGCGGCATCCTGGCGCCGCTGGTGCGCGGGCTGCCGGGCTATCCGCCGGAGATCCTGCTGCTGGCGCTCTGCGCCGGCGGCACTGCGCTGTCGCACGTCAACGACGCCGGGTTCTGGCTCGTGAACCAGTGTCTCGGCCTGAACGTGGCGGACACACTGCGCACCTGGACTGTGATGAAAGTCATCACATCGGCCGTCGGGCTCGCCTGCGTCTTCGCCCTCCACTGGCTGCTCGGCTAGACTGGCGGAGGTGGGACACATCATGAAACGCACATTCCTTGTCGCCCTGTTGATGGCCGCGGCCTCGTGCCGCCGCGGTCCGACCGTGGAAGAGGCCCGCCAGTTCCTCGACCGCGCCGAAGCGGATCTGCTGGAACTCGCCAATGAAGCCTCGCGCGCTTCCTGGGTGCAGTCCACCTACATCACCCTCGACACCGAAGCGCTGGCCGCAAAGGCCAATGAACGCTTCATCTCGGCCGCCGTCCGCTACGCCAAGGAGGCGGTGAAATACGAAAAGCTCAACCTGCCGGACGACCTGAAGCGCAAGATCCACCTGCTGAAGCTGGCCACCACGCTGCCGGCGCCGTCCGATCCCGGGCTGGCCGCCGAGATGACGAAGCTCGCCGCCGGGCTGGAGTCCGCTTACGGGAAGGGCAGATACTGCCCCGGCGGAGACGCCTCGAAGTGCCTGAACATCGATGACATCACGCGCATCATGGCCACGAGCCGCGATCCCCGCCAGCTCCATGACGTCTGGAACGGCTGGCATTCCATCGCGCCGCCGATGAAAAAGGACTTCACGCGGCTGGTCGAGATCGCCAACCAGGGCGCGCGCGAGCTTGGCTTCGCCGACACCGGTGCCATGTGGCGCAGCGGCTATGACATGAGTCCCGAGGAGTTTTCGCGCGAAGTGGACCGGCTGTGGGAACAGGTCCGGCCCCTTTACGAGCAGCTCCACGCCTATGTCCGCTGGAAGCTGCGCGAGAAGTACGGCCCATCCGTGGTTCCTGAAAAAGGACCGATTCCTGCGCACCTGCTTGGCAACATCTGGGCGCAGCAGTGGGACAACATTTATCCGCTTGTCGCGCCCGCCGGCGCGGATCCTGGCTACGACCTCACCGCCATCCTCAAGCGCCGCAACACGACGCCGGTGGAGATGGTGCGTTATGGCGAGCGCTTCTACACCTCGCTCAGCTTTGAGCCGCTGCCGCCGACCTTCTGGGAACGCTCGATGTTCACACGGCCGCGCGACCGCGACGTCGTCTGCCATGCGTCGGCCTGGGACGTGGACAACGTGGATGATCTGCGCATCAAGATGTGCATCGAGATCAACGCCGACGACTTCAACGTCATCCACCACGAGCTGGGCCACAACTTCTACCAGCGCGCCTACAACAAACAGCCGTTCCTGTTCCGCGCCGGCGCCAACGACGGTTTCCACGAAGCCATCGGCGACACCATCGCTCTATCGGTCACCCCCGAGTACCTCGTGAAAATCGGCCTGCTCGACCGCGCGCCGGACGCCAACAGGGACATCGGCCTGCTGCTCGGGCGCGCGCTGGATAAAGTCGCCTTTCTGCCCTTCGGGCTGCTGATCGACCAGTGGCGGTGGAAGGTCTTCTCCGGCGAAATCAAGCCGGACCAGTACAACCGTGCCTGGTGGGAGCTGCGCCGCAAATACCAGGGCGTGGCCCCGGCGGGCGAACGGGGAGAAGAATTCTTTGATCCGGGCGCCAAATATCACGTGGCCGCCAGCGTCCCTTACATGCGCTATTTCCTCGCGCACATTCTTCAGTTCCAGTTCCACAAGGCGCTCAGCGAGGCCGCCGGCTGCACCGGCCCCGTCCACCGCTGCTCCATTTACGGCAACAAGGAAGCCGGACAGCGGCTCAAGGCGATGCTCGAGATGGGCGCCAGCCGCCCGTGGCAGGAAGCGCTTGAAAAGATCACCGGCACGCGCCAGATGGACGCCACCGCGATCCGCGCCTACTTCAGGCCGCTGGAAGACTGGCTCGCCGAACAGAACAGGGGCAAGCCGGTGGGCTGGTGATCCGCGCTGGCCGGCGCGGAGCGCGATAGAATGGCCGGCGTCATGAAACGACGCGCTTTTCTAGCCGCCGGCGCCGGTCTGCCGGCCGCCGCGGCGACGCAATCCTCCATGCAGACTTCTTCACCCGCGATTCTTGAGCTCCGTTATTTCCGCCTGCGCAACACGCTCGACAATCAGCGCGGGCGGCTCAGCGAGCATCTCAGCAAGGCGGTTGTGCCCGCGCTGACCCGGGCTGGCGCCGGTCCGGTGGGGCTGTTTGCCAGCTCCATCGCGCCGGACTCGCCTTTCCTCCTGCTGCTGGTGCAGCACGCCTCGCTCGCCGCGTTCGAGCAGTGCTGGCAGCGGCTCGCCGCTGACGCAGACCTCAGGTCCGCCACCGAAGCGCTCTACAAACAGGTGGCGCTGCCCTACCAGCGCATGGACGTCCACCTGCTGCGCGGGTTCCGCAGGTTTCCCTCCATCGAGGCGCCGCCCTCGGAGGCGGGCCGCGCGTCGCGCATCTTCGAGCTGCGGACGTATGAATCCAACACGCCCGAATCGCTGGCAAGGAAGATCGGCATGTTCGAGGACGGCGAGATCAGCCTGTTCCGGAAATTCGGACTCCTGCCGGTCTTTTTCGGCGAGATGATCGCCGGCGCGAAGATGCCGAACCTCACCTACATGGTGGCGTTTGACAACCTCGCCGCGCGCGAGGCGAACTGGCGCGCCTTCGCCACCAGTCCCGAATGGAAGAAGATGGCCGCCACGCCCGGCCTCAGTGACGGCGAAGTGGTCTCCAACATCAGCAGCGTGATCCTGGCGCCCGTTGCGGGCTCGATGATCCGGTGACAGTCATGCGCCGCGCGGCGATGCTGATTCTTACGGCGATTCCCGCCCTGGGGCAGCCCCCGCGCGGCTACTCCATCCCGCTCATCGACCTTTCCGGGGAAACGCCCCGGCAGGTGATCGTCGACCGCGAACCTGGCCAGTATCTGGGACACCCGACCACGGCGCTGCTCGAAGACGGGCGCACCGTGCTGGCCGTGTACCCGAAGGGCCACGGCCGCGGCGCCATTGTCCTGAAGCGCAGCCGCGATGGTGGCCGCACCTGGTCAGAACGGCTGCCTGTTCCGGACAACTGGGCCACTTCGCTCGAGACGCCGACCATTCATCGTGTGGTGGACGCGCGCGGACGGCGGCGGCTGATCCTGTTCTCGGGCCTGTACCCGATCCGCATGTCAGTTTCAGAAGATGATGGCGCGACGTGGACGCCGCTGGCTCCGATCGGCAGCTTTGGCGGCGTAGTCGCCATGGCGAGCGTCGAACGCCTTCGCGATGGCCGCTACATGGCGCTCTTCCACGACGACGGCCGCTTTCTCCGCGGCAGCGGGAAGACGGACCGCTTTATCGTCTACAAGACGATTTCCCGCGATGGCGGGCTCACCTGGGGCGAACCCGTGCCGATCCTCTCGCATCCGCAGGCGCATCTGTGCGAACCGGGCCTCGTCCGTTCTCCCGACGGCCGCCGCATCGCCATCCTGCTGCGGGAGAACAGCCGGAAATTCAACTCGTTTGTCTCGTTCTCCGACGACGAGGGCGACACCTGGAGCCAGCCGCGCGAGCTGCCCGGCGCGCTCACCGGCGACCGGCACACGGCCGTGTACGCGCGGGATGGCCGCCTGTTCGTTTCTTTCCGTGACACCACGCACGAAAGCCCCACCCGCGGTGACTGGGTGGCCTGGGTCGGCCGCTTTGAAGACATCGAGAACGGGCGGGAGGGCCAGTACCGCGTGCGGCTGATGAAGAACCACAAGGACATGGACTGCTGTTATCCGGGCGTGCTGCGCCTGCCGGATGACACCATCCTGGCGACGACCTACGGGCACTGGACTGCGGGCGAGCCTCCTTACATCGTCAGCGTCCGGCTGAAACTGGACGAGCTCGACCGCCGGGTTGGCAAGGGACGGCCCGGCAGGATGCCTTCGTCCAGGCCCTGATTCCGGCGGCGCGACTGACTGAATTTGCGCCGGGCCGCGGGCGCCGGTCATCGTGAATCATGTGAAGTGCATCCTCGCTCTGTTGCTCGTCCTCCCATTGGCTGCCAGCCCGCTGCCGCAAGTGGTCGGGGAATCGCTCACAGGACAGAAGATCGTCCTGCCAGACACCCTTCGCGGCCAGCCGGCCGTGGTGGTGTGGAGCTTTACGCGCGAGGCCGGCGAGAAGGTGGAGAAGTGGGCCGCGCCGCTCGTGCGCGACGGTGTGAATGTCTGGGTGGTTGCGATGATCGAGGCCGCGCCGCGTCTTCTGCGGCCAATGATCCGTTCCAGCATGCGCCGGGCCTCTCCCGCGCTGCTGCACCCGCGCTTTGTCTGCGCCACCAGCGGCGAGAAGGCGATGCGGCAGGTCCTGGAGGTCGCCGATGACCGAATTCCCTATCTGATCCTTGTCGACTCCGGCGGCGGCGTCGTCTGGCGCCATGCCGGCCCATACAGCGAGGCTGCTCACGGCGAGCTGCTGCGCCGGCTGGCCGGGCTCCGCTGAGCGCCAGTGCAACGGTGGTATTCTCCGAAGTATGGCAAGAGTCCACCTGCTCGCGGCCGCCGTGCTGCTTTCCGCCTGCCAGGCCCAGACGCTGACCCAGGGCGAGCGCGACTACGCCCTCAGCGCGCTGCACGCCTCGCGCAAGCTGTTTCTGGATTCGGTGAACGGGCTCAGCGAGGCGCAGCTCCGGTGGAAGCCCGACGCAAAGACGTGGTCGGTGATGGAGGTGGCCGAGCACATCGTGGCCAGCGAGGAGTACATCTCCGGCATGGCGCAGAAGGCGCTCCAATCGCCGGCCGATCCCTCCAGAAAGCGGCCGAATGCGAGGGAGATGGACGCAAAGATTCTGGCGGGCGTGACCGACCGGAGCCAGAAGGCCCAGGCGCCGGAGGCGCTCGTCCCGAAGGGCCGTTTTCGCTCGATCCAGGAATTGACCGCCGAGTTCCGCCGGCTGCGCGACCAAAATATTGCTTTCGTGCGCGAGACTCACGCCGATCTCCGCGCCCACTTCGCGCCCTCGCCCGTGGGCGACCTGGATGCGCTTCAGTGGTACATCTTCATGGCCGGGCACACCGAACGCCACGTGGCGCAGATCCAGGAACTGAAGGCAAACCCGGGCTTCCCGAAGAGCTAGCGGGCCTGCGGCCCTACTCTTTTCCGGCGCGGTCTTCCTCGATCGAGAGCGACTTTCGCACCGCGTCCAGCACGCCGTTGAGAAACGGAATCGCCTCGGGCGACGTGTAACGCCGCGCCAGCTCCAGTGCCTCGTCGATCACGATCGGCGGCGGCGTGCCTACCGTGCCCATTTCGAAGATGGCCATCCGAAGCAGGCAGCGGTCCACGCGGGGCATCCGCTCCAGCCGCCAGTTCTCGGCGTGGGCGGCGATCCGCTGGTCAAGCGACTGCACGTCGCGGGCCGTGCCTGTGGCCAGTTCTTCCATGAAGGGATCGGGATCCGGCGGCAGGCCGATCTCCTCGCCCGTCTCCTCTTCCCGCTCGGCATGGAAGAGCCAGCGGCGGAACTCCTCCACTGCTTCCTCGATCGGCATTTCGCGCACCTCCCACATGTAAAGCACCTGGAGGGCGCGCTGCCTGGACTTGCGCCGCGCGGGCATCGCTCAGCCGGACTGCCGTAGGCCGCGCAGGAGGTTGGCCATCTCCACCGCGGTCATCGCGGCCTCATAGCCCTTGTTGCCGCCCTTGGCGCCGGCGCGGTCGATGGCCTGCTCCAGCGTGTTCGTGGTGAGCACGCCAAAAGCCACCGGCACGCCGGTCTCCAGCGACACTTGGGCCAGGCCCTTGGCCGCCTCGGCGGCAATGTAGTCGAAGTGCGGCGTCTCGCCGCGGATCACCGCACCGAGGCAGACGATGGCGTCAAAGCGCTTCTGCCGCGCCAGCACGCTGGCGGCCGCCGGCATCTCCCACGAGCCGGGCACGCGGACAATCTCGATGTCGGACTCCGCCGCCCCGGTGCGCTGCAAGGCGTCGAGGGCCCCGGCCAGCAGCCGCTCGGTGACAAAGCTGTTGAAACGGCTCACGATGAGGGCGAATTTCAGCCCCCTCGCATCCAGTTGACCCTCAAAGACCTTGTGCGCCATATGGGATAATTGAAAAGCCTCCCTTCTATTACAGCACAGCATGGATCCATCCCTGATCAGGAATTTCTCGATTATTGCGCACATTGACCACGGCAAGTCCACGCTGGCCGACCGCCTGCTTGAGGCCACCGGGGCGCTGAGCCAGCGCGAGATGGTGGACCAGGTCCTGGACTCCATGGATCTCGAGCGCGAGCGCGGCATCACCATCAAGGCCCATGCCGTGCGGCTTCACTACCGCGCCGACGACGGCAACACCTACCAGCTCAACCTGATCGACACGCCCGGCCACGTCGACTTCACCTACGAGGTTTCACGCAGCCTCCAGGCGTGCGAGGGCGCGCTGCTGGTCGTCGACGCCAGCCAGGGCGTGGAGGCGCAGACGCTGGCCAACACCTATCTCGCCATCCACCACAATCTGGAACTGATCCCGGTGATCAACAAGATCGACCTGCCGGCGGCGGAGCCCGAGCGCGTAAAAGAACAGATCGAGCACGTCATCGGCCTGGATTCAAGTGACGCCATCCTGGCCAGCGCCAAGACCGGCGTGGGCATCCACGAGATTCTGGAAGCGGTGGTGAAGCGCATCCCGCCGCCGAAGGGCTCGCCGGAGGCGCCCCTGCGGGCGCTGATCTTCGACTCCTGGTTCGACCCCTACCGCGGCGTCATCATCCTGGCGCGCGTGGTTGATGGCGCCATCCGCAAGGGCATGAAGATCCGGCTGTGGAGCACGGACAAGGTATACGAGGTGGAGGGCCTGGGCTACCAGTCGCCCAAGCCCGTGCCCTGCGACGAGCTCACCGCCGGCGAGGTGGGCTTCCTTTACGCCAATATCAAGACGGTGTCCGACGCGCGCGTGGGCGACACCATCTGCGACGCCGACAATCCGCCGGCCGAGCCGCTGCCCGGCTTCGAAGAGATGAAGCCGATGGTGTTCGCTGGCCTGTATCCGGTGGAAAGCCACGAGCACGGGCTGCTGCGCGACGCGCTCGAAAAGCTTCGGCTGAACGATTCTGCCTTCACCTTCGAGCCGGAGTCGAGCGCCGCCCTCGGTTTCGGCTTCCGCTGCGGCTTCCTCGGGCTGTTGCACCTCGAAATCGTCCAGGAGCGGCTGGAGCGCGAGTTCGGCATTGACCTGATCACCACCGCCCCCGGCGTGCGCTACCGCGTCTACCTGGGCAACGGGCAGATGGTCGAGGTCGACAACCCGACCAAATGGCCCAACCCGAGCGAGATCGTCAGGGTGGAAGAGCCGGTGATCGAGGCCACGGTGATCACCCGCGAGGAGTATCTCGGCGAGATCCTCAAGCTGCTCGACGAAAAGCGCGGCCGGCAGAAGAAGTTCGAATACATCGGCGCCGGACGGGTGATGCTCGTCTACGAGCTGCCGCTCAACGAGGTGGTGCTCGACTTCTACGACCGGCTGAAATCGGCCTCGCGCGGCTATGCCTCGCTCGACTATCACCTGGCCGGCTACCGCGAGTCGCCCATGGTGAAGATGGACGTGCTGGTGGCGGGCGAGCCGGTGGACGCGCTGTCGATTATCGTGCACCGGGACTTCGCCTATGAGCGCGGCAAGGCGCTGATCGAGCGGCTGCGGAAGCTGATCCCGCGGCAGCAGTTCGAGGTGGCCTTGCAGGCGGCCATCGGATCGAAGATCATCGCCCGGGAAAACATCGCCGCGCTGCGGAAGAACGTGCTCGCCAAGTGCTACGGCGGCGACATCACCCGCAAGCGCAAGCTGCTCGAAAAGCAGAAAGAGGGCAAGAAGCGGATGAAGCGCGTGGGCCGGGTGGACATTCCGCAGGAGGCGTTCCTGGCCGTTCTCAAAGTGGGGCACAGCGGGGAACAGGCGTAGTACTGGCCGCAGGTAAAGTACTAAGAAAAATTGACATTGCCCGCTTGTGCAGGAATCGTAGTCCGCTTATATTCATGGTATCGGTGCGGAAGGCTGGAGAAAAGGGGAGGTGTGTCGCCGATGCTTCGGAGGTTGATGCTGGCTGGCGCAGCGGTCCTCCTGCTGTCGACGGCAGGGTGGGGGATTACGATCCCGCTGAACACGCCCGCTTACGGCGCTTACAGCACCGGGTTCAGCGCCGGCGGAACGTTGCTGACGACGGACGCAGCCCCGGACGGCAACTGGACGTTTTATGCGGGCAACAATCTGAGTGCGTTGAGCGGGACGCCGATTGGGGCTTGGGTTTTTAACGCGAACAAGCAGCCTCTCAACAACGGCACCTGGGCATCTCCGGGCACGAATCCTTCGTCGCAATGGATCAGCCCCACGAGTTCACGCAAACAGGGCGGCCACCTGTCTGCCGTCGACGGCACTTCGTTCATCGCCGTCATGGACTTCATGACGCCCGGTGCGTCGCAGTTGCCCTCCGGCTGGTCTCAATGGTGGCTGGTGATGTCCGGCTACGTCTGGGCCGACGATACGGTGGCGAGTAACACATACTACTTACTGAACTCTTCGAATCAACCGGTCTATACCGGGACCATCAGCGGCACCGTGTCCGGGACATCTTCCGGCTCTTTCGCTTTTCAGACCTGGGTCGATCCCGGCGCTACCTACAAGCTTGCCTTCATCCTCCCTAACACGGCGAACACCATAGCCGGTTTCCGGCTCCAGTTCAACGAAGCCTACGTCACCCCTGAACCCGGCGCCTGGGCGCTGATGCTGAGCGCGGGAGCGGGCCTTGTGTTCGCCTCCCGGCGGTGCCGCGCCAGAAAACCCAAGGCATAGCCGGCTTTTTGCATCGCCTCCCCGTTCCAGTCTCCGGGCCCGTCTGCCCTGTCTCTTTGCGAAAATAGCAAAAGCGCGCAGGGCAGACCATGCAATGGAAACCCTCCCTGGACTGGCTCCTCGTCTTTGTACCCATCACGGCGGCGCTGGAATGGCTGGCCCCGCAGGCACACGCGTGGATCTTCGCCTCGGCCTGCCTGGCCATCCTGCCGTTGGCGGCCTGGCTCGGCCACGCCACCGAGCACCTGGCTGCCCACACCGGGGAAGGCGTCGGCGGGCTGCTGAATGCGACGTTCGGCAATGCCGCCGAGCTGATCATCGCCATCGCCGCCCTTCAGCGGGGCCTGCACGAGGTGGTGAAAGCGTCGCTGACGGGCTCGATCATCGGCAACATCCTGCTGGTGGCCGGCCTGTCGATGCTCGCCGGCGGGCTGCGATACCGCACACAATCCTTCCAGCCGGTGGCAGCGCGGGCGCAGGCGACGCTGCTCATTCTTTCCGCCATTGCCCTGGTCGTGCCCGCGGTTTTCCATCACGTCGCCCGCGTGTCGCAGCGGGTGGAGAACGACCTGAGCCTGGAGATCTCGTTCGTCCTGCTGGCGATCTACGCGGCCCATCTGGTCTTCTCGCTCATCACCCACAGGAGTTTTTTCACGGGTCTTCAGCCGGTGGCGGAAACAGAGCCGGGCCAGCATGCGGTCTGGAGCCGCGGAAGAAGCGCCGCCGTGCTGGCTGTCTCCACTGCGCTCATTGCGTGGATGAGCGAGATCCTGGTGGGCAGCGTCGAGCAGGCGGCGCATGCGTGGGGCATGCCGCAGGTCTTCATCGGCGTCATTGTGGTGGCCGTCATCGGCAACGCGGCCGAACATTCCTCCGCCATCCTCATGGCGTGGAAGAACCGCATGGACCTGAGCCTCTCGATTGCGGTCGGCTCCAGCATCCAGGTGGCGCTGTTCGTTGCGCCCGTGCTCGTGCTGCTAAGCTACTGGATCGGTCCGGCGCCCATGAACCTGGTCTTCACCCCGGCGGAGGTGCTGGCGGTGGTGGTGACGGCGGTCATCGCAGCGCAGATCGCCTCCGACGGCGAATCGAACTGGCTGGAAGGCGCCATGCTGCTGGCCGTATATCTGATTCTCGCCATGGCCTTCTACTTCCTGCCGGACCCGGGCGCCGCCTCGCGCTGAAGGCCGAGGTCGGGCGTGCCAGAATTGGAACGAGGCGGAGTTTCTGCCATGATCTGGCGCCGATTCCTGCCCGCCCTTTTGCTGCTTTCCGCGCCCCTGTCGGCACCGCATCCCGCTCCTCCTTCCGCGAACCTGTCTCCGGAAGAACGCGCCGACGCCCTCATCGCTCAGATGACGCTCGATGAGAAGATCCAGCTTCTGCACGGCGCCCTGCGCGACTACAACCCCGGGCCGCTCGGCACCGCCGGCTACATTCCGGGCATTCCGCGGCTCGGCATTCCGGACCTGCACTTCGCTGACGGCAGCCTGGGCGTGGGCAACCAGGTGGGGCCGGCGACGGTGCTGCCCTCCTGCATCGCCAGCGCCGCCACCTGGGATCTGGAACTCGCTTACGACTACGGTTGGGTCATCGGCCGCCAGTCGCGCGCCTATGGGGTCAACGTGAACCTCGGCGGCAACGTGAACCTGGCCAATCGCGAGCCGCGCTGTGGGCGGACATTCGAGATGAAGGGCGAGGATCCGTTGCTCGCCGGCCGCATCACAGCGGCGCACGTGCGCGCCATCCAGGACCAGGGCGTCATCGGATGTCTGAAACACTTCGCCCTGAACGACCAGGAGACCGGGCGCTTTACCGCGGACGTGCGGATCAGCGAGCGCGGCGCCCGCCAGAGTGACCTGCTCGCCTTCGAGATCGCGCTGCGGGAGTCCGGCGCCCAGTCCGTGATGTGTGCCTACAACCTCGTCAACGGCGTCTACGCCTGCGAAAATTCCTGGCTGCTGAACACGGTGCTCAAGGGGGAATGGGGTTTCCGCGGCTTCGTCATGTCGGACTGGTACGCCGCGCGCAGCTCGGTGAGGGCGGCGCTGGCCGGGCTCGACCAGGAACAGCCCGGCGGCTACCTGTTCGGCGGCGAGCGGGACCGCAGCCTGAAGAGCGCGGTTCAGGAAGGGCTGCTGCCGGAAGAGAGGCTGAACGACATGGTGCGGCGCGTGCTGCGCGCGATGATCGCCGTTGGCCTGCTCGACTCAGGCGGCGCGCACCCGCCGCTGGATCTGGCCCGCAGCGAAGCCATCGCGCAACGCGTGGCCGAAGAAGGCACGGTGCTGCTGGTGAACCAGGGGCTGCTTCCGCTGGACGCGCGGAGCCTGCGCTCCATCGCGGTGATCGGGGGCAACGCCGACCGGGGCGTGCTCACCGGCGGTGGCTCGGCGCAGGTGACGCCCACCGGCGGGCCCGCGCTGTGGTTCCCTGCGCCGTGCCCGCCCTGCTGGGGCGGCATTGTCTGGGCGCCGTCCTCTCCATTGCGGGCGATCCGCGCCATGGCGCCGCAGGCCGACGTGCAATACGACAGCGGCGCGGACATCCGCTCCGCCGCCGCCCTGGCGCGCCGCGCTGACGTGGCCGTCGTCTTTGCCGCCGAGTGGGAGAGCGAGGGCATGGATCTGCCGTCACTCGGGCTCAGCGGGAATCAGGATGCGCTCATCCAGGCGGTGATCGACGCCAATCCGCGAACCGTCGTCGTGCTCCAGAGCGGCGGCGCGCAGCTCATGCCCTGGAGCGCGGGGGCGGAGCCGACGCTCGCCTCGCGGCCGCGGAAGTTCGGGCCGGTGATGCCCTGGGCGCACGGGGCCGCGGCCGTGCTTGCGGCGTGGTATCCGGGGCAGCGCGGCGCCGAAGCCATCGCCAACATCCTGTTCGGCGCCGTCAACCCCAGCGGCAAGCTACCGCTCACCATCCCCCTGCGCATCGAGGATCTGCCGCGCACGGCCATCGACGCGCCGCCCGCGCCGGACTCGAGCGAGCCCTTCCCGGTGCGCTATGACGAAGGGCACTGGGTCGGCTACCGATGGTTTGACGCGCGCGGCCTGGAGCCGCTGTTCCCCTTTGGTTTCGGACTCTCTTACACGACCTTTGAGTTTTCTGGCCTCCGGCTGGAATGGCTCGACACGCGCCCCGGCACGCGGCGGCTGGCCGTCTCCTTCGACTTGTGGAACACGGGCCCGCGCGAGGGCGCCGAGGTGGCTCAGGTCTACCTGAGCCTGCCGCCGGAGACCGGCGAGCCGCCGAAGCGCCTTGCCGGATGGGCGAGGGTGAACCTGAAGGCCGGCGGGCGGCGGCGCGTGGAAGTGATCCTGGATGAGGCGGACGCCTCACACCCGTTCTCCGTCTGGAGCGATGCGGCGCGGCGGTGGGTGACGCCCGCCGGCCAATATCGGGTCTGGGTGGGCAACAGCGCCGGGCGCAGCGGACTGAAGCTGTCGTCAGCGTTCCGGCTGGAAGCGCCGTGAGGCCGCCTCAGTCGGCGGTGAGAAACCAGTATTCCCAGTCGCAGGTTGCCAGGCCGGTCTGCTCGCTCACCGGGCGCAGCGTCGCGGCGCCCGGTTGAAGCGGGTATCCGCCGGGCAGGTACGGCACTTCGAAGCGCGCCGCCGGCACGGCGAAGGCGTGGTCGCCGCCGCGGCCGGCGGGCATCAGCCGCACCGAGCCGTCCGCGCCCGGCGTGATGCGCAGCCGGTTCGTTGTGAAGGGCTCGTCGAAGAAGAACGGGTCCGTCGCTTCGGCCACGCCGAGCAACCAGGGCCCGTGGAACAGCGCCACGCGCCCCTCCGCGTCGCGCTCGACGCGCGTCTTCGGGAAATACCGGACGGTAAGAACGTCGCCGGGCTGCCAGACGCGCGCCACGCGGCACCAGCCTTCCCCGGAAGCGATCTCCGCCGCGCCGCTGTGCGAATGAACTTCGACGCCTGCCGACCACGATGGAATCCGCAGATAAAGCGGCGCCCGCCGCCCGGCCGCCGCGAGGATCCGGACGGTGACGGCGCCATCGGTTTCGAGCGTCGAACCCGAGACCAGCCGCAACCCGTCCGTGCGGAGCTCGCCCTCAATGGGCAGATCGAACCAAAGCGCTCCGCCGCTGTCGCGCCAGGCGTGCCGGAAGATCTCCGGGAACGCCCGCAGCCCGTGCAGCGTGCAGCACCACCAGGCCCGCGCCGAGCCGCCGGCCTGCCCTTCGGTGGCGCCCTGGCGCACTCCGGTCCTGGCCAGCGGGCGGTGGCCGAAGTCGCCGGTGGAAAACTGGTTCATCGCGAATTCATTGAACAGCGTGCGCTCGGCCGCTTCCAGATACCGCAGCCGACCGGTGAGCCGCCAGAGGCGCAGGCTGAGCCGGAGCCAGTCCGCCTCCGCGCATCCTTCCGTTCGGAAGGCCCTGGGTTTCCAGGCCTCCGGGACGGTGCCGGCGATGAACACGTTGCCGCTTTCCGCCACCTCCTGCCATTCGCGCTCGGCCTGTGCCAGCAGCGCCCGTTCCCGCGTGGCTTCATACAGATCCACAACGCCGCGCAGAGACGTGAGGAACCCGTGAGCGTGCTCGCCGGGGCGGCGTTCGAGGTGCGCCGCGATGTCGAGGGCGGCCCGCCCATAGGCCTGTTGCCGGGTCGCCGCGGACAACGCGGCCAGCCCCTCGGTCATCTGCGTCCAGCAGATGTAGCCCATGGCGAAGGCGCCTTCGGCGAACTGCTGCTGGACGCGCGGCGAGTTCATCTGTGGCGCGATTCTGCCGAGAAAATCGCCCAGCCGGCGCGCTGCTTCGAGCGGGCGCGGGTCGCCTGTCAGGCGGTGGCGTTCGACCAGGCCGACCAGCAGCCGCCCGTTGCCCCACAGCAGCGCCATGTCCTCGCGCCGCAGCTCTCCGGCGGAGAAACCGCCGCCGAAATATCCTTCCGCCCGCTGGCAGGCAAGCAGCTCCGGCAGCCAGTCGTCGAGCTCCGGGTAGCGCTCGCCGCGATCGGCGGAAGCCGCGGACAGCGCCTCCAGCCAGCGGCCCGAAACATCGCCGCTGAATTCGGTAAAGCGCCTCACCGGGCGGGGCACCGCATCGGCAAGCACAAGCTCTTTCGTGTACACGGGCGGGCCGCCTTCGCGGACGCGCCGCAGCGCCAGATCATAACGCCGGGAGAATTGCCCGCTCCGCATCACTGGTGCGGGCGCCCCTGCCAGGGCCGCTGCCGCCGCCGTACCAAGCCATGTCCTGCGCGTGATCACATCCCGATGTTATGTGCGGCGCCGGCGGCGGGACAAGCCTGGCGGGTCCAGGCGGGAGGCAGGTGGCCCGTCGACTGGCGGCGCGGGCATTTTCTTCTGCGAAAATCGCCGGATTTTACGGCGCATTTTCTGCGGAATTTCCGGTGTAATTACCGGGCGCTCCGGCCGCATTTGGAACACAGGCGTGCGGCGGGGCGCGAATCGGCCTTCAGAATGCCGGCTACTGCCGGATGCCGAACCCCGCCGCTTCCAGGGCGGCGATGATCGCCGCACGCACGGCCGCCACCTCCTCGCTCGACAGCGTGTGGTCCGGCGCGCCCAGCGTGATGCGGTAGGTGAGGCTCTGCCGGTCCTCGGGCAGCGGCTTGCCCTGATAGGAATACAGATACTGCACGCGCTCGCACATCGGGCCGGCGGCGTCGCGGATGCGCGCCGCCAGTTCGGCGCAGTGGACGCGGAGGCCGGCCACCACCGAGAGGTCGAACTCGCTGGCCGGATAGCGCCGCGGCGGCGTGTATTTCTTCGGCAACGGCCCCAGGGCGAACATCACGTCGAGGTCTACGTCGAGCACCGTGGCCCGCCCCTGCTCCACCAGCCGCGGATGCAGCTCGAACAGGCGCCCAAGTGTCTTTCCCCGCCAGATGATCTCGCCCGCGCGCGCCGGGTGTTCATACGGGCGCGCTTCGGCCGGCCGCGTCTCGCAGCCGGGCATCAGGCATTCGGCCAGGCGCTTCAGCTCGAAGAAGGCTTCCCGGCCGTCGCCGCGGCTGTAGATGGCGGCCGCCAGGTGCGGGACCTCCCGCGGCAGCTCTTTGCCTTCGCGTTTGTGGATCTCGTTGCCGATTTCGAAGAGGCGGAAAGAAGGAAAAAAACGCGAGTTGTCCAAAATGTTTTTGTGGATGCCCGGCAGCAGGCTCCTGCGCAGCAGGCTCTGCTCCACCGAGATCGGATTGGCCACGCGCAGGTGCTCTTCCGGCGCGAACCCGAACCGCGCGGCCATCTCCTCGCTGATGAACGAATAGTTGTAGACCTCGATGAAGCCCTGCGCCGCCGCCATCTGACGCACCGCGTGGTGGAACAGCCGCTCCTCGTTCACCCACGGCCGCCGCGCCGGCAGCAGCGGGGCCGCGGGCGGCACCGTATCGTAGCCCACCATGCGGCCCACTTCCTCGAGCAGGTCCTCTTTGATCGAGATGTCTTTGGTGGCGCGCCAGCTCGGCACGCGCACCAGAAACACCCTGGGGCGCGGCTCCTCCACGCCAAAGGAGAGCGATTCGAGGATGCGCCGCACTTCGTCCTCCCCGATGGGACGGCCGAGCCGCCGCTCGAGCCATTCGATGTCGAGCTCGATCGGCTTCGGTTCCGGGGCGCGCCGCCAGGAGTCCACCAGCCCGCCCGTCAGCCGGATGCCCGGCGAGACGAGCTGGAAGAGCTCCACGGCGCGGGCCAGCGCCCGCACCGTGTTGGCCGGGTCCTGCGCCTTTTCGAAGCGCATGGAAGCGTCCGTGCGGATCTTCAGCGCCGCCGAGGTGCGCCGGATGGAGGCGGCGTCGAAGTTCGCGCTTTCGAGAACGATTCTCCGGGTCGACTCGCGGATGGCCGATCCCGCGCCGCCGATCACGCCGGCCAGCGCCACCGCGCCGCGCCCGTCGGCGATGACCAGGTTCGAGGGCGAAAGGCGGTAAGTTTCGCCGTTCAGGGCCTCCAGCTCCTCGCCTTCTTCGGCGCGCCGGACGATGATCGTGTTGCCGTGGAGGAGGTCGGCGTCGAAGGCGTGCATCGGCTCGGCCAGCTCCGCCATGACGTAGTTGGTGACGTCAACAATATTCGAGATCGGGTTCAGCCCGATCGCTTCCAGCCGCGCCTGCAACCACAGCGGCGACGGGCCGACGGTGACGTTTTCAAAAACGAGCGCCGAATAGCGCGGGCACAGGTCAAAGTCGCGGATGTCGACGCGCCAGGCGGGCTCGCCGGTCGGGATGAGCTCCTCGTGCACCGGGTCGGCCAGCCGCAGCGATGTGATGGCTGCCACCTCGCGCGCCATGCCGACGTGGCCCCACAGGTCCGGCCGGTGCGTCAGGCTCTTGTTGTCGACCTCGATGATGTGATCCACGGGACAGCCGGGGACGGGCGCGCCCGGCTCGGCTGCCTCCAGTTCCAGAATGCCTGAGCTGTCGCGGTTCAGACCGAGCTCCGCCCCTGATGCGAGCATCCCCTGGCTTTCGACGCCTTGAATCAAAACCGTGCGGACATGTTTTCCCCCGGCGACGGTGACACCTGGCGGCACGAAGGCCGTCAGCAGCCCGGGGCGGCAGTTGGGGGCGCCGCAGACCACCGTGCGGCGGCCGTATTCCGGCCCCGCATCGACCACCGCCTTCACGTTGTGCGAGCCAGACATCGGCTCGACGCTTTCCACGCGCGCCGCCACCACCGCCTGCATCCACGGGGCGTATGGTTCGACGCCCTCGCATTCGGCGGTTTTCATCGTAATCAGCCGCGCCAGGTCGCGCGGCGACGCCTCAAGTCCGGGCACAAGCTCGCGAAGCCAGTTATAAGAGAACTTCACCGCAATCCACCTCTAGAACTGCTGGAGGAAGCGCAGGTCGCCTGACTGCAACAGCCGGATGTCGTCGATTCCGTAGCGCATCATCACCAGCCGCGTCAGCCCAAGCCCGAAGGCGAAGCCGTTCCACGCGTCCGGGTCAATGCCGCCGGCGCGCAACACGTTGGGATGCACCAGGCCGCAGGGCAGCAGCTCCACCCAGCCGCTCTGCTTGCACACCGGGCAGCCCTGCCCGCCGCACAGCAGACACTGGATGTCGAGCTCGAAGCCCGGCTCGACGAAGGGAAAGAAGCCTGGCCGCAGCCGCACCGTCACCTCGCGGCGAAAGACGGCCTCGAGCAGCGTCTTCATGAAGTAGAGCATGTGGCCGATGCTGACGTCGCGGTCCACCATCATGCCTTCGAGCTGGTAGAAGGTGTGCTCGTGGCTGGCGTCCACTTCTTCATTGCGGAAGACGCGCCCCGGGGCGATGATGCGCAGCGGCGCGCCGAAGCGCTCCATCGCGCGCACCTGCACGGGCGAGGTGTGCGTCCGCAGCAGCAGCCCGTTTTCCAGCCAGAAGGTGTCCTGCGCGTCGCGCGCGGGGTGCGTGGGCGGGATGTTCAGCGCGTCAAAATTGTGCCACTCGGTTTCGACTTCGGGGCCGTCAACGACGGCAAAGCCGAGGCTGGTGAAAACGTCCTCGAGCTCCTTCTGGATCTGCGTCAGCGGATGAAGCGCGCCGGGCCGCACGCCGGGCGCGGGCAGCGTCACGTCGAGCCACTCGGCGTCGAGCCGCGCCCGCAGGGCCTGTTCCTCGAACCACGCCTTTTTCTTTTCGAAACGCTCTTCCAGCGTCTGTTTCACCGCATTCAGCAGCCGGCCGACGCGCGCCCGTTCTTCGGCCGGAAGCCGGCCCATTTCCCGGCCGATCTGCGCCAGCGCGCCCTTGCGGCCGAGGAATTCGACGCGCGCTTCTTCCAGCGACGCCGCATCGGCGGCCGCTTCAATGGCCGACACGGCACGCGCTTCGATCTCCGATAGCGTGGAATCCAGCATTTGCGTGAACCTACCAGAATAGCAGGAGCGCCTCGCGCACTCCCGTTCGGCATACGTAGGGCGCCGCATGGCCGGCGCAGTGCGGCTATTCTCGTAGATGGTGTCCCGAACAAGTCATCACCGCCATGCCCTGATCCTGGCCGGAGGACGGGGAACACGCTTCTGGCCGCGGAGCCGCCGGGCTGCGGCCAAGCAGGTGCTGGATCTCACCGGCGAGGGCCCGCTGATACAGCTCACCGTGCGGCGGCTGGCGCCGCTGGTGGATCCTTCGCGCATCTGGGTGCTCACTTCCCGCGAGCTGCGCCCGGCCATCCGCCGCCTGCTCGCGGACGTGCCCGCACGGCAGATTCTGGCCGAGCCTGCCGGTCGCAACACCGCGCCGGCCATCGGCCTGGCGGCAAAGATCATGCTCGATGCCGACCCGAAGGCCGTGATGGGCGTCTTTCCGGCGGACCACCATATCGGCCGAGCCGCCGCCTTCCGGCGGCTGGCCGCGGCGGCCTGGGAAGAGGCCGCGCGGGGCCGCATGGTGCTGCTGGGCATCGAGCCCCGGTGGCCGGAGACCGGCTATGGGTACATCGAATTCCCCCCGGACTCGCTCCGGCCGGGCTCGCTCAGGCCCGCCCCGGTGCTCCGCTTCCGTGAAAAACCGGACCTGGAAACGGCGAGGAAATACGTGGAGTCCGGGAATTTTCTCTGGAACGCCGGCATTTTCTTCTGGCCAGCCGCCCTGTATCTGGAGCATCTGCGCCGATGCCTGCCGCGCACAGCCGGCCTGATTGATTCACTTCCGCGCTTCGGATCCCGCGATTTTTCGAAAAAATTAAGCGAGATTTTTCCGCAGTGCGACAATATTTCCGTCGATTACGCGGTGCTTGAAAAGACGCCCGGCATCTCCGGCTTCGCCGCCGGCGACATCGGCTGGAGCGATCTGGGCAGCTTCAACGCCGTTTACGAGCTGCTCGCCAAGGACAGCGCGGGCAACGCCGCGCGCGGCGAGCTGCTGGCGCTGGACGCCCGGGGCAATTATGCTGATGCGCCCGGCAAACTGGTGGCGCTCTTGGGCGTCGATGACCTGATCGTCGTCGACACGCCGGACGCGCTGCTGGTGACGCGGCGCGAACAGGCGCAGCGCGTGGGCGAGCTGGTAAAGGCGCTGGAGGCAAAGGGCCTCGACCGTCTGCTGTGAAACAGCGGCGAAGTCCGGTTCCGTCCCTGCGGCCACGCGCGAGGGAGGCCGCGCGCCGCGAAAAAATGGGCCGGCCCGCTTTCGGCGGACCGGCTCTCGCAAAAGCGGTGGTCGGATGAAAGATCTCAGAACTCCAGGCGCAGCGACACCTGTCCGGTGCGGCCGCCCCCGAAGTCGACACTGCGAACGCTGGTAATCCGGCCGAAGTTGCTGTCGGCGATGTTGAGGTTGGGATCGCCGAGGTTGGTCCAGTTGGGCAGATTGGTGAAGGAGCCTTCCAGACGGAGACCGGCCCTTTCTCCGAATGCAAAGCGCTTCTGCATGCCGGCGTTCCACGCAAAGGTGCCCGGTCCGGTGAGGATGCCGACGCCCGAGTTGCCGAAGCGGCCGATGGGGTTGGGATCGCGGCCCGGCACGGCACCGATGCGGCAATCGAACTGGAGCGCTCCGGCAGCGCGGCCGGGGCAGGCGAAGGCGCTGCGGTCCGCCCACTGATCGCGGGTTGGACCGGGGACGCTGCCATTGGCCGCCCCGAGACGGTCCGGACGCTGGGGGCCGCGGCTTGGCGCGTTCGTTCCGGAAGGATCGCCGCCGGAAAAGACCGGCGTGAGGAACGGGCCCGATTGAAGCGTAAGAATCGTGGAGAACTGCCAGCCCCCGGCCAGCAGGTCCACCGGCCGCGACGCCTGAGAAAGGAAGCGGCGCCCGCGGCCGAAGGGAAGCTGGTAGACCAGCGTGTTCACCATGCGGTGACGGCGCGTTGCGTAAACATCGCCGCGGTCGGCGCGGCGGTCGAGCGAGTTGGTCACGCGCCCGCCGCCGTTTTCACCGGCGAAGCCGCCGGGCGCGGGGCCGGCGTTGTCGGCGAGGTTCTTGGCGAGCGTGTAGGCGGCCGTGTACGCCAGGCCGCCCGCCAGCCGCCGGTTCGCTTCCACCTGGAGTGAATTGTAGAGGGCGTTGGCACCGGCGTCGCGGCTGAAGATAAGCCCGAAGTTCGGGAAGGGCCGCTCGAGGTTGCTGCGCTGGGAGAAAAACGTGGTGGACGGCGCCATCATGTTGATGTCCGGCGCCCACGGAAGTTGATAGGAGCGGCTGCCGATATAGGAGACGCGGAGCCCGGTGTGCGAGGCCAGCTCGCGGTCGACTGACAGCGCCCACTGGAACATCTGCGGCGGACGGAAGTCGATCTGATTCGCAGTACGAAATTCAAATGTGCCGATGGCGCCGCCGCGGACGCCGCTGCCGGGCGTGCGGGTTTCGGGAAGCGTGAAAATGGGCCGCCCGTCGGAGCCCACGTTGTTGAAGTTCCGGACGTCGCTCTGCACGGTGCCGGTAAGCGAGTAGAAGACGGAGCCGAGGATGATCATGTTGTAGAAGCCGCCGCTGGCGCGGACCGTCGTGCGGTCGTTGAGGCGGTAGGCGAAGCCGAGCCGCGGGAGGAACTGTGTTTTGTAGGTCTTGCGCAGTCCCTCTGGCAGGCCAGCCTCCTCGGCGGTGACGATGGGCGTGCAGGGAATCCCGTTGATGGCCGGCGCCGGGCAGGCGTTGAACGAGAGGGCGGCTCCCGGGGCAACGTATTCGCGCGCCTTCGGGTCGGACATGATGAGCACTCTGCCGGTGACCGGAATGGAGCGGTCAAAGTTGGCGATGTTCAGGCCGTTGTCCCTGTAGGCGGGATGCAGCTCGTAGCGGAGGCCCAGATCGACCGTGAGGCGGCTGCTGACCCGCCAGGTGTCCTGCGCGTAAAACTTGTAGTGCCAGGCCTGGCCGTCGTTGTCGCGGCTGACCACGGCGATGGCGCTCTGCGCCGGAACGCCCAGGAGGAAGTCGGCGAAGCCATAGCCGGTGAAGGTGGGGCCGAAGGCGAAATCCCCGTAGTTATTGCCCGTGGTGAAGCCGAGATCGGAACGGGCGCGGAGCTTGCGGACGTCGCCGCCGTACTTGAAAGTGTGGCGTCCGCGCGTCCAGGTGAGATTGTCAATGATCTGGAAATTGTCGGAAATGCTGAAGCCCGGGCGGCTCTTGCTGAAGGCGGTGTACAGGTCGATGCTGAAATTCGGCAGGCCGTTGAAGAAAATATCGCGCTGAATGTCTTTCAGATTCAGGCTGTTGGTGAAAGCGCGTCCGTCGAAATTGAAAACGCGCGAAGCGTCTGAGCGGACAAAGCCTGCGCGCAGCTCGTTCAGCAGCGACGGCGTAATCGTGTAGCTCCAGCTCCCCGCTGTCTGCCAGTATTTCTCGTCCACCGTGTCGGAAGGCAGCGTCAGATTATTCGGCGCCGAAGAGGGAATTTTCTTGTACATGAAGCGGCCGAAAACCCGGTGACGATTACCGATGTTCTGATCGCCGCGGAATTCAAACTGATCCGAGTTGATTGTCGTCGAGCGGTTGTCGCGGTAATTGGCCGCTGCGCGGCGGTCTGCCGGACCGCTGTTCGGATCAGGAAAAAAGGGCAGGATTTTCTGCGCCACCGGGTTGATGCGCGACGATGGTATCAGGTTGCCCGGAAACGGCTGGCCGTTGAGAGGATCGCGAATCGTGATCCCCTCCCGGCTGAAGTCGCCGTTCTTGACAAACGTGGTGGGCACGGTGTTCTGGATGGTGGTCTGGCGCGGGAAGCGCAGAGACTCCCAGGTGAAGTAGAAGAACGTCCGGTTTCTGCCATCGTAAAGACGGGGGATGGAGAGGGGCCCTCCGAGCGTGGCGCCGAAGGTGTTGCCAATCTTGGCCGGCAGCACGTTCTGCCCAAAGGAGCGCGCGTCGAAAGCCCTGTTTTGGTGATACCAGAAGAGGGCCCCATGAAAGTCATTGGAGCCGCTTTTCGAGATAAGAGTGATGTCGCCGGGCTGGCCGAATTCGGCGGTGTTGCCGACCCCCTGAACACGCATCTCGCTGATCGATTCCACCGAAAGGAACTGATTGCGGTTCGGGCTGTTGCCAGTGACCTGGGTGATCGAAATGCCGTCGACGCTCGATTCGCTCTGCGCCGGCAGCCCTCCCTGGACGGAGAGGCCCAGGCCATTGTCAGCCTGCACGCCGGGCAAAGTCTGCAGCAGTGCATACGGGCTGGTGCTCCCCGCACCGCGCACATTCGATGGCAGGTCGAGCACCTTCTTGGCCGACAGATAGGAGGCGATGGCCGGCGTGTCGGTGGCGATGACGCCGGCCGAGGAGGTCACCTCGACCGTCTGCGTCAGCTCGCCGACTTCCAGCCTTGCGTTCACGCGCAGGCGGGAACGCGCCTGAAGCAACAGATCGGAGGCGCGGAACAGCCGGAATCCTGGTGCGGACACCGTCAACGCATAAGGTCCCGGTTTCATCTCGGGCAGTTCGAAGTCTCCCGCTCCATTGGTTCGGGTGGCGGCTTCGATATTCTCGGCCAGATGCCGCGCGCGGACTTCGGCATCCTGAACGGCCGCCCCGGACGGGTCTGTCACCGTTCCGAGGATTGTGCCAAGCGTCGTCTGTCCGAAGACAGGGTGTGCCAGCAGAAAGCCGGTTGCCAGCGCATACTGCAGATACTTCCAACTCGACAAGAATACCCTCCTTGATGTGGCGGAAACGAATGAAAATTCCTGCCACCTCGCAGGGTAGTGAGCCGGCATAAACTGCCGATGAAAGAGGAGTGTCAATCGCGTGAAAGCGGGCGGGCGAGGGCAAAGGATTGCTGATTGGGCTCCGGGCTTCGCGTCCGTCAAGTCGCTGCCGGCATTGGCCAGGCGTGCGAGTCTCATTCGGCCGCGCCGGGCGCCCGCCCTGGTCCTGCTTTTGCGGCGCCAGCCCGGGAAGCGTGCGAAGAGATCTCAGCGTCTGGCTGGAACGGCTGCCGAACAAACCGCTTCGAGAGAAGGCCGCCCGAGAGACCTTGCGAACACGAAGCTGAAGATGAATTGATGCAGACTGGTGCGTTGATGGGCGGCCCTACGGATCAGAACGGAACGTCGTCGTCAGTGATGGGGCCGGAGAGGTCGGGTTCTTCGCGCGAGGGCTCCGGGCGCGGCTTCGGCGGCGCCGCAGGGCGTTCGCTGCCTTCGGAATAATCGCCGGCTGCGGCTGCGTCGCCGCGCGAGCCCAGCAGGAACACTTCGTCAGCGACGACTTCCGTGATGTAGCGTTTCTGCCCCTCCCGATCCTCGTACGAGCGCGTCTGAAGCCGCCCTTCCACGTAAACCTGTTTGCCCTTTGTGAGGTACTGCGCGAGATTGTCCTGGCGCCAGACGGCCACGTTGTGCCAGTCGGTCTCGTCCCTCCATTCGCCGGTGTTCGGGTCCTTCACCCGGCGGTTCGTAGCGAGAGTGAAGCGCGTGACCGGCACGCCGGTGGGCGTGTAGCGGGTCTCGGCGTCGCGGCCGAGATGGCCGATGAGGATGACCTTATTGACGCTGCGGTTGGCCATACTTGAGCCAAGGGTAGCACAGCGCTGACCCGGCCGGTTTCCGGCCGACACTTCGGGCCGCGCCCTGCTCTCAGTTCGAAGTTACCACCTGGAAATAAAAGATTCTTCCGTCCACCTCCACCTGGAAGACGTGCGTTCCTGCCACGCTGCTGGTGAGGATCTCGACCAGCCAGGAATTTGGATACAGAGAGTCGGAACGGATGACACGGCTCACGCGGCCCAGCACGCCCCCGGGCTGCGGCACGGGCGCGACTCGTGGGTTGATGTCACTCAGCGCCAGGCCCGCGCGGTCGTGAATCCGGAAATAGACGCGTACAGTGGAGGCGGGCTTCGCCGTACGGGGGCTCTGGCGGAGGACAACCATTGCATCCGGTCCGCTGCCCTCGACGGCATACCAGTAAGGAATCCGAATCTCCGGGAAGGCAGCCCCCGGCACCTGATCGGGAGGAGCGCTACCATCCTCGTTCCCGTCTCCGGAGGGCTCGCCGCCTCTGGAGGTCGGCGAGTCCGGTTTCAGCACGCTTTCCGTGGAAGTCGCGTTTGCTGTGGAAGCCCCTTCGCCCTGTTCACCAGATGCGGCGATCTCGGCGGCCCGGACCTTGAGAAAGCCTTGATAGGCGCCCGGCGCCACGCCGGCCGCCGTCCACGAGACCTTCAGCGCCGCCGATTCGCCGGGCGCAAGAGATAGTTCGGCTGGGTCCACCGCAGGACGCACTTCATCGGCGGACTCCACCTCAACCCTCAGCGCCAGCGGTTTATCCGCCAGATTCCGGAGCGTCACCTCCCGCGCAAGATCCGCGGTTGCGGCGCCGGCGCCAAAACTCACCGAGACCGGAGCCGCCGAAAGCGGCGAAAGCAGCGAGTTACGCAGATTGAGCATGCCCGCCCCGGCCGACTGCACCGGTGCGGTCTTTCCGTCTGAAAAGACGAACGGCTGCGCCGCATTGACGAGCAGGGACCGGTAATCGTCCACGCCGAGGCCGGGCCGCGCAGCCTTCAGGACCGCGGCCGCGCCGGCCACCAGCGGCGCCGAAAAACTGGTCCCGCTGAGCGATGCATAGCCGGAAGGATCGCAGATGTCGCAGGCCCACCGCTCGTCCGGAATCGCTGCCGTATAGACCGACGAGCCCGTGGCCAGCAGATCCGGCTTGATTCGGAGGTCGACGGACGGGCCGCGGCTCGAAAAGGAAGAAATCTGGTTCGGTACGGCGTCCGGGTTGGGGAACCGGAGCGTCACCTGGAGGTCCTCGAACACGGGCAGCCATTCCTTCAGCGTCATGCCGTCGCTGCGGCGGACGAAGAGCCCTGGAATGGTCGGGTTGTCGTCGACGTTCATGGTCACAAGGCTCTCCGGGTCGCCGTTGGGCGGATTGGCGGAGTTGAAGACGATGGCTGCGGGCGCCCCGGCCGCCGCGGCGTTGGCAAGCTTTTCGGAGAAGAAGCATCCGCCCCGCTCGATGAGGGGAATCTGGCCCTGAAGCGCGTTTTCGGGGTACGGTCGGCATCCGAGCGGATCGCCGAAGCGGGCGGCGTCCACGAGCGGCCCCATGATCGGGTCCAGCGAGCCCACGTTGCTGGAGGCTGCCGCCGGCATGGGAAGCCCGCGGGACGGGATCACCTGGGTCACGTCCGCGGGCGTCGAGTGATTGGAACCCACGCCGAGAACCTTTTCGTTCGCCGCCGTGTCGTCCACGGTCATCGGCCCTGCCGTGTTGCCCGCCGCGTTAACCACGACAATGCCCGCCTGAACAACGTTGCGCACCGCGTCGGCCAGCGGATCGTCGTCGGACGAGTTCGCGCCCACCGAGCCGAAGCTCATGTTGATGACGTCCATGCCGTCCTTTACGGCCTGATCCAGGGCCTGGAGGACGACGTCGCTGTAAATCAGCCCGTCCTCGAGACTGCTGACCCGGTACACGCCCAGCCAGGCGCCGGGCGCGACGCCCGAGATCAGGCCGCGCGGGCTTTCATGACGCAGCCCGGCGGCGACCATGGCCACGGCCGTGCCGTGTCCGTCGCGGTCGCGCGCCGATTTCCCGTCGAAGCTGCGGGCGACGATGACCTTGGCGTTGGTCAGAGCGAGGTTCTCCTCGGCGGGCTCGCTGACGCGCGGATAGCCTTCGGGCATGGTCCAGTCTTCCGGAGGACGAAAGCCCGGGTGCCGGGTGTCGATACCCGTGTCGAGAATGCCGATTTTCACCCCTTTGCCGGCGCTCTCGGCTCCCCCGCTCAGATCCCAGGCTTCGGGAACCTTGTGGTTGACGAGTGCCCGGTTGAGGAACAACTCATAGGCGCGTACCGGACTGACGCGCCGCACGCCCGGCGCCGTGCGCAAAGCCTCCGCGTCCGGCGCTTCCACGACCAGCGCGTTCAGGACCGTATCGACCCGCGCCAGAACGCGGGCGCGCCGCGCGCGCAGATGCCGCTCCGCAGTGTCCTGCTCGACGCGGATCTCGGCCCGGCGCCGCTCCGGCAATGCATGCCGCACCGCCGGCGCCGACGCAAATTCCACAATGAAGCGGCCAACGGCCGCTTCCTGGGCCAGCGACGGCAGCAACGCGCCGGCCAGAATCAGAAGAAATCTGCCCAAACCCTTCATTGGGGCAATCCTGCCAACCGACTCTGCCCGCCTCAGCCGGACAGGCTTTCACTTCTTCTCATCTCATCGGAAGAGAGCCCTGAATTCAGAATACTCCCGCCGTCAATGGAGTCCAATTCCCCCGCCGATTTGGGGATACGGACACGGAAAGGGGCAGGAGTTTCCTCCTGCCCCTCCGTAAGCCGGAATCCGCCCCGGCGATTATTTCGGCAGTACGCCGGACAGATACACGCCCGTCCACTGCCGCTGGCCGCGCGTCTGGCCCGGCACCGGCCGCATGACCTTGAACGCGACCGCGTCGCCGCGCTTCAGCCCGGACTGGATGCGTTTGACGTCCTCAAACGAGGCCACCGGCTGGCGATTGATGCTCACGATGATGTCTCCGACGCGCATGCCAATGTCTTCGGCGAAGGAGTCCTCTTCCACCACGGTGACCTCGACGCCGCCCGATTCGGTAAAGCCAAGCTGTTTGCGGCGCTCTTCGGTCAGCGGGCGGATGCCGATGCCGAAGCGGGCCGAGCTTTCAGCACCCCTGTCTTCGGAGTCCACCATCTCCCGGCCTCCGCCCAGCGCGGCCAGATCCTCCTTGAAGACCTTGTCGCGCTCCTCGATGGGGACTTTCAGCGTCATCCGTTTGCCGGCGCGGTCAAGTTCGAGCACGGCCTCCGAGCCGACCGGCATCTCGGAGATCCGCGTCACCAGATCGTTGCCGTCCCTGACCGACTGGCCGTTTAGCGCGAGGATCACATCGTCGGCCTTGAGGCCGGCGCGTTCGGCCGGGCCGCCCGGCGCCACGCTTTCGACGATGACGCCGTGGTCGAAGCCCAGCGCCTTGAGCGTGTTCTTCATCTGGTCCTCGTCGCGCGGGAAGCGGATGCCGATGGAGCCGCGGATCACCCGGCCGTTGCGGATGATCTGGTTGTAGGACTTCACCGCCGTATTGATGGGCAGCGCAAAGCCGATGCCCTCATAGCCGCCGCTGCGGGTGGCGATCATTGTGTTGACGCCGATCACTTCGCCGCGGATGTTGACCAGCGGCCCGCCGCTGTTGCCCGGATTGATGGCAGCGTCGGTCTGAATGAAGCGCTGGAACTGCTGCGGCGTGGCCAGGTCGCGGCCCAGCGCGGAGACGATGCCCACCGTCACCGTCGTCTCCAGCCCGAAGGGCGCGCCGATGGCGATGGCCCAGTCGCCCACCTGCACGCTGTCGCTGTTGGCGACCTTCACCGGTTGCAGGGGCCGCCCGGCGTCAATCTTGATGACCGCGATGTCGAGCTCGGGATCCGAGCCGATCAGCCTTGCCTTGTACTCGGTGGAATCGCCGGTGAGGCGCACCTTGATCGCGGTGGCGTCCTTGACCACGTGCAGGTTCGTCATGATATAGCCGTTGCGGTCCACGATGAAGCCGGAGCCCGTGCCCTCCTGCCGGCGCGGCACCGGGATGTCGCCGAACGGCGACTGGAAGAAGCGGCGGAACGGGCCGGGGATGACGTTGTCCCCCTGATCCTCGTCCTCGTCGGGTTGCGGGGTTCGCCGGCGTTGCGTGGGCCGGATCTTGTATTCCGAGGTGATATAGACGACGGACGGCTCCAGCAACTGCGCGATGCGCGTGAAATCGTTGCCGAGTTTCGCCACCGGGGGAATCGTGATGGGGGTGGCGTCCGGCGCTGCCGCCTGGCTTCGCGCCGAGGTCACGCGCGCGGTGAATGCCGCGCCCGCGACAATGACCAACGCGGCGGCCAGCAGGGCGGTCGCCGTGGCCGTCCATCTTTGGGATGCGATGCGCCGCACCCAGCCGGAAAAACCTGCCTGTGTCATGGAAACCGAATTCACTCCTTTTCTGGCTCCGGGTCAAGCCCCATGTTCTGGATGTTGCGCGCCGACGGCGGGTTTCAGCTCCACCAGCACGATGGCGGCGAGGATCAGGGCCGCGCCGGCCAGCGAGGACGCCGTCCACCTGTCCCCGGCCGCCCAGGCCACCAGGCCTGCAAAGACCGGCTCGAGCGCAAAGATGAGCGCCGCCCGCGCCGCTGACGTGTGTCCCTGTGCCCAAGTATAGAGCACGAAAGAAACGGCCGTGGCCAGTACGCTCGTCGCCAGCAGCGCGCACCAGACCCTTGGGGTCCACAAGATGCGGGCCGGCTCCAACAGGGCCGCCCCCGCCCAGGACAGCGCGGCCACCGCCGCGATCTGCATCAGGCTCAGCCGTTCGAAATCCATCCGCCGCGAATACCGTTCCACGGCGAGGATGTGGCCGGCGAAGGCCGCCGCGCAGCCGGCCGTGAGCAGGTCGCCCCGGTTCCACTGCGCGGGCATGCCGCCGCTCATCATCGCCGTGCCCGCCGTTGCCAGCGCCGCCCCGCCCAGCTCCGCCAGGCGGGGTCTGTTTCTGTAGACGAGCGAGGCGAGCAAAGGTACCAGCACCACGTACAGTCCGGTGATGAAGGCCGAGTTGGACGCGGTCGTCCAGCGCAGCCCGGCCGTCTGAAGAGCGTAGCCGGCAAACAGCAGCAGGCCGCACAGCGCGCCGCCGCGCCAGTGAACCGGCGTGCGGCGTGCAATCCGGCGGCGCAGCCAGAAAGCGAGCAGAAGGCTGGCGAGCGTGAAACGGAGCGCGAGAAACAGGAACGTCGAGACGTCCTCGAGCGCGCTCTTGACGATGACGAATGTGGTTCCCCAGAGGAAGGCGACGCCGGCCAGGGCGAGCTCGGCACGGACCCGTTGCGGATGCCCGCTCATGGCCGGGGCAGATTCTCCAGCAGCAGGGCGACGAGCAGGGCGATGCGGCGCAGGCCGAGTTCGCGCCCCTCGGGCGAGTACCACTCGGCGGGCGTGTGGGCGCCGCCGCCGCTGCCGCCGGCGCCGATCGAGATGGCGGGCAGTCCCATCGACAGCGGCACGTTGGCGTCGGTGGAGGCGCAGTCCAGTTCGCTGCGGATGGCGAGGAATGCGTCCACGCTGCGAACCACTTCGAGCAGCGGGCTGTCCGGCGCCAGCGCTCCCCCGGGCCGCGAGCCGGTTTCCCGGATGCGCACACTGATGCGGCCCGAGCGCGCTGTCTCGTTCTCGTGGCGGGCGGCCCTTTCAAAGGCGGACTCAAGCGCCGCGGCCAGCCCATCGAGGACGGCCGGGCTATGGCTGCGCAGATCCACCTTGACGCGCGCCGAGGCGGGGATCGCATTCACCGTCGTGCCGCCTTCAATCACGCCAAAATTCCAGCTGCTCGGCGCCGCCGGGGGCGCGGCGGAGCGATCATCGCAGAAACACGCAATGGCGCGGGCCAGCGCATGCACCGGGTTGGCCATGCCGCGGTCGGACCAGCTATGGCCCCCGGCCCCGCTGATCACGATTTCGAAGCGGCGCGAGGCCAGCGCCACGGCCGTCACATGGCTCACGTCGGGCCCGTCCATCACGACCAGCGCCTGGAGCCGCTCGGCCCACGGCGATTGCTGACAGAGATACCGCATCCCGCTCAGATTGCCGTCGCCCTCCTCGCCGACGTTGGCCACCAGAAGAAGCTGCGCGGAGCGCATTGCGCCCGGGTTTTCAGCCAGCGCGCGCCCCAGCGCGACCAGCGCCGCCAGGCCGGCGCCATTGTCGGAAACTCCCGGGCCGGTGAAGGTTCCGTTGGCCTCCAGCCGGATCTCCTCCGGGCGGCGCGGCGCAAGCACCGTATCGAGGTGCGCCGTCAACGCCACCACCGGCCCGGGCCTGGCGGCAGGCAGCGTGGCGGTGACGTTGCCGGCACGGTCGATCTTCGCGTTCCAGCCGAACGACTCAAGCATGGCAGCCACGGCCGCCGCGCGGGCGCCCTCCTGAAACGTCGGCGCCGGAATGCGGCACAGCGCCAGGTGCTGCTCGTCGATCCACTGCCGGTTGCGCGCAAACCACTTCAGCAGGCCGGCCATGGCCGGACGCGAGGCCACGTCCTCCACCTGCGCGTTGGCGGCGGGCGGCACGGCGGCGGGAGGGGATTTCTTCCTGGCGGCCAGTTCGAAGGGGCCGGGCATGCGTTTCTTTCAGTGTAGCGCCCTGTCCGCGCCCGTCCACCTGGCTCAAGATGCCCCGTCTGCTGCCGATACGAACAAGCGGAGCCCGCACGCGGGCCGGCGAAATCAGGCCATGTATATCATCATCGGCGCCATCATCGTCCTTGGTTCCATCATCGGCGGCTATCTGCTCGAGCACGGAAATCTGCATGTGCTTTTCCAGCCGGCCGAGCTGGTCATCATTGGCGGCGCGGCGCTGGGAACGATCTTCATCGCCAACCCGCTGCACACGATCATTGGCATCTTCAAGGGGCTGATTCAGGCGCTGAAAGGGTCGCCATACAATGCGGCGTTTTATCTGGAGCAGCTCAAGCTGCTGAACGACGTTTTCGTCTACGCCCGCAAGCATGGAATGGCAAAACTGGAATCCGACCTCGACGAGCCGGAAAAGAGCCAGGTTTTCAGCAAATATCCGAAATTTCTTGCCGACCACCATGCGCTGCATTTTTTCTGTGACACGGTGCGGATGGCGATTTCCGGCGGTGTGGGCCCTCTCGAGCTGGACCAGTTGATGGAGCTCGACATCGAAGTGCACCACCACGAGGGCGGGGAGCCGGTGGCGGCGCTGACGAGCGTGGCCGATTCGCTGCCGGGCCTCGGCATTGTCGCCGCCGTGCTTGGCGTGGTGATCACGATGGGCTCCATCGGCGGGCCGCCCGAGGAGGTGGGCCACAAGGTGGCGGCGGCGCTGGTCGGCACCTTCCTCGGGATTCTCATGTGCTATGGGTTTTTCGGCCCGCTGGCATCGAATATGAGCAAGATCAACGAGGCGCACGGGCAATACCTGAACGTGTTGCGCATGGGCGTGCTGGCGTTCATCAAGGGCATGCCGCCGTCGCTGGCGGTGGAGTTCGCCCGGCGCACCATCCCGCCGCACCTGCGGCCTTCGTTCAAGGAAACTGAGGCGACACTGAAGGGCGCCGCCAAGGCGGCTGCCTGAGGAGGGCGGACAGGCATGGCCACACAGTCGAGTCCCGCGCCGGTCATCGTCATCCGCAAGAAGAAGGGCGGACACGGAGGCCATCACGGCGGCGCCTGGAAGGTGGCCTACGCCGACTTCGTCACCGCGATGATGGCGCTGTTCATCGTGCTCTGGCTGCTGTCGAGCGACGAGAAGGTCCGCAAGGCCGTCGGCGGCTATTTCCAGGACCCGACAGGCAAGGGCAACCTGATGGGCACGACGATGAGCGGAGCCGGCGAGGGCCTGCTGCTGTCGCAGGACGACATGAGCAAGCTCAAGGAAAAACTCGAGCAGGCCATGCGCGAGCTGCCGCAGTTTGAGCAGATGAAAAAGAACATTGAAGTGACGGTCACCAGCGAAGGGCTCCGAATTGAGCTTCTTGAAAAGGAAGGCGGGATGTTTTTCGAAAGCGGCAACGCCAGGCCCACCGCCAAGGGCACCGAGCTGATCCGCATGCTCGGCGAACAGCTCAAAACGATTCCCAACAAGTTGCTTGTCGAAGGACACACCGACGCCAAGCCCTACTCGGCCGACCACGGCTACACCAACTGGGAGCTCTCGGCCGACCGCGCCAATAGCGCCCGGCGCCTGCTCGAAGACAGCGGCGTGCCGCCCGAGCGCATCGCCCAGATCCGCGGCTTCGCCGATCAGAAGCTGCGCAACCCGAAAGACCCCTTCGATCCCGCCAACCGCCGCGTCTCCGTTCTAGTCCAGTACCGCGAGCCGCAGGAAATCAAGACGCCGCCATCAAACCAGAAGCAGGAGCACAAAGCGAACACCCATTGAACGTGGCCCCAGCCCCCGGAAACTTCCTCACCGCTGATCCGCTCCAACGCCGGCCATCCGGCGCAGGGCGCTCCTGACCGCCCTCTTCACCCCACACTTCTCCAACAGCTTCCCCGCCCTGTCATTGCCGCTCTCCAGAGCCGCATGCAGCCGCGCCAGCAGCCGATAGCGCCAGCCTGGCCGGAAGACCATCGCGTCCACATACACACGGCAGCCGGTCGAAAAGTACTCTTTATACCAAATTTCCCCTGATCCAAAGCTGAACACCTGAAATTCCTTCTCCCGGAAAACGTCCTCGAGAAGGAGGTACAACAGCGCAGTGCCTGGCGAAAGATTGGCGTATTTCGTCAGGTAGCCCGTATACAAATAATCGAGCTGCCCCCCTTTTCCCTCGCACCAGCCATAGGCCACGGGGCGGCCTTCAAACCACAAGAGATAGCCCCGGGCCATTCCCACGGCGGCCAGCCCCTTCATTTTTTCGACAAAATCCGGGTTCTCCGGGATTCCAGCCCGAAACAGCTTATGCTGGTAAGTCTGAAGAGAAATTTCGACTGCCCGGCGATGGAATTCTTCCATCTCTTCCGGCCGCTTTGCGATCCAAAGCGGCGACCCGCCTGAGGGCTGAAACCGGCGGATAATTCTTCTGAGATCCCGCCGTTTCTTGGCGGTGAATCGGGAGAGGTAATCCTCAAAGTTGCCCCTGATTTCAATGTGGAAAGACTTTTCCTCCCCGCGGATGTAGACCAGCCAGTCCCCCTGCCGGTGCACGCCCGCGCGCAGGTCCCCGGGCGTCAGATTCCGGCAAAGATAGCCGTCCAGGGCCGCATCCAGCGGCCGGTTGTCGAGCGCCTGCCAGTCCATGGAAGCCTGGCCGGAACAATCGATGGCGACAAGCCGAGGCCGCCAGATCCAGAAGGCATACTCGCCAATCCGGAAACGAAGCGACGGCGTGGCAATTTCCGTGGCGTGGTGCATGATGCAACCGTGCGCGGGCGCCCATCTATGTTAACCCGCAACCAACCCGGCGCTCCAGGGATCGGAAGGGGGGCTTGCCGTTTGCGGCGCGCCCGCTGCGGAAGCGTCGGGTTTCGCATCAAGGCCACTGCAAATCCACCGCCAGCCCAGCCGGACCGCCGGCGGCGCGATCAAACCCACCTCAGGTTCGAACCATCCGCGACGATTCTTCTGAGGATGATCCGGATGTCGATGTCCTTGACGCGGGTCAATTCTGCGCCTTCCAGTCCCCGTAGAGACGGAACATTCTCAGGGTGAACCTCAGTGTAGACACGCGCGCAGCCCTGAATGGCTAGCTGGCGGCAGACTTCGTTCACGGCCAGCCGGTGCAGGTCCCGGCCGCGGAACCGCGGCACCACATAACCTCCGCCGAGCAGCACTGCTCCCGACGGCAACGCCAGGAGCCGGGCCTGGCGTGAGCGGAAATAAACGCCGCCCCGGCCCGCCACCTCTCCATTCTCGGTCAGCAGGACCCATACCCCGTCCTGCTCTTCCAGCTCGGCCAGAAACTCGCCCCCGCCTGCCCTGTACACTTTCACGCGCACGTCGTCCGGAATCTCCCGGTGGCGCGAGTAGAACTTGGAAGCGGATGCCGGGCGGAAAAACGCTGGGTGCCCGGCGGGCCCCAAGGCGGTCTTGCATCAGAATGGTCCGCCACCGCTGATATACGAACCGGCCAAACAGCAATCGGATCAAGCCCACAGTCCCGCGTGTTTTCCAAATTTCCGTCAAACGGCGGAGGGCTCCTGCGGGTGCGCGCATCCCTGTATTCAGTTGGCACAAGTGAACCTTGCCATCCCATCTTACCTACAGAGCGTCTTCGGCAGTACCACTCTGCTGCCCCTCCAGGAACTAGTACGAAAGCGCCTCAGTACCCACATCTTCGTCCTATGACAATCGGAGCGAATCCCGCCTACGCTCAGGTAGGCGAGCCACGTCGGGGATGTCGCCCAAGGAACCGGATGCCATCCAGGATGCGCGTATATCTGACCATTGACACCGAGAGCAGCATGGGCGGCGCATGGCAGAATCCGTCTCTTCGCCCGCTGCCGGTCGAAAAACGCGTTTTTTGCCGCATTGACGGAAAAGACTACGGCATCGGATGGCAGTGCGACCGGCTGGAGGAACGGGGCCTGCGGGCCACATTCTTCTGCGAGGTCCTGTGCTCGCTCGTGCTGGGCGAGAAGGAAGTGAAATCGTATCTGGATTACCTGTTGGAGCGCGGCCAGGACGTCCAGCTCCACGTGCACCCCAATTATTACTTTTACGCCGAAAAGCTTTGGGCAGACGCCCGAGGTCTCGACTACTCGCCGCCTTCCAGCCCCGACGCAATCGGCGCGCTTTCCCCAGAAAACCAGGCGACCGTTCTCTCCATGGCCGTGGAGATCTTTGAATATTTGACAGGCCGGCGGCCGGTGGCCTTCCGTGCAGGCAGTTATTCGGCAAGCTTGAGGACGCTTGCCATCCTGTCGCAGTTCGGCGTCCGGATCGACTCGAGCTTCAATCCGGTCTACCATGCCGCAGGGTCGTTCTCTGGCGAGCGGCTTCCTGTCAATCGGCCCTTTCTGGCGGAGGGGCTCCTGGAGCTTCCGATCACGGTGGTCCGGCAGTCGTTACCCGCGCCGAACAAGCCGGGCGGTCTTGTGCCCCTGGAAATCTGTGCACTGTCGGAGCAGGAGATGCGCGCCTCGCTGGACCGGCTCCACGAAGCGGGGCTCAGCGATGCCGTGATCGTCCATCACAGCTTTGCCTGCGTGAAAGCCGGCGATGTCCAGTACCGGCGCATGCGGCCGGACAAGGTCGTGATGCGGCGTTTTGAGACCCTGCTCGACCACCTGGCCGCGCACCCGGAGCGCTTTGAGGTCCTCACCATGGATTCTCTGGCCGCGAATCCTTCCCACCCGGAAGACGAAATTCCGGAAGTGATCCCTTCGCTCGGCTACTGGCGGCCTCTGATGCGGACGGTCCAGCAGGCCGTGAACCTGTTCATGTAAGACTCAGCCGCGTTCGCCGGCTGCTGTCAGGATGTGCGAGGCCTCTTGTCGTACGGGCGGCAGCCAGAGCATACTGAAATTAGCTCCTAAATCCAGGCAAGGAAAGCAGGTTGCTATGGCTCAGGATCAGCATGTGACCCTGTCGCCCGAGCGGCAGGCTCTTCGCGCCCGGGCGCAGGTCCGGCTCATTCGCCCTGAAGAAGAAGGCTTCTCCATTCGCCGCTTGCCGGACGGCGTTTATGGGTACTCTTCTGCCGCTTCCAGCGACGAAATTCCGCTCTTCGGCAGGCCGATTTACGGTGCCTTCGAAGTCCACAAACTCGCCGGCGGCGAGGTGGCCTGGGTCGGCTATGTGACCGAGGCCGACCAGCGGCGTTTCGAAGAAGGCGAAGAGCCGTTCTCGATGGAGCTGTATCCGGAACCCTGGGGCGAGGCGACCAGGCTCGTCCACGTTCCGGCCTCTCGCGTGGATCGGCGCCGGCCGCAGGCGCGCGAGAACGGCATGCCGATGCGCGTTGAGGTGGCGCCGCGGATCGAAAAGGTGGACCTGGCGGCGCACGCCTGAGCAGGTGCGGCGCCGGAATCAGGCGCGTTTCAGATCCAGGCGGCACAGCTCCACGCGCAGCCGCCGTGGCGTCACCGCGCCCAGCATTTCGCCATCTTCCATCACCGCCGGCGCCAGTGCGCAATGGCCCAGGCACCTTGATGCGGAGATGCGAAGGCCGGAGTCTGCGTTGGCGCGCCATCCCTTCAGCTCCTCCAGAAGGGCCATGGCCCCCCGCCGCCTGCACTCCTCTCCGGTGCAGACCACGATCACATGGCGCCTGCAATTTCTGCGGGCGCACCGCGGTTCGGCAACTGCCGGCATGATGAGTCCCCCCTCGGATTCGTCAAGCCTTCCTGAAATTTCAACTCGCCTGGGCCGCGCGCGGCTCGTAGATGCAGAACGGTTCCTCGTCGTGGTAGTCACCCGTGAAGCCGTAGGCCCGCGCCCGGCACCCCATGCAAACCCTCTTGAACTCGCAGATTCCGCACTTGCCCTGGAGGTTGTCCAGGTTGCGCAGGTCGGCAAACAGCGGCGAATGCTGCCAGATGTCCTCGAAGCTCTGCTGCCGCAGGTCGCCGGCCTCCAGCGGCAGGTAACCGCACGGCTGCACCTTGCCCTGATGCGAGATGAAGCACACGGCGGACGCAGCCAGGCAGCCGCGCGTCATCTGATGCAGCGCAGCCGGCTGGCCGGCATGGTTCGGATGGTGCATCTCGGGCACGGGCGCGCCTGCCCGCCGCGCCTCGGCGCGGCGCTGCCGGGCGATGCGGTAGTATTGCGGCGCGCAGGTGGCCTTAAGCTCCATGCCCGAGTCAAGGCTGCGGTCGTAGAACCAGTTCAGGATTCGCTCGGCCTCCGCGCCGTCGACCGATTGGTCTTCCGCGATCGTCAATCCACAGCCCACCGGCACCAGCAGGAACAGGTGGAACGCGTCCACTTTCAGGCGACTGGCCAGTTCCAGCATTTCGGGCAACTGGTGGGCGTTGTGACGGGACACGGTCGTGTTGATCTGGGTGGAAACGCCCACCTCCTGGAGGCAGCGGATGCCGCGGAGCGCTGCCCGGAAGGCGCCTGGGTGGCCGCGGAAAGAGTCGTGGGTGGCTGCATCGGCGCCGTCCAGGCTGATGGAAACACGGACGATGCCCGCCTCGCGGATCCGCTCCGCCATGGCTTCATCCACCAGCGTGCCGTTGGTGGCTAAAGCGACGCGAATGCCGCGCCCCACCGCATGCTTTGCGATTAGAAAGACGTCCCGCCGCCAAAGAGGCTCGCCGCCGCTGAGAACCAGAATGAATGGGGCATATGGCGCAAGCTGGTCAACGATCCGCAGGCATTCCCCTGTGTTCAGATCGTCGGGGCTCATCAGCTCCGTGGCGCTCGCCCGGCAGTGGATGCACCTGAGATTGCAACCGGTTGTCAGCTCCCAGAACACCAGCCGCGGGCGGAATTCCATGCCTTGTACCGCCGAGGTCATACCAATCCGTATGCAATTCGCAGGCCAACCCGTGACGAGCCCGCCTGGCAGACGTGGCGACCCAAGGGGATGAGGCCTTGAAGGTGGCACGGGGCGGTGGAAACGGCCGCCTGGCCTTCAGCGCCTCACAGCGCCGAAAAAGACCAGGTCTGGCGCGCCCGCGGCCAGCCGGTGCACATACAGCGCCGCTTCGAGTGCATGGTAGTCGCCCCACATCGACGATTCACCACGCGGGACGCTGCCGCCGTCCGGCGTGCGGTCCCATCCGTTGGGCCGGTGATAGACCGAGTGCAGGATCAGGCCCTGGTGCGCGGAGCTGACGGACAGGTAGGGTTCTTCGAGCAGCGTATCCAGCACGGTGAGCCCGGCCTGGAAATAGCGGCCGTCGTTCAGATGCCGGCCCAGCCGCAGCAGCGCCTGCGCGGCGATGGCGGCGGCGGAACTGTCGACGGGTTCGCAGGCATTGAAGGGATCCGCGGGGCGGCCGCGCCAGTCGCCCAGCTTTTCTAGGAGCGGCGCGCCGGTGTCCCAGTAGGGGATCCCGTCGGCGGCCGTGTTTAGGATGTAGAAATCGCTGGTGGCCAGCGCGGCCTTCAGCCACTCCGTGCGGATCGCCGCCTTGCCGCCGAGCGGCGCGAGCTCCTCGTCGGGCAAGGTTTCGAGAAACTCCAGCTCCTCGGCGAATCCGAGCATCGCCCAGGCGAGACCGCGCGTCCAGGTGGAAAATGGCGAATAGCCCTGCTGGGAATTCGGGCAGCGGTAGCGGCCGTCATTCAGGTTGAAGATCGACTCGTGGGCCACGCGGCCGCGCACGTCATAATGGTCCCGCCCTTCGCCGTAATAGACCGAGTGACGGGCCGTGGCGCGCGCGTGGTCGACAAGGCGGCCGAGCAGCGAAATGCGCGTGTCGTTTTCGCCCATGAGCGCATGGCCCAAGCCATGCGAGATGGCCAGCGCGCGCAGGGAACGGATTGTGTCTACAAACAGCGAGTGCGGCCCGTTGAACGAGTAGATATAACCGCCGCCTTCGATGCGCGTCCACCGGGCCGCCTGCACGGCGCCGCTCACCTTCAGCGCCAGCTCGTAGAAGCGCCGCTCCCACGGGTTGTCTGGAATCCGGCCTTCATTCATCAGCCGGAGCAGATTGCCGTAGGTGGAGACGTTGTTGAATCCGTGATCGTGGACGCCCGTGTGCGTCAGGTGCGGGGCCATGCGCTCCACCGTGCGGCTGCGGCCCAGCTCCAGCATGGCCTCCTGGCCGGTCGCGTCGAAGACGAGCAGCGGCATGCCGAACTGAAAACCCTGCGTCCATTCGGTCCAGCCGCGGGCCGTGTAGACGCCCTCGACGGTAAAGACCGGCGAGCCGCGCGAGGGATCCCAGACGCGATCCAGCGCGAGGATTTTCTCCGTGGCCAGTTCGAAAAGACGGCCGATTTTCTGCCGCATGGAGGCAGAATTTGCGGATATCGATTCGCGGATTTTCATACGGAAAGAACCTTCCCGGTGCGAGCGGCCTCGTGGGCGGCCAGTGTCAGCTCACAGACGCGGAAGATCTCATTGTGTGGCAGCGAGGTGGGCTTGCCCAGGTAGACGTGATCGAGAAACTCGGCAAAAAGCGATCCTTCCGGCGGCAGCTCCACGATCTTTTCCGGCTTGCGCGCGGTGGTGAGCAGCGTGACGCCGGTCGCCGCCATGTATTCGGCCACGCCTCGGGTGCCGGCCAGGCGGAGGCGGTCGTCTCCGTGCGAGCCGGCCGCGGCCGGGCGGCAATAGTCCATGTGGAGGCAGGCGGTGCCGCCGTTGTCAAGCCGGAAGGCGGAGGAGGTGGTCGTTTCCATGGCGCCTGCGCGCAGCTCGCCGGCGACTCCCTGAAAGCCGGCCACGGCGCGGAATTCGCGGCCGCTGGTCCACCGCATCAGGTCGATCATGTGGATGCCGATCCAGAGGATCGTGCTCCCGTAGGTGGCGCGGTTCCGCATCCACTTCGGCCGCTCGCCGAGGACATACGATTTCTGCGCGGAGATCTGGATGATCTCGCCGATCTCGCCGCAACTGACAATCTTCTTCAGCGCCTGATAGGGCCGCTCCCAGCGCATGGGCAGCAGCATCCCGAGCCGCACGCCGGAGCGTTTCAGTTCCCGCCGGATCCGTTCGAGATCGCCGTAGGTAAGCGCCAGTGGTTTCTCAGCCACTACATGCAGGCCGCGCCGCAGGCATTCCAGGATCGCCGCGGCGCGGTGGCCATTGTCATTGCAGACGCCGACGATGTCCGGCCGCGTCTCGTCCAGCATCCGGCGGGGGTCTGCATAGACCTTCGCTTTGCCACGCGCGTAGCGCTCAGCCGCGGCCAGGTCCCAGTGCTGGACGCCGACGATCTCCACGTCCGGGTAGCGCGCCAAGGGCTTGGTGAATTCACCGGCGTGGCCGTCAAGACCCCACACCGCGACGCGCACTTTCTTCGGGAGCCGCACCGTTTCCATCGCGGCCGCTGCCGGGGCGGCCAGCAGGACCCGGCGGCTGATGAGCGGGCCAGCCAGCACGGACATACCCGTATTCTGGCAAAGTCAGCCGGAGAGGCGCGGATCCGGGATTGGGTCGCCCACGGCGAAGTGATACACCACCTGCCATGGCCCGGCCGTCTCCAGGCCCAGCCACTGGTGGACGTGGTCGTCGTAGAAGGCGCCGATGCCCGTGCCGCGGAATCCGAAGGCTTCCGCCGCCAGGTACAGGCGCTGGCCGAGCGCGCCCGCCTCGTGGTGCACGAAACGGTAGGCGCGCGGACCGAAGCGTGCGCAGGCGCGGCCGACGTCAGCCACGAAGGTGACGGTGAAGCACGAGTTGCCCGCCAGCTCCTGCCCCAGGCTGAGCGCCGCGGCCGCCCCGCGCTGGTCCCCGCGCCGAACCAGCGCGAGTCCTGTTCCTTCGGCTCGGTACAGCCCTGGCTCAACGCCCTCGACGCGATGGACGAAAATCCAAGGTGCAACGTAGCGCTCGCCCCAGTCCGTGGGCAGCGGCGCCGCCAGCAGTTCGAGCATCGCCGTGAAGGCCGGCTGCGGCAGGACCCGGCCTTGCGGCAGGAAGTCGAGCGCCGAACGCCGTTGCCGCGCGAGCCGCGCATAGTCGCCGTGCGGCCAGCGTTCGACGCGCGCTTGTGCAAATGCGGGACTGGCCTCGCTGGCGAGTGTCGCCTGATGGATCTGTTCGATCAGCGGGTATTCGACGACCTCCGCCGACAGCCGGTTCGGCTCCCCCGGCGTCCACCCGGTCGGTTGCGGAGTGCGCGGCCCGGTCGGCGGCAAGAGCTCAATCAGCAGCATCACCTGTTCGTCGGCGGCCAGATGCAGGCGGCTGTGCCATTCCGCATCCGGAAAGATCCCGCGGACGAGCGACGGCCAGCCCATCGCGCCGGCGGCGTACTGCACTGCCATCATCGCGTGGCCGAGGTCGTGGTTCACGTAGCGGTAAGCGCGGGCGCGGTATTTCCAGGCCTCGCGCCAGAAAATCGACGATAGCACCACGCACAGCGGCGCGGCCGTGAAGTCGTCGAGCACGCCGCCCCGCGCACGCCGCTCGGCCATGTGCGATGAGGGGCGGTAGTGATAGAGCCCGTCTTCCCAACCCGCCAGGCCGCGCGCGGCGAAGTGAAACTCCGTGGGATGCAGGTTGCCGGAGGAGGGATTGACGCGCAGCGCGTAGCGGTAGCCCGACGGCGCACGCTTGGTAGCGCTGATCGACGCCGAGTAATAAAACAGCGCGGAAATGGCCTCCGCGCCCCCGGCTTCCGGCGACAGCCGCGGACCGGCGGGCAGATCCACCACGGGCGCGCCTTCGTAGTGGCGGAACGCGTCCGGCATGTTGGCCCAGTCCAGCATGTGGCGCGAGACGCGCAGCCGCTCGGGCGTGTGTTTGGTGGCCTCGTGATACAGGGCCACGGCGGCCGGCAGCGCCGGAGCGGACTCAGGGACGGGGCTCATAAAAGCTCAGCGAATTGTCGCCCTGGCTGAGGATGCGCACGCGCCGGAGCCTTCCATAGGAGTCCTTCAGATGATGGGTGAACTTTGAAGCGTGCTGCACGATGACGAGCGGGGGCGGCTGCTCGCCCAGCGCTTCCAGACAGAGCTGGTATTCGCGCTCCCTCGGATAGGGCGGGTCGAGAAAGACGATATCGGCCTGAAACTTCGTGACAACGGGCGCGGCGTTGCCGGCGTGCACCTCGCAGCGCGGGCCGATGTCGAGCATCCGGATGTTCTCCTGCAGGACGCGCAGCGCCTGCCGGCTCTTCTCCAGAAAGATGGCCCGCCGCGCGCCGCGGCTCAGCGCCTCGATGCCGACGCTGCCTGAGCCGGCGTACGCGTCCAGAAAGACCGCGCCCTCGATGCGCGGCGCCAGGATGTTGAACAGCGCTTCGCGCAGCCGGTCCGGCGTGGGCCGCACCGTGTCCCCGTGCGGCGCTTTCAGCCGCCGGGACCGAAACTCTCCGCCAATGACTCTCATCGTTCAGCTACCTTCTTCATCCGACCAGCGCCAGGCCGTAGCGCTGCTGCCAGTGGTCGCGCACATAGCGCATGGCGCGCTCAAACTCCTCGCGCGACGGCGGGCGCTCGGCGAACTCAACCGCTTCGCGCCGCGCCAGCTCGAGGATCTCCTGGTCGCGGATCAGGTTCCCGATGCGGAAGACGGGCAACCCGCTCTGCCGGGTTCCCAGGAATTCTCCGGGCCCGCGCAGCTTCAGGTCCATCTCAGAAATGTAGAAGCCATCGTTTGAGTCGACCAGCGTGCGGATCCGCTCGCGGGCCGTCTCCGAGAGCCGGTCCGTCACCAGGATGCAGTAGCTCTGCGCGGCCCCGCGGCCGACGCGGCCGCGGAGCTGGTGTAGCTGCGCCAGCCCGAAGCGCTCGGCGTTTTCGATCACCATCACGGTGGCGTTGGGCACGTCGACGCCCACCTCGATCACTGTGGTGGACACGAGAATCTGAAGCTCGCCACGCTTGAACGCTTCCATCACGCGGTCCTTTTCCTCGGCCGGAAACCGGCCGTGCAGCAGCCCGATTTTCAGCTCCGGGAAGACGTGCTCGGTGAGCTCCCGGTAGCCCGCTTCGGCCGCCTTGAGCGCGGTCGACTCGTTTTCCTCAATGGCCGGATAGACGATGTAGGCCTGCCGGCCTGCCTGAATTTCCTTCAGCAGGAAGCTGTAAACCTGTTCGATTTCGTCGCGCGTCCGGTGCAGCGTCTGGATCGGCTTGCGCCCTGGCGGCAGCTCGTCGATCACGCTCAGGTCGAGGTCGCCGTAGATGGTGAGCGCCAGCGTGCGGGGAATCGGCGTGGCGGTCATCACCAGCACGTCCGGTGAGACGCCTTTCTGCTGAAGCGCTTTCCGCTGAAGCACGCCGAAGCGGTGCTGCTCGTCGATGATCACCAGGCCGAGCCGGGCGAACCGGACGTCTTCCTCGATCAGCGCGTGCGTGCCGATGACGATGTTGGCGAAGCCGGTGGCGGCGGCGCGTTTGCCGAATTCTTTCTCTTTTTTTGTGAGAGAGCCGAGCAAAAGCAGGATCTGATAATTCAGCGGCGCAAAGATTTTCCGGAAATTCAGGTAGTGCTGGGTGGCAAGAATTTCCGTCGGCGCGAGGATCGCCGTCTGATAGCCGTTCTCGACGGCGATCACCGCCGCCTGTGCGGCCACGATCGTCTTGCCGCTGCCGACGTCGCCCTGGAGGAGCCGGTTCATCGGCACGGGCGAGGCCATGTCGCGGGCGATCTCGCCGAGGACGCGCTTCTGCGCCGCCGTGGGTTTGAAGGGGAGCATCCGCTTGATCTGTTCCCGCACCCGGTCCGTGAGCTGGAAACTGATGCCCGCGGCGGCGCGCTCTTCGCCGCGCTTGATTGCCAGGCCTGCCTCCAGCCAGAAGAATTCCTCAAAAATCAGCCGGAATTGCTCCGGCGTCCGGAACTGGTTCAGCAGGTTCACATCGGCGCCGGACGGCGGGAAATGCAGCGCGCGGAGGGCCTGCGCGAGATCCGGCAGCCGCAGCCGCCGGCGCACCGAATCAGGCAGCGGATCTTCCAGCCCGCCCAGGTCGGACGTCAGCCGGTACAGAATGTTACGGAAGACGCGCGTGGAAACCTTGCCCGCGGCCTCGTAGACGGGCACGATGCGCCCGGTGTGGAGAGCCGCGTCTTCCTCGTCGTCTTCGCCCCGGAGGATCTCCAGCTCCGGATGCGTCATCAGGAGTCCGCCGATCCACGGGTCGAAATCGACCTTGCCGAACAGCGCCACGCGCACGCCGGGCTGAAGGAGGTTCGCCAGGTACTGGGCGTGGAACCACCGGGCGGTGAGCGGAATGCGGGAGCCGTCGTCGAGGACGGCCTCGATCATGCCGAGGTCGCGCCGGCGGAAGCGCGGCGCCTGCACCCTGCGCACGGTGGCGATCACGGTGGCCGTCTCGCCGGGGGCGAGGCGGCTCAGCGGCTTGAGATTCGAGCGGTCCTCGTAGCGGAATGGCGCGTAGTAAAGCAGATCGGCGGCGGTCTCAAGGCCCTTGGCGCGCAGCTCTTCAGCGCGCTTCGGGCCGACCCCCTTCACGTACATGACCGGAGTGGAAAGGTCGATGGGCACAGCGTGCGGGGCTTGCAATTTCAGTGTACGAAAGGCCGCTCCGCCAATGGCGCGCATGCGGCTGGCCTCGTTAAGATGGCCATGATGCCGCCGCGGACTCCGACGCTGATCCAGCTTCTCGGGCTGCTGGTGACCCTGGCGGCGGTGGGAACCTTTTCCGTCTTCACGCTGCGGCAGGTGGAGGACCTGCGGCGGCTCGGCTCCGATATCGTCGACCGCAACCGCCGCGATTCGCTCCAGCTCATCCGCATCCAGGATGACGTGGCGCAGATCGGCCTGGCACTGCGCGACATGGCCGAAGGCGCCGAGCCGTACCCGCTGGAGGCCTACCGGCCGCAGTTCCAGCGGCTCCGCGAGGATCTCCAGAATGCCCTCCAGCTCGAGGCGCGCCTCATGCCCGCCACTCGAACCGCCGCCCAGCAGAAGCTGCTAGAGACCGTTTTCGCGCGGTTCTGGGGCGCCGTGGACGAACTCTGGCAGCTTGCCGGCGAAGGCAGGACGGACGCGGCCAGAGCGCTGATCCGCACCCGGATCGAGGCCGAGCGCGCCACGCTGGCCACGCTGATTTCGCGCCTGCTGATCCAGAACAATGAAGCCGAAGCGGCCGCCGTCGAGGAGATCCAGGCGATCCACAACAAGGTGGAGCGGAACCTTTACATGATGCTGATTGCGGTGCTGGCGGCCATCACGATCACCGGTTCGCTGGTCATCTGGCACGACCGGCGGATGTTCGCGCAGGTGGCTCACCTGTCCGAGCAACGCAAGGAGCTCGCCGGGCAGGTGATTCGCGTGCAGGAGGAGCTGTTCCGGACGCTGGCGCGCGAGCTGCATGACGAGTTCGGCCAGGTGCTCACCGCCATCGGCATGATGCTGCTCCGCGTCGAGAAGCGGCTGCCCGAAGGCGCTCGCGAACGGGAAGACCTCCGCGAGGTGCGCGAGATCGCCAACCAGACGCTGGAACGCGTGCGCGGCATGTCCCAACTGCTGCACCCGCCGGTGCTCGACGATTATGGGCTGGAGCGCAGCATCGAATGGTACATCGGCCAGTACGAGCGGCAGACCGGCATGAAGGTCCACTATGAGAAGACGGGCGTGGCGCCGTGGATCGGCGATGTGGTGGCCATCCACATGTACCGGATCCTTCAGGAGTCGCTCAACAACGTGGTCCGCCACGCCGGCGTCCGCGAGGCGTGGGTGCGGGTGAACTATTCGCCGGAGAAAATAGAGATGGAGGTGGAGGACCACGGCGTGGGACTGCCTGACCGGCCGCAGGAAAGCGGCCTGGGCATGATCGGCATGCGGGAGCGCGCGGAACTGCTGGGAGGCCGCATCGAGTTCCGGCGCCGGCCGGGCGGCGGAACGGTGGTCTGGGTGGAAGCCCCGTTGCAGGGGAAGGGAGGCAGGTCATGAGCAGGATCACGGTGCTGCTGGCGGACGACCACTCGCTGGTGCGTAAGGGTTTCCGCCGCATGCTGGAAGACGATCCCGATATCGAGGTGGTGGGCGAGGCGGCCACCGGCCCGCAGGCCGTTGAAGAGGCCCTGCGTCTCCAACCTCAGGTGGTGGTGATGGACCTGGCGATGCCGGAGCTCGATGGGATCCAGGCGGCCAGCCAGATCCTGAAGAAGCGCCCGGAGACGGCCATCCTCATTCTGTCGATGTACTCCGAGGATGCCTACGTGCGCAACGCGTTTGCCGCCGGCGTCAAGGGCTATCTGCTGAAGAACGCGCTTGAGGTGGACCTGCCTTATGCGATCAAAGAAGTGGCCGCCGGCCGTACCGTCATCGCTCCCGGCCTGACGCCGCCGAGCCAGCAGGAAACGCCCAGCGATTTCGAGAAACTCACCCAACGCGAGCGAGAGGTGTTGCAGCACATCGTGCAGGGCCGCTCCAACAAGGAGATCGCCGCCATCCTCGGCCTGAGCGTGAACACGGTGGCGGTGCACCGGGCCAACCTGATGCAGGCGCTTGGCATCCACCGCACGGCGGATCTCGTCGTCTACGCCATCAAGAAAGGGCTGGTGACACTGCCGGAGGGGCCGCTGCCGGAGAAGTGACCGGCCATGCGCAGGCGGGATTTTCTCAAAGGGCTTGGGGGGCTTTGGCCGGCGCTGGCGGCGGCGCAACCGAATGCGCGGCCTGGATTCCGCCTCGTCGATGTCACTGCGCAGGCGGGCATCCATTTCGTCCATAATTCCGGCGCGTTCGGCAGGAAATTCCTGCCGGAAACGATGGGCTCGGGCTGCGCTTTCCTCGACTACGACAACGACGGCTGGCAGGACATTTTGTTGATCAACGCAATGGACTGGCCGGGCCATAAACGGCGCCGCACCACGCTGAAGCTTTACCGCAACAACCGCGACGGCACCTTTACCGACGTCACCCGCGCCGCCGGGCTCGACGTGGAGATGTACGGCCTCGGCGTCACCGTCGGGGACTACAACAACGACGGTTTCCCCGACATTTTCGTCTCCTGCCTGGGGCAGAGCCGGCTGTTCCGCAACACCGGCAAAGGGACATTCCTCGATGTCACCCGCACGTCGGGGCTCTGGGGTTTTGACGGGTTCTCCACGTCGGCCATGTGGTTCGACTACGACCGCGACGGCTTCCTGGATCTGTTCGTGACCAACTACGTCCGCTGGGCCCAGGAGGGCGACATCTTCTGCTCGTTCGACGGCATCAGCAAGGCCTACTGCACGCCGGAAGCCTACCGCGGCGCCACCTGCTGGCTGTTCCACAACCGCGGCGACGGCACCTTCGAAGACGTCACTGCCAGGGCGGGCGTGCTGGACACCACTTCGAAATCGCTGGGCGTCACGCTGCTGGACTTCAACCACGACGGCTGGCCGGATGTCTTCGTCGCCAACGACACGCAGCCGAACAAGCTCTACACGAACCTGCGCAACGGGAAGTTCCTCGAACAGGCCGTCCGCATCGGTCTCGCCTTCAGCGAGGACGGCCGCGCCCGCGCCGGCATGGGCGTCGACGCGGCCGATGTCGACAACTCGGGGCTGGTCTCGATCATCGTCACCAACTTTGACAACGAGATGATGGGCCTGTATCGGGGCACGCGCGACGGGCAGTTCGTCGACCGCGCTCCCCAGGCGGGCATCGGACAGGCCACGCGCCACTCACTCGGCTTCGGCTGTTTCTTCTTCGACCCAGACCTCGACGGCATGCTCGACCTGCTGATCGTCAATGGCCACATCGATGAATCCATCAGCCGCGCCCGCCGCAACGTCACCTACGCGCAGCCGCCGCACCTGTTCATGAATGACGGCAAAGGGAACTTCCGCGACGTCAGCCGGCTTGTGGGAGACGGCTTCGCCACACCCAAAGTCGCCCGTGGCGCCGCCTACGGCGATTTCGACAACGACGGCGACCTCGACGTCCTCATCACCACCAACAACGGGCCCGCCTTCCTCTACCGCAATGACGTGGAAAACGGCCACCGCAGCGTCCGGCTCCGCCTCGTCGGCACGAAGTCGAACCGGGACGCCATCGGCGCCGTTGTCCGGTTCGAGACCGGCGACCTGTCCGGCAGCCGCATGGTGAAGTCTGCCACCGGGTACCTGTCCCAATCCGAATTGCCGGTCACTATCGGGCTGGGCCACCGCGATAAGATCGACCGCGTGCAGGTGTTCTGGCCCAGCGGCCGGACCGAAGAATACAGGGGCCTGAAAGCCGGCGGCCGCTACCGCATCGAGGAAGGCAAGGGCCTGATTCCGGGCGGGTTGTAATCCCTGGGCCGGGCGTTCCGGGCCAGTACTAGTCTGCCCGTTCCGGTACCAGAATATCTGTGCTTTGCCGGCGATCAACGATAGCCTTGGAAGTGGAAGTGGGACTGGCGCCGGCAATGAAACTGGCAGCCACAACTCCCGCCATCAGTACGTAAGGCAAGGCGCTTGAAAGTCAGGATCCACTACCGAGGGCCAGCGCGAGGGGTTATCCATCACCGCCACGCCACCGGCGCATGGGCGCCGACGGTTCTTGCCTGCTTCCTGTTGGCGGCAACGGCGGGAATGGTCGCCGTCTGGAAGCATGGCGGCCGGGAGGCGGCGGTTTCCACGGCGGACTCGTTCCAGGGCTACCTGGGGCGTCTGATGGAGCAGCAGTCACGTCCGCCGGCGCGCCTGGTCTATCCCTACTCGGTTGTTCCCGGCGGTGTAGCGAGCCCGGAGGAAGTGGCCGAGGCCATGCTCAAGGATCCGGTCGTCGCGCGTCACTACGCGGGATTCGACCCGAAGCGGGCGCGCGTGGAAACGCTACGGCAGCCGCGGCTCGCCTATGTCTCCTACCGGATCAAGGACCGCGTGTTTTTCACGCGCAAGCCGGTGCGGCTCTACGCCGGCGAGCAGGTGATCACCGATGGCAGGACAACCATCCGGGCGCGGTGCGGCAACAAGGTCGAGGAAGCCCCCCAGGCTGCGGTGAGCCCTGAGGAGCCGGCTGAGGAAGTTCTGAACGCGCCGAAGCTCGAGCCGGAAAGGGGGAAAGAAGCTCCTCTTGGCGCTCCAGTGCTGGAAGCGGCCAAACCGGAACAGGAAACGCCCCTGGCGGCGGTGGTGCCGCCCCCGTCTTTCGCGCCGCTCGACATCCCGGTGCGTCCCGGCGGCATCTGGCTGACGCCACCGCCCGCGGGCGGAGGTTTTCTGCCCCCTGCGGGGCCGGGCGGCGCCGGGGCTCCGCCCGCCTCGCCTCCAGGCGCGCCGTCCGCGCCGCCCGCCACACCGCCTCCGGTTTCTCCGCCTCCGTCCCCGCCGCCTGGCACGCCGACAGTGCCGCCACCTCCAGTCACGCCACCGACGACGCCGCCAACTTCGCCGCCGTCCACTCCGCCGAGTGCGCCGCCGGGCACACCTCCAGCGACGCCGCCCTCTCCGCCGCCGGCCACCCCGCCGGGGACGCCCCCGGCTTCGCCGCCGGCCGTTCCGCCGGGCACGCCTCCAGCGGCCCCACCGGCCACCCCGCCGGCTTCTCCGCCGCTGTCTCCGCCCGGAGCGCCCCCTCAAATGCCTCCGGCCACACCGCCGGGCACGCCACCGGGGACGCCTCCGCTGCCGCCGCCCCTGCTGCCCCCGCCGGGCGGCACGCCGGAGACACCGGCTTCGGAGCCGCCGCCCGAGATCGTGGTGCCGCCGCCCCCGGGGAGTCCTCCCCCGGAGATCCCGGAGCCACCGCCCATCCCGGAGCCTTCAACCTACGCTCTGGTGGCTGCGGGGCTGCTCGTCCTGGGCTGGATCCGGCGCCGGCGCGTCCGCGGCCATTGATGGCTTGACACGCCCTGCATCATCGCACTTTGGCGAGGGATTTTACGCTCGCCCGCATGCGCTTTTGCGGGGAACGGCCAGACCCCCGCGGTAAAATGGGCAGTACGCGGCTGGCTCTTGCCACATTGCTCTGAGGAAGACGATCAAAAAAGGAGGGCCGTCTTGAATCGCAGGTCGTTTCTGGCTGCCGGCGGCGCACTGCTTGCGCGGGCGCAGGCTCCGACGGTGCGCGTGGGAGTCATCGGGTGCGGCTGGTGGGGCGGAGTGGATCTCCGCGCCGCGTATCAGGCAGGCGGGGTCTCCTGCGTGGCCCTGTGCGACGCGGACTCGAAAATGCTGGATGACATGGCCGCGCTCGTCGAAAAGCAGGAAGGGCGGCGTCCGAGGCTCTACAAGCACTATGCGGAGATGCTCGACGCAGGCGGCCTGGATGCGGTCATCCTCACCACGCCGCCGCACTGGCACGCCCTTCCCTTCCTCGCTGCCACGGAGCGGAAACTGGCGATCTACGCGGAAAAGCCTCTCGCCTATGATGTGCGCGAGGGACGCGCGATGGTCAACGCCTGGAAGAAGGCGGGCAACATCGTGCAGGTGGGCTTCCAGCGCCGCCAGAGCGAGGCCTTCCGCGCCGCGACCGAATACATTGCCAGCGGCGCGCCGGGCCGTGTCGTCCAGGTGGACGTCAACATCCACTACACCGCGCAGCCGCTCGACAACACGCCCCAGCCGCCCCCGCCGACGCTCGACTGGGACCTGTGGTGCGGCCCAGCGCCCAAGATTCCCTACTCGCCCAACGTCGGCCATCGCGCCTGGCGCCTGGAGGAGACCACCGGCAACGGGCATCTGGTGGACTGGGGCATCCATCTGATCGACGCCACCCGCGTCATGCTCGGTCTCGGCATGCCCCGCAAGATCACCGCGGCGGGCGGCATTTATCATTACCGCGGGCGCATTACCACGCCGGACACCCTGACCGCGCACTTTGAGTTCGACTCCTGCCCGGTCGTCTGGCGTCACCGCCTCTGGGGGGCGGTCGAACGGGATCCGGAGTTCTCCAATGGCGTGACCGTTTTCTGTGAGAACGAGACCGTTTTTGTCACCGACCAGCGCTGGATCGTGTTCGGCAGGGGAAAGGACGCGCCCCGCCGCGCCCAGGAGATCCGGCCGCCCGTGGATCTGAGCCTGAAACACATGCAGCAGTTCCTGGACAGCGTGCGCGCTTCGCGTCCGGCGCCGTGCACGCCGGAAGACGCCTTCCGCAGCACGGCCACCGTGCAGTTGGGCATGATCGCTTACAGGGCGGCGCGCACCATCGAGTGGGACGAGCAGGGCGAGCGGATCCCCAATGACGCGGCCGCGCACGGCATGCTGAAGCGCGAATACCGCGCGCCGTACCGGCATCCGTGGGGATGAACGCCACAGGAATCGGCAGGGAGGAACGATGAGCGAACCGGTTGTGCCGCTGACGCTGGAAGGCGCGGCGGTCCTGCATCAGATGTTCCGCATCCGCTGGGACGAATGGCGCTCGGTGGATGCCCACTCGCGCCATACGGCGCTCGAAGAGGCGCGCGAATGGCTCCAGACGAAAGAGGGCGCCGAGGGAGGCGAGCAGTCGGCCGCCTACGCGATGCTCGGCCACAAGGGCGACCTGATGCTGCTGCATTTCCGGCGCGACTTCACCGGCCTGCTCGAGGCCGAGCAGGCCGTGCGGCAGGCGCGCATCGGGCGTTACCTGGAGCTGACGCATTCCTTCCTCAGCGTGGTGGAGCTGGGACTGTACGAGTCCACGCGCAAGATCCACGAAGAGCTCGAGTCGAAAGGGCTCGCCCCGGGCACCGACGCCTGGGAGGCGGCGGTGAAGGAGACGCTTGAACGGCAGCGCAAGGCGATGGCGCCGCGGCTGTGGCCGGAGATCCCGGAGAGCCGCTACATCTGCTTTTACCCGATGGACCGCCGCCGCGGCGAGCTGAAGAACTGGTATCAGGTCCCGTTCGCCGAACGGCAGCGGATGATGCACGAGCACGGCCTCGTGGGGCGGAAGTACGCCGGCTCGGTGAAGCAGATCATCTCGGGCTCGATCGGCTTCGACGACTGGGAGTGGGGCGTCGACCTGTTTGCCGACGACCCACTCGAGTTCAAGCACATCATCTACGAGATGCGCTTCGACGAGGTGAGCGCCGTTTACGGGCTCTTCGGCCCGTTCTACATCGGGCTTCGCGTTCCCAGCGAAAAGATGGACACGCTGCTGCGCGGCGACGTCCGCGGCGCCATCAGCTAGGCGCGCGGTCTACTCGACGACCGACGCCTTCACGATGCCGTCCAGCAGCGGGAAACTGGCCTCCAGATAGCGGTTGCCGTTCATGCGGATCTGCCCCTGGTTGGGCTGCTCGCCATAACCGGCATAGATGGAATCGACCACTTCCATGCCCTCCACCACCTCGCCGAAGGGCGCAAAGCCCTGCCGGTCGAGGAAGCTGTTGTCCCCGAGGTTGATGAAGAGCTGGGTGGTGCGGGTGTTCGGTCCCGCGGTGGCGAACGTGAGGCGGCCGCGGCGGTTGGACTGCTTCACCGGGTCGTCCGGGATCGGCTTCGCGCCCAGCTTTGCCGTCATTGCCGGATCGGCCGCCAGGCCGAACTGCACCACGAAGCCCGGCACCACGCGGAAGAACTTCGCGCCGTCATAAAAACCCGCTTCCACCAGCGAGCGGAACTGCGCGGCGCCCAACGGCGCCCATTCAGGTTGCACCTGGACGACAAAATCGCCCTTGCTTGTTTCGAACTTCACGCGGTAGGGTTCTGCCATGAATCTTCCTATTCTCGCAGGTTCAGCCATCGCCGCAAGCAGGCGGCCTGTCAGGGCGCCGGCGGCGCGGGCCGGGGCGGCGGCATGTGGAGCGGCGCCGGGCAGCAGAGTTGGTGACAGGGTTCGGCCCAGGCCGCGTCCTGAAGGCGCTCCTCGACGAGCTCAACAATCATGCGGATGAAACGCGGGTGCGTGCCGGCCGTGCCCGCCCGGAACATCTCCAGGCCGAGCTGTTCGGCGTGCCGCGCGGCTTCGTAGTCGAGATCGTAGAGCACTTCCATGTGGTCGCTGATGAACCCGATGGGCGCGACGACCACGCGGCGGGCCCCGGCCGCGCGCGCCTCGTCCAGGGCCTCCAGGATGTCCGGCCCGAGCCAGGGCTGATGCGGCGGCCCGCTCCGGCTCTGATAAACCAGCCGGTACTCCCTGACGCCTGCCGCCTCAGCCACCAGCCGCGCCGTTTCCTCCAGCTGTTCGACATAGCGCGACGTGCGCGCCATTTCGAGCGGGATGGAATGAGCGGTGAACAGCACCGGCGCGGGCCCGCTGCGGGCCAGTTGTTCGCGGAGCCGCTCCGCGTTCACTTCGATGAAGCCGGGATGGTTGTGGAAGTGGCGGATCTTGTCGCATTGCGGCGCCATGGGCCCGGCGGCGGCGCGCGCCCGCTCGATGTCCTCCAGGTACTGCCGGCAGGCCGAATAGGAGCTGTATGCCGACGTGACAAAGACAAGCGCCCGCCCGATCCCATCGGCCGTCATCCGCCGCATCGTGTCCTCGATGAACGGGTGCCAGTTGCGGTTGCCCCAGTAGATGGGCATGTCAAGATGCGGCCGCAGCGCCTCGATCAGCGCACGGTTCTGGTCGTTGATCGGGCTACGGCCGCCGAAATGATGGTAATGCGCGGCTACCTCCTCCAGACGCGCCCGCGGAATGTTGCGGCCGCGCGTGACGCGCTCGAGGAACGGCATCACGTCTTCGGGCTTCTCCGGCCCTCCGAAACTGGCGAGCAGAAAGGCGTCGTACCGGGGCATGGATCCACTTCTAGGATGCGCGACCGGCGCAGGGCGGCGCACGCCTATGAGAGAATTCTCGGGGAAAACGATGCGCAGAAGGGACCTGTTGCGGGCCGCGCCCGCCCTGATCATTGCGCGGCAGAGCCGCGCGGCGGCACTGGCCGGCTATGAACCGGCAGCGCGGAAGCTGATCGCCGCGGCGCTGGAAGACGCCGTCGGCTGGGCGAAGCTTGAGCATATCTGTGACCGCATCGGGCCGAGGCTTTCCGGCTCGAAGGCACTCGAGCAGGCCATCGAATGGTGCGCCGAAACCATGCGGCGCGAAGGGCTGGAAAATGTCTCCACTCCCCGCGTCATGGTGCCCGTCTGGGTGCGCGGCAGCGAAAGCGCATGGATGCTGGAGCCGCGCAGGGCGCCGCTGGCGATGCTCGGCCTCGGGGGCAGCGTGGGCACGCCGCCAGAGGGCATCACGGCGGAAGCCCTCTGCGTGGAGAGTTTCGAAGAACTCGAGCGGCTCGGCGAAGAGAAGGTCCGCGGCAGGATCGTCGTCTACAATCAGCCCTGGCGCGGCTATCGGGACACCGTGGCCTACCGCAGCGCCGGCGCTTCCCGCGCCGCGCGGCTGGGGGCGCGCGCCGTGCTGGTGCGCAGCGTCACTCCGGCGAGCCTGCGCACGCCGCATACGGGTTCGCTCAATTACGCGGCGGACGCGCCCAGAATTCCCGCGGCGGCCATCTCGATCGAGGATGCGCTGATGATCCGGCGTCTTCAGGAGGCCGGCGTGCGCGTGGTCGTGAGGCTTCAGATGGAAGCGCGGACGCTCGACGACGCGCCTTCGGCCAACGTGATCGGCGAAATCACCGGCCGCGAGCGGCCCGAAGAAGTGGTCGTCATGGGCGGCCACATCGACTCCTGGGACGTGGGCCAGGGCGCGCAGGACGATGCCAGCGGCTGTGTGGCCACATGGCAGGCCGTGCAGCTCGTGAAATCGCTGGGGCTGCGGCCGCGCCGCACGCTGCGTGTGTGCCTTTGGACGAACGAGGAAAACGGCCTCCGCGGCGGCCGCTCCTACCGCGAGTGGGCCGGCGACGCCGTCCGTCACCACGTGGCCGCCATTGAGATGGACGGCGGGGCGGAGAAGCTGCGCGGGTTCGGCCTGTCGATGTCGGCAGCGCCGCCCGGCGCCTTCGAACACGCTCTTGCACGGCTGGAAGAGATCGCCGCGCTGATGCGTCCGTTGGGCGCAGTGGAAATCGTCCGCGGCGGCGGCGGCGCCGACATCCTTCCGCTGATGCGCGAAGGCGTGCCCGGCATTGCGCATCTCAGCTCGGGCCGCCGCTATTTCGAGTGGCATCACACGCAGGCGGACACGCTCGACAAGATCGACCGCCGCGAGTTTCAGGAGCACATTGCCGCCCTCGCCGTGCTCGGCTACGTGTTGGCCGACATGGAGGGGCGGCTAGCCGAAGAGGTCCATTCCACAGGAGGGATCGGATGAAACGGATTCTTGCCGTTCTGTTTTTCTGCGCTGCGGCCGCCTGGGGCGCCGACGAGGCCAGGGCCGTTGAGGACGCCGAGCGCGGCTGGGCGCGCGGCGTCACCACGAACGACTTTGCGCTGCTCGAAAGAGTGCTCGCCCCGGATCTGGTGTACACGCACTCCAACGGCGTGGTCGATTCCCGCGACAGCTATATCGGCAAGCTGCGCGACGGAGCGATCCGCTACTTGAAGGTCGACTATAGCGAGCTCAAGGTGCGCGAGATCACGCCAGACGTCGCGCTGACCCATTGCCGCGTGCAGGTGACCACGAATCAGCAGGGCAGGGAAGTGACCGACCGGCTGGCGCTGTTGCACGTCTTTCGAAAAAGCCGCGGGCAGTGGCAGATGGTGGCGCATCAGAGCGCGAAGCTACCCCAGTAGATCTGCGTGGCGCGCCCAACAGAGCCGCGAGGGAGGCAGCGCTCAGCGGTGCGAGAACGAGGGGAGCAACGGCGGCCTGCTGCCGCATGGCGACCCTGCCGTGCGCTCGCCCTGGCGGGCCAGCTTCATTCGCGGCCTGGAAACGTCAGTGCGTTGCGGTGCTTGGCGCTCCGGCGGGGCGCGTTCGTCGGGGCGGAGCTGAAGGTGACGGGCCAGGCTGAGCGCTTCGTCCCCCCTGTTAGAATGGGAGTCCAGTGCCTCGGGAATCGTTCCGGTTTTCGCACCGCCAGTCAGTGGGGCTTGTCTTTCTCTGCACGCTGTTCGGCGTGGCCGCGCAGTATTTCATCAAGTCGAGCGGCATGCAGATGACGCAGATCACGCTGCCGGCACTGGTGGCCAACTGGCATCTCTGGGCGGGCCTGAGCCTGTACGGCGTGAGCACGGGGCTGCTGATCCTGGCGCTGCGGGACGGGGAGCTGTCGCTGCTGTATCCGGTGATTTCGCTGACCTACGTCTGGGTGACCATTCTTTCGGTTCTCGTTTTTCACGAGAAGCTGACGGGGCTGAAGGTGGCGGGCATCGCCACCATCTGTTCCGGCGTGGCGCTGCTGGGGAAAGGAAAGAGCGAGTGAGCACGCCGGCGAGATCCATCGTGCTGGTGCTGCTGGCCAGCTTCATTGGCAGCTTTGGCGCGGTGTTTCTCAAGCTGGGCGCAGGCCGCCTGCACCGGCAGATTGCGACGCTCGTGCTGAACTGGCGGCTCGCCGCCGGTGTGGGGCTGTATCTGCTTTCGTTCGTTTTCTATTTCCTCGGCGTACGGGAAGGCGAGCTGAGCGTGCTCTATCCGATGGTGGCGCTGGGCTACATCTGGACGATGTTCTGGTCGCGGCTGTTTTTCGGCGAGCCGCTCACGCGGCGCAAGGCCGGAGGCATTTTGCTGATCCTTGCCGGCGTGGCGCTGCTGCACGCCGGGAGCTGAGCAAGCGGCGACGGGTCACCAGGTGCCGGTGCGGAGCACCACGGCCATGGTGAATGTCACGCCGTTGTTGTAGCTGCGGCCGTTGACCGGGGGCAGCCAGGATTTCCGAAATTCGAGATTCGCCACGCGAAGAGCGACGACGGGGTTCAACCGCAGATCCATGCCGGTTCCGGCGGCCATTGAGAAACCGTTGGCATACCAGCGCCGGGCGTAGCGGGCATGATCATCGTAGGCGTTGCGGTTTTCGATGCGCGCGGTGCGGCGGAGTTCCTCCCGCAGGACGGGATCAACCTGCTCATGCGTCACCTTCAGGCCGCCGATGAGGAGGTGGGCATAGGCGTTCCAGCGCGCGGCAGGACGCGCGGACCAGCGGGGCCCGAACAAATAGCTCAGAGTGTCGCCGCTCCGGTTGGGGCCGAGCCCGTTGAGCATGCAGCCGGAGACGTCGGCCACGAACTGCCAGGACGGGGACAGACGGAATGCCGCCTCGCCGCCGCCGGCGATGCAGGCGCCGGTCCGGGAACCATAGAAAACGGGCCGGGCGGTGGCGGCCAGCTCGAAGGCGGAAATGCCGAAGGGACCGATGAGCTCCGGCTTCGGGCTGGTGCGGGGCGCGATCGCGCCGGCCCGCTTGTCTGAAAGATAGGAAGTCAGCACGGGGGAAAAGACGCCGGGCCGGTCGTCGCGGGCCCAGGGCACCTTGAAGCGCAGGACGTTGGCAAAAGAGCGCGAGGGGTTCAGCGTACCGCGCACCAGCAGGCGAAGCCAGGGATTTTCGAATTTTTCCTCGAAGCGCTGGATGACGTATTTGTCCAGGGCGTCTTCGCCGATCATCCAGCCCAGCCCGATGACCGGGGTGACGACGTGATCGACGAAACCCTGCTGCGGATACTTGCTCTGGATCTTCCCAATGGAGGCCTCGCTGAAAGGCCCGATTTCAAACATGGTGCTGTAAGCCCAGGAGTAGGCGGTGGCGCGCAGGCGGCTTTTCCAGTAGAAGGAATTCCGGCCGATCTCGGCGCCGATATAGCTGCGGTCATTGTGTGTCCAGATGTAGCCGCTGACGGCGCCCTGCATGGGATGCCCGATGTAGTTCACGTAAAAGGGGTCGCCGTCAGACCAACCGTGCAGGCTGCCGACGGACTGCATCCAGCCGCGGAAAAAGGGGCCGCGCAGGCCGGAGCGTGTACCGGGTTCCGTGGCCAGGCGGAAGGCGTGTTCGACGGCGAGGAAGAGGCTCGACTGGCGGCTAAGGCCGTTCCAGTCGACGCCGGCGCCGCGGTCGGGCCGCACCCAGATTTCGGCGCCTCCGGCGGGCTTCACGGTTCTGATGACACCCGCAGTTTCTTCGGGTTTTTCCGGGTCTGTGGCGGCCTCTGTGCCATCGCCGCTGGAGGGCCCCGGGAGGGACTGGGCGCGCAGGCCGAGAAGGCTGAAGAAAAGACAGAGAATCCAGCAGCAACACCTCGGATATCCAGGCTTCAGCCACACAGGGTTTCCTCCTGTTTCTTCCGGATGTATCCGCGGCCCGGTGCGTTTCCATCAGTTACGCCCGGCGGGCGGGGCCGACAGCCTCCTCCAACAGTGTTTTCATCATAGCGGGGCGTGCGGCCATCCGGCGGAGGAGTTTCGTGGCGGCTGACAACGTCCAGACGCTCCCGCCAGCGGACAACGGGCCAGAGGGAAGACGCTTTGACGAGCCCGGGTGTGGAGCGGGCGAGGAGAGAGTCAGCGTGCCGGCGCGCGGGTCGCTTGAGGCGGCGTCTGCCGGCATGGATGATTGAACGCCCCGGCACCGGGGCGCCGGTGGCGGTGCTGCGATGAGGCGACGATGCGGGCCGGGGGTCAGGGCCGGCCGCTGACGGGCGGCGTGCCCGGAGTCTGGGCCGGAGTCCTGTTGCCATCGCCCCGCGCGGCCACGGCCACGCCCGCGGCGGCGGCGCCGGCCGCAGCGAGAATGCCGATGAGTTTCATCGAAACGCCCCCGCCTGCGGCCGCCCCGGCGGCGTTGGAAACCTGCATCTCCGCCGACCCTTTCATGCCGTCCTTGACGGCGGTGATGCGAATGGTGAAGCGGCCCTGCACGCTGTTGGGGCGCATGCCGCGGACAACGGCGCGGCCCATTTCGTCCGTGGTGAGGGTGATGTTGTTCAGTCCGTTGCTGAAGACGACGCTGGCGCCGTCGCGCGGTGCGGTGAGGGTGAGCAGCGCGCCGGCGACAGGCTTGCGGTTTTCATCCTCCACCTGAATGATCGCCTCGCGGGCGACGCGCTGCCGGACATTCAAAATCGCCTGGTCGCCCTCGACGATCACGATACGCAGCTCCTCCGGCTGCCGGGCGCCGGGCACCTGTGCCCAGGCGGGCTGGAGTGCCAGCCACGTTGACAGACCGAGAGCGATGAAGCCACGCAACGGATATCCCCGCATGGAAGCCGAACCTCCGTCTCACAGAGAAAATCCGGAATCCGGCGAGCCCGAGGGCCTACAGGAGTTCCTGTCCTGATCAACGGAAAGCAGGCCGGTTTTTTCGCCGGTGAAGCGGCGGGATCGATCAGAAATTGGCGCTTCCCGACCCGGAGCCCGCACTATTGGTGAGCGTGACCTGAAGGGAGGCGAGTGCGCTGAAACTGCCCTGGACGTTGAACGGCACGACGAGCAGGAACTGGCCGCCGTACTGGCGCGACTCCTGGCTGCCGAACCACGCCTGGAAGGCCGACGCCACCGGGACGGTCACCTCAGCGGTGCCGAGTTGAGCGCCCGGCAACGGGATGAAGCGGAAGGTCGCGCCAGTGATCTGCCGGATATTCGAGTAGCCAGACACACGCACTTCGAAGCCCGCTGACGTTCTCACGATGGTCACGCCGGTGATCCCTGGACCCGAAGAAGGAATGCGGACGGTGCGGACCAGGAACGGGGCCGGCTCCAGCACCGTGGATCCAAGCCGCAGGGTCACCGTCAGCGTGATGGTGCCGGCGGTGGTTCCCGTCTGGAATGCGAAGAGGCTGCCCGGAACCGGCACGGCGTCGGTCTGGCCGGCGGGAATCGAGAAGTTGACCGATGTGCCGCCATTGGCGAACCGAATGGCCGGATCTGGCGGGAGGTCGCCCTCGGGGGCGAAGGAGAGCGTGGCCGTGCCATTCAGCACAACGGGGAAGGACCGCTCCAACTGGAGCCCGAACGTGGGCTGGCTGGCTGGTGGCGTGGTGTCGGCAAGCTGAGTGATGGTGAGATTGGGCAGCGGGGGCAGGCCGATGTGGAGAGTGAATGAGCGGACCGAAGTCAATGGCGGCTGACGTCCATCAGCGAGCGTCACCTCGAAAGAGAAATCGCCCGGTTGGGCGGGAGTGCCCGTAATGGCGCCGGTCTGGGAATTCAGTGTGAGTCCGGTGGGCAAGGCACCCGAGCTGATGCTCCAGGCCAGAGGCGCCTTTCCCTGACCGCTGAGGGTTACCGCGTAAGCGTCACCGACTTGGCCCTCGGGCAGGCTTTCGGTCAGGATGGCCGGCCTGAGGATGATGACGACGATGAAGGGGCGCTGTGCGGTGAAGCCTTCGCTGTCAGTGACGAGCACAGCGATGGCGAACTCTCCGGAGACGGCAGGCGTACCGGAGATCTGGCCGGCCGAAGAAAGAGTCAGCCCCGCGGGGAGCGAGCCAGAAGCCAGAGAGAAGGCGTAAGGAGGGGAACCGCCTGCCGCATCCAGAGAGGCCGAATAGGGTCTGACCTCGGCGCCTTCTGGCAGTGCAGTGGTGAGGATGCGGAGCGGCTCGTAAATCCTGATGGTGAAGGACCGCGAGGCGGTGGACCGGGCAGAGTCCCGGACTTCCGTGGTGAACGCGTAAGAGCTAGTGGCGGTTGGCGTACCGGTGAGGGCGCCGGTGGCCGGATCCAGGGTGAGACCCGGGGGCAGGGAGCCGCTGGAGAGGCTCCAGGCGTAAGGCGGCACGCCGCCCGAGGCCGAGAGGGCGGCGTTGTAGGGAACGCCCTGAAGACCGTTGGCCAGACTCGTGGTCGTGACCGTGAGTGGCGCCACGCGGATCTGGATGGCGAAATCAGCGAAAGCAGAGCCCCCGGCCGAGTCGGTGACCTGAACGGAGAAGGAAGAGGAACCGGGCTGCGTGGGCGTACCGGACAGGCTGCCAGTCGCAGACAGGGTGATGCCCGGCGGCAGCAGGCCGCCCGCAAGACGGAACGAATATGGGGGCGTGCCGTTGGCGGCAAGAATCGAGGCGGTGTAAGGAACCCCGACGGCGCCGGCAGGCAGCGCCTGCGTCTGAATCTCCAGCGGGGGTGGCAGAACGCGAATGAGGAAGTTGCCGAAGGTGCTCGCGCCATTGACGTCAGTGACGGTACCGGCGAAGTTGTAGTCACCGGCAGAGATGGGAGATCCGGTAATGGCGCCGGTGGAAGGGTTGAGCGACAGGCCAGGCGGAAGGGAACCGCTGAGGATGCCGAACGTGAACGGGGACGTGCCCCCGGACACGGTCATGGCGCTGGAATAGGGCTCGCCCACGAAGGCCGTGGCAGCCGGCTCGGAGAGCACGGGAGCCGGGTTGACCGGGATGCGGAAGAGCCGGTGGTCACTCTGACTGACGTAGCTCCCACCGAATGCATAAAGGTCGATGGAATAGGTTGTGGGCGCGGACACGGGCGGGAACACACCGGTGATAGACATCGACACGGATCCCTCCGGCAGATTGACGGTGATGCCGGGCGGCAGATCGTTGAGCTCATACGACCAGGTGGAAGGCAGGGTCGCGGTGATGATGTAGTTGACCGGCCTGCCCGCAGTGGCCGCTGGCAGCGGGGAGGACGTGAGGATCCGCAACTGGTTGTCGACGTTGAACAGGTACGTTCGGCTGACAGTCAGCGGAGGGATGAATGCAGCCGCGAAAGGGAACGTGTAAACCGTGGAAACGACGAAAGTGGTGGACTGCGGAGTCGTCGGGGTTCCGGAGAGCAATCCCGTGGTGCTGAAGGCGAGACCCGCTGGAAGGGAGCCCGAGGTGATGGCCCAGCCCCCATTCACGCCGCCAGCGGGCGGGTTCTGCACCGAGAACTGGATGCTGACGGGCTGGCCGACAAGGGCGTCCAGCTGGTTCACGTCGGGAAGAATGAGCGGCGGAGTCTGAGCCCAGGCGGCCACGGCGAACAAGAGCAGGCCGAAAAGGAGCGTACGCCAGATCATTGCTGTTGGCCCTCCTCCACCCGGGCGGGGACGAAGAACACCCGACCGCCAGTGTCTCCCAACGCGGCCATCCAGACAGGGCCACTGCCAGCGGTGATGAGCTGGAAGACTCCCTGCTGTCCGGAGGGCGCCAGATCGAGCACCGATGCCGGACAGCGCCACTGGCCGGCCAATTCGCCATGCTCGTTCCAAGAGGCGAGAATCGTTTCCTTCGGGCCAGGTGCGGCGGTAAGCAGTGGAGCGCCGCGGGCGCTGGCCAAGAGGATGCCGTTGGTGCTGGGCCACTCTGGCAGCACGACCCGGACAGGCGGGCCGTCCCTGCCCTCCATCCAGACGCCGGAGTCTTCTACCCAAGCGAATCGGTCACTGCCCGCCAGGAAGGTGACCGCTCCGCTGACGTGAGGGCTGACCAGTTGCATGGCGCCGTCGGCAGAAACGCGGTACAGTGCTCCGTCCATTGCTGCCAGAACCGATCCTGCGTCACTGACGGCAGCGCGCCCGGCGGTGACAGGCAGTTCATAGGCGAGCTTTGGCGTGTCTTCCTCCTCGATGTGCCAGACCTGGAGTCGGCCTTCGGCGACCGAGCCAAGGGCGAGCACATGTCCGAGCGGGCTCCAGGCGGCGACATCGGCGTCGTGGACGGCTCCTTCGAGAGTCTGCCAGGCGGCATCTGGCTCCCCCGGCCTGAGGTGCAGAAGCCCAACCGTGCCGTCGGGGCGCAATGCGACCGCAATGTTCCTGCCAGGGCGGATGGAAAGAACCCTCGCGGCGCCGAAAGAGAGGGGCGGGCCGAGCTGCGCCGCTCCTGGAAGGCCCACGACCTCGCGGAGGCGGCCCGGCGCGTCGGCCAGGATCCATCCCAGCCGGGGTACCCCAGCGGATTGCGCCAGCAGGGGAGAGGTGCAGAGAGTGACGATGGCGGCAATCCGCATGGTGACGCCTCCTCGAAAATGGCCTGTCACCGCGGCGGGCCCACTGTGGGCGTGCCGGGCGTGATGGTCGTTGGCGGTGGAGCGGCAGGTCCGCCGCTGGCGCCGCCTCCGCCGTTGCGGGTGGCCGCCACGGTGCCCGCAGCTGCGCCGGCACCGGCGATGAGCAGAAAAGTGAGCAACTTGGCGCTGATCCCTCCGGCCGCAGCCGCCGCTGCGGCCACATTGGTGACGTTCAGCTGTGCCGAGCCGCGCAGCCCGTCCTTGACGGCGGTGATCCGGATGGAAAACCTCCCCTGGACGGAATTCGGACGAATGCCGCGGACAACGGCGCGGCCCGAGGAATCCGTCGCGAGCGTGATGTTGTTCAGGCCGTTGCTGAAAACGGCGCTCGCGCCCTGGCGGGGCGCCGTTAAGGTAATCAGCGCCCCGGCGACGGGCTTGCGGTTTTCGTCTTCCACCTGAATGATGGCTTCACGGCTGACGCGTTGGCGGACGTTGAAGATCGCTTCGTCGCCTTCGACGATCGTGATGCGCAGGCCGCCCTCGGCCGGCTGCCAGGCAGCGTGGACGGGCGCGGCAGGCCACACAATCAGGGCAGCGAGGGTGCAGGCAAGGCTCTGTCTGCCGATGGATACCGTGAACTGGGACATAGCTTCCTCCGTTGGGCCCCCGTCCCAGGTGCGGAGGCCAAGACTGACAGTACTCCCGTATGATACACGAGGAGAGCAGGAAGGTGAAGCGAATTAAACGGAGTTTCAGTTTCTGAGGTTCCACCGGGCCCAGGCGGGTCCTTGCGAGGCAGGAGGGCGAACCCATCCATGGAATATGGGTTGGCAGATTGGCGCGCGGGCGTAATCGGCCTGGGGGCTCTGGGCAACGAGCTGGTGCGGCAGCTCGGGCTGCTGGGCGTGGGGGAAGTTCTGCTGGTGGATCCGGATCGGGTGGAGGAGGGCAACCTGGCCAAATGCGCGTTTTTCCGCGTGGCAGGCGCGGTGGGGCGTCCCAAGGCGGAAGTGCTGGCCGAAGCGGGCCGCCAATGGTTTCCGGAGACGCGCTGGATTGCCCTGGTAGCGGAGATCGCTGATGTGGGCTGGGGGCGGCTGGCCGGGCGGCAGGTTCTATTTGCGGGCGTGGACCGGGAGTCGGCCCGGCTGGAGATTGCACGGATCAGCACACGGCTGAACATCCCGGTCTGCGATGGCGGGCTGGACACGGGCGGCGCAGGCGGACGGGTGAGCTGGTATCCCGGCCGTGAAGGGGCCTGCCACGGGTGCCGGCTGACGGCGGCGCGGCGGCGGGAGTGGTTGCAGAGCTGGTCGAGCGCCGCCCACCCGTGCCGGGTTCCGCAGGAGCCGGGCGGCTGGACGGCGACGCCGCAGCTTGCGGCAGTGACCGCCGCCTTGCAGGCGCACTTCGCGGTGGAGTGGCTCAGGCGCGGCGAGAGCGAGGCGCGCAGTGTGGAATTCCGCCTGGAGAGGCCGTTGCGGCTGGAAGAGATCCGGTTGGCGGTAAACGAGGCGTGCCCGTTTCACACGGAGGAGCACCGGCTGCTGGCGCCGATCGCTGGGCTGTTCCGGGATGCGCTGGCCGAGGGCGAGACGGCCTGCTGGGAGTGGCCGGTCTGCCTGAGGGCGCGCTGCCTCGAGTGCGGGCAAGAATGGCGTCCGCTCCTGCGTGCCGTGAGGTTGCGCCGCGAGGGCGCCTGTCCGAACTGCGGCGGCCGGCGGCTGCTGGAGCTGGAGACGCGCACCGGGGTGGCGTGGAACGATTCGCTGGCGGGGCGGAGGCCGGAGGAGCTGGGCTTGCCCCCGGAACACCTGTATAGTATTCGAAAAGGACGGAAACGGGAGGGATCCGAATGAGCGGCCGCTCGGTGACGGTGTTAGCCGCCACGACGTTCCTGTTGTGGCTGGCGCAATTTTTCGCCTGCATGGGCGGGCCGGGAATTGCGGTGGCCGTGGCGGCGGCCGTCGGCGGGCTGGCGGTGTTTCTCCTGCGGGTCTTCGAGGCGGAACTGCCGAACCCGTGGCTGGCGCTGATTCCATCGGCTGTCGCTTCCTTGCTGGGAGTGACGGTGTGGAGCCTGGCACAGCCGCGGCTGGACCGGCTCTACTGGCTGGGACCGATGCTGGCGGCGGTGGTGACGGCAGCCATCATCTGGTGGCAGAACCGCGACGCGCGGCGGTGCGGGCTGTGCAACTGCCGGCTGGCCGGAAAGATTTCGTTCGTCTGTCCGCGCTGCAACCTGGAGGTTTGCGAGACACGGTGCTGGGATTTTGAAAAGCTCCGCTGCCGGCTGTGCGTGCAGAACGCGGTGCCGCTGTTTCCGCCCAGCCGGCAGTGGTGGGACCGCAACGTCGGGCCTGGGGTCACGGCCGGCCGCTGCCAGGTGTGTCAGACGGGCCCGGAGGAGGCCGAGCTCCGGGCCTGCCCGCGCTGCGGCCGGCCGCAGTGCATTGAGTGCTGGGACGACGCGAACGGCCTGTGCGCCCGCTGCGGCTGGCGGGTGCAGGCCCTGCCGGAATCGCTGAGGAAATTCCTGGTGGATGCGCAGTAGGGGGAGGACATTTATGCCCAAGTATCAGATGTATTTCGACACCATCAACGGGGAAACGAAATACAACGTTGACATTGACGAGCACGAAATTCTCGATGACGTGCTGCACGAAATTCTCTACGACCTGCGGGAGCGCGGCGATGTGCTTCAGGGCGAGGGGGAGCCGCAGGTGGTGTGGAACGGCGTGGCGCTCGACTTCCGCCGCCCGCTGCCTGAACAGGGCGTGAGGCCGAACGACGTGCTGCGCGTTTCCACGGTAGCCACCAACGGCTGATGCCTCAGGCAGCCTTTGAGCGGATCCGGGCGCGCCGCATCCGCCATGAATGGGAATGGCTGAAGCGGGCGGCGGCCGCCAATCCCGGCCGGCTCGTGGCGCCCGAGGAGCCGGGCGGCATCGTGCAACTGCCGGAGACACCCTATTACCGGATGGACGGAACGGAGGGGAGAGGCATCGCGGTGCGCTTTGAATTTCCCGAATATTATCCCTCGGTCCCGCTGGAAGCCTGGCTCGTTTTTCCGGTGCTGCACCCGAATGTGCATCCGGAAAACGGGTTCGTCTGTCTGTGGGACATGCGTCAGGAAGGGACCTCGCTGGTGGAGGCGGTGCGCCAGCTCCAGCGCGTGGTCTCCTGGCGGCTGTACAATCTGTCGGCCGACCATCTGATGCAGCCGCAGGCGGGCGTGCGCCCGCCCCTGCCATACGAGCCGGTGGCGCCGCCGCCCGGCTATGAGCTCGAACGGAGCGCGGGGCTGCCGCCAGGAAAATTCAGAAAGCGATTAAGCTGAGAGGACCTGCCATGTCGAATGCCTCCCGTCAAGCCATCCGCAGCGCGCTGCAACAGGTGATCGGCGACAAGTACGAGGTCCTTGAATGGATCGGCGGCGGCGGCATGGCGGAAGTCTTTCTGGCCCGCCACCGCGCGCACGGAGGCCTGTTTGCGGTGAAGGTGCTGGCCGAGGGACTCGCCGACGAGCCGGAGATCGTCGCGCGGTTCATGGACGAGGCGCGCACCGCGGCGACGCTCGGCGGCCATCCCAACATCGCGCCGGTCTATGACGTGGGCGAGTGGGGCTCGCTGCACTGGCTCATCATGCCCTACATCGAGGGCGAGGATCTGAAGAGCTATCTGGAGCGGCACGGGCGGCTGAGTCAGCCCGAAGCGGTATCGATCATCCGGCAGGCGGCCGAGGCCCTGGCCTGGGCGGGCGAGAGGCGGTTCGTGCACCGCGACCTCAAACCGGCCAACATCCGCATCGACACGAGCGGCCGCGTGATCGTGCTCGATTTCGGCATTGCCAAGGCGGGCGATGCGCCGAGCGCGCGCACCCGCGCCGGCGAAACGCTCGGCACGCCTTATTACATGTCGCCCGAGCAGATCCGCGCCGAGCCTTGCGACCACCGCAGCGACCTGTACTCGCTGGGAGTGATCTTTTTTGAGCTGCTCACCGGAATGAAGCCGTTCACCGGGGATAGCTTCCGCGCCATCGAGATCGGCCACTGCCAGAAGGCGCCGCCGGCGCTGAGCACGATTGTTCCGGACATCGACCCGGAGATCGAAAGGATCGTCAACAGGCTGCTCGAAAAGGACCGCGAACGGCGTTACCAGTCCGCGCGCGAGCTGCTCGAGGACCTGCGCCACTCCTACCGGCTGGAGACGGAGGTGCGTCTGCAACCGGTAGTGGACCGGCCGGATCTGCTGGCCCTGGCGCGCAGCGCAGAGCGGGTGCAGGAACCAGCGCCGGCGCAGGCGGAACCGACGCCTTTCCCGCCGTCGGCTCCGGCGCCCCGGCCGCGGCCGGGGCGCGCCCCCCTCGTGGCGGGCGCGGCGCTCGTGCTGGTGGCGGCCGTTGCCGCAGGGATTTACTTTGTTTCAAAATCGGGCGATAATGAGCGGAAAACTGGGAAGGCGGCCGGGAAGACGGAACGTCAGGTTCGAGAGCTGCCCGCCGTGATCCGCGAGGAGGGCGTGACGATGTTCCTCGTCCCGGAGGGGACGTTCGTCTTCGGCGACAACAGTCCGGAGTCACCGAACCGGCGGCAGGAGATGCGGCTGCCGGCATTTTATATGGACGCCACCGAAGTGAGCAACGCCCAGTACGCGCGCTTCGTGGAGGCGACCGGGCGTGCGGCGCCGCCCTCGGATGAGTTCCGCAGCGCCCCGTCGCTGCCGGTGACCCACGTGACGCTGGCCGACGCCCGCGCCTATTGCGCCTGGGCGGGCAAGCGGCTGCCCACTGAACAGGAGTGGGAGAAGGCGGGCCGCGGCACGGACGGCCGCATCTATCCGTGGGGCAACCAGCCGATGCCGAACCCGGGCACGCTGGTTCCGGTGGACGATTATCCCGAGCGGCAAAGCCCCTACCGGATCCTCGGCCTCGCCGGAAATGTCTTTGAATGGGTGGACACGCCGTTTCCGGCGACTGAGCGGGAGATCGAGGACCTGCGACGCGCCCTCGGCGGGGCCGATGTGCCGCGCGAGTGGTATTGCATCAAGGGCGGGAGCTTCCTGCTCAAGGACGACCGGTTTTTCCGTTTGTATATGCGGAGGGGCTGGCCCGCCAGCCTGCCGCATGCAGCCATTGGATTCCGGTGCGTGAAAGATGCCCAATAACATTCCAGTTCGACTGTCCGGACTTCTGCTGGCCGCCCTGGGCGGGTTTGCCGCAGGGACGCAGGAGCCGCTGATCAACGCCAGGGACGCGTTTTTTTCCGCCGCTGACATGGTGGCGGTGCAGAAGAAGACGGCCGCGAAGAAATCCGCCAAGACCGCGCCGGCGCGGCGCCCGGAAGCGGGCCGCGAGCCGGGCAAGGCAGCCGGGCCGAAGCCGGAGCTCGCGGCTGCGCCCCCGCTGGCCAATGCCGAGGCGTATTTCCAGAAAGTATCGCAGACGTCACAGAACCTCCCGCCTTTGGGGCTGCGCTACAGCCTGCTGAAGCGGACGCCGCAGGGGCTGGTGGAGGTGAGCGCCGAGACGGAGTTCCACGCCGGCGACAGCATCCGGCTCAGCGTGATGGGCAACCGGCGCGGGTATCTGTACGTGATCGCAAGGGGCTCGAGCGGCGTGTGGTCGCCGCTGTTCCCGCATCCGGAGTCGTCGCAGCAGAGCAATGAGATCGTGCCGGGCCGCCTGTATCAGGTTCCTGGCGGCGAGGGCGAGTATTTCACCTTTGACGAGCAGGCGGGCGAGGAGCGGCTGTTCCTGGTCTTTTCGCTGAAGCCGGTGGAGGACCTGGAAGAGCTGGTGGGCGCGCTCTCGCGCCAGGGGCCGGCCTTGCCGAGGCCTGCTGCGCGACCGGATACGCCGCCGACGCTATCGGCCGGCCGGTACGACGATGCCTGGATGGAGCAGCTGCGTTCGCGGATCCAGTCGCGCGACCTCGTGTTCACGAAGATTGACAGGGACAGCGCCACGGCGCCTTCGCCGGTCGGAGGGGGGCCGGAAGCGGCGGTGTACGTGGTGAACGCCTCCACTGTGGGCGGCGGCTCCGGGGAGGGACGTGTGGTGGCAGAACTGAGGCTCAGGCACCGGTAAGCCGATGGAATGGAGGAGGAGAGATGGAGTTCTGCGGCGTATTCCTGGGCTGGATTCTCGCGGTGGCCGCTGCGGCGGCCCCGCCTACAGGCGGTCTCGTGCGTCCCGGCGACAGAGTAGAGCCGGCGCCGCTGCGCGGCGGGTTGGACGCCCGGCCCGCACCGGACGGGCCGAAGCGCATCGAGATCATCGTCGAGCGCAACGAGCGCGGCACGGCGCGGCGCGTGGATCCGAACCAGGTTTTTTCGACCGGCGACCTGGTGCGCTTCCGCTTCCGCGCCTCATTCAACGGATATCTTTACGTGATGAACCACGGCACCACTGGAAGCTTCACGTTGCTTTTCCCGAAGGAAGAGACCGGCACGATGAACCGGATCGAGGCCGGACGGGAGTATCTGGTGCCGATGACCGAGAACGGATGGTTCCGGCTGGAGGGACCGCCGGGCTATGAGATCGTCTACTGGCTGGTGAGCCCGGTGCGGCTCAGCGACGGCCGGGAAGCGGTGGCAGTGCCGAAGCTGCCCGCGCCGGCGCCGGCGTTGAACCCTTCCATCACGCCGCGCTGCGACGACACGATTTTCCGCGCCCGGGGCGAATGCCTCGACCACGCCGCCGGGCTGAAAGCGGTGGAAAAAAACGCGGCGCTTCCGGAAAATCTGGCTCCATTTTCCGGCGCGGCGTCGCGCGAGCTGACGTTTGTGAAGTCGAACCGGAGCGCGGCCGTCAGCGTGGCCGATGACAGCGAGGAGCCGTTCCTCTACACGCTGCGGCTGGCGCACCGATGAGGGAGAGGATGGCATGACGGCCGCCGTATTTCTGCTGGCGCTGCCACTGGCCGCCTGGGCGCAGGCGCCCGCCGCGCCGCCGGCGGAGCAGCAGCGCGACCTGAAGTTCACGCGCGAGCCCGCGCCCCCGGTGATCAAGCCGGGCGAGAACGTGGTGATCCCGCGCAGCTACGCCCTGGTGGTTGGCGTGAGCGAATATCCGAAGCTGCCGCCTCAGGGACAGCTCCGCTTTGCGGCGCGCGACGCGGCGGCCATCTACGCGGCGCTCATCAGCCCGGAGGGCGGGCAGTTTCCGCCGGAGAACGTCCGCCGGCTGATCGGCCGGGATGCGACGCTGGCCAATGTGCGCGACGCGCTGGAGCGCTGGCTGCCGTCGGTGGCGAAGGAAGACGACCGGGTGGTGATCTACTTCGCCGGACACGGCTTCGTCGCCGGGGGCAAGGCGTATCTGGCACCCTATGACATCGACCCCGCCAATATCCCTGGCACGGCGTATCCGATGGAGCGGCTGGGGCGCGTGATCGGCGCCGAGATCCGGGCAAAGTGGAAGGTGCTGCTGACCGACGCCTGCCATTCCGGCGCGATCACGCCGGAGTCCGACACGCGGCAGATCAACGCGAGCCTGCTGCAACTGGACCGCTCGCTGTTCTCGCTCACGGCCAGCCGCGATCGCGAGCAGTCATTTGAAAGCGAGATCTGGGGCGGGGGCCACGGCGTGTTTACCTACTACCTGATCAAGGGCATCGAGGGCGAGGCCGACGAAAACCGCGACGGAGTGGTCACCGCCGACGAGCTCGGCGAGTACGTGCGCGTCAACGTGCGCCGCGACACGCAGGCGCGCCAGAACCCGACGGCCGAGCGGGGCAGCTTCGATCCCAACATGATCCTCGCCTACAACCCGGCGCGGGCGCCGGCGGCGCCGCTTCAGCCGCCGAAGTTCGGCGCGCTGGTGATCGAGAGCAACATGGACGGCGTCGAGGTCTTTGTCGACGGACGGAGCCAGGGCGTGGTGAACCGGGGCAAGCCGCTGCGGCTGCCGGGCATTACACCGGGCGTTCATGTCATTCAGGGCGTGCGGATGGGCTACGAACCGGACGGGCCGCGCGAGGAGACCGTATATCCGGGGCAGGAGACGACGGTGACGCTGCGGATCGTGATTCCGCGCACCCGGAAACGCTCGGCGGTGGATGCCTTCAACGAAGGCATGGAATATTACCAGAAAGGCTTTGAGAAAAATTATCTGAAAGCTGCGGAATTCTTCCAGAAAGCACTGAGAGAAGACCCGAAATACAGCCAGGCGGCACTCTATCTGGGCCGTGTTTATCACGCGCTGTATGATCATGAAAAGGCGCGGAAGGCCTTCGAGCTGGCGATTTCCATCGACCCCGACTATGCCGAGGCGCAGGCCTCCTTCGGCGGAATGCTGCTCGATGTGGGCGATCTGGACGCCGCCATCCGCCACCTGACGGCGGCCTGGCAGCGCGACCCGTCGAGCTCGCTCACGCCGGCGCTGCTGGCGCAGGCCTTCACGCGAAAAGGCGCCTACGAGGAGGGAGTGAAGTACGCGCGGGAGGCGATCCGCCTGAATCCGGGCCACGCCGAGGCGCATTTCTGGCTGGCCGAGGCGATGCGCTTCAGCAAACGCTGCGCCGACGCGATTCCGGAATACCAGCAGTATCTGCGGCTGAGCGATTTCGATTCAAAGCTGGCGGGCAAGCTGAATTATTACGTGCTGGGCTACCTGGCCGGAGTGGGGCGGAAGAAGCGCGCGGCGCAGACCGACATCTGGCGCGAGCTCCAATTCATGGCCAATTTCGGCCTGTGCGACTGCGAGCGCGTCAGCCGGCGCTTCGACGCTGCCGCCGGCTGGTGCCAGCGGGCATTGCGGCTCGACCCCGGGGATCTGTATGCGCACTACGCGCTGGGACTGATTTTCACGGAAAAATTCAACGAATCGTCCTCGGCCGGGTATCTTTCGGCGGCGCGCGCCCATTTTGAGAAAGTGATCGAGATCAATCCGGATACCGGCGAGGCCGAGCGGAGCAGGGCCTATCTGGCGCGGATCCAGCAGGTGGTGTCGCGGCTCAGCGCGCCGGGGGCCTCCCCTTGACTCCGGCGGAGGGGGTGATGCAATAAAAGTGCACTTGGAATACAATCGCGTCAATGGCCTCGAGGAGGAGCGGCAAGGATGAGCCTCTACCAGACGTTGTACTTCATGTCGCTGGCCGGAGGCTTCGCTGGTCTGTTGAGCTGGGCGCTGACGGCGCTGCTGTCGGCGACGATCCTTTCCAACCGCCCGGCGCTGGCGGACCTGACGGCGGCGGCGCTGCTGGGGTTGATCATCGGCCTGCTTACGGTCGCCTTCTCTGACAAGTGGTCGGGCAACCGCGTGGTTGGCCGCTACGTGCTGGCGGGCGGGGCCATCGGCCTGGTGGCGGGGCTGCTGGGCGGACTGGCGATGATCCCCATCACCGAGAACCTGGGCCCGCAGATGCCGTTCCTGGCGCGGTTGCTGAGCTGGATGCTGGTGGGCAGCCTGATCGGACTGGGACTGGGGCTGCGGTGGGTGATGGCGAACAAGATGCGGGTGGTGCACGCCTGTCTGGGCGGGCTGATAGGAGGTGCGGTGGGCGGCTCGCTGTTCCACGTTCTCGGCAGCCGGATCCCGGACCTGACCCAGGCGCTCGGGTTCGTGCTGGTGGGCGTGGGCATCTGTTTTGGCGTTACCCTGGCCCCCATCCTGTTGCGGGACGGGCTGTTGAAGTTCGTCTCGAGCGGCGACGCGCGGGCGCAGGCCAAATTCGGCCGCAGCGGCAAGGAGTGGGAGATCCGTCAGGGCGACACGCTTCTGATCGGTTCACAGCCGCTGGACCTGAACAAGACGGCGTTCGCGGTGGGCGTGCAGGTTTTCATTCCGGACGCGGCCATTGCGCCGCGGCACGCGATTCTGTTCGGCAAGGAAGGACGCTTCTACATCGCCCGGCACCCGGACATCAACAATCCCCAGGGCCTGGCGCGATATGTCCTGCGCGTCCGGGGCCGCACGGTGACTACGTCCCAGGAGTTGCGGGCCGGCGACGACATCCTGGTCGGGCGCACGGCCATCAAGTTCATGACCAGGAAGGATGGCTGATTCAGCCTTGCGGAGGGGAATTCGATGAATTCGACCAGGTTCGGGCCTGCGGCGGTCATGCTGGCCGCCATGCTGGCACCCGCAGTCGCGCAGAACCCGGGGCTGGACTTTGCCGAGCCGCTGAAGCTGGTCTCCTGCGAGCCCGCCTCAACAGTGCCCTGCTTCCGGATGAAGCTGAACCTCGTGGACGGGCGCGGCCAGCCCTACAATGCGCAGCTTCCGCCGCCGGAGCGGCTCGCCTCGCAGATCACGGTCAACATGGGCGGCCAGCAGATCCGGCCTTTTTACGCCTCGGCGGCGGGCGAGTCCGTGGCCAAGGTGCGCGGCCGCGCGGCGCTGATCATTGTTGACATCTCCGGCAGCATGAAGAAGGTGCTGCCGACCGGGCAGACGCGGTTTGACGCGGCCAAGGCAGCGGTGCGAGGCTTCCTGGACCAGTTCGAGGAAGGGGCGGACCGGGTGGCGGTGGTGCCCTTCGAAAGCCATCTGGTGGAAGACCGGATCCGCTCGGCGGTGTTTGCCCGGACGCGCGCGGGGGCGCTTGGGCAGGTGGACGCGCTGCCGCAGCCGGAGATGCGCAACAACACGGCGCTGTTTTCGGCGGTGGTGTTTGGCATCGACACATTGAAGCGGGCGCTGCCAAGGATCGAGCAGGAGACCGGCGAATCGCCGGAAGCGATGGTGATCGTGCTCACTGACGGCAACAACGAGGTCCTGAAGGGCGACGACCTCGGGCTGCTCGCCGGCCCGGCGGGCATGGAGGAGGCGGCGCGGCATGTGAAGCAGGCGCCGTTTCCGGTGATCGCCATCGGCTTTGGCGAGCCGGGCGCGATCGACGAGGCCGCGCTGCGGCAGATCAGCACGAAATATTATCTGGCCAGCGATTTTGAAGGCCTGCGGCGCATCTTCACGTTTACCCGCACGTTTCTCAACAACCGCCTGGTGGCGACCTTTTCCTCGCCCTATCCGGACCGCGCCTCGCTGGCGGGTCAGAACCTGCCGGTGACGGCCGAGCTGACGCTGCCGAACGGGCAGGTGCTGAAGTCGCCGGAAATTGTGTGGTCGGCGCCGCAGATGGGCGTGCCGGTCTACGCGGGCAAGTGCACGCCGGACGAGATGAAGGCGGTGCTGGCGGCGCTGCCGGTGAGCGCGGGGTGGACGTCGATCGTTCGGCCGCTCGGAGTGTTCTGCGGGCTCGCGCTGTTGTTGCTCATCCTGTGGCACTGGGTGCCACGGCTGGTATGGCCGGAGCAGTACATTGGCGTGATGCCCGGCACGGGGCAGACGAAATGGGGCTCGCAGACGCGGATCGTCAACGGCGTCATCGCCGGGCGGCCCGCTCCGCCGGGCTTTCAGAAGGGACCCGGGGGGGTGGCGATGCCACCGCGGAGTGCCGCGGATGCCACCGTTGTCAATCCACAGGCCCATCGCGATTTCTCCCAGACGAGGCTCGGCAACCGCCAGGGGCCGGGCCCGAGGGGACCGTTCTAGGCGGCGGCAGTTTCAGGCCGCAGCCCGGATGAAGTGTAGCAACGACTGCTGACTGGCAAGCCAGAGAGGAGACCAAAGCAGATGCCGTTAGTCAAGGTGATTCGCAAGGGGGTCACGCCCTCGGTGCGAAAAGTGCCCACGTCCACCGCCGCCGTCATTCTGCCGATGACGGTAAACCGCGTCGGCAAGGAGGTGGCGTCGGAAAACGAAGAACCGGTCAAGATCGAGGACCTCAACGACGCGTTCGCGAAATTCAAGCCGGAGCTGAATTTCAAGGCGACCGCCGGACCGGAGGAGACCGAATTCCGCGCCGAATTCAAGTTCCGGTCAATGAAGGATTTCGACCCGGAGAACCTGCAAAAGAGGCAGGAATTCCGGGACGAGGACGGCAACGTCACCTATGCCCGCAACGACATTGCGGACCTGAAGGCCAACATCGATCTGCTGTACCGGCTGAAGGACCGCTGGAAGCTGCCTGCCGTCCGCCGCGCCTGGAACAACCCGGAGCAGCGGGCGGAGATCATCCGCGCATTGGGCCGCCTGCGCGAGGAGTTGCAGAAGGTGGCCGCGAAAGGAGGGGCACAGTAAATGGCTGAACTCGTCGAAACCCGTACGACGGCCGAGATTCTCGGCGAAAGCGCCGCAAGGGACCTGTTGCAGGAGATCTTTTCCGACCTGCATCCGGGCTTCATGGATGAAACCCGGACCATCGCCTCGATCTTCACGCCGCAGTCGGCAGCGGATTTTCTTAAGCAGCTCATGGATCTCGAGAACCTGCTCTCGGTGGAGGACACCTATGAGCAGACGGTGAAGAAGATCCAGGACCAGATCGACAAGGCGGAGGCGATCCGCGACGAGCTGCTCGAGAAACTGTTCGCGCAGATCCGGCCGATCGAGCGCAGCTACCGCCAGATCCAGCTCTTCTTCGAGAACTCGAAGGTGATGGACGGCAAGGTGCGCAAACCGGTGGAACTGTATGTGCTGAACGCCGACACGAAGGCGATGAAAGACGTCTTCTCGATGAACATCGCCGCCATCGAGAATTTCGTCCGCAAGCGGAACGACAATTTCAATTTCCGCGACGACATCTGCAACCTGGTTGTGCCCGGCTACGTGCCCCAGCCGGTGCGTGAGAAGTTCGAGGACATCGCCAATCAGTGGGGCATGCTGCTGATCACGGATGTGGACGACGAGAAGTCGTTCCGCAATCTCGAGCGCAACTTCCTGCCGGGCGGCAAGTACGAGTTCATGAAACGGCCCGAGGACCGCGCCGCGGCCGACGTCGTCTGCGCCGGCTATCTGATGGCGCGGCCGAAGCACTGGTTCGAGAAGACGGTGGACGGGGGCGACGACCTCTACGTGCCGCCGTCGCTGGTCTTCGCGGGCGCGGTGGCGCGCGCCGATGACGGGCAGGGCATGGCGCAGGGCCCGGTGGGCTCGCGTTTCGGCCAGATCGTTGGCGTCGAGAAGGTGCGCTTCGAGCCGCTCATCGGCGAGATGGAGCACCTGTCGATGGAACGCCAGCTCATTCCGATCATCCGCGACGCCGACAACCATCTGTGCTTCTTCGGCTGCCGCACGCAGGCCGAAGACCCGCACGGGGTGCTGAAGTTCTTCACCAGCTACCGCATCCTGCGCTATCTGGAGCGCTGCTGCCGTCACTACCTGCTCCAGGTGGCCGGCCAGGTGCTGACGCGCGACTTCATGGAGGAAAGCATCGAGAAGCCGCTCAAGCGGCTGCTGGACGAGCAGGTGGAGCAGGGCACGATCCTTGGCTACGACCTGTTTGTGGACAAGGACTCCAACAAGCGGATGCAGGGCATCTGCGACATCAGCCTGAACGTGATGCCGACGGGTCCGGCGGAGACCTTCGTGCTGAAGATCGACACGCCGGAATTCGCCAAACAGGAGCAGAAGTAGGGCAGGATTCCGTAATCAGGATGGAGCGAATCGGTGAGCGACGGACGCGAGCACATGGCCGGTTCGGCCGCCCGAAACCACGAAAAGACCGGCGGCAACGTGCCTGCGGGCAAGATGCCCCTGCCCGCAGGCGGCGATGCCGCGCGGAAGGCGGAGACCGACGGCGACCTCATCAACGAGGCGCACGGCATCCGCACCGCGCCGCGCGGGGAATACCGGAACTCGATGCAGCTCCATCTCCCGCGCGTGGTGGGGGCGAGGCTGGCCGGGCCGGCGGCGCCGCCGTCCGACCTCAGTGAGAGGAAGGCATCCGATTATCTCCCGCCCGATCTGAAAGCGCGGCTGATCGCCGAAGGCAGGCTGACGCCGGAAGGCGACCCGGCGCCTGCCGCGGCGGCAGGAAGCGCAGTGAGAACCCAATCCGCCGGGGCCGCCCCGGCGGCCGCGCCCGCGGCGCAGCCGGCGGCTCCGCCAGCCCGGCAGCCCGAGCCGCTGGCGCGGCGGCTGCTCGGAAAACTGCTTGGATTTTTCGTCAGCAAATAGAGGAGGAAGAGCTCGATGGCCGCAACGCCTTACCGGTGCACCGTCACCATCGACGGCACGAAGTTCGACGCCGTGTCCACGTCCGTCCGCTTTCAGACGGACAAGGACCGCACGGGCATGCCCCAGATGGGCAGCCTGAACACGAAGATCCGCGTCATCGCCGATTTCCACGATGACAAGAACCTGCCGTTTTCGGCGCTGAAGAAGTTCTTCGATCTGGCCAATGTCGTCACGCGCGACAAGATCAAGGACATGAAGATCGAGTACTGGAAGGACGACACGCACGAGGACGCGCTGGTCAGCTTCCAGTTCAAGGGCTGGATCAGCCGCTTCGAAACATCCAACCCGCACCCGCTTGGCCTGGCCGCCCTCAAGACGGAAGAGGAGTTCGCCAACAACCCGGCGGCGGCCTTCCCCAACCTGAACCATGTGCTGGTGCTGGACCTGGAGCCGACGCTCAGCCAGGAGAAGTTCAAAGACATCCAGATCAGCAAGTAGGAACCGGGCAGAAAGCAACTAGCGAGGAGGATAGAAACCATGGCAACGCCGTATCGCTGCACCGTCACCATTGACGGAACGAAATTCGAAGCCGTGAGCGCGCAGGTGGTCTTTACCACCGACAAGGACAAGGCGGGGATGCCCGAGATGGGGAGCCTGAAGTCGCGCATCCGCGTGTGGGCGGATTTCCACGACGACAAGAACCTGCCCTATTCGAGTCTTCAGAAGTTCTTTGATCTGGCCAACGTGGTGACGCGCGACAAGATCAAGGACATCAAGATCGAATTCTGGAAGGACGACACGCACGAAGACGCCCTTTGCTGCTACAAATTCAAGGGCTGGATCTCGAACTATGAGGTCTCCAACCCGCCGGTGGAGATGACGCCTTCCGGCGAAGGGCTGAACCATATGCTGGTGATGGACCTCGAGCCGGTGATGAACCAGCAGAACTTCCAGGAGATCCAGTTCACCACCTAGAGCGACTGTGGCGGCGGAGGCCGTTGCGGCCTCCGCCGGTCGAAAGGAGGCGCGCCATCACCTTCATCGCGTTCCCGCTCCGGCTGGAGAACGGCTTCCTGCGCCGCACCGGCGAAGTTGAGGCGGTGTTGCGCTTCATCGAGATGATGGCCCGCACCCCGGGCGGAAGCTGGCCCGGATGTCCGTCGTTCGGCGTGCGCCACCTGTTCGAGGCGATGCGGCTGCGGCCCGAGGGCCTGCGGCAGGCGGAGAAGGCCATCAACGACACGCTGGCCGATCTCGGTATCACCCGTTACCGCGTGAAGTCGATCCAGAAGGAGCCGGGCCCGAACCCGGACGTCGATGTGTACACGGTGACGCTGGTTTCCACCGCTGATCCCGGCCAAACGTGGACCGCGCGGCTGGAAGGTGAGTGAAGCCCGTCCAGGGAACCATTGCGAGGTACTGCTGACGCATGCCCTATCAGAGAGCCACGGCGGTCGAAATCGACAGCAAGATGCGGGAGGATTTCCGCAAACGGCTGAAGGAGTATGGCGTCAGCGCGGAGAGCACGGATCCTGTGCTCGCCGTTTTGTTCCGGACGTTCGCCCAGCAGCTCGAAAACCTGTACAGCGACACGGGCCGCATCCGGCTGGCGCTGCTCGACGAGCTCATCGCCGGCCTGGGCATCGAACCGCGCAAGGCGCGTCCTGCGCAGGCGGTGGTGCGGGTTCTCGGAGCGTCTTCGCCGGTGCATGTGGACGCCGGGGCCACGCTGCGCAGTCAGACGCCGACGGGCGAACGCTTCAACTTCAGCACGGACGCGCCGGTGACCGTTTCCGGCGCGCAGATCGTGCTGGGGGCCGCTTACGAGAAGGGCCAGCTCCGGCTGCTTGCCGGCGTGGAGATGCCCGAGCCGTTCCTGGCTGCCCGGCCGGCGCTCGATCCGGTGAAGGTGAACCTCGGGCCCAGCCCGGCGCTGTTTCTGGCGGTGGAGCCCGCCGGCAAGGAGCATCTGAGCGGACACAGTGTTTATTTCGACCTGACGCCGGACGCGCGCCCTGTGCAGGAAGCGCTGGCAGTGGAGACGTGGTGCCTGGCCGGGGCGCAGGGCGAATTTTCCGGCCCCGGCATTCTGCGGCCGCGCCCGGCCAACGCAGGCCTGAGGAGGCTGGAGTGGCTGGTCCGGCCGGCGGGCACGGCCAACGGCGCCGAGGAGGTCCAGGACAAGACGCCGATGCTGCCGCCGGGTTTTTATGCGGGCCGCGTCTTTCTTCTGCCTGCCATTCCGCCGGAGCGGCAGTTTCTCTGCGCCGTGCCGCGGGGGCTGGAGGTGCCGCTGGGCCGGATCTTCGGACGCGAGGCGCAGTCTTTGTTTTCCAGGCCGCGGGCGTGGTTCCGCATCACGTTCCCGCGAGAGATCCCCCCGTTGCACACGGCCATTGGCGGCGTCTTCCTGCACGCGATCACCGCGTCCAATGTCGAATGCTTCAACCAGACGATCGTCTTCGAAAAGCATGGCACGGCCATTCCGATCAGCCGCGAAGGCGGCACGGACTGGCAACTGGTCTCTCCGCTGTCGCTGATCGGCGAAGACGACACGCCATATCTGGAGGAAACGGTACCGTCGACCAATCCGCTGGCCGGACGTTACGCGATCCGCAACGGCCGCATTGAAATCACGCCGGCGAAGTGGCCCGACGGGCGGCCACAGTCGCTTGTGAATATCCGCGTCTGGATCAGCGCGGGCGAGGCCGCCAACCAGGTGGGGCCTGGGATGATCACATCGCTTGAGCTGCGGGGCGGCGGCGCCCTGCGGGTGCTGAACCCGACGTCCGCGGCGGGTGGCACAAGCAGCGAGTCCTACGCCTCGGCGCAGGAGCGCTTCGCCGCCGCGCTGCTTTCGCGCGACCGAGTGGTGACGCGCGCCGACCTGCTGGCGGTGGCACGGGCCTTTGACCGCCGCATCCGCGACGCGCGTGTCACATCGGTGGTGGAGCGCGTGGGCGGCGCGCTGCGGCGCGTCGAGCGCGTCACCGTCAGCCTGGTGCGCGAAGAGTTCACTGACCCCGACCTCGAGGCCGGCTATCTGCGGGACGAGTTGCAGGATCTGTTGGAGAAGCGCTTCCTGCACGACATCGGCCTGAGCGTCCGCACCGAGTGGATAGAACCATGAGCCTGGTGATGCCCGATCTTGCCTCGAGCTTCCACGGATTCCACCACACGGTGGACTCGGCGCTGGAGGTGCTGTCGAACATGGGCATCTCGGCGGGCCGGATCACGCTGGAAATGGACGGACCCGGATATCCGTCGCGCTGGGTGGTGGCGCAATCGCCGCCGGCCGGTGCGCCGCTGGGGCCGGGCGACGCCATCCGGCTCCGCATCGCCGGACTGGGCTACTTCCATCACCTGCCGGTGGCGTTCTGGGACACGGGCGGCGAAGCCGAGATCGGCACGCGCGAAATTGTCTCTGTCGTTGACGATCCGTTCCAGAAGGCCGCGCACTGGCTGAGGGAAGGCGCCCGGCTGTTTGACATCAGCGAGCGGAATCTCGACGCCTGTGCCCGATGGATCTCGCTGTTCGGACTGGATCCGGAGGTCTGGCCGCAGGAGCTGTGGTTCCGTCTGTCGCTGCTGCTGCCGAGCCTGCAATCGCTGGCCGGCAAGGAGCACGGCATCCGCTTTGCCCTGCAACTGCTGCTGGGGCTGCCGCTCGAAAAGATCCGTCGCAGGCCGCGCGTGCGCTATCTGGCCGAGGAAGACCTGAGCCTGCTCGGGGAGGCGCACAGCCGGCTCGGCGTCGACTTTGCGCTGGGCGATCATGTGGAGGACCTGGCCCAGCTCGTGCTTGTCATCGGACCGGTTCCGCTGGAGACCTACTACCGGTTCCAGCAGGAAGACCAGCGGTATCTGCTCCACGCCACACTGTATCTGGTCACGACGTGTCATCAGAAGTGGAGCGTCGAGTGGAGCGTGGCCGATCGCCGCCGCGCCCCGAGGCTGGGAGTGGAAGCGCTCAACTCCCGGCTCGGGCTGAATACGCATCTGGGTGCCTTGGCCGGGTGAGCGCCGGAGGAGTGAAATGACGCCTGCCTATCTGCTGGTGAACATTGACGGCAACGACATCCACACGCTGAGTAGAGACCTGGTCCTGGTGAGCGCGGAAATCGACATGGAGCTCAACGAGCACGGCTGGTGCCGCCTGGAATATCGCCAGACGCCCGACCGCCGCCCGCCGATCGAGGATCTCATCGGCCGTGAGATCGAAGTGTCCGGCGTACAGGAAGACGGCGTGAAGGTCACTCTCTTTGGGGGCGAGATCTACGAGGCGGATCTCCACTACGAGCCCGGCGGAGCGTACCGGCTGTTCCTTCGCGCGGCGACGCATACGATCCGGATGGACGTCGAACCCCACCACCGGTCGCATCCGCCGGCCACGTTCAGAAAGCTAGGCGAGCGGCAACTTGCGCACCGCGAGCTTTCCTTTTACGGCGACTTTGAGGATAAGGAGCCGCTCACTCTGGAACTCGGCTATCTCCAGTTGGGGGAAACCGATTTCGGCTTCCTGCGCCGCGTCGCGGACCGTTTCGGGCTGGGCTTCCGCAGCAAATCCGACGGGATCCTGTTTCTTGATCACTTCCTCGACGAGGGGACCCGGCTTGATTGGAGAACGGAGGGCAGTCTGATCGAGTTCCGCCTTTGCGGCAGGCTGGCATCCCATCACTGGAACGGCTGGACCTATGACCGCTCAAAGGCGGAGAGCGAGACATTGTTTCTCAGCAAGGACGAAGACCTGTTCGGCCCCGCAGCGGAACTGGCCGCCAGCGCGAGGAGCCAGTCAGACAGGAATCTGTGGATCGGCTATCTGGACCGGCCTTTTGTGTCCCGGAGCGCGAAGGCGATCGAGAACGAACTCGAACTTGAGTCCATGCGCCACGGGCAATCGAGGGTTTATGGCGTGGGGACCTCCCGGGAGGCGAAGCTCCGGCGCGGGTCGAAAGTCGCCATCGAAGGGCCGGTGGATTTCGCCGGCGACTGGGGTGTGTTGAGGGTCAGGCACCGGTGGAATCCCAGCGGTTACACCAATGAATTCCTGGTGTCCGCATCCACGAGGCCGCTGAGCTGGAAACGGCACGAGCCGCCGCGGTGGCCGGGGCTGATGCCGGCGCGTGTGGTCGAGCTGGGCGAAAAGGACCATGAAGGGTTCGTCAAGGTTCAGTTCCCGTGGGAAACGACAGAGCCTTGGCTGTGGGTCCGGTTCCTCAGCCCATATGCGGGGCAGAACCGCGGCGTTTACTTCTCCCCCGAGGTGGGCGACGAGGTAATGGTTGGCTTCGAATTCGGCGACGCCAGCCGGCCGATCATCGTCGGAAGCTCGTGGAACGGCGTCGAGACGCCGCCGAGCGGCCCGGTGTATGGAGACGAATACCGGAACAACGACATCAAGCGGATCGCAACGAAGAGCGGCAACCGCCTTGTACTGGACGACAAGCAGGGCAGGGAGACGGTGGTTCTGGCCACGCCCCACCATGTGCGCGTGTCGCTGTTCGACGGCGGCCAGAGACTGCTGCTGCAATCCGACGGTGACATACACATCCATGCGGGCGGGACGGTGCACATGAAGTGCGCGAAGTTCCTTCGCGAGATCGGCTGAGGAAGAGATGCATGAAGGTATTTGACGGAACCAACAAGACCCCCACCAGGATCGACCTGAGCGGGGACTCTTTTTCTCCCAACATGGGTGCCCTGGTGGGCTCTTCCAACACGGAGGACGTGCTCAACCACGGGACGCTGAACCAGCTCGTGCAGGGCAACGTCACGCGCGTCTTCTGCGTCAACGAGACCATCACCGTGAGCGTGAACCAGACGCTCACGGTGGGCGCGAACCGCTCCGCCACCATCGGCGCCAACGACTCTCTCACCCTCGGAGCCAATCTCACGGAGATGGTGGGCGGCATAGTCAACCAGACTTATGGCGGCGGCCAGATCACCCTCTGCGCCGGTCCTCACACCCGGACCGATGTCGCTTCCAGCGTGTGGATGTGCCCCGGCGGCACGTTCATCAACAGCGGCGACCTCTACGAGACGAAGCTGACCAACTGCGCCGCGTACCTGTTCCAGCAGCAGAATGTGGCCACGGCAGTGGATGTGTTCGGGCTAAAGAGTGAAGTGGTGGTGGCGAAGAACAAGAGCGAAGCGATCCAGACCAAGCTCCAGAACCTCTCCAACAAGATGGTCGCCGGCCTCCGCAACACGGCCCAAGCCACTTGCATCGCCATCCATCTCATGCGCTCCGACATGACCGGCGCCCATCCGGAAGTCCGCGCCGTGCGGCCGGCGGTCGGCTGTGAAATCAGCGCGCCTCCATCATCCATACCGGGAGTCCAGTGAGCCTATGACCGACTTCACGGAAGCCAGCCGCGACCAGGGATCCCAGACACGAAACCCGTGGTGGCCTTTCCTCCGCGCCGACAGCCTCGTCGGCTCCTCCATGTTTTGGCTGCCCGTGTCGAACTTCCCTGTCCGCACCCAGGAGAAGCAGTGGCTGCTCGGGTTCTTTGCGCTGTTCACCGAGGGTTTGAAAAAGACGCTGGAATTCCGCCAGGAAAACTTCCTGAATTTCGATTATATCTACCCGCACTTGCAGGACCTTTTCCTGCGCCACACCCTGGAATTCAATCCGGTCACCGGAATGCTCGTGGAGCCGTCGAAGCCGCCCTTCCGCCCGCCGAGCGAGGAGGAGCTCCGCGAAATCATGGAATCGGGCGACGCCTCGAAGATCCGCAACGCCCCCAAGAACATCGCCTACTGGCTGGCCAAGAAGAAGGGGCCCCGCCAGCTGGAGGTGTTCTTCGGCTACGGCGCCATGGTCTGCCTGTGGCTTCCGGTCACCGACGAGACACGCCCGCCCGACTTCCGCCTCCCGAAAAAGGCGCTCAAGAATCCTGCCTTTGCCGGACTCGACCTCGAGGCGGAAATCGAACTCACTTACTCGCTCCGGGATTCATTCCTGAGGAATAGCAAGCAGGTGTTTGTTCCTGATCTCGCCAGCGATCCCCAGTATGGCGGCATGCCTTTCGCCGTCCCTCTCCTCACACCGCAGGACATCTTTTACGCCCGCGGCGAGCAGCGGGAAGCATGGCTCCAGTTGTTCGGGGCTTACGCGGCGGAAAGCCGGGCGGATCAGGGCATTGTCCTCTGGGGGCTCAAAGAGATCGAACCGGTCATTCTGGAGTGCCTTGCTATCCTCCACGGACAGGACCTCAAATATCCCACTGTGCCGCAGCCATGACGAAATTCCCCTGGCATCCCGCCGCGACCACGCTGCCCTCTCCCGAGGGCTGGGACCTCCATCTCCTTCGCTATCCAAAGGCGGTTCCGCTCGAAGACGCGGACCGCGCCCTGCTGCGCGGGATTCTCGATCGGCTGCTGGCTGAGACCGCGAAGGACTATCCCGGCTTTCACTCCTACGGGCTGGTTCAGTACAACCAGCTCAACCGCGGCAACGCGTACCACGTCATGGGGGACAAGTTCCTGGCCTGGGGGATGGACGCCGGCCTCGGCTACTGGCCGCACCGGGAGCCTCCCGCATTGTGGACCGAAGAGGATTTCACTGAACTCGACATCGGTGAAATGCCGCGGCCATTGATGCACCAGGTCTTCGGCATCAATAAGGGACTGCCCGCCATTCAGGAAGCCTTCGATCTGCTCGCCGGCCTTGGCCCCATGGTGTTCACTCTGTCCGAGGACTCGGTCCAGAAGGTGAAGGAACGCGCCACCGCCCTGTTCCGGCCGCTCATCGAGGAGCCGGCGCTGCGGATGTTCGCATACTATTACCCGCTGCTGTGCACCGCGACGTACAACGCGAAGTATGCGGACAAGCTTGACGAGTGGACCTGCGGCATTCATTTCTTCCTCCGCGAAAGCCCCGAGGAAAACGGCATCTTCATCGCCTCCAGGCGCCCGCTCGAACGGGTCTGGAAGGCCACGGGCGCCGTCGAGTCCGCGCCCGGCGTCTGGACGTGGCCGGCCCAACCGCCGGAGAAGGCAAGAAAGCAGGATGGACCCGATGAACCCCAGTGATCTGAAACTCCGAAGCGTCAACTGGGAGCATGGCATGCTCCTCACGCCGGATCATTTTCTCCGGCAGGAACGCTATTTCGACTCCCTGTTTTTGTGGATCCTGCGTTACATGACCAACGCGCGGGGCCTGGTCGGCCCGGGCCCGCGCGTGCCCGAAAACGAGATCGGCGCAGCGCGTTACGATCCGGTGGTCAGCCTGCACGAGGACGAAGAGCAGCTCACGATCACCGTCTCCCAGTGCCGCGGCATCACGGCTGCGGGCTGCATCATCGACATCGACCCCTCGAGCCCGGTTTCGCGAAGCTTCCCGAGGGCGGACCTGGAAGGAGTGCAGGAAGCGCCCGTCTACATTCTGGCGACGCCGCACGAGAAGTCCCCGGCCGAAGGGGAAACGGACGAGTTCAACCCGCAGATGCAGACTGAGCGCCAGTGGGACTACCGCATCAGCCTCCAGCCTTCGGCCGACTCGATTCCCTACGCGTTGGCCGCCGCCCGCATCCGCCGCCAGCGCTACGGGGCCGGTTACGAAAAGGACCCGTCTTACATTCCGCCCTGCACGACCATGGCTTCTCACAGCGAACTGGCGGCAGGTTACCGCAAGATCGTCGAGGAGGTCACCTTCCTTGCCGAGCGGTACGCCGAGTTGCACCGCGCGATGCGCGAGTACCTGATCCTCTTTACCGAGCGCGGCATCGAAACGGAGGTCGACACGCAGACGGTACAGTTCGTCGACCGCATGGTGGCCGCGCTTCAGGACGTCGTGTACGAGCTGCTCGATTACGCACAGCCGCCTCAGCGATTTTTCGGCGAGTTGCGCAAATTCCTGCACTCGGCGGCGGTGTATTTCGATCTCACGCCCGGCTTGCAGACCTATTACGACACGCTCAAGGAAGTGGGCGAAACGGAATTCATCCAGCTCATCAACCAGCAGAAGCGGATTCTCAGAATGACGCGCACCTGGCGGGTACAGGATGATCTCGGCGTTGAGGTGCGCTCGGCGCTGGCCTCGCTGGCGGCGTTGCAGCGGCTGGAGCGCGCGCTCGAGGGCAAGTACGTTGACTTCCGCGTCAGTCCGCAACTGGAGGCGATGAACTTCGTCTTCGACCGCGGCGGCAACGTGCTCTACAAGCTGGCGGCCAAGCCGAGCCGGGTGCAGGGTGTCGGCGACGACATGGTCACCTTCTTCAGCCAGCTCCGGCTGGAGGGCCGGGACAAATACCGGCTGATCCTTGTGGGCGAGCAGAACGCGACTTTCGAAAAAGGAACGCGAATTCCCGCGGAAATCCGCATCAATGAAGGCAGCGGTTTCCAGCGGGCGCCGCTGAACCTGGTGAGCGAGGCCGTCATCGACGGCCAGACCAATTTCGAGTTCGATTTCGAAGCGCCGGACGTGCCCACCATCACCGACGTCCGCGTGGCCGTGCCGGCGCACATTCCGATCCGCACCGCGCTGCTGTTTACGCGCCACCGCTTCTACGCGGGCCGAGCGCAGGAGCCTTCAGCGCGGCCGGTGCAGCCGATCGAGCGGGCGCCGGAGCAGGCGCCCGCGCCTCCGCCGCCCTACGCGGCGCCGCCGCAGGGCGCGCCGCCCTATGCCGCGCCTCCGGCGGCCGTTCCGCCTTACCAGCCGCAGCAGGGTGCGCCGCCGCCTCCCTATGGGTCGCCACCCCAGGCTCCGCCCTACGGGCCCCCGCGCGGCGCGCCTCCCCCGGCGGCGCCGCCCTTCCAGCCGCCGCCTCCGCCACCGCCGCCGGAGGAGCCGAAGCGCGGCGGGGCGCCGTGGGAGTTCTTCCGACGGGCCACGGGAGCGCCCCCGCCGCCGGAGCCGCCAGTGACGCCGCCCCAACCGCCGCCACGGCAGCCCGGTCCGCCGCGGCCTCGCTTCGACCAGGGTGAGGAACCGCCTCCGCCGCCGCCTCCACGCCGGCGAAGGCTCGAATAGGATTTTCGGGCCGCCCGGCGCGGCGGCCCGTGCGGGAGCCTGAACTTCATCTGAACCGTTGCCCGAAACTTTCCAGGAGGAAGCCAGTGGCCATCAACCTCGACAAGATCTCGAACGAACTCGAGGACGCACTCGAACGTTCGCGCCTGCTCGCCGAGCAGCGAAAGCAGGCGCAGATCACTCCGCTGCACATGCTATACGTGCTGCTCGACGCCGAATCGCCGCTCGCCGCGGTGCTCGACAAGGCCGGCATTGCGGTCGACGCGCTGCTGGAAACCTTCGCCACGCGGCTCAACACCGAGCGCAACGCTCCGCTGGAGCCTGGGCGCAGGCCCACGGCGAGCTCCGCGCTGCGCAATCTCATTGAGAAATCGTTTGAGATGATGGAGCGGCGCGGCGCCGAACGGGCCGAACCGATCGACTTCATCATGGCCGCGGTGGAATACGGCGAAGAGGCGCTCCGCGGCGACCTCCGCCAGAACGGCCTCACCCGGCAGGCGATTGAAAAGACCGTGGAGACGCGCGCCGAAATCGGCGAGACCCTGGGCGAAAAACAGGCCGGCCGTTCCATGCCCGGCGCCGTCCCCAAGGCGCTGACCGGCGGCAAGCTGCTCGAAAAGTACGGCCGCGACCTCACCGCCGCGGCCTCGCGCGGCGAGCTGATGCCGGTGATCGGCCGCGACGACGAGATCCGCCAGGTCATCCAGACCCTGTTGCGCAAGAGCAAGAACAATCCGGTGGTGGTGGGCGAGCCGGGCACGGGCAAGACGGCCATCGCCGAAGGACTGGCGCAGCGCATTGCCGCCGGCGACGTGCCCGAGTCGCTCAAGAAGTGCAAGGTGATCGCGCTCGATTTGACGGCGATGGTCGCCGGGGCGAAGTACCGCGGCGAGTTCGAGGAGCGTATCAAGGGCGTGGTGGACGAAGTGCGCGCGCGGAAGGGCGAAATCATCCTGTTTCTGGATGAGCTGCACACGCTCGTCGGCGCCGGAGGCACCGAAGGCGGCATGGACGCGGCCAACATCCTGAAACCCGCGCTGGCGCGCGGCGAGCTGCGCTGCCTCGGCGCGACGACGTTCGATGAGTACCGGGAAAAGATCGAGAAGGACGGCGCGCTGGCCCGCCGCTTCGACGTGGTGCAGATCCGCGAGCCGAACGACGAGATGATGATGGTGATGCTGCGCGGGCTGCGGCCGCGCTTCGAGGCCTTCCACGGCGTCAAGCTCACCGACGATGCGCTTCAGGCGGCCATCAAGCTCAGCCGGCGTTACATCCGCGGCCGCTGGATGCCGGACAAGGCGATCGACGTCATCGACCAGGCCTGCGCGCGCATCCGCATGCAGAAGGAATCCAAGCCGACGCACATCGACCAGAAGGAGCGCTTGCTGTTGCGCAAGAAGGCGGAGCTGGAAGCGCTGGAATCGTCGGCTTCCACGCCCGCCGCGCTGCGCGCCGTCGAGGCACTGCGCGCCGAGATTGCGGTGCTGGAGCCGCAGGTGACCCGGCTGGTCGAGGACTGGAACAGCCAGAAGAACGCCCTGGACATGTTGCAGAAGACGAAGCAGGCCATCCAGGAGCAGACGGCGGCGCTCGAAGCGGCCGAGAAGGCGGGCGACATCACCAAGGCGGCCGAGATCCGCTACGGGTCGCTGAAGTATCTGGAACAGCAGCTTGCCGACCTGGAAAAGCAGACCGCCGGCGTCTCGCTGGTTCCCGACACCGTGCTGCCCGAGCACGTGGCCGAGGTGATCGCCGACATGACGGGCATTCCGTCGAGCCGGATGATGGAGAGCGAACGGGAACGGCTGATGAAGCTGGAAGAGCGGCTCAAGGAGCGCGTCTTCGGGCAGGACGAGGCGGTGAACGCCGTGGCCGATGCGGCCCGCCGCATGCGCGCCGACCTTCAGCCCGGACGCAAACCGAACAGCTTCCTGTTTGTCGGCCCCACGGGCGTCGGCAAGACCGAGCTGGCCAAGGCGCTCGCCGAGGCGCTGTTTGATGACGAGAACGCGCTGATCCGGATCGACATGGGCGAGTACAAGGACAAGAGCTCGGTCTCCGGCCTCATCGGCAGCCGCCCGGGCCTGGTCGGCAGCGAGGAGGGCGGTTTTCTTACCGAACAGGTGCGGCGCAACCCATATTCGATCGTGTTGTTCGATGAGGTGGAGAAGGGCGCGCCGGAGATCCTGGACCTGCTGCTGGGCGTGCTCGACGAAGGCCGCCTCACCGATGCCAAGGGCCGCTTCTGCGATTTCTCGAACACGATCGTGCTGTTCACCTCGAACCTCGGAGTGCGCGAAGCGATCGAGGCCAGCGATGATCCGGAGGTGCAGAAGCAGGTGATCGTCGAGGTCGTGAAACGGAGCCTGCGGCCGGAGCTGTACAACCGCATCGGCCAGGTGATCACCTTCAATCCGCTCACCGAGCGCGAGCTGGAGGCGATCGTGATGAAGAACTTCAATCAGGTGAAGAAGAAGCTGGCCGAGGATCGCGAGATCGGGCTTGAAATGACGCCGGCTGCGCTCGGCTACCTGGCCAGGGAGTCTTACGATCCGGCCTATGGCGCGCGGCCGGTGCAGCGCACGATGCAGCAGCTCGTGCTTTCGCCGTTGGCCAGCATTCTGCTGTCTGGCGAGGCCCAGGCCGGCCAGACGATCCGCATCGACTATGATCCGGGCGTCGAGAAGGTGATCGAAGGCGCCGAGGGAACCGAGCCGGTCACGGTGCGCGAAGGCGAGGGATTGACCTTCAGCGTGATTTCGGCGGATTCGTGAAAACGAAGGTCCCGCTGGCGGCGGATTGAGTGCGCGAAATCCGTTATTGAGTGCGGAGGCCGCCGGCGCGGGCCGGTACGAGGAACTGCAATGAAACGGTGGATCGCCATTCCGGTTGCGGCGCTCCTTTTCGGGTGGCTGCCCGCACAGGTGCCGCCTCCTGAAGAGGGCTGGATCGTGCTTCACGACGGCGAGTCGCATTTCGGGTGGACGCCTGCGGGCGCCGCCTGGGCGGCGGCGCGGGGCGTTCTCGTGGCCGAGGGCGGTGCCGGACAGTTGCGGTCGAACACGCCCTTTGGCGATTTTCTGCTGCGCTTTGAGATCCGCGCCGAAAAGAACGCCTCCGGGGCGCTCTATGTGCGCGCTGCGCGAGACGGAAATCCGAAGGAGACCGGGTACGGAATCGAATTTTCTGCGCTCGCATCCACGGCGTGGACGCCAGTGGAAATCGAGGCCGTCGGCGGGGGTGTGGGTGTGCGCGCCGGCGGGCGGATGATTGACCATTCGACGACGCCTGTGGCCCCGGCGGGTTTTTTCATCCTCGATGCACGGGGCGGCGGGCGCGTGGAGATCCGCAACATGCGTCTGCGGCTGCTGAAGCCGGATCTCCTGTTCAACGGAACGGACCTTTCCGGATGGAAATCCACCGGGGAGCCGGCGAAACAGAAGAGCGGGCTGGGCCGGCTGTTCGGCGGGGGCAAGCCGAAAGAGGCGAAGTGGACAGTGGTGCGCGGCATGATTCACGGCTCGGACGGCCCCGGGCAACTGGAGTCGCTGCTCCAGTTCGGCGATTTCATCTTCCAGGCCGACGTTCGTATCAACTCGAAGCGCGCGGACCAGCGGCGCCGTTACGCGATTCTGTTCCGCGGCGACCCGGGCCAGTTGGGTTCGGGCTATGAGGTGAACATCCAGCCGGGCGCGACCGGAGCGCTGATGGGCCTGACCACCGCCCGCCGCAACATCGGTGCGGCGAACCAGTTCGTCACCGTCACGATTGCCGCACATGGACGTCACATCCAGGTGTGGGCCGATGGCGTCGCCGTGACCGATTTCAATGATGCGCGCCCTGAAGGCACGAATCCCAAAAAGGACGCGCGCAGCACACCCGGCGTCATCGCCTTTTACACGCCGGAAGATGACGCCGATATCGACATCCGCAACGTCCGCGCCGTGCAGCTTCCGAAGACGTTCGGGCTCGGGCCGAAGAAGCAGGAGATCACTGTCCTGCCCCAGGCGCCCGTGGCGCCCGCAATTCCCTCGCTGCCTGCCGCGGCGCCAGCCGCTCCGGACACCGGCGCCGCCGCGCTGCAACAGCAGCTCCAGCAGCAGCAGCTCGCCCAGATGAAGCAGGAGCAGCGCACGCAGCAGGAGGCGATGCTGTTACAGCAGGCGCTGCGGACGCAGGATCCGGCGCAGCAGATTGCCATCTTCGACCAGATCCTCGCCATCAACCCGAACAACCAGGTTGCTTTCAATGGCCGCAAGGAGGCGATGGCGAAGCTGGAAGAGCAGCAACGGCGCGAAGCGGAAAAGGCCGCAGCCAGCTCGCAGCAGGAGCAGGCCGAGCAGCAGAAGCAGATGACGCTGGCGCAGAGCATCCAGGCTGCCGAGGCCGCGTTTCTGGCCGGCAACCTGCTGGCGGCGGAGAAGGCGCTGAATGCGGCCGAGCGCATTGCCCCGGACAACCCGCAGGTCCAGGCGCTGCGCTCCAGGCTGAACTACGCGAATCAGCGCCGTTCCTCGATCCTGGCCATCGGCGCCGCCGGCGTGGGCACGGGCTGCATTGCGCTGCTGGCCTGGATCTTCGCGGCCCGGCGGCGGCGCGACCCGTATATCGAGGTCATCGCCGGCCTGGACAAGGGCAAGCGGTTCAACATCGACAAGGAAGTGGTCATGGTCGGCGCCATTCCCGAAGATGGAGGGACGAAAAACGACATCGTTCTGCGCGATGCGGAGCGCATGATTTCGCGCTTCCATGCGCGTTTTCACTGGAAAGACGGAAAGCTTTATATTGTCGACACGAACAGCTATAACGGGACGTTTGTCGACAAGAAGCGCCTTGAGCCCGGCAAGCCGGTGCTGCTCAAAGGAGGATCGAGGGTCACTTTCGCCGGCACTTGCACGGTGAAAGTCGGCTTCGAGAGGCGGAAGAAGAAATAGCGCCGGCGCCGGGCGGCGGCCCGGCGCGGCGGCGGCAGGAGATGCGAGGATGCGCCCAGCCTATCTGAAGGTGCTGATTGACGGGAAGGAACCGGAAGACATTGACATGGTGGAGGCGGCCATCGTCCACCAGCTCAACCGGCATCCCTCCTGCACCGTCCGGTACCGCCAGCTTCCGGCGACACGGCGGCCGTTTGAACCAGACATCGGCCTCGGCATGAAGGTCGTCGGCGTGAGTGAAGCCGGAGCGGAGATCACGCTGTTTGACGGCCTTGTCCGCGGAGTCGAAACCGAATATGAAATGTCCGGTGGCTGCAACCTGGTGTATCACGGAACCGGGCATTCATTTCTGCTGGATGTGGAGCGCAAATCGAGGACATTCATCAAAAAATCCGCGAAGGACATCGTCGGGAAGCTGCTTGGGAAGGCGGCCGGAGAGCTGCGGATCCAGAGCGGACCGCTCCACGTCGTGCAATACGGCGAGACGGACTGGAGCCTCGCGCACCGCCTTGCCGACCGCTTCGGCTGCTTCCTGCGCGTGCGGGGCGACAGAGTGGACGTGCTCGACGGATTCCAGCCTGCGGCCACGTCAGTTACCTGGCGCGAGGAGGGCGGGCTGGCCCTTTTCCGCACGCTCGGCTGGATTTACGCCGCCGCGATTCACGGAGTGAATTACGACCGCGCCGAGGCCTCCAGCCGGCATCTGAAAAACGTAAGCTCAGAACCGCCGGACACGGGCGCGCTCGGTCCGTTGCGGCAGGCCGTCCAGAAAGGCTCGAAGGAGAACGGCCTGACGGACGCCCTCTATGACAAGTTCCTCTCCGGCGATCATTCCCGTTTCGAGGACGAACTCAGGTTGGAAGCGGCCCGCCGGCGGCTGCATTCCTGCGTCGCTTATGGGGAATCGAAAAATGCCGAGGTCGCCGTGGGCGATAAGATCGAAATCGCCGGTGAGATTGAGACGGCCGGCACGTATGGCGTGTATCGGCTCGAACACCGCTGGGTGCTCGCTTCCGGTTATACGAACCGGTTCTGGTGCATGCCATTCGAGAAATATCTCGACGAGACACGGCCGGCGCCGTCGGTAGTTCGCGAGATGCCGCTGGCCGCCCCGGCGCCACTGCCCACGGCCGCTACGCCTCCCCTGCCGCCGCAGCCTTCAATGCCCGGGCGCAGTTACGGAGTCTGTGTGGCGCGGGTGCTGGACAATGTCGATCCCAAGGACGCCGCCCGCATCCGGGTGCAGTTCCCGTGGGAGGACAACAACGAAAGCCATTGGGCGCCGGTCGTCACGCCGCACGCCGGCGCCGGCCGTGGCATTTATTTCATCCCGGAGATCGGGGATGAAGTGCTGGTCGCCTTTGAACAGGGCGACCCGAACCGCCCGATTGTCCTCGGCTCGCTCTGGAACGGCAACGACCAGCCGCCCAATGACGGGCTGCACGGGGACGAGCAGGGCAACAACGACATCAAGCGGATTGTCACCAAGAGCGGCAACCGCATCGTGATGGACGACATCGACGGCAAGGAGACCATCGTTGTCGCCACGCCGGAACATATCCGCGTCTCGATGTTTGAAGGAGACCAGACGCTGCTGATTCATTCCGACGGCGACATCAACATTCACGCCGGCGGCACGGTTCACATCCGCTGCAAGCAGTTCCTGCGCGAAGTGGGCTAGGACAGCGGCCAACAACAATGGAGGAAATTCGCATGGGAACGTTCGACGCCCGGACGAAAACCAGGACACGCGTCAGCATCGGCGAGGACGCCTGGAAGCCCAATATGGGCATGCTGGGGCCTGGCTCGCCGGAAGAGGATATTCTGATTCACGGTACGCGCCGGATCATCATTCAGAAGGACCTTCTTAGCACGGTGATGGGCAGCCGGACGTACAAGACTCTCCAGAACTTCAGTTGCACCGTTGTCCAGAACCGGACGCTGATGGAGCTGAAACTGTCCCGCACGACCCTGTACAATTTCACCCACATCGTGATCGGACCCACCAACATCAATTACATCGGGCCGTCCATGTATAACTTTGTCGCACCGCTTGTGGAGATCCACGTCTCTCCGCGCAGCCTGTCCGAACCCGCAGTCCGCATGGAGCAGGTGCAACAGGCCATTCAGAATGCGCTGGACGAGAACTGGTACGGCCTCACCACAAAGGAAGCCTATGTCTTCAAGTTGGAAGCGACAGGGATGAGCGCTACAACCCTGTTTTTTGGCACTGAGCTGAACGGCGGCAAAGCGATCGCCTCGCTGACCGAAGACCAGACGCTTCTCTTCAAGGACACGAAAAACCCGGCCGATTTCTCCATCCAGGCAGTTAAAAATACCGTGGGCGCACTGAAGACGACAACAAAAACAACGATTGACGCTCTTAAATTTGCGGCGAATTCCATCTCTTTCTAGAAAAGGATTGTTCATGCAGAGGAGAGACAATCCCTTAAAGCCCTGGATCCGCGCCGAGAGCGAGACCCGGTTCGGACTCTACTGGGCGGGCGTGTCCACGACACCCTGGCGCGAACAGGAGAAGCGGTGGTTTTCGCGTTTTCTGCTTCTGTTCACCCAGTCGGCCGCCGCAGACAGTCTCCTGCCGTGTTTTTTTCTCGAAACACGGGCGATCCATCAGTATTGCCTGAAGCGTTTCCTGCGGGAGTCGCTGGAATACAGAGTGATGACGGTGCTCTCGCGCCGGCCCTGGGAGCCGCTTCCGGAAGAGCTTCCCGCCGAAGAAGCGGAAGCGTTGCGGCGGCAGGAAAAACCTTTCGCGCTTGAAAATTATCTCTATGGTCTCGCCCGCTGGTTTCGGAATTTTCCTGCGGAAAAGGTGATTCCCTCCTATTGTGGGCTCGGCGGCGTAACGATGCTCTTCGTTCTGCCGGATCCGGCCACGACGCCACCCCCTGTGGACTTCCCGCCCGGGGTCAAGAAGAGCCCGCACTTCCGGGAGCTCTTCACCCGCGGCAATCCTGTGGATGACCTTAAGTACCTGCTGCTGTTAAGGCACAAGGGCCTTGCCGCGCTGAAGCTGGCATTTGGCCGCGGCGTGGAAGACAGCCTGATGTATCAGGCCGTGCCAGTGCTGATTCCGCGGCTCCGATCCCAGGACTTCTTTTCGCTGGACCAGCCGGTGCTCGACGCTCTTTTCGGGGCATCGCCCATTTATCTGGCGGAGAGCCCGGAAGAGCAGGGTATCGTGATCGCCTCCAGCAAGCCGATAGACGATCGGCTCGCCAGCCTCGTCGACACCGTGAACCAGCAGTTGGCCGCTGAAGAGAGGGAAGGGCGCATCCAGTGAGCGAAGCCACCGGTCATTCTTTGGAACAAAGCCCGCTGTTTCTCGAGATCCGGGGGCCGGAAGCAGGCTTCCATCGCTATCTGGTTCGCTGCGGCCGGTTCCCGCTGGCGCCGACGGTGCTACATCGGTGGCTGGGGCTGTATGCCAGGCTGAGACCGCTGCTCTTTCCCCCGGAAACACGGCCAGCCATAGTTATCCAGATGTGGCACCTGCACCATCAGGACGGGGCCTCCGTGCTGAGCCGGAACGGGCGCGCCTGGATGCCTGGCTTCGGCGGCGGAGTGTGGCTGGACGAGCCGCCGCCCCGGCTCTGGACCCCGGAGGATTTCATGAATATTGGCCCCGGGGAGATGCTTCCGCCGCCGGTGCTAACGGCGATTCATCTTGGGGCGGAAGAACTGGATTACGAACACGCCTGGATGCAGTTGGGCGGCCGCGGCTGCTATATGGAATTCTCCGTCAGCGGAAGCGTGCCGGCGTTTTTTGAAGCGCAGGCGGCCTTGTACCGGGAATGGATCGAGGAGCCGATGATTGCCTCGCTACCGTTCTTCGTTCCGCTGATCAAGGGCTCCAGCTTCGGCTCGCCGTTGTTTGCCATGCGCGAAAGACACGCCGCGCCGATTGTCACTTACATCCGCGAGAGCGCTGAAGACGAGGGGTTGCTGATTCTGACCAGAGAGAGTTTGGACCGGGTTTTTCAATCATCCTTCCGCATGGTGCCGTGGGCAAGTCCCGTACCGGATGTAAACATCTTCCTGCTCCAGGGTGAAAAAACCTGACCTTCTACGGGGGGCAACGCTGACTGTGGGGATTCCCGGCGCGGACTGCGTATCATATATTGGACGCGCCAGCCATGCCTCTGCCAGAGGGTTGGCCGGATCCTACAGGACCGAAAGCCGCTTGCCAAGGGCATGCTGTCTGGCGCGGGAGGTGATGCATGCCTGTTTTCGACGGAAAAACCAGGGTTATAACTCGGGTCTCGATTGAAAAAGACGCATGGCGGGCGCACATGGGCATTCTGTCGCGGGGGGGCTCGCCTCCCGAGCGCGCCCTGGTCCATGGCGACCGCGAACTGAGAGTCGAAGGCAACCAGAAAAGCGTCGTCAATAAGAACCGGACGCTGATAACCGTGCAGAATTACACCTGCATCGTCCGTGGCGACAGACGGCTGTCCGAATTGGGCAATCTAAACCACCTGACGGTCGGGAGGGTCATGCGGACCGTCACCGGACCGTCACTCATCAATCACATCGGCATTGTGAACGCGACGTATGTCCAGACAGTGACGGAAGTCCACTGTTCGCCCCGCAACATCAGCGAGCCTACCACCTGGTTTGAGAGCGTGCAGCAGGCCCTCAAGCAGTACAACATCAATCTCGATGCCTGCTTTGCCAACATCTTCCTCACCGTAACAGATGTCAACCTGAAGGCCAGTGCATTCGGGCTCACCGTTCTGGGGTATGAAGATACCAAGATAGATCTCAAGAAGGAAGACGCCAAGGTGGTCATCAACGCCTATTCTTACACCCAGATCGTATCCGTTCGCGCCAACATCACCGCTCTCTTCCTTTCCAGCGGCACCACGGTTTCCGCCCTGAAGATGGCAGCGAACTCCTACGCGATGTGACCGGGGGCAGGCGATGTCGCATTTCAACCTCAGCATGCCGGTGGAATTCCGGCTCAGGCCATGGGTTCGCGCGGAAACACTCGAATGGCCCGATCTGTTCTGGACGCCGGTGTCCGGCCTCCCCGTGCGCACGGTGGAGAGGCATTGGGAGAGCGAATTTCTCTGCACGCTCGTGGATCATCTCGCAGCAGACGGCCTCAGCCCCTGCTGGTTTCTGGATGCCGGAATTCTTCAGGGTCCGCTTCAGGATGCGTTTCTGTCGGAGGCCGCCACCCTGGCTCCCCTGCCCGGATATTGCCGCCATCTCTGGGATCTCCCGCCGGGCGCGGTGGATCCGGCAGAGCTCGATGCCATCCGGCAGGGGAGGCGGCCTTTCTCCTATGAACTGTTCGCCCGCGGGCTGGCCTTCTGGGTGGACCCGCCCGATTCCGCCGCTTTCTGCCTTCGCTATGGCGGCTACGGGGGACTGACCGTCCTGTTCGCGGCGCCAGCACCGCAGCCGGATCCCCTGGCTGCTTTTCCGCCCGCCATCTTCGAAAATCCGTTCCTCAAGCAGATCGCTCCCGGCAGAGATTTACGCAGGGAGTTCCGGCAGACGCAGCGCGTTGGAGATCCGCGGATGGCGACGATCCAAAAAGAATTTCTCAGAGGTTGGGAAGGATTGCCACATTGCGAAAAGGCCCTTTTTGTCGTGCCGAAGCTGAAAAGCCTCGACTTTTTCGCCAATGAGCGCCAGGCGCTCGGGGCCCTGCTTCAGGTGGCGCCCGTCTGCTTCTTCGAGAGCCATCAGGATGGCGGATTTCTGCTGGTTTCGGCGGGGCCGTTTTCCACACGTCTGGCAGAAATCATGGCTGAGGTGCGCGCCCGCCTGGACACGAAAGCAACGGAGGAGGCGCAATGACCTCATCAACCTCACTGTCCCTGCTGGTTCGTCCACGTGCGGCGGGGTGGCATCGTGCACTGCTTCGCCCTTCGGCATGGCCGGTATCCCGGTCTCTTATGGCCGTCTGGCGTGACGTCTGCGCCGAATTGCAGGCGAGGCTGTTCGACGATCCGTCGCGCGTCATCGCCGGACTCCAGATGTGGCGTCTCCATGTGGGCGGGACTGCGGATACTCTGAGCCGGAAAGCGCGCGAATGGGCGCCGGAAATCGGTGTGGGGGTCTGGCTCGACCAGCCTCCGCCGACCCTGTGGACGGAGGAGGAATTTCTCAAAAACCCGCCGGGCGTTCCGATGCGTCCCCCGATGTACCAGTTCGTCCGGGTCGCGCCCGCCGACAGGGACTACCTCGCAGTCTGGCGCGAGGTTGGCGGAAATGGCTGCTGGCTGGCGTTTTCCGTCCAGTCGGACCCGGATGGATTCGTGATGACGGAGGCCGCCGCCTACAAGGCCTGGATCGAAGAGCCCTCCATTGAGGCCTATGACCTTTTTGTACCGTTGCTGAAGCTGGATTCTTCAGAAAGCCCGCTATTTGCTGACCGAAGCCGGCATCTGGCCGGAGTGACCCGTTATGTCCGCGAAAGCGATGAAGACAGGGGACTGGTGATTTATTCTGACGCTCCCGTCGAACCTGTGTTCGAATCGCTGGCAAGGCTCGTGCCGGCAGGCCATGCAGCGGGCGGTGCCGCCTACACGGTAGTCCCGGATCCGGAAACCCGGCCGTAGATCCGCGCGCGGCCGCAGCTGTGGCGGTATGATGATTCGATAAGCGAGGCGCTCGCCTGGGGCGCCTCGCAAAGGATTTCACGCGCCGTGCCGGAAGAATCAGTCACCCAGCTTCTTGAACGCGTCCGCCAGGGCGATGGCAACGCCGTCAATGCGCTCATGCCGCTCGTCTACACCGAGCTGCGCCGGCTGGCCCACTCATATCTGGGCGGCTCGAACCGCGACCGCACGCTCCAGGCCACGGCTCTCGTCAACGAAGCCTACATCAAGCTGGTGGAGAGCGAGGCGCGCAACATCCAGAACCGCACTCACTTCTTCGCCCTCGCCGCGCGTGTCATGCGGCAGATCCTCATTGATTACGCCCGCTCGAAGGCGGCCCAGAAGCGCGGCGGCGGCGCCGAGAAGCTTCCCCTGCGGGAGGAGGTTGTCTCACTCGACGACGACGCCGACCAGGTGCTCGCCATCCACGAGGCGCTGGAACGGCTGGCCCGGCACGATCCGATGAAGGCGCGCCTCGTGGAGATGCGTTTCTTTGGCGGCATGACCGCCGAGGAGGCGGCCGAGGCCACCGGACTCACGCCCGCCCAGGTCTACCGCGAGCTGCGGCTGGCGCAGGCGTGGCTGCACAAGGAGCTCTCCGCTTGAGCCCCGAGCTTGAGCGACTCTTCCACGAAATCGCCGACCTGGACCCGGAAGCACGCCGCCGCTGGCTCGACGAGCATTGCCCCGATCCTTTGCTCCGCGCAGAGGTGGAAAAGCTGGCTGAATTCGACTCGGGAGCCGAAGAATTTCTGCGCCGGCCGGTGCTGAAACTCGCGGCCGAGATTCAGCCGCCGCCTTCGGCGCCGCGCGAACAGGTGGGGCCCTGGCGGCTGGTGCGCCCCATCGGCCGCGGCGGCATGGGCACCGTGTACGAAGCCGAGCGGCTGGACGGCGAAGTGCTCCAACGGGCGGCCATCAAGTTCGTTCCGCTCGCAATGCGTTCTCCGGCGGTACTCGAAAGCTTCCGCCAGGAGCGGCAGATTCTGGCCGACCTGAACCACCCGAACATCTGCCGCCTCATCGACGCGGGCACAACCGTGGACGGCTCGCCGTACCTCGTCATGGAACTGATCGAGGGCATCCCCGTTGACGAGTGGTGCCGCAGGCAGAAGCTGGGCGTGCGGCAGATCGTCGAACTGTTTCTCAAGGTCTGCGCGGCCGTCTCGCACGCACACCGCCATCTGGTGATCCACCGCGACCTGAAGCCCTCCAACATCCTTGTCACTGCGGAAGGCGAGCCGAAGCTGCTTGACTTCGGCATCGCGAAACTGCTGAGCACGGCGGCGCCAAGCGGCGCCACCACGCTGCGCGCCATGACGCCGGACTTCGCCAGCCCCGAACAGATCGAGGGCCGGCCCATGAATACGGCCAGCGACATCTTCAGCCTGGGCTGCGTGCTTTACGCGCTGCTCACCGGAGAGCCGCCGCGGCGCGATCTCAACCAGGCCCGCTCCATCACGCTGCCGCGCGCCTCCAGCCGCCGGCCCGAGCTCCGCGGTGACCTCGACAATATCCTGAACAAATGTTTGCAGCCGGAGCCGGAGCGCCGCTATGCCTCCGTGGAGAAGCTGGAAGAGGACCTGCGGAACTGGCTCTCTGACCGGCCCGTCTCGGCCACGGGCGATTCGTGGTCTTATGTCGCCTGGCGATTTCTGCGTCGCCACCGCTGGAAGGCGGCCGCCGCAGCAGCGCTGGTCATTTCAATTCTGGCCGGCTCGGCCGCCTCCATGTATCAGGCGCGCCGCGCCGAGCGGCGCTTCCAGCAGCTCCGTCAGCTCGCCGGCGATTTTCTTTTCCAGTTCGAACAACAGATCCGTGACATCGCCGGCGCCACGCGGGCCCGTCAATTCGTTGTTCGCACGGCCATCGATTACCTGGAGCGGCTCGCATCCGAAGCGAAAGGAGACTCCGATCTGTTGTTCGACCTCGCCAGCGCCTACCGGCGAATCAGCGAGATCCAGTATGACCCCGCGGCCAGCAGCCTGGGCGACCTTGCCGGCGCCATGGAGAGCCTGAGGCGGGCGCAGCAACTGCTGGACGCGGTCCCAGGCGGCGACCTCCGGCTGCGCGAAGAGCGCGTCCGCCTGCTGGTGCGCCAAAGCGAGGTGTTTGAGGGCAGCGGCCGGCTGGACGAATCGCTGGACCGGGCCATCCAGGCGCAACGGCTGGCCGACGAGCTGCTTCGGGAAGATGCCCAGAACGACGCGTCGCGCCGCCTTGGGTCGCTCGCCAGTGCGCGGGCGGCGCGGGCGTGGCGCAGGCGCGGCAACCTGGATGAAGCACAGCGCGCCATCGAACGCGCGATATCTCTCGACCGGCTGGCGCAGACCCATGATCTCAGCCTCGACACGGCGCTGCGGCTGGCCGCGGACCTTCGCCTGCTGGCGCGGATCCACGAAGGCCGCGGCGATTATGAATCCGCCATTGCCGTGCAGCGCGAGGCCAACGACGTGCTCGAAAAACAGCGCCTGCTGACGCCATCCAGTGCGGCGCTGGAGCGCAACGTGATGGTGGGCCAATCGCTGCTCGGCTCGCTGCTGCTTTACGGACCTCCCTCGAATGAAAGCGAGGCCCGGCGGCTGCTGGAAAGCGCCTGGTGGATCGCCGAACGGCGAGCCGCCGCCGACGTGGCCGACGTGCGCGCGCAGCTCGACTTGCAGGCCACGGCCATTCGCTATGCGGCGGCGCTGGTCGGAACCCGGTACTGGCAGCGGGGGGAGGCGGTGCTCGAGGCGGCGCTCGCCTCCGCCCGCCGGATTCTCTCCAACGACCCCGGCCACCGCCAGGCGCGGCTCAATGCCGCGATGGCGGAGGTGTGGCTGGCACAGTCAGCGGCCGCTCGCGGCGAGAGCGCGGATGCTGTCGCCCACCGGCGCAGAGCGGCAGCGGCCTACGAGCAGCTGTTGTACGAGTCGCCGAATGATCCCGACGTGCTCACGCCGTATTTATCCAATGCGGCGGCGCTGGTGCCGCTGTTGGAACCGGGACAACGGGCCGGCTGGTGCCGCAGCGCGCTGGAGAGTCACGCGGACCGGGCGGGCGGGGCGCTGGTGGACCCGGAAGTGTCCCGGGCGCTGGAGAGGCTGCGGGAGGCGTGCGCCCGTTGAAGAGGCGCGCCGGGGCGCGTCAGAGGAGGCCGAGCCCGGCCTCGATCTCAGCCATCCGTTCGCGGATGTACAGCACGAGGTCGTCAGCGTCAGCCGAAACATTTTCGTCCGATTCTGACTGGATCACCGCAAACCCGGAGGCCGTCGCCAGGCGGCAGCAGGAGGCGGTGAGGGCCGCATCCGGATCTTCGTCAGTCAGCGTGCGGAGGTTCGCGGCGTGGTGCGCTGCGGCCGCATCGGCGAGCCGCTTCGGCAGGCGGTGGCGCGCCATGGCCAGGGCTCCGGCCTCGGCATGCGTCATCGAGAAACAGGACAGCTCGAGGGAAAGGCAGGCTTCCGGCCCGTCCGCCTGCTCGACCAGTTTCGAATAGGCCTCGGGCGCGCAGACGAGGAAGACCAGACGGCCGATGTCATGCAGCAGGCCCGCCGTGTAATCTTCCATCGCGTCGCTGCCCGCGTCCATGGCGAAATCGGCGGCGAGAATCGCCGTCGCCAGGCTGTGCCTCCAGATGCGACGCGCCAGCGGAAGACGCGCGACAGGACGGAACATCTGCCGCACGCCATAGGTGAGCACGAGCGCGCGCAGCCGGTCGATGCCAATGAGGTTGACGGCAACCAGCAGGCTGGACACCTCGCCGCGCCTGCCGTAGAGCGCCGAGTTGGCCATTCGCAGTACCTGGGCCGCCAGTGCCGGGTCCTCGCTGAGACGCAGGCTGAGCCGCCGGAAGCTCTGGACTTCGCCGTTCAGCTCCTCCAGCAGCCGGGCCACCACCGGACTGAACGGAGGCAGCGCGTCCAGCCGCACCGGGATCTGCTGGGACGTCATGGAACGGTCTCTCCGCCCTCCAGCCTACTTATCGGCCGCCGCCCCGGCCGCGTGAACGGAAGTGGCCGGGGGCATCTTACACTGGAATCGGAAGCCTTGTCTGCGCCGTTCACTGTCAGGAAGTTCTTTTCGCGTTCGGGCCCCCTCGCGCGCGCCCACCCGAACTACGAGTTCCGGCAGGGCCAGATCGAGATGGCGCTCGCGGTGGAGGCGGCGCTGGCTGAAAAGCGCCACCAGATTGTGGAAGCCGGCACCGGCACGGGCAAGACGCTCGCCTATCTGGTTCCGGCCATTCTCTCCGGCAAGCGGGTCGTCATCTCCACCGGTACAAAGAACCTCCAGGAGCAGATCTTCTACAAGGACATCCCGTTCCTGGCGCAGTTCTTCCCTGGCGGCATCAAGGCCTGCTACATGAAAGGCCGCAGCAATTACGCCTGCCGGCAGAAGATCTACGACGCCGAGCGCGAGCCCATTTTGTCTGGCCTCGAAGAGGTGAGCGACTTCGCCATCATCCGCGAGTGGGAAAAGACCACGGACACGGGCGACCGCTCCTCCATCCCGAACCTGCCGGACTCCTCCACTGCCTGGGCCAAGCTCGACGCCCGCGCCGAGCTCTGCACCGGCCAGCGATGCCCGTCCTTCGACCGCTGCTTCATCACGCTGATGCACCAGCGGGCGCAGGAGTCCGACATCATCATCGTCAATCACCATCTTTTTTTCGCGGATATCGCAGTCAAAGACAGCGAATTCGGGGCAATTCTTCCGGAGTATTCCGCTGTCATCTTCGATGAGGCGCACGAACTGGAGGACGTCGCCGGCCAGTATTTCGGCATCAGCATTTCCTGGAACCAGGTGGAAGACCTGCGCCGCGACATCGCCGCCGTGGCCCGGCGCAAGAACTTTTTCACGCGCGATCTCGAGCAGATGACCAGGCTTCTGGCCGAGCATGCCGAGAAGTTTTTCCTCCTGTTCCCGCAGGAAGAAGGCCGCTCCGGTTTCGGCGCCCACAAGGAATTTCTCCGCCGGCATGGCGAAGCGTACCGGCGGCTGCTGTCCACGCTGGATCTGCTGGCCGCGCACCTGTCGCTGGTCAAGGACGCGCCGGACGAGCTCGTTCCGCTGGTGCGGCGGCTGAAGGCCCAGAAAGAGACGCTGGAGCGGTACATGGAGGCCGCCGCCCCGGACTACGTCTATTGGGTGGAACGGCGGGGCCGCAACGTGACGCTCCAGGCGACGCCGGTCAACGTGAGTTCGCTGCTCCGCGAGAAGGTCTTCAGCGTGATTCCGACGGTCATCCTGACGAGCGCCACGCTGGCCGTTGGCGGCACGTTCGACTACGTGAAAGACAGGCTTGGACTGGACGGCGCGCGCGAGCTGATCGTGCCCAGCCACTTTGATTACGCCAGTCAGGCGCTGCTCTACGTGCCGCCCCACCTGCCCGACGTGCGAAACGAGGCCTTCGTGCGCGCCGCCGCCGACGAGGTTCGCGAAGTGCTCCGGCACAGCCGGGGCCGCGCCTTCGTCCTCTTCACCAGCTATCAGCAGATGCGCCAGATCTACGAGCGCGTCGCGCCGGCGCTCGATTATCCGGTGCTGATTCAGGGCGCCGCGCCGCAGCGCGTGCTGCTGGAGCAGTTCCGCTCCACGCCCCATTCGGTGTTGTTTGCCACTTCTTCCTTCTGGCAGGGGGTCGACGTGCAGGGCGAGCAGCTTTCCTGCGTCATCATCGACCGGCTGCCGTTTGCGGTGCCGAACGATCCCATCGTCGAGGCGCGCGTGCGCGCCATCCAGCAGGCCGGCGGCAACGCCTTTTACGAATACCAGGTGCCGCAGGCGGCCATCGCGTTGAAACAGGGGTTCGGGAGGCTGATCCGCTCGGCGACCGACCGCGGCGTGCTGGTGCTGCTCGACAACCGCATCCTGCGCAACGCGTATGGGAAGGTCTTTCTGAACTCGCTGCCGCCCTACCGTCTGACGACCCGCATCGAGGATGTCGAGCGCTTCTTCGAGCAGCCGACAACGGCATCGCAGACGGGAACCAGCCGGGGCGATGGCGGGCCGGCACTGACCCCCGTTGACTGATGCCGCAAGCGCGGATTTTGCCCTTCGCGCGTGCCGGCGGCCAGGAGAAACTTCTCGTCACTGCCGCCCCGGATTGGCTGCTGCCACCGGCCGTTATTTCTGATGTGCAAGCTGATGCTGTCGGCAATAGCGCGAACCCGGCAGCGCCGCGCGGCTGCACCGCTTGCCCGAATTCGTGATGGCGGCGCAGCGCACCACCGGGGGCTTGCGGTCCGGCGCGTCCGGTGTCGATTCGGTCGGCTGTTTCAGCGCGTCGTAAGTGGGCCTGTTCTGCAACGCCCCGCGCTGTTCGGCCAGAGCGCGCAACAACGCCTCCAGACGCGATTCCACGGCAGCTACCTGAGCTTTGAGCTGCGTGAGTTCTTCGATCAGCGTGTTGATGCGCTCCGCCTCGGCGGGCGCGGACGCGGCGGGCGGATCCGCAAGGGCGCGGATCGACAGCAACACCAGCACCAGCCAGCGGCGGGACACGGCATTAAGTAGTGCCCCGCGGCCGCCATTTTTCTCACAGTTCGAAGCGGATGCCCTGGGCCAGCGGCAGATGCCGCGACCAGTTGATGGTGACGGTCTGGCGGCGCATGTATGCCTTCCAGGCGTCCGAGCCGGCCTCGCGGCCGCCGCCGGTCTCCTTTTCGCCGCCGAAGGCGCCGCCGATTTCGGCGCCGGAGGTGCCGATGTTAACGTTGGCGATGCCGCAATCGGACCCGCGGGCCGAGAGGAACGTCTCGGCGGCGATCAGGTTGCGGGTGAAGATGGCGCTGGAGAGGCCCTGCGGCACGTTGTTGTGCCACTCGATGGCCTGTTCCAGATCCTCATACTCGATGAGGTAAAGGATCGGCGCGAAGATCTCCTCCTTCAGGATCGGCATCTCCGGCCGCGCACGGACCAGCGCGGGTTCGACGAAATAGCCTTCACGCTCTAGCCGGCGGCCGCCGAAGATCACTTCGCCGCCCTGTTGGCGCACGCGCTCCAGCCCGTCCATCATCTCGTCGACGGCCGCGGCGTTGACGAGCGGCCCCATGAGAATGTGCGGGTCCAGCGGATCGCCGATACGGATTTGTGAATACGCGTTGACCAGACGCGCCGTGAATTCTGCGGCGATCTGCCGGTGCAGGAACAGGCGCCGGATCGTCGTACAGCGCTGGCCGGCGGTGCCCACTGCCCCAAACAGCACGGCCCGCAGCGCCAGGTCCAGGTCGGCGTCCGGTTCAATGAGAACGCCATTGTTGCCGCCGAGCTCGAGAATCGTCCGGCCCAGCCGTTTGCCGACCACCTCGGCCACGCGATAGCCCATCTGGCAGCTCCCGGTGGCGCTGATGAGCGGGACGCGGCGGTCGGCCAGCAGCCGCTCGCCGACGCTCGACCCGCGGCCGATGACCAGCGTAAAGACGCCCGCCCAGCCGTTCTCCTCAAGAACCTTTTGGCAGATCCGCTGCACCGCGATGGCGCACAGGGGCGTCTCCGAGCTGGGCTTCCAGATCACCGTGTCTCCGCAAACGGCGGCGATAAAGGCGTTCCAGCTCCACACAGCCACCGGGAAGTTGAAGGCTGAGATGACGCCCACCGGGCCGAGCGGGTGCCACTGCTCGTACATGCGGTGCTGCGGACGCTCGCTCTGCATGGTAAGCCCGTAAAGCTGCCGGGAAAGGCCGGTGGCGAAGTCCGCCATGTCGATCATCTCCTGCACTTCGCCAAGGCCCTCGGCGAGGATCTTGCCCATCTCGAGCGACACCAGCGCGCCAAGATCCTGCTTGTGCTCGCGCAGCGCAAGTCCGATCTGGCGGATGATTTCGCCACGCTTGGGAGCCGGATGCATGCGCCAGCGCAGGAACGTCTCATGCGCCTCGGCGGCCACCCGCTCGTAATCATCGGCAGAAGCCATGGCCACGCGGGCCAGCGGTTTGCCCGTCGTAGGATTGATGCTGGCCAGCTCGCCGCCGGAGGGGTGTTCCATCCAGCCCGCGCCGCAGGCGCCGGAATTCATCTCGCCGATGCCCAGCCGGTTCAGGATCTCCTGAGGATTCATTCGAGCCTCCGGCTCACCATTGTATGCCCCGGTGGACCGGGACAGCCATGCGGGTCCCAGTCGTTTTAAAATAGACCCGTTGTCCTCGCCGCCCGGAGCCAGGACGCGCTTCCGGCACACCTGGAATTCCGATGATGACGAACGAATCTGTTCTTGCCATGGAGATCACGCCCGATCAGGCCGCGCAGCTTCTCGCGGAAGGGAAAGCCACGCTGATCGATGTGCGCGAGCCGCATGAGTATCTGCTGGCCCGCATCGAAGGCGCCGAGCTGATTCCGATGCACATGGTGCCTGAGCGGCTCCAGGACCTGGAAGCCGCGGCCGACGAGAAACTGTTGATCGTGTACTGTCACCACGGCATACGAAGCCTCAGCGTGGTGGAGTGGCTGCGCCGGCAGGGCGTGGAGCAGTGCGTGTCGCTGATCGGCGGCATCGACCTGTGGAGCCGCCAGATCGACCCGACTGTGCCCCGCTACTGAAGCGCCCGGCAGCGCCCGGGAGTCCCGCAGGTGGGCAATGTTACACTGAAAAAGAAACGCACGCGCTGCGCCTGCCTTCCTAGCGAATCCGGAGAGGTGGCCGAGTGGTTGAAGGCGCACGCTTGGAAAGCGTGTATACGGGAAACCGTATCGCGGGTTCGAATCCCGCCCTCTCCGCCACGATTCTTCATTTTCGTTGAGATCGCTCAATCATTGGTGGAGTGATCCCGGTCGCGGCGAACTCGCCGGTTTCCACTCAAGGCTCCGGCCAGCGGACTGCGGCCCCCGCACCCGGCGTTGCCAGAAAAGCCGGTTCGATCCCGCCCTCGGGCCGTTCGTCCCGCTCGCCCTGCGGGCGAGCTTCAATTGCCACTCAGAAGCGCACCCGAAGCAGCTAGAAGGGCCGCAAGACCTCGCGGATTCAAAGCGCTTGTGCGTCCAGAGTTGACGCCGGGGCGCCCGCCGGCTACGCTCGCCCTATCATCCTTGACCGAATTGGTCCTGGATGGTATAGTCAGAAGTGGACCGAATTGGTCCTGAATTGAGCGTGGCATGCTGAAGCTGACCAAGAAGGCCGACTACGGGTTGATCAGTCTGAAGCACATCGCCGTGTATGGCAAGGATCGGCCGGCCAGCGCGAAGGAGATGGCAGAGGCGTACGGCATCCCTGTGCCCATCCTCTCCAAGGTTCTCCAGCGGCTGGTGCGTGAGGGGTTCCTCGTGTCGGAGCCCGGCGCGAATGGCGGTTACCGGCTGGCGCGCGACGCATCGCGCATTACCGCGCTCGAAGTGATCCGCGCCATCGACGGCCCGGTGTTGCTCACCAATTGCTTCAGCGGCCACGGCGACTGCTGCATCTCCGATCTGTGCAACGTGCGCGAGCCTCTGCGGCGCGTGCACGAGCGAATCCAGCAGGTTCTGGAAAGCATCACAATAGCGGACCTGAGCGATGAGGCGAATGCCGCCGAGGGCTCGGGGCGCAGAGGCGGTCTGACGGTCCTTTCCGGTTAAGGCGGGAGAGAGAAGAGGAAAAAGGCCATGTTAAAGTTCCCGATTTATCTCGATTATCATGCGACGACACCCGTTGACGAGCGCGTGCTCGAGGCCATGCTGCCCTATTTCCGCGAGCATTTCGGCAACGCGGCCAGCCGCAACCACAGCTTCGGCTGGGTGGCCGAAGAGGCGGTGGAGAAGGCGCGCAAGCAGGTGGCCGCGCTGATCAACGCCTCGCCGAAGGAGATCGTGTTCACCAGCGGCGCCACCGAGTCCAATAACCTCGCCATCAAGGGCGTGGCCGAGATGTATGCCGAGAAGGGCAACCACATCATCACGGCGGCCACCGAGCACAAATCCGTGCTCGATACCTGCAAGCGGCTCGAGAAGCGCGGCTTCCGGGTCACCTACCTGCCGGTGCGGCCCGACGGGCTGATCGATCTCGACCAGTTGCGCGACTCGATCACGGATCGCACGATTCTGGTCTCGATCATGTATGGCAACAACGAGATCGGCACGGTGCAGGACATTCGGGCCATCGGCCAGATCTGCCACGAAAAGGGCGTGCTGTTCCACACCGATGGCACGCAGGCGGCCGGCAAGATCCCGGTGGACGTCATCGCCGACAACATCGACCTGATGTCGTTCACCGCACATAAGATGTACGGGCCGAAGGGTGTGGGCGCGCTTTATGTGCGCCGCAAGAATCCGCGCGTGCAGCTCGTCGCCCAGATCGACGGCGGCGGCCACGAGCGCGGCATGCGTTCCGGGACCCTCAACGTGCCCGGCATTGTCGGCTTCGGCAAGGCGGCCGAGTTGTGCCAGCAGTTGATGCCCGAGGAGATGCCGCGGCTCCAGCGGCTGCGCGACAAGCTGAAGGACGGCATCCTGGCCCAGCTTGACGCGGTTTACATCAACGGCACGATGGAGCGGCGGCTGCCGCACAACCTCAACATGAGCTTCGCCTACGTGGAGGGCGAAAGCCTGCTGATGGGCATCAACGACATTGCCGTCAGCTCCGGCTCGGCCTGCACGTCGGCGACGCTTGAGCCGAGCTACGTGCTGAAGGCGCTCGGCGCCGGCGACGACCTGGCGCACTCCTCCATCCGCTTCGGGCTGGGCCGCTTCACCACCGAAGAGGAGATCGACTACACGATCGGCAAGGTGGTGGAAGTGGTGAGGAAGCTGCGCGAGCTGTCGCCGCTGTACGAGATGGTGCAAGAAGGGGTGGACCTGACCAAAGTGGAGTGGTCGGCGCACTGAGGCGCCCGCGCGCCGGCAGGCAGTACGAAATTTACCTCATGAGGGGAATGAAAAACGATGGCATACAGCGAAAAAGTTCTGGATCATTACAATAACCCGCGCAACGTCGGGAGCCTGGACAAGAACGATCCCAACGTGGGTACGGGACTGGTCGGGGCGCCGGAATGCGGCGACGTGATGAAGCTTCAGATCAAGGTGAACCCCGAGACGGGCATCATTGAAGATGCCAAGTTCAAGACGTTCGGCTGCGGATCGGCGATCGCGAGCTCTTCGCTGGCCACTGAGCTGATCAAGGGCAAGACGATCGACGAGGCGATGCAGTTGAAGAACACGGTGATCGTCAACGAGCTCAGCCTGCCGCCGGTGAAGATCCACTGTTCGGTGCTCGCCGAGGACGCCATCAAGGCGGCCATCGAGGACTACCGGAAGAAGGCCGCGACTCGCGAAACGGCGGCGCAGTCGGCGTAATCTGGGAGCAGGGGCGGATGCCCCACACAGGCGAGAGTTCTTTGCCATGCCGGAAATCCACGTAACACCGAAAGCGGTGCAAAAGATCCGCGAGGCCTTCGCCAAGCAGGGCGTGCAGGGTGGCGGCCTACGCCTGGGCGTCCAGGGCGGCGGCTGCTCGGGCCTGAGCTATCTGTTCCGCTATGAGCCCAGGCCTCGGCCGTCCGATCACATCTTCCGCTTCGACGACGTGGAGATCTACATCGATCCGAAGAGCATGATCTTCCTCGATGGCATGACGCTCGATTACAAGGAATCGCTCATGCACTCGGGCTTTGCGTTCGACAATCCCCATGCGACGAAGAGCTGCGGGTGCGGAACGTCGTTTTCGGCCTGATGGCACACGTGCACGATTGCTGGCATTGTGGGGCAAAAGACGCGGCGAGCCTGTTCTGCCGCTATTGCAACACAATTCAGGCGCCCACGCCGGATTATTACGAGTTTTTCGACCTGCCCCGGCGCCTGGCGCTCGACCCTGAAGATCTCAAGAACCGCTATTACTCGCTGAGCCGCCTGCTTCACCCGGACCGATACACGCGCCGCTCGGAGCAGGAGCGCCGCTTTTCGCTCGAGGCATCCTCGATCCTGAACGACGCCTATCGCGTGCTGCGCGATCCCATCCTGCGGGCCGAGTACGTCCTGCGGGAGGAAGGTTTCCCTGTCGGCGACCAGCGGAATAAGGACGTGCCGCCGGAACTGCTCGAAGAAGTGTTCGAGCTGAACATGGCGCTCGACGAACTCCGCAGTGGAGACCTTGACGTGCTGCCGCAACTGGAATCCTGGCGGCGCCGTTTCCTTGAAATGCTCGCAGGGATTGATGCGGAGCTCGAAGAGCTGTTCCGCCGGCATGACGCAGCCGAGGGCGGCCAGCGCCGAAGAGTGCTCGAGCAGATCCGCGCCGTGCTGAACCGCCGCCGCTACATCAGCAATCTGGTCCAGGAAGTGGACAAACAGCTCGCCGCCCGCAACGCCTGAGGGTGGGGAATTTTGGGTATCCATGAGTACTTTTCAGATTGATTTTTCATCCGCGCAGCGCAGGCGCATCATTGGCATCGACCTGGGCACCACGAATTCGCTGGCGGCCTTCATGGATCTGACCGGACCGGAGATCATCCCCGGCCCCGACGGCAGCCGGATGGTGCCGAGCATCGTGAGCCTGGCCGACGACGGTTCGTTCATCGTCGGCGAGCCGGCGCGCCGCCTGCTGATCGACCGTCCGGACCGGACTGTCTACTCGGTGAAGCGCCTGATGGGCCGCGGCCGCGCCGACGTTGAGGAAGAGCTGAGGCTGTTCCCTTTCCGCATTGCCGAAGACAGCGAGCAGGTCATCCGCCTGAAGCTGGGCGACCGGACGTTTACGCCGCCCGAAATCTCGGCGCAGATTCTCAGGGAGCTCAAGCGGCGGGCGGAGGCGTACCTGGGCGAGGAAGTAACGCAGGCGGTGATCACGGTGCCTGCCTACTTCAACGACGCGCAGCGGCAGGCGACGCGCGACGCGGGCCGCATCGCCGGCCTCGAGGTGCTGCGCCTGGTCAACGAGCCGACGGCGGCCTCGCTCGCCTACGGCCTGGACAAGCGCCGGGAGGGCATCATCGCCGTCTACGACCTGGGCGGCGGCACGTTTGACATCTCGATTCTGCGGCTGCACGAGGGCATCTTCGAAGTGCTGGCCACCAATGGCGACACGCACCTCGGCGGCGATGATATTGACAACCGCCTCCTCTCGATCGCGCTCGAAGACATCGCCAGCGAATGGGGCGAGGACCTGTCGCACAACGGCGAAGCGGTGCAGACGATCCGCCAGGCGGTGATCCGCGCCAAGGAAGAGCTTTCGTTCCGGCCCGTCACCGTGATCGACATTGAATACCGCGGCCGGCGCTACCAGCGCGAGCTGCGGCGCGAGCTGTTTGAGAATCTCATCCGCGACATTGTCGAGCGCACGCTCGGTCCCTGCCGGCAGGCGATGCGCGACGCCGGGCTCGAGCCGGAGCAGATCGACGAGGTCGTGCTGGTGGGCGGCTCGACCCGCATCCCGATGGTCCGCCGCGCGGTGGAGACACTGTTCAAGGCCAGGCCGCATTCCGAGCTGAACCCGGACGAGGTGGTCGCGCTTGGGGCGGCAGTGCAGGCGGCCATCCTGTCGGGCGAGGTCCAGGACAAGCTGCTGCTCGACGTCACCCCGCTTTCGCTGGGCATCGAGACGATGGGCGGCGTGGTGAGCAAACTCATCCACCGGAATTCGACGATTCCGGCCTCGGCCACGGAAGTCTTTACGACGTCCGTGGACGGACAGCGCAACGTGCTCATTCACGTGGTGCAGGGCGAGCGCGAGCTGGCCAGGGACTGCCGGTCGCTGGCGCGCTTCGAACTGAAGGATCTGGAGCCGCTGCCCGCCGGCATGGCGCGCATCGAGGTGCGCTTCCTTATCGATGCCAACGGCATCCTCAGCGTCACCGCACGCGACCTGCGCAGCGGCAAGGAGCAGACGGTCGAGGTGAAGCCGAGCTATGGGCTCACCGAGGAGCAGGTGGAGGCGATGATCCGCGAATCCTACGAGAAGGCGGAAGAGGACCTGCGGGAGCGCCAGGTGCGCGAGGCGCGCGTTGAAGCCGACAACATCCTTGCCGCAGTGGAGAAGGCACGCATGAGCGATGCCTGGCTGGAACTGACCGACGAGGAGCGCGCCGCCATTGACGGCGCCATCAACGAGCTCCAGATGGTCTATCACTCCAGCGACCACCATCTGATCCGCGGCGCCATCGAAAAGCTGGACAACGCCACGCGCAGGCTGGCCGAGACCATGATGAACACGGCCGTGCGCGAAGCGCTCAAAGGCACGAAGATCGACTGACAGGGTTGCCGGTCATGAAGTGGAACGATTTCGAAGACATCGCCATCGCGCTCCATGAGGCGCATCCGGACATCGACCCGCTGACGGTCCGCTTCACCGACCTGCACCGGATGGTGACCGAGCTCCCCGATTTTGACGATGACCCGATGGCGTCCAACGAGGCCAAGCTCGAGGCCATCCAGATGGCGTGGTACGAGGAGTGGAAAGAGAACCAGGGCTGAAAAGGTCAGCGCCGCGCCGCCGCCTGATCCGTCTGCGCTCTCACCAGCGCGGCAAGCGACCCCGGCGCGGTAGCCGAAACCTCCAGCACAATGGCGATTTGAAGCACCCGGCGGCGGCGGACCTCTTCCACCAGTCCTGACCGCACCTCCCACACCCTCGGTTTTCCCGTTGCCGTGTCTGCGTCCAGCGCGGGCGCCCACCTTTCGCCGCGCTGTTCCAGCGGCCCACTTCGTCGATGAAGACCGCATCGGCACGGTTGATGCGCTCTCTGGCGAGAGCGGCGCGTCCGGCGACGATCGTCTCCGGGAGGAAACGGGAGCCGCGGCCTGAATCGGACGGCCCGTTGCCACCGCGTTCCGCCAGTGGAAGCCGCTCGCCGGCATCCAGGATCAGGAGATCGAATCGCGGCCTCCGCCCATGGTCGAAATCACCGGGCGAGAGGATGCCGGCGACGCGCACTCCGGCGGCCGCCAGGTGGCGGGCGGTGGCTTCGAGTCACGTTGTCTTGCCGGCCCCTTTCGCGCCAGTGAGCAGGATGTACGGCGCGCCGGGAACAAAGCCAGGACAAAAGGAGCGGCAGGGTCAGCCCGATCCACAGGCGCGGCCCGGCCATTCGGCGGCGTTACCAGCCTCTGCCGCCGAATACGACACCGGCCAGACCGGCGCCAGTCCGAAAGCCTGAACTGACAGTCGCTTTCAGCGCTTGTTCCCGCGCGATTCTTCGTTTAATCTGATGGGAGCTTCCCTGCAACAGGAAGCGCAAAGTGGAGGAGAGTGTCCATGATCTGCAAGCAATTTGCGGCGGCTGCCCTGGTTCTCTGTTTTTCGCTGGCACAGGGACAGACGGCGCAGAAGAAGCGGGTGGCGGTGCTGAACTTCGACTATGGCACCGTCCGCAGCGGTGTAGCGGCAATCTTCGGTACGGACCTCGATGTCGGCACAGGCATCAGCGACATGCTGGTGGAAGAACTGGTCAAGGGCGGTGCTTATTCAGTGATTGAGCGCAAGGCCCTGGACAAATTGCTGGCCGAGCAGAACTTCTCTAACAGCGACCGCGCCGACCCGGCGACGGCGGCGCGGATCGGCCGACTGCTCGGCGTGGACGCAATCATTGTTGGTTCGATCACGCAGTTCGGTCGTGACGACCGCCAGGTGGGTCTGGGCGGCTTCGGGCGCAGCCTCGGCAGGTACGGGCTGGGCGGTACCAGCGTGCGCAGCGCCAAGGCGGTAGTCGCAGTGACGGCGCGGCTGGTCAACGTGGAGACCGGCGAGATTCTCGCAGTGGCTACGGGCAACGGAGAGTCCAAGCGCAGCGGCACGTCGCTGCTCGGCGCTGGCGGCGGCGGCGGATCGGCCGGCGGCGGCGTCATGGACATGCGGAGCACGAATTTCGCCAACACCATCCTTGGCGAAGCGACGCGGCAGGCCGTGGGGCAACTGGCGCAGCAGCTTACTGCCAATGCGTCGAGGATCGAAGTGAAGGCGCGCCCGGTGGAGGGGCTGGTGGCGGACATCAGCGGCAATACGCTCGTCATCAACATCGGTACCCGCGTCGGCGTACGGCCGGGAATGACGCTGAGCGTGCGGCGCGTGGGCCGGGAAATCAAGGATCCGGCCACCGGGCGGGTCATCCGGCGCGTGGAGCAGACGCTGGGCACGCTCACCATCACGGAGGCCGATGAGGAATCGGCGGTAGGAACATTCACTGGGAACGTGATGCCGAAGGTCGGCGACACAGTGAAGAACTGAGGCGGCACGGCGCCGCGAGGAGGAGCGATGAATTATCAGCCGGGAGACCGCATTGGCGACTACGAAGTGCTGGCCGTGCTGGGCGCGGGCGGCATGGGCAAGGTGTACAAGGTCCGCAACGTGATTTCGGACCGCGTGGAAGCGATGAAGATTCTGCTGCCGAACCTGGCCGAGAATCCCGAGCTCGGCGAACGGTTCGTGCGCGAGATCAAGTTGCAGGCGACGCTGAATCATCCCAACATCGCCGCACTGCACACGGCGCTGCACCATGAGAACCAGTTGCTGATGCTGATGGAATTTGTCGACGGCATCACGCTGGACGAGCTGGTGCGCGGGGGGCCGCTGCGGCTCGAAGAAGCCATCGACTACATTGCCCAGGTGTGCGACGCGCTGGCCTATGCGCACTCGAAGGGGATCATCCACCGCGACCTGAAGCCCTCGAACATGATGCTGACGCCGGAAGGCACCGTGAAGCTGCTCGACTTTGGCATTGCGAAGTTCGCGCAGGACCGGTCGATGACGAAGACGGGCTTTCTGGTGGGCTCCCTGCCGTACATCTCGCCGGAGCAGATCGAGGGTCTGCCGGACATTGACGAGCGTACCGACATCTACTCGCTGGGCATCACGCTCTACCAGCTTGTGACGGGACGCGTGCCCTTTGAGGCCGACAGCGAATACTCGCTGATGCGGAAGCACCTTCAGGAGATGCCGGTGCCGCCCGTACAGATCATGCCGGACGTGCCGCAGGCGCTCAACGACATCATCCTGATGGCGATTGAAAAGGACCGCAACCGGCGGTTCCAGTCTGCGGCGGCGATGGGTGCGGCCCTGCGGAGCCTGGGCGCCAGCCTGGGAATGACGGTGCGATCCCAGGCGGCCTCCTTTGCGGCCACGCCGCCGCCGACGACGCCGGTGCCACAGGCGACGCCAGAGCAGGCGTGGGGCGTGCCGCCCCCGGCAGCCGTTCCGGCGCCGCGCAAGCATTCCAACCGCGGACTATACATCGTGCTGGGATCCGTGGTGACCGTCGCCGTGCTCGTGGTCGCGGCCACGCAGTTGCCACGCTACTTCGGAGCGCGCGCCGGCGGAGGAACACCGGCTGGCGCGGCCTCACCCGTGGTGGAAGAGAAGACGCCTGAACCCGCTCCGAAGGAGAGTGCGCAGGAACCCGCCGCGGCGCAGCCCGCTCCGGTGGAATCGACGCCCGCACAGGCGGCCACCTCCGGCGGCGAGGCGGGAAAAACCGCGAGCCATTCAGAAGAGGCCAGAAGCCCGGCGGAGGCGAGGGGGCGGGAGGCGCAGCCGCGCGTGCAGCCTCCACCCCCGCCAGCACCGGCGCGGCCGGCGGCGGAGGAGAGGACGACAGCAGAGCCCCAGGTGGCGCAGCCCCAGGCGATGCCTGAGTCCGCTCCGCCGGCGCGCGACGAAAGGGCGCTGAGCGAACTGCGCGAGCAGCTCATGCTGCTGGGCGCGCGCGTCAACGCCGTGCAGGCGAGCCTGAACCGCCTGAAACAGGAGCAGGCGCGCATGGGGCTCGGGCTTCGGGGCGACATCGCGGCGGCGGCGCAGCGGATGGAGTTTTACATGGACGAGGCGGAAGCCGCCATCAAACGCGGAGACGCGGCGGCGGCGAAGCGTCATCTGGAGAACGCCGACCGGGAGACAACGCGGCTGGAACGCTTCCTTGGCCGCTGATCCGTTTCAAACAAGAATCGCGAAAGACGTTTCGCTGCGCTCCACGCGCCGGTACTCGGTGTCACGCTCCACGGGTTCGCGCCCGGCCATGCGGATCAGGCGAAGGAGCTCGGAGCGGCGCAGGCCCTGGCTGGTGGTGGCGCCGGCGTCGTGGTAGATGCGCTCCTCGATGACGGTTCCGTCGATATCGTCGGCGCCGAAGCGTTGGGCAATCTGCGCGATCTTGGGCGTCATCATCACCCAGTAGGCCTTGATGTGCGGGATATTGTCGAGAAGGAGCCGCGCGATGGCGATGTTCTTGAGGTCGGCGAAGCCGGTGGTGGCCGGCAGGTGCTCGAGCGGCGTATTGTCGGGATGGAAGGCCAGCGGGATGAAGGTGACGAAGCCGCCGGTCTCGTCCTGAAGGGCCCGCAGCCGCAGCAGATGATCGACGCGGTCCTCTTCCGTCTCGATGTGGCCGTAAAGCATCGTGCAGTTGGATCGGATGCCCATGCGGTGGGCGGTGCGGGCCACCTCCAGCCACTCGTCGCCGTTGATCTTGTGGTCGCAGATGATGCGGCGGACGCGCTCGGCAAAGATCTCCGCGCCGCCGCCGGGCATCGAGTCCATGCCGGCTTCGCGCAGCCGCCGGAGGACCTCTTCAATGGAGAGGCGGAAGCGGCGGGCGAGATAGGCGACCTCAACCATGGTGAAGGCCTTCAGGTGGATCTGCGGGAAGCGCTGTTTGATGCCGCGCAGCATCTCGCAGTACCAGTCGACGGTGAGCTCCGGGTGAAGCCCGCCGACGATGTGCAGTTCGGTGATGCCCTGGGCAGCGCCCTCGGCGGCGCGCGCCCACACCTGTTCGAGTGACATCGTGTAAGCGTTCGGGTCCCGGGCCTTCTTGCCAAAGGCGCAGAGCTTGCAGGAGGCGACGCAGACGTCGGTCGGATTGATGTGCCGGTTGACGTTGAAGTAGGTGACGTTGCCGTGCATCCGCTCGCGCACGAGATTGGCCATGTAACCGATGGCGAGCAGGTCGTGCGAGCGGTAAAGCAGGACGCCGTCGTCGAAGTCGAGCCGCTCCTGCCGCTGGACCTTTTCGAGGATGGGCACGAGCCGCGCGTCTTCAAAGACGGGGGTCGAAAGAAGAGTGGTCATCACGATTGCGCTCCCCGCGCGAACAGAAGGATGTCAGAAGCCCAGAAGACAAAGAATAACACGCCAATCCAGCCGTTCACGGTGAAGAAGGCGGCGTCGACGCGCGACAGGTCGTCGGCGCGCACGAGGCGGTGCTCCCAGGCGAGCAGCGCCGCGGTGACGGCAACGCCCGCCCAGGCCGCGGGGCCTGCATGGAACGACCGGGCCAGCAGGACGAGCGAGGCGGCCATGCCCGCGTGAAACAGTCGCGCCAGCATCAGGGCGCGCGCGATGCCGAGACGTGCCGGCAGGCTGAAGAGCCCCTCGCGGCGGTCGAATTCGTAGTCCTGGCAGGAATAGATCACGTCGAAGCCGGCGGTCCACAGGGTCACCGCGAGCGTTAACCAAAGGATGCGCGGGTCGAGCGAGCCGGTCATCGCGATCCACGCGGCCGCCGGCGCGATGCCCAGCGAAAAGCCGAGCACGAGGTGAGAGAGGGACGTGAAGCGCTTGGTCCAGGAGTAGAAGAAGACAATGGCCAGCGCGAGCGGCGCCAACTGGAGGCAGAGACGGTTCAGCATGGCCGCGCCGAACAGAAACACGAGCGACGAAATGAAGGTGAAGCCCCAGGCGAAAGCCCGCGAGAGCAGTCCGGCGGGCAAATGGCGGTTGCGCGTGCGCGGATTGCGAGCGTCGATGTCGGCGTCGAGGATGCGGTTGAAGGCCATCGCCGCCGAGCGCGCCGAGACCATGCAGACAAGGATCCAGCCGAGCTTCCACCAGACCCGGGGAGCCGGCATCGCCGAAGTGCGCCAGGCCAGCAGGGCGGAGGTCAGCGCAAAGGGCAGCGCAAAGATGGAGTGCTCGAACCGGATCATTTCGAGCGTGAGCACAAAACGGCGCCACAAACGGGCCAGCGGGCTGGGAACATTAGCGGCCGTGTGCATGGGCGGCGGCAATTCCTCTACCATTTTAGGAGATGCGCACATTGGCCCTGTGGATGGCGGTGCTGGCGCTCGGTTTTGCGGCCTGTGGCGGCCCCGGCACGGCAATGAAGCCGGAGGAATACTACACGATTCCACTGCGTTTCCCGAACGGAAAGACGATCCGCGTGGAACAGCTTTCGGATCCGCGGGACATCCAGCGCGGGATGATGTTCCGCGAGGAGCTGCGGGAAGACCGGGGGATGCTCTTTTATCACGGAAAGCCCGGCTACTACTCGTACTGGATGTATCAGGTGAGGATTCCGTTGGACATCATCTGGCTGGACTCGCGGAAGCGGATCGTTCAGGTGGTCCACGGGGCGCCGCCGTGCCCCGGGCCACAGGAGAAGTGCCCGGTTTACGGCGGCGGCTATGAGGCGCAGTACGTGCTGGAGGTGCGCGCCGGAACGGCCCGGGCCAACGGCCTGAGGCCCGGGGTGCAGCTCGAGTTCTGAGCGCGACGTTCGCGAGGGGTGACGATGGACAGGGAGCAGCTAAAAAGTCTGTTTGAGCAGGTGCGCAGCGGCCAGGTGGACATCGACGAGGCGATTGAGCGCGTCCGCCACATGCCATTCGAGCGGCTCGGCTACGCGACCGTGGACCATCATCGCGCCATCCGGGTCGGACTGCCGGAGGTGATCTTCGGCAAGGGCAAAACGGTGGAACAGACCCTGGGCATCGCCACGCGCCTGCTGGAGCGGGCCTCCAACCTGCTGGTGACGCGCACGACCGAGGCGGTCTACGAGGCGCTGCGGGCACAGTACCCCGAAGCCGAGTATTTCCCGCTTTCGGGCGCGCTCCGCGTCTGGCGCGACCGGAAAATTCTGGGCAAGGGGCGGCTGCTGGTGGTGAGCGCCGGCACGACGGATTTGCCGGTGGCCGAAGAGGCCGTGGTCACGGCAGAAGTGATGGGCAATGAGGTGGAACAGGTTCACGACGTGGGGGTGGCAGGGATCCACCGGCTGCTCGGGCACTACGACCGGCTGAAGGAAGCGCGGGTCATCGTGGTCTGCGCCGGAATGGAAGGCGCGCTGCCGAGCGCGGTGGGAGGCATGGTGAGCTGTCCGGTGATTGCCGTGCCGACCAGCGTGGGCTACGGCGCCAGCTTCCATGGCCTGGCAGCGTTGCTCGGCATGCTGAACAGTTGCGCCAGCAACGTGGCGGTGGTCAACATCGACAACGGATTCGGCGGCGGCTATGTCGCCAGCCTCATCAACCGGCTCTGAGCCGGCTTCAGACGGCGGCTTTCAGCACGCCCGCCTTGAGTGGTTCGGCGAAGACGTAAATGCCGAACAGGGGCTTCTGGTCGCCGCGGCCCCACCGGTTCACTTTCCACTCGGCGCGGAGGAATTTCACGTCTGGATGATTGCGGAGGTCGAGGACTCGGGAATAAACGCCGCAATAAAACTTCTGGGGGAAGGCCAGCAACGGCCTGGCCGGCCACTGAACGCCGTCGACCGAGCCGTTGATCATGAGGTCCAGGCTTTCCTGTTCGATGATCCGGTGAATGCCGAGGGTCACTGTCAGCAGGCCGCCGGCGGCAGAGCCGAGCTCCAGCACGGGGCCATGGCCGTTTTCGCGGATTTCTGTTTCGGGGACGAGGAACGCAGGCAGCATCGGAATTCCCTCGTGTTCGGTTGTCAAGTGGCCTCGGTTGGCGCTTCCGCCAGGACGGAAGCGTCACAATCGGCGGAGCCCTTCGCAAAGTAGTCGGCCCGCTTTCTCTAGCGTCTCATATTTTTTGCAGAAACAGAAGCGGATCCAGCCTGCGCCGTCGCTCTTCTGGCGGAAGAAGCTGCTTCCGGGCACGGCCGCCACCCGGACCTGTTCCACCATCCGGCGGCAAAGCTCATCGCCGTCGCGGAAGCCAGCCGGGCGGATGTCCGCCATCACGTAATAGGCGCCCTCGGGCATGTGAAATGCGAACCCGGCCTCGCGCAGCGCCTCCGTCAGTATCTCCCGCCGTTTCGCATAAGCCGCTTTGAGCTCAATGAAATAGGCGTCCGGCAACCGCAGCGCCGCCGCCGCAGCGTGCTGGAGCGGGGCGGGCGCGCCGACGGTGAGGAAGTCGTGCACCTTGCGGATGGCGGCGGTGATCGCCGGCGGGGCGATCACCCAACCAACGCGCCATCCGGTCACCGAAAACGTTTTGGACACTGAGTTGACCAGGATGGTGCGGTCGCGCACCCACGGAAGGGCAGCCATCGGAATGTGAGCGGCGCCATCGTAGACAATGTGTTCGTAGATTTCGTCCGTAATACAAAGAACATCAAATTCAATGCAGAGGCCGGAAATCTGCATCAATTCGTCCGCCGTGAACAATTTTCCCGTCGGATTATGCGGATTATTGACGATAATGGCCCTGGTTTTTGGAGAAAACGCCGCCCGCAATTCTGCCAGATCAAAGGTCCAGTCCGGCGGATGCAGCGGGACGTATCGGCGGACGGCGCCGCAGAGGTCGGCGTCGGGGCCGTAATTCTCGTAGAACGGCTCGAAGAGAATGACCTCGTCGCCCGGGTTCACGGTGGCCAGCAGGGATGCGATCATGCCCTCGGTGGAGCCGCAGACGACGGTGATTTCCGTTTCGGGATCGACTTCCATGCCGTAGAAGCGGCGGCAGGCCTCGGCAATTGCCTCCCGCATCGGCGCGGCGCCCCAGGTAACAGCGTACTGGTTGATGTCAGAGGCGATGGCCTCCGCGGCGGCCCGCTTCACGGGTTCGGGTGCAGGAAAGTCCGGAAAGCCCTGGGCGAGGTTGACCGCGCCATGACGCAGCGCCAGGCGGGTCATCTCGCGGATGACGCTTTCCGTAAAGCCGGCCGTACGCACGGCCTGGAAGCGGTCAGCGGGACCGGCCACGACGAGAGCCTCCTTTCCTGTATGCAGCGGAAGCTTTCTTCGCCGCTCTTTCCGGGGAGCGTGGCCCGGTGGCAGGCACTGCCTTTTGCCGTGCAGGGGACTGCCTGGCCCCGTAAAGCCAGCGGTAGATGTCGAGGTTTCTCAGCACGAGTTGCACATAGTCGCGCGTCTGGGCAAAGGGGATCGTCTCAGTGAATTCGGCGGGCTCCCGGAACTCGCCCCAGCCGAGCCACACGGGCACACGCGTGGGACCGGCATTGTAGGCGGCCAATGCGGCTTCCATCTTTCCCTGATGCTGCTCCAGGAGTCTGGACAGATAGTAAGTGCCGATTGCCACATTGACGCCGGGGCGGTGGAGCGCACGCGGGGTCACCGCGCCGAGCTTCAACTTTCGACCAAGCTGGCGCCCGGCGGCAGGCATCACCTGCATCAGTCCGATGGCGCCGGCGCTGGAGACCGCTTCGGGGTCGAATTCCGACTCCTGCCGGATGAGCGCCGCCACCAGCAGTGGATCCAGATTATGCCGGCGGGCGTGCTGCTCAATCAGAGAGCGGTACGGGAATGGAAACGCGAGCTCCCAGAATCGGCGCGGAGCGGCTTCCCGGGGTAGCCACAGATATTCCGGCACGGTGCCTCGAATGTGGCGGACGGCCGCTCCAAACGCGGCCCGCTGGCTGGCGATGGCGGCCAGCTCCATCGCCAGCGCATAGCGGGAAGCGCCGTTGCGGACCCCGAAGCGCAGCTCGATCTCAGCCCAGGTCCCCAGAGCTGCAGAGGCGAGCGTGCGCGCGCGCTGGATTCGCCAGCGGGCCTCCTCATCGGGGGTGAAGTCCGCCGTACGCGGCCGCGGAGGCCACAGGATGGAGGCGAGGAAGCGCCGCGCGGCCGCCGCGTCCCCGGCTTCGGCGGATGAGGGCCGGGGCCGGCCGGCCGCCAGCGCAGCGTAAAAATAGTTGGGAAAACGCGCGCGTAATTCAGAGTAATATACGGCAGCGGCGGCGGAATTCCCCTTTTCTTCTTCAATGTTTCCCAGATAATACAGCGCTGCTCCGGCACGGTCAGAGCCGGGGAATCGCCGCAGATGTTCGCGGAGGAGCTCTTCCGCCCCGCTGCGGCGATCCAGCCAGGCGCGCCAGACGACCTTCCAGTGGCAGGCCGCTGCTTCCGGCGCCTGAGGGAACGAGTCGGCACAGGCGCGAAACAGGGGCGCGTATCCTGCCGCTTCATTTCTGATGAGGTAAGAGTTTCCGGCCTGAATGAGCGATTTAAGCGTCCATTCGGAGGCTGGGGCCCGGCGGCGCAGGTCTTCGAGGGCGGCCATCATGCTGCCGGCGTCATCGAGGCGGCGGTGGCAGAGCAGGATGTAGTACAGGCGTTCGGCGTCGGCCTCTGGCGAGGCGGGCCGCAGGGCCTGGAGAGCGGACAGCGCCTCGTGCGTCCGCCGCTCGTGATAGAGCATGGCGGCGGCACGGACGGCAGCGATTTCCCGCACCGCCGCGGAGGCCGCTTCGTTGGTCAACGCCAGCCACTCCTCACGGGCGGCCGGATGGCGGCCCGCCTTGCCCAATCTTTCAGCGCGCTCCATCCGCAGTTCATCGGGGGGAGGCGAAATGGCGAGGGAGGGGTCGCGCGCGAGCGCGGCCAGCGCATCAGACGCCGCGGCCGCTTCGGGCGCCAGCGGATGCAGACACCAGACCCGCTGGTATAGCGCGGCAGCACGGGCCTTCTCTCCAAGCGCTTCCCGCGCCCGCGCGGCTGTCATCGTCGCCTGCGGCTCGGGCAACTGCTCCGGCGGCACGCGCTCCAGCATGGCCAGTGCTTCCCGGTAGCGCCCGGCGTGGATCAGGGCATCGGCTCCGAGCACGGCGGCGCGGCCGGCCACGGAGGAGGGGTAGCGGGTCTGCCAGACGGGCGCGAGGGCACGAGCGGCCTCCTCGTACCGCTGCGCGGCGGACAGCGCCTGGGCCCGCCAATAGGCGAGGAAATCGGCGATTTGCGGATGCCGCGCGGCGAGCGCGGCCAGGCGGGCAGCGGCCCCCGGCTCTCCCCGGGTCGCGGCGGCCACAGCGGCAGCCAATTCAGAGGGCGCCTTCGGCGGCGCCTCCGCGGGAACGGGTTGCCCCGCCGCAAGGGCCACGGCGGCCGCGCAGAGCAACGCGGCCGCTCCCGGCGCCTCAGGCCAGCGGACCCGGATAGTCCGGCCCAAGAACGGCGGGATCGTCATTGGCGAGAGTCCTCAGAAATTCCAGGTGAAGATAGTCGATCATCGACGGTACGCGCATGAATTCGTGCTGGAATTGTGCGCGGCTGCGGTCCATTTCTTCCTTCAGCAGGGCGTAAATGTTTCGGATTTCCCGCCCTTCGCGGACTTTTTTCGCGTGATACAGACGGATTTCAGCCACCCGGACGCGGGCGAAACGCTGCGCCCGCGCATGGATCTCCTGTTCTTCGCGCGGCAGCGAGGACCATTCCGGGGGTTCCTGCTGTCCCGCCGCAGGGGCGGCAGCGATCACCGCCGGTGCTGGCGCAGCGGGCAGGATAGGGATGACCGGAGCGCGGGCAGGCTGTGCTTCGCCGCTCGCCTGAAGCGCTTCCAGCGCCGGTCCCGCCATCCCGGTGACCACTTCGAGCAGGTTCAGATCCACGGGCGCCTCTCCGCTCTCCACATAGAGCACGGCGGCCACCTTCCGGCTGCCTTCCCGTGCTCCGGTGATGATCGGCAGCAGGCAGATCCGCTTGTCGTCGGCGCCGTCGAGCGCCTCGCTGAGCTCGGCGCTGAGCTCGCTGGCGGAGGCCATGCTGATGACGGCGTCCATGGTTTCCAGCACGTTCCGGAATGCCGGCGCCTCAGTGAGCGGGACGGGAAACTCCGGCCGCCGGGGCAGCTCGAATCCGGCGGCGGCGCGATGGTCCTCGTATTGAATGCGTTTGCCGGCGATGCTGAACAGGACGACGCGCGGCGCGAAGTGGAACGCGCCATCCAGCAGCGCGGCGGCCCACTCGGCGGCGTTCGAGGCCTGATGCAGCCGGCGCGCCACCTGGTTCAACCGTTCGCCGAGCGCCCGGACCGCGCCGGAGGCGGCGCGGTCCAGCTCCTGCTCGACACGCGCCGCCACGCGGCGTTCCAGCTCCTGCTCAAAGGCTTCGCGGAAGGCGGCAAAGCGCTCCTCCAGCGCGCGCTGAAGGTGCTCCCGCCATCCCCGTTCAAGGAGCTCCTGCACGGATTCAATGTGGAGCTGCCAGGCGGCGGCGATCTGCTCCTCGGCGGTGAGCCGCTCCTGTTCAAACAAATCCTGTCCGATCTGTTGCGGCGTAGGGTTGTCCATGAGGGTTTTCCGATGCCTGCTGAAGAGCAGTGTATCGCGGCTTCAGCGCGCGGCGGGCGCGGGAGCAGGCGGCCAGAGCGGCCCTTCCCAGATGGCCGCCGGCGACGTCCAGCCGATCCGGAGCACGCCAGCCGGCGAAGCGTGGCCGCGGCCGCTCCAGAAACGCCCGTCCATCCAGAAGGAGATCTGGGAGAACCGCCAGGGATCCTGCACGCGGCCGCCGTCATATTCCAGCGAGGCGTGAACCTGCCGCGCGATTCCCTCCGGTAGGCTGAGCGCCGGCGAAGCGAACTCGGCCCATGCGGTCACGCCGGTCTCCATGCCTGGTCCCAGCGCGGCGGCGCGGGCTTCCAGCTCCGCGTCCGCCCACGCGCCGCCGGGCAAGGCGCCGGAAGCGACGGCCCGCAGCCGATAACGCGTGGGCGACCGCTCGATCAGTGCCTGTGCCTGCCCCTGGAGGACAAACCCGTTCCAGCGGGCCGAGAGGCTTTCGAAATGAACAGATGTCGCGCGCCAGGCAAAACGCGACCGCACGTCGTGAAACTCCTGGCGGCCAAGCACCAGCGTCTCGGCCCGAAGCGAACCACCGACCCGCAAATCGCGCAGCCACGCGGGCGGCGGCGGGGGACGGCGGCGCAGCGTGCGCTCCAGAAACGACGGCTGCGGAGGCAGCGCCGCCTCAAACAACCGGTCCAGATCTGTGCCATCGAGACGCCTGGCCTCGATCTGGACCTCCGCCTGCACCAGACTCCTGGGGTCACGCCGTGCCGTAACACGGAAAGCGGAGTTGCCGAATCGGCCTTCCGCCTGTCGCAGCTTCCAGGCAGCGCCGTCGAGATCCACGACCGCCCTTTCCAGTGCCACCGGCACGCGGAACCCGGGCGGCGCGCAACGAGCCGCGACCAGCGAGAGCTGCCCGCTCCATTGCGCAGGCTTCAGGGGCTCGGCAAGCGGGAACTCGCGGACAAAGCCGACGTGCCCGCTCCAGACTCCCGCGTGGCAGGCGTGAACCAGCGGCGCCGGTCCCAGCCCCGGCAGTGAGTTCAGGGCCCCGTTCAGCTCGCGGACCGCCATTCTACCACTGCGAAGGACAAACTCCAGCCGGCGCCCGGCAGGATCCCAGGCGCCGGTGAGTTCGGCTTCGGCTCCGCCGGGAGATTCGACCTGGGCATGTTCCAGCAGAAAACGGTCCGCCTCAAGCCGGACCAGCGCATCCCGGGCCCTGACCGGAGGGCTATTGCCCAGGCGGACCAGTGCCTCCGGCACGCGGATTTCGCCATGCGAAGGCGCGGCCGTGGCGAAGACAGCCGAACCGGAAACCGCGGCGTCGACGCGGAGACCCTCCGGCGTTTCGATGCCCAGCCTGTGGCACAGGTCGAGCAGCGCTTCGGCAGGCAATGATTCAAACGAAACGGACGCATTCCACCGGGGCAGGGAAAGCAGCCCCTCGCCCCGGAGACTTACCTGAATCGGCAGCGCCTTCCTGCCCTTGCCGGGCGGACCGGAAGACAGATCAAGCGCCTGCCGGTCCAGGTCAAGCCGCCCTTCAAACGGAAGCTCGTAATTCTGTCCGCGGAGACCAAAGAAGGCGGGCCGTTCGATTTCCTCCACTTCGAGCGTGCCGCGGACCCGAAAATCGTGATAAGGGCCGTCGAGAAACGCCCGCGCCGAAAAACGCCCCTGGAGGCCAAGATCGCGTCCGGCCAGCAGGAGCAGAAGTTCGCTGATGGAGCTCCGCTGGAGCGAAACATCGACGGAAAACCTGCCGCCGCCGGGGCCGGGCGTCCAGCGGCCGGCGCCGGAAAAGCGGCCGAAGCCCTGTTCGGAGCGGTCCGTGCGCGCGGGCGAGGCTTCGTAGCGCCAGCGGAACTCGCCGGCCGGGCGGGAAGCGGGCTCCAGATCGAGGTCAACCCCATTCAGGAAGTAGGCGGATTTCTGGACTCCCTCACGGAAATTGATGCGGCTTTCCCGCAGTGAAAATTCAGGAATAATGCCGTATTTGCCGGAACGTGAAATCGCTTTTTGAAGGAAGGAGACGAGGTTGAAACCGGCATGACCGGAGCGGGCCAGGTTGACACTGGCGCCGAGGAGGCGGATCGCGGACGGCGCGATCCTGCCGTTGAACAACGCGCCCAGACTCAGCGAGGCCCGCAGTTCGTCGGCATAGAGAAAGGGCTCGAGGCCAAAGGCCGGATCTTCGGCGACCACAACCTGATATGCCACCAGCGAGGGAACGGGGAAAAGCGCGCCCCGCACTTCGCTGAATTCGATTTTCCTCGAAAGCGAATTTTCCAGGGCGCGGCGAAAGGGATCGGCCAGCCAGGGCGTGCGGACAAAGGGAACCCCGGCGGCCAGCGCCGCCAGAGCGAAGAGGGCGGCAATGGGCCAAAACCATCGCCGGTCTCTCACGGAAGATCCTCCCCGGTCAGGCGCCGGAACGCTTCCGGCGTGTCAATATCGAGAATCGCGGCCTCGTCGTCCGTTTCGATGAAGCACCGGCGCGACCGGCGGATGAGGTCACGGGCCGAGGCCTGCGGCGGCAGAGCAAGCAACGCCGCTTCCATCCTGGCCGCAGCCAGCACCGGGTGCCCATGCGCGCCCCGTACACTGGGTTGCCAGAAGTCCGCCGCTGCCGGGTCGAAGGCGTCGAGCAACACTGACAGCGTCTCCGGCCGGACACCGGGCGAATCGACCGGCGTAAAGAAGAACGCCTCCGTGTCCGGACACAGCGCCCGCAGGCCGCACTGAAGGGAGGACAACTGGCCCTGGTCGGGGCGCGGGTTCAGTACGAGCACTGCCTCGTCAGCGCGCCGCAACGAAGCGCCGATCCTCTCCGCGTCGTGTCCGAGTACGCAGATGACCCGCCCGCCAGCGGAGCGAAAGAGGGCGATCTGGCGGTCCAGGAAGGTCTCGCCCTGGTATTCGAGCAGCGGCTTGGGGCGCCCCATGCGGCTGGAGGCGCCGCCCGCCAGCAGGATCGCGCTCCATCGGGGCTTCACTTGCGGATCGCTTCCGGCAGGCTCTCGCCGAGGACGCTCATCGACAGGGCGCGCCAGTTGGATGCGGCGCGGCGGCGCACGGCGATCATCTCCGCGGCCACGCTGACGGCGATCTCCTCGGGCGTCACCGCGCCGATGTCCAGCCCCATTGGGGCGTGCACGCGGCGAAACTGCTCCGGATCCATGCCTTCCCGAACCAGCTCCCGCACGACGCTGATGACCTTGCGGCGGCTGCCGATCATGGCGACGTAGGCGGCAGGCGTGGTGGCGGCCCAGCGCAACACGCGCATGTCGTCGCGGTGGCCGCGGGTGACGATGATCAGATAACTGGTTGAATTCACCGGCAATTTCGGAAAAATTTCCTCGTAATTGCCGGCGATGATTTCATCCGCGTCAGGAAAACGTTCGCGGTTGGCAAAGGACTCGCGGTCGTCAATGACGGTGACGGAGAAGCCGAGCATGGAGCAGAGCCGGGCAAGGCTTTTCGAAATGTGGCCGGCGCCGAACAGGAACGCCTGCGGCAGCGGCTCCACCGGTTCGATGTAGATTTCCAATTGCCCTCCGCAGATCAGCCCGTTGTCGTAGGCGGCGTCCTCAGCCAGCGAGAAGGCGAGCAGCCTCGGCCTGCCCGAGTCCATTACCTCGCGCGCCGTCTGCCACACTTCGGCTTCCACGCAGCCGCCGCCAATGGTGCCGGTGAAGGTGCCGTCGTCGCGCACGAGAATCTTCGCGCCCGGGTAGCTGGGAATGGAGCCGTTCACCTTCACGATGGTGGCGAGCGCCCCTTTGCGTCCGCAGCGGCGCAGGCGGACTACTTCCTCGTAGATGTCCATCGCAACATTCATTGTACCCGCGCGCCGCGGGAGGGTCCCTGGCGGCAGTGCTATCATGACGGCGAATGTTCGAAAACCTGCGGGTCGCGCTCGGCCTGGCATTTCTTTTCGACATGGACGGCGTGCTGATCGAGTCCACGGGCATCCACACCCGGGCCTGGGAAGAGTACCTGGCCCGGCACGGCATTCCGTCGGCGGGCGTGATGGAGAAGATGCTCGGCAAGCGGAACGACCAGATCGTCCGCGTGCTTTGGGGCCCGGAGATCAGCGAGGACGAGGTGTTCCGCCACGGGGCGGAAAAGGAGCGGCTTTATCGCGAGCTGATGGCGCCGGTGTTCGAGCAGCATGTCGTGCGCGGCGTCCGCGAATTTGTCCGCGCCGCTCACGCCGCCGGCGTGCCTTGCGCGTTGGCGACCAACGCCGAACCGGAAAACGTTGACTTCGTGCTCGACGGCACGGGGCTGCGCGGCTGCTTCCACGCCATCGTGGACGGACACCAGGCGAAGCGCCCGAAACCGGATCCGGAGGTCTTTCTGACGGCCGCCCAGCGGCTCGGCGTTTCGCCGCCGAACTGCATCATCTTTGAGGACTCGCCCGGCGGGCTGGAGGCGGCGCGCGCCTCCGGCGCCCGCGTGGTGGCGGTGCTGACCACGCTCGAAGAAGCGCCGGCGGCGGACCTGGCCGTGCGGGACTTTCTGGACCCATCGCTGCTGCCATGGCTATCCCGGCAGACACCCCGCTGACGGCGACGGCGCTCGCCACCGCACTGGTCTCCATCGGCCTCGCGTCGCTTGTCTGGCAGCGCAGGGTGGCGCGGCTCGAAAGGCTCCGCCGCCAGATCACCGCCATCCGGCAGGTGAGCCGCCAGGTGCTGCGGGCTCCGGACGAAGCGTCAGCGGCGGCGCTGATGGAGGAGGAGTTGCGCCGGATCCTAGCCGACCGCAGCCTGAAGGTGGCCATCGGAAGGCCCGGGAGCAGCGCAAAACGTGGTTTCCTGCCTCCGTATCACCTGCGTTTTCCCATGAATCCACAGGAAAATCCGCAGGACTTTCTCGAGATCTGGCACTCGAATGAGCGCGGCTTTTCACAGGAAATCCGCGAAGCGCTCGAAGACCTCGCCCAGCATGCAGCCACCGCCGCCGAAATGCGCAGCCAGCGCGCCTTCCGCGAGCAGATGGCGCGGACCGAACAGCTCGCCGCCACGGGCCTGCTCCTTTCGGCCATCGCTCAGGACCTCCGGGAACCGCTCGAAGCGATCCTGCGCGAGGCGAGGGCGCGTAAGCTCGAATCGCTGGCCCCGGAGGCGGAGACGGCGCTGAAGCTTGTGGAGCGGTTGGCTGGCCACGGCGGCCGCGTCGTTGCCCGCATGGCCGTGTTTGATCTGAATGAATTGCTGCGCCGTCTGTGCGGGTTCCGCGAACGCGCGTGGCATCTGATGCAGATGGATGTCCGCATCGAGGCCGCCGCGGTGCCGCTGAGCGTGCGGGGTCCGGAAGCCATGGTCGAGGAAGCGCTGCTTGGCCTCATCGTGATCGCCGAGCAGTCGCAGCAGGGGCGTGAAGGTCCCCGCCTCTGCCTTGAGGCTGCCGCGGAAGACGACCGGGCCGTGGTGAGGCTGTCCTGGCCGGCGGATGCCGGCGTGTTTCCGCCGCCCATTGAGGAAGGGCTGGCCGCGTGCCGGAATCTGCTGCGCAGTTGCGGGGCTGGTCTGGAAGAAGAGCACGCGGAAGGACAGGTGCGGCTGCGTGCCGTGTTCCGCCTGGTGAGCGAACCGGCCGAGGAACGGCCGCGCGAGCCGCAACGGGCCCCGTCGCGGCCGCTGACGCTGCTGCTTGTACATCCGCAGCCGGAGACGCTGCGGCCGCTGATCCGGGCGCTGGCGGAGCGTCACCACCGCGTCGTGCCCGCAGTGGACGCGGTGCAGGCTCTCGATATGGCCGCCCGGCTGCGGTTCGACGCCGTGTTCGCCGCGCCGGCCGGGACGGATCTCGATTGGATCGACTTCGCCGAGCGGATGAGTCAGCACGCGCCCGTGGTGGGATGGCTTTCCTCCGGCGGACGCCCGGGCCCTCCGGGCGTGCCCATGCTGCCGCTGACGCCGGCCGGCCACGAGCTTGATGTATGCCTCGAATCGCTGGAAGCAACCCGATGAGCCGCCGCTCCATCCCACCGGTTATGAGGAGGTTTCCGATGCCGATTGCCTGCGCGCTTCTGCTTCTCCTGCTGGCGGTGCCCGCTCCACTGGCCGCGCAAGGCTCGAAGAAATACGCCGGGCCGCGGCCGGAAAAGGCTGACGTGCCTTATCTTCTCCACGCCTCAAAACTGATCGAGCTGGAAAAGAGCACGGCCGCCGAGTCAAAGACCAATGAGGGCACCCTGTACACCGTCTCCGGCGCAGAGAGCCCGGTGAAGACGCCCGTGCCCGAGCCGATCTTCCTTTTCAAGGCAGACCGTCTGAACCCGGACCGGCTGACGCTCTACCGGATGACGGTGCGCGGCGGCAGCCGTACCCTGTTCTTTCCTGAAAGGGGGCGGCGCCGCAAAGACGGCCCCCGGCCCGTCTTTGTGCTGGTGACGATGCTCGAGCCGGGCCTGTATCGGGTGGAGGTTAACGAGCCGCTGGAAGACGGCGAGTATTGCCTTTCACCGGAAGGGTCAAACGACGTCTTCTGCTTCAGTGAATACTGAAGCCTCCCGCCCGCCGCGACGTACAATGATGCCTTGCACCCGCTGATCGGAATTGTCCTCGGAGGACTCCTGCCACTGGCCGCGGCGCTGGGCCTGGGCCGCGCCGCCTGGCGCGGACGCGCACCCCACTGGACGCTCGAGCTGGCCTCCGGCTCCGCGCTGCTCTCCACGTTGCTGTTTGCGCTGCTGGCTGCCGGAGCGGCTTACTCTGCGGCCGTGCTTCCGCTCTGCGTGGCGTGCGCCTTGCCGCTTCTGGCCCGGCGGCCGGCCCTGCCCTCCCTGCGCGTCCCGTTGTGGATGGCCGCTCTGGTGGCTGTTTACGCGGCCTATTATCTGGTGCATGCGCTGGCGCCGGAGATCCAGCCTGACGCGGCCGGATATCATCTGGGACTCGTGGCAGACTGGGCGCGGCACCACCGCATGCCAGCGCGCACCGGATTCTACGAAATGCTGCCGCTCGGGCTGGAAACGCTCTTTTATCCGGCGTATCTGGCGGGCGGCCCCAGCGCGGCCAGGCTGGTTCATTTCGGATATTTTTTCGCAACGATTCCGTTGTTCCTATGGATCGGGAGAAAATTAAACGTCGATTCCCGGGCATCCCTGGCCGCAGCCGGCCTGTATTTTTTCACGCCCGTGGCTGGAATTTCCGGCTCCTGCACCTATAATGATGCGGCTGAAGTCTTTTTTTCGCTGGCGGCATTCGGCCTCCTTCTGGAGGCCAGGGAAGGGAAGTCGAGCGCGCTTTTTCATGCCGGGCTGTCGGCGGGCTTTGCCTATGCCGTGAAGATGACCGGCGCTGTCGTCGCCGCAGGCGCCGCAGCATGGGCCGCGTTGCGGCACGGCCGCCGCGGCCTGGCGCTGACGGCGGCCGGAGTCCTTCTGGCGGCCGGCGCCTGGCCGGCGCGCAACCTGATCCTTGTGGGCAATCCGGTGGCTCCTCTTGGGAACCGCATTTTTCCGAATGACCATTTTCACGCAGCCAGCGAAGAACATCTCTCGCGCACGCTGGCCAGCTACGGGGGGCTTCGCTGGCGCGAGGCGCCCGGGGAACTCGCCTTGGGCGGCGCGCGGCTCCAGGGGCTGATCGGGCCGGCGCTCATTCTGCTTCCGCTCGCGCTGCTTGCCCTGCGGCGGCCCCAGGGGCGGTTCGTGTTGCTGGCAGGCGCCGTTCTCCTGGCGCCCTGGCTGCGCAACATCGGGGCGCGCTTTCTGATGCCGGCCCTGCCAGTGCTGTTCCTCGCCATCGCCCTGTGGGCGCGTCCTCGCTGGATGCAGACGCTTTTTGCCGTTCAGGCCTTGGTCTGTTCGCCCTGGGTGGTAGAGACATACGCTGACCGGCTCGCCTGGCGTCTGCACGGACTTCCATGGAAGGCAGCGCTGCGGCTGGAGCCTGAAATGACATATCTGCGGCAGCATCTGTACGAGTACAGCTTTGTCGAGAAGGCTGCTCCACACATTGGCCGCGACGGGCTGCTGGACCTGTACGGGCTGCCCTATGCTTACCTGGAGACGGTACCGCTGGGGCCGCTTTCCTCGGCGCGGTTCGACAACGCGGCGATGGCGCTCCAGAGCGCGCTGGGGCCTCGGCCGGAGCGGATCGCAGTGCTCAGGGCCGAGGCGGCCGGGCGGTTTGTGCGCGCCGTCCGCGTGCGTCTGGAGGCGGACTGGCCAGGCCTGTGGTCCATCGAGGAGATCAGGCTCGAATGGCGCTCTCGCCGCATCCCGGTCTCCACCCTCTGGCTCCTGAATGCCCGGCCCAACGCGGGCGATGCGTGGCTCGCCCTGGACGGCAACCCGGCCACACGGTGGTTCACCTGGGACGACGCCCGCGCAGGCGCCTGGTGGGAACTGCGTTTCGCGCGGCCGCGCCCGCTGGATGCCATCGTGATCCGCACGCTGGACGCACAGCCACGGCCGCCGGTGTCGCTGCGGGTGCAGACGCTCGACCGCCGATGGGAGGATCTCACGGCGGGACTGGAGAGGACGGCAGTGGAACGCCGCCTCTGGCGGAAGCAAGCCGTGCGCTTCCTCCAGTCGCTCGGGATCCGCTGGATTGCGGTTGCGACGTGGTCGGACGGCTACGGCGCCATCGGGCGCTCCATGATGTCGCTGCCGGCGGCCTGGGGCGTCGAGCCCGTGCTGGTTGAAAAGGGAATCGTGCTGTTCCGAATCCGCGATTAACCCGGCCCGGAGGCAAGGCGTGCGGCGATGGCGTCGGCGATCCGCTCCCCGTGGAAGCGCCCGTTTTCGATGAAGATCTCGTTGGTGTGCATGCCGGCGACGATCACCCCGGCCAGGTACACTCCGGGCCGCTCGCTTTCGAGCGTCTCAGGATTCACCCGCGGCCGCTGCGTCTCCGGATCGAAAAGGATGCCGTGGCGCGAAAGAAATTCCGTGTCAGGATGATAGCCCGTCAGGGCAAAAACGAAATCATTTTTGATCGTTACCGGGCCACCTGGCGTCGATAAAACGACGGAATCAGGCAAAATTTCCTGCACCGTTGTCCGGAAATACGCCCTGATTTCCCCGTTCTTGATGCGGTTTTCTATGTCCGGGCGGATCCAGTACTTGATGCTGTCGCTGAGACGCTCGCGGCGGTGGACCAGCGTGACCCGCGCGCCGGCCCGGTACAGCTCCAGGGCGGCAATGGCGGCGGAGTTCTTTCCGCCGACCACGAGGACGTCCTGGTCAAAGCAGGAATAAGGTTCGCGGTAGTAGTGGGTCACCTTGGGCAGCTCCTCGCCGGGCACGCCGAGCAGATTGGGGCGGTCATAGTAGCCGGTGGCGAGGACGACGAAGCGGCTCAGATACTCGTGCTCGCGCCCGAAGCGGTCCCGGGTGCGGACAAGGAAGGCTCCTGGGCTTCCCTCGAAGCCGAGCACAGGCTCGTACTGATGAATGTCCAGATCGTAGGACTGCGCCACGCGCCGGTAGTACTTAAGCGCCTCGATGCGCACCGGCTTCTCGCCCAGGCAGGTCATCGGAATGCCGCCGATCTCGAGCAGCTCGGGCGTCGTAAAGAAGACCATGTTGGTCGGATAGTTGACCAGTGAGTTGGTGACGCAGCCCTTGTCATAAAGACGCGCGCGCAGCCCTCGCTTCTTGAGTTCGATGCCGCAGGCGAGCCCGGTGGGGCCTGCGCCCACGACGATCGCATCGAGCACGTCCGCCTGCATTCCTGCCTCAGAGCATCGACTCGACCGAGGAGTAAACGGAGGCGAGCGCCGCAGGCAGCGCCGCCACGTCCCGCCCGCCGGCTTCGGCGAGGTCAGGCCGGCCGCCGCCGCGGCCGCCGAGCGCCTGCGCCACCTGGCCGACCAGTTTGCCCGCGTGGACCTTCGCGGTGAGATCCTTTGTGACCGCGCAGACCAATGAGACCTGTCCGTCGGAGGGCGAGGCGAGAACGATGACGGCGGACTTCCAGCGGTTGCGCAGCGCGTCGGCAAGGTTGCGCATCTGGGCGCGGTCGAGTGCATCGACGCGCGCCGAGAGCACCTTCACGCCCTTGATCTCGCGCGCCTGCGGTTCGAGTTCGGCTGCGGCCGCGTGCGCGGCCTTCTCCTTGAGCTGCTCGAGCTGCCGTTCAAGCGCCTTCTGCTGCTCGATCAGCTTCTGGATCTGGTCGAGCAGTTCCTGTTCGGACGTTCGCAGCATCGCCGCGGCCTGCTGGACGGCCGCGGTCGTTCGCTGGAATCTTTCGAGCGCGCCTGCCCCGGTGAGCGCTTCCACCCGGCGGATGCCCGAGGCGATGGAGCCCTCGGAGATGATCTTCAGCAGGCCGATCTCGCCGGCGTGACTCACGTGCGTGCCGCCGCACAGTTCGCGGCTGAAGTCGCCGACGCTCACCACGCGCACACGGTCGCCATACTTTTCGCCAAATAGCGCCATTGCACCGGTTTCGAGCGCCCTGTCGAGCTCCATCTGCTGAACGCTGACGGGAATGTCGGCGAGAATGGCCTGGTTGGCGAGCCGCTCGATCTCTTCGATCTCCTCCGGGGCGACCGGAGCGTAATGGGTGAAGTCGAACCGGAGCCGCGCAGGCTCGACAACGCTGCCTGCCTGCTTGACGTGCGGGCCAAGCACATGGCGAAGGGCCGCATGCAACAGGTGTGTGCCGGTGTGGTTGCGCATGGTGGCGCGGCGGGCGCTTTCGTTCACCACCGCTTCCACAGCCTGGCCCGCGCGCAGCGGACGCAGCGCCCGCGCCTTGTGCACGTGAAGCCCGGGCACGGGGCGATAGCAGGTTGTAACTTCGGCCAGGTGTTCGCCTGTCTCCGGATCGCGCAGCCAGCCGGTGTCGCCCACCTGGCCGCCGGATTCGGCGTAGAAGGGCGTGCGGTCCAGTACGATTTCACATTCCGTGCCGGCATCCACGGAGGGCACGGAAGTCTGGTTCACGATCAGCGCCAGCACCTCGCATGGCTTCACCGCCATGTGATCATAGCCGAGGAAGACCGTGGCGCCGGCATCGACGAGCTGCTGATAGACGGGAGCGATCTGCGCCTTTTCGGCGCCCTTCCAGCTTGCGCGGGCGCGCTCGCGCTGGCGCTGCATGGCATCTTCAAAGCCCTGGACGTCGATCCTCAGCCCCAGCTCGCGGGCCATGTCCAGTTGCTCGTCGAGCGCCAGCCCGTAGGTGTCGTACAGGCGGAAGGCGGCCGCGCCAGGCAGCACGCCCCCGGCGGCCGAGCGGGCCTCGTCGTGGAAAAATTTCTCGGCGATCTGGAAGGTGGCCGCGTAGCGCTTTTCCTCGTCCAGCACGATGCGCGCCACGCGCGGCACGCTTTCCATCAGTTCCGGATAGGCGGGCTTCATCAGTTCGGCGACGAATCCGGTCAGCCTGTACAGGAAGGGCTCGGTGGCGCCCAGTCGGCGCGCATTGCGCATGGCGCGGCGCATGATCTTGCGCAGCACATAGCCGCGGCCCTCGTTGGACGGGACAACCCCGTCATGAATGAGAAACGCGGCCGCGCGCGCGTGGTCGGCGCAGATGCGAAGAACAACGTTCGTCTTCTCGTCCTCGCCGTAGGATGCCTTCAGCAGCCGTCCGGCTTCTTCGACGATGGGGAACAGCAGGTCGCACTCGAAATTGGAGAGCCTGCCCTGGAGGATGGCGGCCACGCGCTCCAGCCCGAGCCCGGTGTCGATGGAGGGCTTGGGCAACGGGGTGAGCCGGCCCTGGGCATCGCGATCGTACTGCATGAAGACGAGGTTCCAGATCTCGACGTAGCGGCCGCCGGCGTCGTCCGGGAACTGCTCATGCTCGCGGCCCGGAGCGGCGGCTTCCGGGCCGAGGTCATAGTGGATCTCCGAGCACGGCCCGCAGGGGCCGGTCTCGCCCATCTGCCAGAAGTTGTCCTTCTCGCCGAGCCGGAAGATCCGCTCTTTGGGGACTCCGGCCACTTTCTGCCAGAGCTCCTCGGCCTCGTCGTCCTCGCGGAATACGGTGATGTAGAGCCGCTCCTTCGGCATGCCGAAGCCTTTCGTGACCAGCTCCCAGGCGTATTCGATCGCTTCGGCCTTGAAGTAGTCGCCGAAGCTGAAATTGCCGAGCATTTCGAAAAACGTGTGATGGCGGCGCGTGTAGCCGACGTTTTCGAGGTCGTTGTGCTTGCCGCCGGCGCGCACGCACTTCTGGGCGGAGGCGGCGCGTGTGTAGTCCCGCTTCTCGAGGCCGAGGAAGACGTCCTTGAACTGGTTCATGCCCGCGTTGGTGAACAGCAGTGTCGGGTCGTTGGCGGGCACCAGCGAGGACGAGCGGACGATGCGGTGGCCGCGTTCGGCAAAGAAATCGAGGAACTTCTGGCGGATTTCGTGACCGGTCACATTCTTATTGTGACACAGGGGTTCCGCGCGGCCTTCGCATGCGGACTCCGGAAAAACGAAGCGGGCGGGGCCGCTGCGGCCCCGCCCGCCGGATGAGGCTCCGCGCTGCGGATCAGAACTCGTAGCGGAGCGCAAATTGCATGACACGAGGCAGAGTCAGCGTATCGGTATATCGGCCGAAGGAGCCGACATCACCGAGGCTGATGCTGGCCGAGAGCGGGTCAAAGCGCACGCTATTGGTGACATTGAAGACTTCCCACCGCAATTGAACGCTTTGCCGTTCCGTGACGTGGAATCGTTTCATCAGTCCGGCGTCGATGTTGAAGTTCCCGTCGCCGCGGATGATGTTGCGGCTGCCGGCCTGGCCGGGCAGCGTGTAATCGAAAGCGAGGACCGCTTTGGACGGATCCTGGAAGATGTTGACGCCCGGTTTGCCGCCCGGCGGCGCCGGCGCGTTCTTGTTTGTGCCGTCTTCGAACTTGCCGACCGGGGTCGCGTAACCAGTGATGTTCCAGTTGGTTGGCCAGAAACGGCCATTGCCGGCCGAGGTGGGCAGGCCGGAAGAGACGCGGAACAGACCGCTGATCTGCCAGCCGCCGATCAGAAGATCCAGGGCGCGACTCTGGTTTGCCCAGCGCCTGCCGCGGCCGAAGGGCAGGTTGTAGACCCAGTTGGCGTTGGCCTGATGGCGGCTGTCGTAATCGGAAACGGCCCGGAACTGGCGCCGGTTGAAGGCGTTGATGATGACGCCCTGAGTGGCAGTGGAGATCTCCGGCGTCGAAGCCATGTCAATCGACTTCGACAGAGTGTAATTGAGCTCCACCTGATCACCGTTGGTCCAGCGCTTCCTGGCCGTGAGCTGAAAGGCGTGGTAATTTCCGAAGCCGATCGAGCGGAGCGTGCGCAGGTAGCTGTACTGACGATTGAACATCGTGTACGGGCCAGTGCGCGCACAGCCGGGGTAGCAGAAGACGTCGGCCAGGTAGAGGGCGTAAGTGTAGTCGGGAGCGTTGTCACGATAGTTTTCATACATGGCCTGAGTGGCCGTCAGCCCGCCGCCGGCGGCCTCAGGGAACATGTTTTCCCAGAAAGGAATCCTGGGCACCTGTGCGGTGGGCGTGTCGGCGCGGGCGAGCAACGCCAGCTGCGTGGCCGCCTCGAAGTAGCGCATGCCCGAGGCCGGGTCGCGCAGGTTGGTCGGCATTGCGATGTCCTCGCTGGTCAGCGACCGCCGGGAGAGCCGGCCGACGTAAGACGTCTGTACGAAGAACCCTCCGCGGAACTCGCGAGCGACAGCGAAGTTCATGTTCATGGTGTATGGGAACTTCAGCTGGTCGTCCTGGCTGTTGATGATCGCGAAGGCGTCAGGAGCGCGGGCCGGGAATCCGCCCGGAGGTGCTGGCAGCAGCAGCCCGGCCGGAATCGTCGTGAAATCAACGAACCGGGGCGCGGTGGCCAGAGACAGACGAGCTGAGGGATTGGTGAGCTGGGTGGTGAGTCCGAGCGCCGAGTTGTCGTAATTGACCATCAGGCCCGAACCCATTGCGTCATAGTACATCCCAAAGCCTGCGCGGACCGAGGTCTGCTGATCCGGCGACCAGGCAATGGCCACGCGCGGTGCAAAGTTCCTCTTGTGGAATGGATAGATGTCCCGTCCCCCGGGCTGCTCTTTCAGGATGTACGTGACGGGCCGGACCTCGTCCTGCGAGCGGCCTTCATCGGCCAGCCGCACACGGTCGTTGAACCACTCGTTGAGAGGCTGCTCGGAGACCGTCTGATAGCCGTCCCGTTCATAGACGGGCGGCATCAGCGACCAGCGGAGGCCATAGGTGACCGTCAGGTTCGGGAGCACGCGCCAGGTGTCCATGGCGTAGAGTTCGTACTCCTCCGCCTGGAAGTTGCGGATCACAGGCGTGCCGACGGGAAAAACGCTGCCATCCTTGCCATACACGTAGCGGGCATTGCCCTGGCTGACAACGCCCATTACCGCCATGGCCGCGTCGCGCCAGGAGATGCGGAACGTGGGAAGCATGTCAGGGAAGGGAGTATTCAGCTGCGCCCCGCTATTGGTAAGCCAGCTGGAATTTGTGCTGGCGTCCGGGAACGAGTTGGCGTAGTTGACCCGGTTGTTGCGGATCAGGCGGATCTGCGTGCCGAACTTGAACTCATGCCGCCGCTGAGTCCAGCTAAAATCGTTGCTGAAAGTGTGAACCGGATTGCGGCGGATGAAAGGCCGCTGCGTCCCCCGGATTGTGCTGAGACCCCGGAAGGAAACGAAGGGCTCAAGCAGGATCCCCGTGTTTTCCAGGCTGACTCGCGTGATGCCGTAGCGGAAGACGTTGACCATGGTGGGCGACAGCACGCTGTTGAGGCCGAAAGCGAGTCCCTTGCTGTTGTTGAGGTTCGTGTTGTTGGGCGGCAGACCCGGGAACTGGGGCGCGTCCCGGAAAACGTCATCCTGGAAATTGCCGCGGACAAACACCTGATGTTTGTTGGAGCGGTCCACGTACCAGTCCAGCCGGCTGATCCAGGTGTGGTAGTCAAGCGTGATCGGCGCGTTAAAGCGGAAGCCGGACGTGTTCAGGGAGTCGCCCGCAGTGGCCTCATTCGGCAGCGGGTACTGACGCAGGATGGCAAGGGCGCCCTGGCTGGGGCCGATGCCGAGAGGATCAACGCGACTGGCCAGTTCCTGTGGCGTCACGACCGCGATGCTGCCGTCGCGTCGAACATATTTGAGAATGCCGTTGCGCATGTCGGCCGTCGGCACGGTGCGCAGGATGCTGTCCTCGCGCCGGTCTTTGCGGCCCTCATAGTTGCCGAACAGGAACAGCCGGTTCTTGATCAGAGGCCCGCCAATGGCGGCGCCGTAAATGTTCCGGTTCAGCTTCTGCAAGGGGATTCCCTTCGGAAACTGCTCGCTGACCGCGGAGTTGTTGAAGAAGCTGTTGGCGTTTGTGGCCTTGTTGCGAAGGAAGTGGTACAGGGCTCCATGCAGCTCGTTGGTTCCGCTCTTGGTGACGAGGGCGATCTGCGCCCCGGAGCTGCGGCCCATGTCAGCGTTGGCGTTCGTAGTGACCACGCGAAATTCCTGCACCGAATCCAGCGTCACGCGCAGCACGCTCGTAAACGGGTCGCGGTTCTGCTGGTCATTCACGTCCACGCCATCCAGCGTGACATTTGCCTGGTCGCTCTTGCCTCCGTTGACGTTGCCGCCTCGATAACTGTTCGGCAGATTGTCACCTGCATAGGTAACGCCCGGCTGAAGAGCCAGCAGACCGACCACGTTTCGGGCTTCGAAGGGAAGCTGAAGGATGGGTTTCGTCCCGAAAGCGTTGCCCACGGTGGCGTCCACCGTATTGATCTGCGTTGCTTCCGCGGAAACCGAGATGGTCTCACTGACGGAACCGAGCTCCAGCCTCACCGGCACCGTCGTGGGTGTGTTCACCAGCAGCCGGACGCCGTCCACTGTCGCCGCGGCGAAGCCCGCTGCCGAGACGCGCAGCCGGTAATTGCCAGGCACGATCTGTGGAAAGAGGTAAATGCCGCTTGAATCGGTAACCGTCTCGCGGCTCACGCCGGTATCAAGATTGATCGCCTCGACCTTCGCCCCCACAACGACCGCCCCCGTTGGGTCCGTGACCGTCCCCGAGAGTTGGGTCAGGCCCTGGGCGAAAACCGCTGCCAGAGCGAAAGACAAAGCGACCACCATTCGCAAAAGTCGTGTCACGCTGTCACCTCTCATTCGGAGTATCCTCTTCGACGGGTTGTAGGACAGCAGCCGTGTCCGCCAAGGTCAGGGCCTCTGTCCCATGCTGCTCACCCCTGGGCTGGCTCACTCGGCCAGCCTGTATTACAAACGGTACTTTCTTCAATCTGCCCCAAGCTGCGGGAATTTGCAAGAGGTTCTTGAGTGTGGCTGGGTGGAAGGGAAACCTGGCCGCCCCCGCGGGATCATGCAGCCGTGTTTGTGCTGATGTCCCGCACAATCCTCGCCGCGGCTTCGCGCGGATCGGCGGCCCGCGTGACCTCCCGGCCCACAACCAGATAATCCGCCCCCGCGGCCAGCGCTTCGGCCGGCGTGGCCACGCGCTTCTGGTCATGTGCGGCCGCGCCGGCGCTGCGGACGCCCGGCGTCACCAGCAGCCGCTCCGGGCCGGCCAGCGCCCGCATCCGCCGCGCCTCCAGGGGGGAGCAGACGAACCCCTGCGCCCCGGCCTCCAGTCCACGGGCTGCGAGCCACAGCGCGTGTTCGCCGGGTGTTCGTCCGGCAATCCCCAGGTCCTCCAAATCGCCCTGGTCGAAGCTGGTAAGCACCGTGACGGCCAGGATCTTTGTTTCCGATCCCCGCACCCCCTCCACGGCCGCGCGGATCACCTGCGGAACGCAATGCACCGTGAGAAGCGATACGCCCAGCCCGGCAGCGCGCGCGGCGGCGCGGCGCACCGTCTCGCCGATGTCATACATCTTCAGGTCGAGGAAGACACGCTTGCCCGCTGCCCGAAGGTCGCGCACGATGGCAGGCCCCTCGGCAGTGAACAGCTCAAGTCCGACCTTGTAGAAGGACACGAGTTCCCCACACTGCTCCACCAGGCGCAAGGCGGCGGCGCGGTCCTCGACGTCGAGGGCGACAATCAGGGGATTGCGCTGGATCATATCACTCTCAGTGGTTTTTCGCGACGTTCGACCACGCGGCCGATCACAAGGCCCTGGGCCTTTTCCGGCGCCATGGACAGAAGCAGCCCGCCTGAGGTCTGCGGGTCATAGAGCAATGCCTCCACTACCATGGGAAGTTCGCGGCAGAATTCGACGGCGCAGGAGATGAACTCACGATTGTTGTTCAGGCCGCCGGGGATGGCGCCCTGGCGGGCGTAGTCGAGCGCGCCGGGAAGGAATTCGAGGCGGTCCGTTTCGATTTCAAGCGTCACGCCGGAGGCCAGCGCCATTTCGCGGGCGTGCCCTAGCAGGCCGAAGCCGGTGATGTCCGTGCAGCCGTGGGGCTCGCCCTCGAAGCGGTTCAGACGGCACATGGAAGCCACCGCCGCCTCGACATGCGCCGGGTCGGCGATGCCGCGCTTGAGCGCCGTTCCGATGACGCCGGTGCCCAGGGGTTTGGTGAGCACGAGCACGTCGCCCGGGCGCGCGCCGGCGTTGGTCCAGATCCTGTCGGGATGCACGATGCCGGTCACCGCGTAGCCGAACTTCATCTCGTCATCGCTCACGGAGTGGCCGCCGAGGACGGCGCAGCCCGCCTCAATCATCGCCTCGGCGCCGCCCCGGAGGATCTCTTCCAGATCCTCGAGGTCGCCCTTGGCAGGGTAGGCCAGGATGGAGAGCGCGGTGAGCGGGCGCGCGCCCATGGCGTAGATATCGGACAGGGCGTTGGCGGCGGCGATGCGGCCAAAGGTGAAAGGGTCATCGACAATGGGCGTGAAGAAATCCACGGTCTGCACGAGGGCGCACTCCGGGCTCAGCCGGTAGACGCCTGCGTCGTCGCAGGTGTCGAAACCGACCAGCACGTTCGGATCAGAAAGGCGCGGGATGCGCGGCAGAACCGTGTCCAAAACCTTTGGACTCAGCTTGGACGCTCAACCCGCGGCCTTGACATGAGCGGTAAGCTTTTTCACTGACACCGCTTACACGCGCCTCCTTTCGTGCTGTATGATGACGCCCATGAACCGCCGCACGTTCGTTTCCGCAACGGCCGCGGCCCTGCTGGCGCCGCGCTCCGGCCGCGCGGCCGAAGGCTCGGCCACGGTGCTCCTGAAAGAACAGATTGGCACAATCAGCCCGCTCGTGCATGGCCACTTCGTCGAACACCTGGGCGGCGTGGTCTATGACGGCATCTGGGTCGGCGAAAAGTCGAAGATCCCGAACATTGCCGGCATCCGCAAGGCGCTCATTGAAGACCTGCGCCGCATCCGCGCGCCGCTGTTCCGCTGGCCTGGCGGCTGCTTCGCCGACAGCTACGACTGGCGCGACGGCGTGGGTCCGCGCGAAAAGCGCCCGAAGCGGCTCAATTTCTGGGCCGGCTCGGAGATGCTGCGCCGGCTGGACAGCCATCCGGCGAAATACGAACCCAACGAATTCGGCACCAACGAATTCATGCGCTTCGTGCAGGAGGTGGGCGCAAAGCCGTACCTGGCCGCCAACGTGCGCGGCATGACGGCGCGCGAGTTCAACGACTGGGTGGACTACTGCAACGCGCCGCTCGGCACAACCACCTGGAGCGAGGTCCGCGGCACCCCGCCCTTCAACGTGGAATTCTGGGGCATCGGCAATGAAAGCTGGGGCTGCGGGGGCGACTTCCGGCCCGAAGAGTACGCCGTCGAGTTCCGCCGCTTCACCTCCTGGGTGCCGGGCTTTGGCGTGCCGCTGAAATTCATCCCTTCGGGGCCCAACGGCGGCGACCTGAACTGGACGCGCGGTTTCTTTGAAGCGCTGGTGCGCAAGAATCCCGGCTTGCTGCGCCGCGTCTGGGGCTGGGCGCTGCACTACTATTGCGGAACCGCGGGCGGTCCGGTGGAGTTCAACACGGACGAATATTACGAGCTGCTGGGCCGTGCGGTGAGGATGGAACAGCTCATCCGCGACCACTGGACCGTGATGGGCGAATACGACCGCGAGCACCGCGTGAAGTTCGCCATCGACGAATGGGGCGCCTGGCACAAGGCCGGCAGCGAAGTGGCGCCGCACCACCTTTTCGGCCAGATCGGCACCATGCGCGATGCGATGGTGGCCGGGCTGACGCTCGACATCTTCCACCGCCATGCCGACAAGGTGGCCATGACCTGCGTGGCCCAGCTCATCAACTGCATCCACTCGCTCTTCATCGCTCACGAAGACAGGATGCTGCGCACGCCGAATTACCACGTGTTCGATCTTTACAGGGAGCATCAGGAAGGGATGGCCGTGCGCGCCGTCTTCGCCGCACCGTCGGCGCCGAAGGCGCCGCGCCTGGATGGCTCGGCCTCCCTGCACGAAAAGGACAGGAAACTGGTGTTGACCTGCACACACGCCGACGCGGCCGAACCGCTGGCGGTGGAGGTGCGGCTGGAGGGCGCAGCCGCGCGGGCGGCGCGCGGGCGCGTGTTGTCCGGCAGGCCGCAGGACCACAACACGTTCGCCGAGCCGGAGCGCGTCAGGCCGCGCGAGCTGGCCGTGGCGGTCCGCAACGGGCGGCTTGTGTTCGAGCTGCCGCCGTGCGCCGTGGCTTCGATCCAGGTGGAGCTGGGCTGACGCAGCCTGATTTTCGGATGGACGCGGCCTCTCGGCGCCTGTATACTTGAGACATTCATTGGCCCCGCCCGTCGAAACCATTCTTCCCGCTGGGTCCGTGGAACGGCCGGCATGAAACCAGATGATCCGACGTTGATCGACGGCGGGAGCAACAGCGGCGCGGACGCCCTGTGCCGCGGCCGGTATCGCATCACCGGCCGGATTGGCGAGGGCGGCATGGGGGTGGTCTTTTGCGCCGTGGACGAAAAACTCGGGCGGAAGGTTGCGCTGAAATTCCTGCCCGAGGGCGGACGCGACGCCGCAGCCGAGGAACGGTTCCTGCGGGAGGCGCGCGCTGCAAGCGCGCTCGATCACGTCCACATCGGCACCATTTACGGCATCGAAGAGTCGGATGACGGCCGGCGATTCCTCGTCATGGCCTATTACGAGGGCCACGACCTCGCCGCCTTTGCCCGCGCCGCGGGGGGACGGCTCGGCGTTGTCGAGGCGTCCAGGATCGTGATGCAGATCGCCGCGGGACTGGCCGAAGCCCACGCGCATGGCATCATCCACCGCGATATCAAGCCGTCCAACGTGCTCATCACGAGGCAGGGCGTGGTGAAGATTGTCGATTTCGGGCTGGCGCAGATGCAGGGGGCGGGTCAACTTACGCAGGACGGCGCGCGGCTGGGCACGCCGGCCTACATGTCGCCCGAACAGGCGCTGGGCCAGCCCGTCGATCAGCGCACCGATATCTGGTCCCTCGGCGCCGTGTTCCATGAGCTGGTGAATGGGGAGCGCCCCTTCGATGCCGAGTCCGTGCCCGGAACGCTGTATCAGGTGGTGCACGAGCCGCCGCGCTCGCTCGACGACGTGCCGGAGCAATTGCGGCCGATTCTGGCCAGGATGCTCGCCAAGAACCCGGAGGATCGTTATTCTTCTGCACAGGAGTTGATCCAGGCACTGCGCCGTGTCGTGCCCGAGTCGGCCGGCGAAGCGCCTCTGGCGGCGCCGGCCAGCCGGAAACTGAGGGCCGGCCGCCGCCTGGCACGACAGGCGGCCGTGGCGGCGCTGCTTGTCGCGCTGGCGGCCGCGCAGGCCTGGCTCTGGCAGCGCAGCCGCTCTGCCGCTCCGGCGGCGCGCGGAGGAGTGGTCGCGGGCACAGCGTCCGCAAAATATCTGGAAGCGCTCACGCTGATGAAACGCTGGGATAAGGAGGGACAGCTTGAGCGCGCCATCCGCCTGTTGGAAGAGTCCGTGCGCACGGATCCATCCTTCGCGCTGGGCCATGCCCGGCTGGCCGAGGCGCACCGCATCCGATACGCGCTCACGCGGGACCGCAAGGAGCTGGACGCCGCTGCCCTCCATGCGGGACTGGCGCTGCGGCTCGATGCGGAACTGGCGCCCGTTCAGGTGGCGATGGGACGCGTGCAGGCGGCGCTCGGCAACCAGGATCTGGCGACCGCCTCCCTCGAGCGGGCAGTTCAACTGGATGCCAACGACTCAGAAGCGCGCCAGGCGGTCGCCCGGCAGTACGAACGTCTGGGGAGACTGGCCGAGGCGGAGAAATCCTTCCGCCGCGCCACGGAGCTTGATCCCGATGACATTGCCGCACACGATGCCTTCGGAAATTTTTTGTTCCGGCAGAGCCGTTTTCCGGAGGCGATCCGCGAGTGGCAGGCGGTGATCCGCATTGCGCCGGACCACACGCCGGCGCTCGTCAACCTGAGCAGCGCCCTGTGCGAGGCGGGGCGCGTGGCCGAGGCCATCGAGACCTCGAACCAGCTTGTGAAGGTGAAGCCGGGCGTGATGGCGTGGAACAATCTCGGGACCGCCTATTCCCGTGCGGCGCGCTACCGGGAGGCGGCGGAGGCCTACCGCAAGGCGCTGGAGATCGATGGCAACGATCCGATGGCCTGGGGCAACCTGGGCTTTGTTTACTCCTGGATGGGCGGGGAGGAGATCCGCGCCCGCGAGGCGTTCGCACGGGCGATCGAGCTTGGCGAGGCGCGCCGGAAGGAGAATCCGCGGGATGCATTCCTGCACAGCGACCTGGCTCTGTACTACGCGAAGACGGGCAATGCGGCGCTCGCGCGTGAACGGCTGGCGACGGCCCTGCGCCTGGCCCCGAAAGGGCCGGAAATCCGGGCTGCGGCGGCAGAAGCTTACGAGCTGCTGGGAGAACGCGACAGGGCGCTCGAACAGGTGCGCGAAGCGGTGAGCCTGGGCTGCTCCAGACAGCGGCTGGAGCGGAACCCCGGTCTGGAGGCGTTGCTGGCCGAGGCGCGTGCCAGACGGATGTTCTGAAACCGGCGCGCGGCCATGCCCAGGGGACCGAAAATCGCGCTGGAATTTTCCTGCCCGCCACGCAAATTCTATGACAATTCTGCTGCCTTTTCCGAAAATTCGGCTATACTGAGCGCTACGAGGGGCGCAGGATCTGGCAATCCCGGACAGGGAGGGTCATCGCCTGTGCATTCATTCAGGTCCGAACCGCACGAAGGAGACCGCGATGGCCGACCACAACATTTCCATTGACAGTTCCGGCAATCCGCAGCCGGAAACGCTGAACTGCAAGGCCGGGGACCAGATCACCTGGACGAACAACTACGCGCAGGCGCTGGACAGTTTCACGTTGCCCACATGCGTGGCGCCGCCGCAGTCTCCGGCTCCGGTCGCCGCCGGCGCCACGACGCGGGCGTTTACGGTGAACCAGGGAGCCAAGGGACGGTTCGGTTACAGCTTCGGCTGGCCGGTGATCACGCTTGACACGCGCAGCGGAACCATCGACGTGAGCTGAACGCTGACCGGTGGAAAACCCTCACGCAGCGGCCGTCCGGCGAACGATGACGAGCGTGAAGTCGTCGCCGGCGGAGATGCTGCCGGCGTGCCGCCCGACGGCCGCGCGCACGCACTCGAGGATTTCTGCGGCGCTCTGCGACGCCGCCGCCAGGACCGTTTCGACAAGTCGGTCCTCGCCAAACTCGTCTTCTGTGTCCGGCCTGGCGGCTTCCGTCACGCCATCGCTGTACAGGGCGAGCACGTCGCCCGGCTCCAGCTGGCCCAGGCCCGCCTGGTAGTGCGAATCGGGGAACACGCCGAGTGGCAGGCCGCCCGTCTCCAGACGCTCTGCCTTGCCGAGGCGGCGCAGAATGAGCGGGGGGTTGTGTCCCGCGTTCACATGATGGATCCCGCCGCTGACGGGATCGATGAGGCAATAAAACAGCGTGATGAAACGGTTCCCGGGACAGCAGGTGGAGGTGACGCGGTTCAGCTTCTCCACGAGCTGCGCGGGGTTCGGCTCGGCTTCAATCAGAACCTGGAAGCGCGCCTGGAGGCTGGCCATCAGCAGCGCCGCGGGCATCCCCTTGCCGGCGACGTCTCCGACGACCACCGCAAGACGCCCGCCGGCGAGACGGAAGAAATCGTAGTAATCCCCGCCTGCGTGACGGCAGGGCTGTGTGAAAGCGGCGATGTCGAGTCCGTCGATGGATGGTGGCGCGCCGGGCAGAAGCAGCCGCTGGACGGCCGCAGCCTGCTCCATTTCGATGGACACGCGGCGCTCGCGTTCCTCCACTTCGGCCAGCCGCGTGTTTTCGATGGACGCGGCCGCCATGTTCGCCATCACCGTGAGCAGGTTCAGGTCTTCGCGGAGGAAGGGCCGGGCCTGGCCTGCCGAGTCCAGATACAGCAGCCCGAGGACCCGCTCGTTTGTCTGTAACGGGACGGCGATCATGCTGCGGATGCCCTGCGCCACGATGCTGGCCTGAATCCGCATCTCCCCTTCGTTCTCCATGTCCTGGATCAGCAGGCTCTCCCGGCCGAGCAGCACGCGCTCCCGTACGCTGGTGCTCAGCGGGAACGATCCGCCGCGCGCAGCCTTTTCGCTCAGCGTGCCATTTTCTTCAAGAAGGAGCGCGCCGCGCGGCGCGTCCACAGCGTCGGCAGCGAGGTCGAGGATCAGCGGCAGGAGCTGGCTGAGCGGGAGACGTCCGGTCAGCTCCACCCCGGCATGCAGCAGGGCGTGCAGATGCCGCGCCGAGGTGAGCGGCATCGGAGACGGCGCCGCATCGCCCGTGGTGGTGCTGAGCAGGCGGTCGAGCCGCACGGCGATGGTCGAATCGGCGGGCGCATGGGCTCGAGCCCCGGCAGGCGCCGGGCGCGGCTGCCGGAACTCGATCTGGAGCATGCCAGCGCGGAGAACGTCACCGGAGCGAAGTGATGAGGGCTCGCGCAACACCGCCCCGTTCAGAAACGTCCCGTTGCGGCTGCCGAGATCGCGCACGCTCCAGCCGTCCGGGCCTGCCTCGAAGACGAGGTGATGGCGTGAAAGCTCCTGCTGCTCCGGGAACGCCAAGTCGTTGTCCGTGGCGCGCCCGATGCGGCAGGGCGCGTCCGAAAGCGGCACGGCGCGAACGCCGCCCTGTGGTGTTCTCACGACCAACTCCGCGGGATCGTTCACGGCCCTCCTCCCGGCCTTTTCCGCGGCAGTGACTGCTGCGGAGTCCTCCTCTTGCCCTATGCAATGCGCGCGGGCCGGGCGTCGGGAAATGGCGGAAACCCAGTGGGCGCGCAGGCGGCACCCGCCTTCTCTGACTGGTTGAAGGATAGCACACTGCCGGCTGAGAGGGAAGCCGGCCGAAAGGGTCAACTCTTCGGGCGCGGCTTCATGCGCCAGCGGCCGCCGTTCGGCGGAAAGGCGAGCTTCAGCAGCTCTTCCAGTGCATAACGGATGTGGGCGCGGATGGCCGAGTCAGCGCGGAGCGGGTCGCCCGAGCAGAGTTCCTCGGCAAGCCCGGAATGGTAGCGCGGCGGCAGCGGATGAACCTGGGCGGCGGTGTCGGAAAGCCAACTGAACAGCAGGTCCTGTTCGCGCTCGATCGCCTGGCGCAGCAGTGGGCTGCCGCCGATTTCGGCGATCCGGAGATGGAAGCGCACATGGTAGCGGCGAACGGCCAGGCGGAATTCGCTGTCTTGCTGGAGCCGCTCCCAGTGCGTGTAATACTCGTCGAGTTTCCTGGCCATGCGGAGGATCTCCGCCTTCTGCGCTCGCGTGGCGCGCTCGGCGAACAGACGGGCGGCCTGGCTTTCCAGCGCCTCGCGCAGCGTGTACCGGTCACGGATCTCCTCACGGTCCGGCTGCCGGACGCGCGTGCCGACGCGGGGGCGGCTTTCGAGCAGCCCCTCGTTGACCAGCCGCTGGAGCGCCTCGGCCACCGGCAGCAGGCTCATGCCCAGTTCGCTGGCCAGCCGGCGCCGGGACAGGGCCGCCCCAGGCGGATAAATTCCCTTGAGGATTCGTTCCCGGACGAGGCGGTAGGCGCGCTGGGCCAGAGTGTCGTCCGCGTGCCGGGCGGCGGGCAGGGCGGAGCGCCCCTCAGGTTCCGCAGACATCATGAGTTCAGTCAAGGCAATAGTCTACTTGACCAGAAACGGCCACTTCCACACCCAGTGGTATCCAAAGCGCAGCAGGTAGACCGCGGCGGTGGCGGCAGCCAGGGCCGCCAGCCCCCCAAGGACATAGAAGACACGGCGCCACGGGAACCTCTCGCCTTCGCGGTGCAGCACCAGCAGATAGCTGGCGAAGACGCCGACGAAATAGAGCAGGATCATCGGCGCGGCAAAAATCGTAAGGTTGATCGCGTCCGGCGTGGGCGTAATGATCGCCGCCAGGATCACGATGATGAGGATGGCGTAGCGGGAGTGCCGCAGCAGGAAGCGGGGCGAGGCGATCCGCAGCAGCGTGAGGAAGAAAATGAGCACCGGCAGCTCGAAAACGAGCGCCACGCCGAGAATGACGTTGACGAAGAGGTCGAAGTACTCAGTGAGTGAAATGTAGGGACGGACCCCCAGATTGCTGCCGATGCCGAGAAGGAAGACAAGGCCGAAGCGGAAGGCGACGAAGTAGGCGAACAGGCCGCCGAGGATGAAGAGGCCCGCAGTGCAGAAGATGAACGGCACGGCGAGCCGGCGCTCCCGCCGGTACAGGCCTGGCGAGATGAACGCCCACGCCTGATACACGATCCACGGCGAGGAAAGAAACAGCGCAGCGAGAATCGGCAGCTTCACCCAGATGATGGTGAACGCCTCGGTCGGGGTGAGCTGCGCGAGCTCGGGCGGATAGCCGAGCTGGGTGAGCGCCGCCACGGCCGGCCCGCGGACGGCGTCCCAAAGTCTGTCTGTGAAGAGAATGCAGAGGATGAAGGCGATGCCCAGACCCATGAGCGCCCGGATGATGCGCATGCGGAGCTCCTCGAGGTGTTCGAGGAACGACATGCGGAGCAGCTCTTCTTCCTCGTCCTCCGGCTCGTGGCCGGCGGGCGCCTTTGGCGTCTCCGGCGGTGCAGGGGGGGACGCCTGGACAAGGGGAGCGGCCGCGGTGTCCGCAGCCGGGGACGAGGTAGCGCTTTCGGGCGTCGTTCGGCCCTCCTGCTCCGGATCCCCATCCGGGCGCGGCTGCTGCGTGTCGTTGTTTTCCGGCATCTGCGATTGAGCGGTCCGTCTCGCGTCGCTGCGGTTGCCCGGTGCCTAACGCACCGCCGGTTCGCCGCTTGGGTGTTCTGGCGGCGGCGCGGCAGCGTCCGCGCCGGGGACTTCCGGCGGCGCGGCGGCTTCGGCAACTTCCGGCGCGGCAGCCGCAGTGGCGGCCTGGCCGGTCCTGTCAGCGTCCTGGGTTGCGGAATCGCTTACCGGATGGGCATCCGTCGTGGAAGGAGTGTCGTAAGACTCGGGATATCCGTAGGAGCCGTAGTCGTACGAGGAATCGTAGCTGTAATCGTAGCTCGTCGAGTAGGTGTAGTCGCTGGTGACCTGGGCCAGCGATTCGGCTTCCTTCTTGATGTCGGCCGTCTCGCGCTCCAGGTTGGCCATCTCGCGCTGCCAGGTGTCGCGAAGCTCGTTCGAAGCGCGGCGGAACTCATTGATCGCCTTGGCGATATTGCGTCCGACCTCGGGGAGCTTCTTGGGCCCGAACAGCAGCAGCACCAGCACGAAGATGACGAGGGTCTCTTGCCAGCCTAGCGGACCCATCCAGGGGACTCCTTTACTTTTAGCCTACACCGATGATAGCGGAGGCGGCGCAAAGGGCTCAACCGCGGCCGGTCACAGGGGCAGAACCTCATGGCGTTCCGGATCGAAGCGGAGGCGGCGCTTTTCGAGGTAGCTCTGCACCGCGAGCAGGGGCGGAAGAATGGAGATGGCCGCGATGCCCACGTCGGCGTTCGGCAGGCGGCGCGAGCGGCAGCAGTCGAGGAAGTTGCGCACATGATCGACGGTGATGTCGCCGGGAATCTGGCGGCTTTCCGGCGCCGCGCCTTTTGCGGCCGGGGTGAACACGTAGCGGTTGCGGTCGACGAACAGCCTGCCTTTGTCGCCGTGGAAGGTGATGCCGTAGTCGCCGGGCAGGCCATACGCGTTGGACTGGAACAGAACGGTGAAGCCGTCGTATTCGAACAGCGCGTTGCAGGTGTCCGGCGCCGTGCGCCCGTCGTGGAAGTCATAAAAGATGCCGCCGGCGAAGACGACCGAATGCGGGGGCCGCTCGCCCATGTACATGTGGACGACGTCCAGCCAATGATGGCCAAAATCGGTCATCTTGCCACCGTTGTAGTCGAGAAACGCGCGGAAATTCCAATATTGGGCAGGATCCCATTCGCGGTATTTCACCGGGCCGAGGAAGCGGATCCAGTCGAGGTTGGAAGGTTTCTGGGCCGGCTCGCGGCGCAGCGGGCGCGGCGGGCCGCTGTTCCAGACGGCATCGATATGCGTGATGCGGCCGAGCGCGCCGGAACGGACGTATTTTTCGAGCGGCTCCAGATAAATGGGCCCGGAGCGCTGTTGCAGCCCCACCTGGCAGATGCGGTTGTTGACGCGCGCCGCCTTCACCATCCGGGGCGGCTCTTCGCGCGTGCGGCAGAGCGGCTTTTCAACGTAGACGTCCTTGCCGGCGTTCATCGCGTCGATGGCGATCTGCGCGTGCCAGTGGTCGGGCGTGCCGATGAGCACCGCGTCCACCTCTTTCAGGGCGAGCAGCTCCTCGTGATGCGGAAAGGTCCTTGCGCCGGGCGCCTTCGAGAGCGCCTCGTCAAGCCGCGCGGCGTAGACGTCGCACAGGGCGCGCACCTCGCAGTCATGGAAGAGCTGGAACTTTGTCATTACATGGATGCCGCGCCCGCCGGTGCCAATGACGCCGAGGCCGATGCGGTCATTGGCGCCGAGGACGCGGGACCAGGACAGTGCCGTCCATGTGGCGGCGCGGGCGGCCCTGCGGCGGCTGATCGTCATGAGCGAATCCTTCCCACTGCCCCGTTGGCCTGACGCACGGGGCAAGGTGCCATTCTACATCCGGCCGGGACAGCGCTCCTGCCATGCAGGAATCCCGTACAATCAGAGACCGGCATGTGGTTGTACGCCATTACAGTCTTCCTCAGCGCGTTTCTGCTGTTTCAGGTGCAGCCGATGATCGCGCGAATGATCCTGCCCTGGTTTGGCGGGACGGCGGCGGTCTGGGCCACATGCCTGCTTTTTTTTCAGGCGGTGCTGCTGGCCGGATACGGTTACACGCACGGGGTGGTGCAGCGCCTGCGCGCGCACCGGCAGTGGATGCTGCATGTGGCGCTGCTGGCGCTGGCGCTGGCGGCGCTGCCTATCGTGCCGGATCCGAAATGGAAGCCGCCCACGCCGGAGATGCCGGCGGCACGCATTCTGACGCTGCTGGCGGTGACGGTGGGGCTGCCGTACTTTCTGCTTTCAACCACTGCGCCGCTGGTGCAGGCGTGGTTTGCGCGAGCCTTCCCCGGCCGCTCCCCCTACCGCCTCTATGCCCTGTCCAACCTGGGCTCCATGCTCGCGCTGCTGAGCTACCCGACGCTGGTGGAGCCGGCGCTGACGTTGCGGCAGCAGGCATGGGTCTGGAGCGGGGCTTTCGCGCTGTTTGCCCTGCTGTGCGCCGCCACCGGGTGGCAGAGCCTGCGGCGCGCGGCGGCCCCGGTGGCGGCAACCGAAGAAGAGCCGCCGCCTGCGCCGAAATTGGCCGCCCATCTGCTGTGGGCGGCGCTGGCGATGGGCCCCTCCATGTTGCTGCTGGCCCTCACCACGCACATGACGACGGATCTGGCGCCCATCCCGTTTCTGTGGGTGCTGCCGCTGGCCCTCTACCTGCTGTCCTTCATTCTCTGTTTTGACGCGCCTCGCTGGTACCGGCGGCGGTGGTTCCTCGGAGCGATGCCGATCGCCCTGGGGGCGCTGTTGTGGCTGGTGAAGATGGGGCCGGAGGCCCGCCCGGACCTGCGGCTGCTGATCACGGGTTATGCGGTCTGCTACTTCATCGCGTGCATGGTGTGCCACGGAGAACTGGCGCGGCTGCGGCCGCACCCGAGCCATCTGACGGGCTTCTATCTCATGATCAGCGTGGGCGGCGCCCTGGGCGGACTGTTCGTCGCCGTGCTGGCTCCGGCGCTGTTCCGGGCGATGTACGAGCTGCCGCTTGCCATCGCGCTCTGCGGCGCGCTGGCGGCGCTGGTGCTGCTGCTCGATGCGGAGCTGCCTTTCCGGAAAGATTTGCTGGGGTGGCCGTCCATCCTGCTGCTGACCGGCGTGGCCGTGCTGTGGGGGTTCGCCGGCCGCGAGATCCGCGAGATGACGCGCGGCGCGCTGGTGGTGCGGCGCAATTTCTACGGCGAACTGCGTGTGCGCCAGTACAACGGCGTCTACGACTGGGAAGGCTACCGCACCCTCGTGCACGGAACCATCAACCACGGCGAGCAGTACACGCATCCGGCGCGGAGACGCGAAATCGCAACCTACTACTGCGAAGACACCGGGCTGGGGCTGTGGATGCAGACCCGCCCGCAGTCGAGCTTCCAGCGCGTGGGCGTGCTTGGCCTGGGCGCCGGGACCATTGCCGCGTATTCGCGTTTCGGAGACGTTTACCGGTTCTATGAATTGAACCCGGAAATCGAGAAAATCGCCCGGAATTATTTCTGGTATCTGCAAAATGCCGAAGGCACGATCGAAGTGGTGCTGGGCGACGGGCGGCTTTCGATGGAACGCGAAACGCCGCAGAACTACGATCTGCTGGTGATGGACGCTTTCAGCAGCGACTCGATCCCGGTCCATCTGCTCACGCGGGAGGCGATCCAGCTCTATTTCCGCCACCTGAAGCCGGACGGCGTGCTGGCGGTGCACATCTCGAACCGTTACGTGGATCTGAAGCCCGTGCTGGAACGCGAGGCGGCGCTGCTTGGCAAGGCGGCCCTGCTTGTCGAGACCGAGGACAGCGACGACGGCCGCTGCTTCGGCACCACGTGGGTGCTGATGGCGAACCACGCCGGCGTGTTTGCGCGCGAGCCCTATCAAAAACACGGTCTGCCGCTCGAAAAAGCGGCATGGTTGCGGCCGTGGACCGACGATTATTCGAACCTGTTCCGGGTCCTGAAATGAGCCGGGAGGCGCATTAAAGCGCCTGTAGGATCAGGCACTTCAGATAGTGCGTCTCCGGCACGGTGAGCAGGATGGGATGGTCGGCGGCCTGCGTGCGCCGCTCGAGCACCCGTAGAGTGCGGCGCGTATCGACCGCGGCCGAGGCGATGAGCTGGAGCAGATCCGCCTCCGAGACGTGATGCGAGCAGGAACAGGTGACCAACACGCCCCCCGGTGCGAGCACCTTCAGCGCCTTGTGGTTCAGCTCCCGGTAGCCGCGAAGGGCCGCTTCCAGGTTGGCGCGCGACCTGGCGAAAGCGGGCGGATCGAGCACGATCCATTCGAACTGGCGCCGCGCGGCGGCGAGCCCGGAGAGGTAGTCGAAGGCGTTGGCCTCGCGCCACAGGATGTTCTCGATCCCGTTGCGGCGCGCGTTTTCGGCGGCGATTTCCAGCGCCGGGGCCGACGAGTCGACGGCTTCGATCGATTCGCAGCGGCCGGCGGCGTGGAGCGCAAAGCCGCCCTGGCAGGTGAACAGATCCAGGCCGCGGCCGCGGGCCCAGCGGGCCGCAGCGGTGTAGTTTTCGCGCTGGTCGAGAAACGCGCCGGTCTTCTGACCGTGAAGGACGTCCACGGCGAACCACAGGCCATTCATGCGGATTTCAGCGCGCGCCGGCGGCTCGCCGAAGAGGGGTACCGAATCGAGCGGCAGTTGTTCGAGCCGGCGCACGGCCAAGTCGTTGCGGGCGAGGATCGAGGCCGGTGCGGCGAGTTCACGGAGGCAGTCGGCGATGACGGCGGCCGCGCGGTCCATGCCCTGATCAAGAAACTGGGCCACGAGATGCGCGCCATATTGATCGACGATGAGCGCCGGCAGCAGGTCGGCCTCGGCGTGGACGAGCCGGCAGGCGTCGGAGTCGGCGACGACGGCGCGGCGAAAATCAATGGCCGCGCGAAGCCGTTCGAGGAAGAAGGCGCGGTCGATGGGGCGATCTTCGCGGGTCAGCAGCCGCAGCCGGATCTGCGAAGCGGAGCTGGAATGGGCGATGCCGAGAAAGCGGCCCTTTTCGTTGACGACGCGGACGGCATCGCCCGGCCCGGCGTCGCCCGGGTCCAACACATCGGTTGAGTAGATCCAGGGGTGACCCGCATCGAGCCGATGTTCGGCCTTGCGGTTGACGCGGACCTGGTTCACGCCATCCTTTCCAGCCGCGCGATGCGCTCGGCCGTGGGCGGGTGCGTGGAGAACAGCCGCATCAGGGTCTCGCCGGAGAATGGCTTGATGATGAACATGTGCGACATGGCCGGGTTGGCATCCAGCGGGATGCGCTTCGACCAGGCTTCCAGCTTGCGCAGCGCATTGGCGAGGCCGCGGCCCGTGCCGACGGTGCGCGCCGCCTCGGCGTCGGCGGCAAACTCGCGGGTGCGCGAGATCGCCATCTGGATGAGCAGGGCGGCGATAGGCGCCAGCAGGAGAAGGGCGAGGCTGGCCAGGGGATTGGGCGCGTCGTCGTCCTGATGGCGGCCGCCGCCAAAGAAGATGAACATGCGCGCGGCGAAAGTGATGGCCGCGGCAATGGTGGCGGCGATGGAGCTGATGAGGATGTCCCGGTGCCGCACGTGGCCGAGCTCGTGCGCGATGACGCCCTCGAGCTCGTCATCGTCGAGCAGTTCCAGCAATCCAGCGGTAACGGCGACGGAGGCATGCTGCGGGTTGCGCCCGGTCGCAAAGGCATTGGGAGATCGCTCCGGGATCACCCACAGCCTGGGCACCGGGATGCCCATGCGCTGGCAGAGCCGCTCGACGATGGGCGCGAGGCGGTAATAAATGCCCGGGTTCTGTGTCGGCGTCACCGGGATGGCGCCGCTCGACATCAGCGCGATCCGGTCTGAAAAGAAGTAGCTGAAGAAGTTCATCGCGACGGCGATGACCAGCGCCGTCTGAAGGCCCGAGGCGCCGCCGAGCGCCTGGCCGAGAGCGAGCAGGATGCCGCTGAGCAGACCCAGCAACAGAACCGTTTTGACCGCGTTCATCGTTCTTCCTGACTTCATTTTCTCAGATGCAGATCCTTTGCCGCAGGTTCCGCGCCATCCGCCGGGCGCAACCGCGGCCTGATTGTGATAGCGTGAAAGTTTTACCGCAAGAATTCTCTCCAAAGGGAGGCAAGATCCGGCATGGAAGCCCTTGGGATGATCGAGACGAAGGGATTGATCGGCGCCATCGAGGCCGCCGACGCGATGGTGAAGACGGCCAACGTGGTGCTGACCGGCAAGGAGTACGTGGGAGCGGCCTACGTGGTCGTGACCGTGCGCGGCGACGTGGGCGCAGTGAAGGCGGCCACCGACGCCGGCGCGGCGGCGGCGCGGCGCGTGGGCGAGCTGATCGCCGTCCACGTGATCCCCAACCCGCACGAAGAGACCGAAAAAGTCCTGCCCGGCTCGAACGCGAAGAAGTGAACGTGCCTTCTGAAGGCGGGGAGGCGCGATGCCGCACGAGCCAGACCCATTGTCGCTCGAGGAAGTCCGTGCGAAGGTAGAGCAGGCGCACGCGGCCTGGCTCGAATACCGTGATTCCAGCCAGGAACAGGCCGACGCCATTGTGGAAGCAGTGGCCGCGGCCGGCCGCGCCGAGGCGCGCCGGCTGGCGGCGATGGCGGTGGACGAGACGGGCATGGGCAACGTCGAGGACAAGACCGCCAAGAACCTGCTCTGTACGGATATCCTCCCCAGATCGATGCGCGGAATGCGGCTGCTCGGCCTGCTGCGCGAGCTGCCCGCGGAGCGGGTGACGGAAATCGGCGTACCTGTCGGCGTGGTGGCGGCCATCTGCCCGACGACGAACCCCACATCGACGGCGTTCTTCAAGATCCTGATTTCCCTGAAGGCGGGCAACGCCGTGGTGCTGAGCCCGCATCCGCGCGCGAAAGAATGCACGTGCGCGGCGGCCGGCATCGCGATGGAAGCCGCCGAAAAGGCGGGCGCGCCGCGGGGGCTCATCCAGTGCCTGGAGCGGCCGACGCTGGAGGCGACCCAGGAGCTGATGAAGCATCCGAAGACGGCGCTGATTCTGGCCACCGGCGGCGCGGGCATGGTGCGCGCGGCGTACTCCTCCGGCAAGCCGGCCTACGGGGTGGGCCCCGGCAACGTGCCCATCTGGCTGGATCCCTCGGCCGACGCGGCCGAAGCGGTGCGGCTCGTGGTGGAGGGCAAGAAGTTCGACTACGGCACGGTCTGCTCAAGCGAACAGACCCTGGTGGCGGAGCGGAGGATGCGCGATGCGGTGATCGATGCGCTCCGCGCGAACGGCGCTTACCTGATGAGCGACGCCGAACGCGCGGCGGTGGAAAAGATCCTGTTTGCCGGCGGAACGCGCGTGCGCGGCGAATGCGTGGGCAAATCGCCGCAAAAAATCGCCGAAATGGCTGGTTTTTCCGTGCCAGCGGGAACGACAATTCTTGCCGGGGAAATTGCCGGAATCGGCAAAGAATTTCCGCTTTCCGCCGAGAAACTGTCGCCGGTGCTGGCGCTTTACTGGGTGGACGATTTCGAGGCCGGCGTCCGGGCCTGCGAGGCGATCCTGCACTTCGGCGGGATCGGCCACACGGCGGTGATTCATGCCCGCGATGAGGCGCGGGTGAGCGAGTTTGCCCGGCGTGTGTCCGCGTTCCGGGTGCTGGTGAACACCTCGGCGCCGCAGGGCTCGGTGGGCATCACGACAAGTCTTCAGCCTTCGATGACGCTCGGCTGCGGCGCCATCGGGGGCAACGTGACCTCGGACAACGTGGGGCCGCAGCACCTTGTGAACATCAAACGGGTCGCCTGGGCGGTGAGAACCCCGGAAGAAGCGATGAGCCGCGCCGACAGCGGCATGAAAGCCATTGACCGCGCCGTGTTGGCGGCAGCGGTGGCGAGAATTCTGGCCGAGCGCGGCGTGACGGTGAAACCGGCGGGGGCCGAAGACGCCGTGCGCGCGGCCATGCCCGCCGGCGCCGCATCGGCCACGGGACTGGCGGCGGCGGGGAAAGAGGTCTCCCGCGAGGCGGTGGCGGCGGCAGTAGAGCGCTACCTGGGGCGGGATGGAGCGGCGCCCGCATGTGCGTGTTCCCATGGAGCGGGAAAGCGGGAAGAGGCCGCGGCCGCCAGCGCCGGGCAGGCGCCGCCGCCCGAAAAGCCGCCGGAGCCGCCGGCGCCGAAAATCGAGATCGTGGATTTCGTCTGTGAGGCCGATGTCCGCGAAGCGATTGCGAAAAAGAAGAAGATTTTCATTGGCAAAAAGACCATCGTGACGCCCGCCGCCCGGGACGCAGCCTCGGGCGAGGAAGTGCTCATCATGGCCGAGCGCTGAGCGGGCGGAACTCAGAAAACATGGAACAGAATCTGGAAAAGCTGGCGTCGGAAATAGAGCGTTTTTTGCAGGCGGAGTCGTTCATCGTCTTTCACTCGATGAGCCGCATGCACGAGGACCGGCGCATCGTGTTCTGGGACAACCGCCGCGTGCCGGATTTTCAGCGGTTTCTTGAGTGCGCCCAGCAGGTGGGGGTCCGGCTGGTGCACCTGCATGAGCGGACGTTCGACGCCGAGCAGAGGGAAACGGCCCTTGAGATTCTGGAAGATGCCGACCTGACCCGCGAGGAGCGCCGCGACATTCAGCGGCGCATTGAGTCGATGTCCCGCTACGAAGGGAAGCTCTGCGCGCTGGAGCTCAGCTTCGACTTCGAAGGCCGCATCTACATGTACGCGGTGGAGACGGAATGGTTCGCCGAATGGGAGGCGATCCTCGACGACCTGGAGGCGGCGGGACCAGAGCAGGAAGACGAAGACAGCTACGGCGGATTCTATTCGAACAACTAGGACGATGCCTTCCCGCGCACGGTGGATCCTGCCGGAGCTCGACGAACGGGAGGCGGAACGGCTTCGCCGCCAGTGCGGGCTGGAGCCGCCGGCCGCGCGCGTGCTGGCGGCCCGCGGCCTGAAGACGCCGCAGGAGGTGGAGCGGTTTCTGCACCCGAAGCTGACTCACCTCGAGGACCCCTTCCGGATGCTCGGCATGGAAGCAGCCGTGACGCGCCTGCTCGATGCGGTGCGGCGCGGCGAGCGCGTGCTGCTGTACGGCGACTACGACGTGGATGGCGTGGCGGGCGTCGTGATCCTGCTCCACATGCTGGAAGTGCTCGGGCTGCGGGCGGACTATCACGTGCCGGACCGGCTGCGCGAGGGTTACGGGATGCAGGCGGAAGTGGTGGAGCGCGCCGCGCGTGAAGGCTATACGCTGATCCTCAGCGTGGACACCGGCATCCGCGCGTTTGAGGCCGTGGAAGCAGCCCGCCGGGCCGGCATCGACGTGATCCTCACCGATCACCATCTGCCGGACGCGGAGCTGCCGGCGGCAGCGGCGATCCTGAACCCGAACCAGCCGGGTTGTCCGTACCCGAACAAGAACCTGTGTGGCGCGGGCGTGGCGTTCAAGCTGGCCCAGGCGCTGATGGAGCGCGACGGCTGGCCGCCGGAACGGATCGTCCGCTTTACAGATTCTTTCCTGATTATGGCGGCCGTGGCCACGGTGGCCGATGTAGTGCCGCTGACGGGCGAAAACCGCGTGATCGTGAAACGCGGCCTGGAGGGCATCGCGAAGACGCGCAACCCGGGCCTGCGGGCGCTGCTCGAGTCGAGCGGTCTCGGGCCGGGACAGCCGCTGACTTCGTTCGACCTTGGTTTTCGCGTCGCGCCGCGCATCAACGCCGCCGGGCGCATGGATCACGCGCGCGCGGTGATCGAACTGTTTCTGACGCGCGATGAGGAACGGGCGCGCGCCATTGCGGCGCGGCTGGAGGAACTGAATGCCGAGCGGCAGCGGACAGGAGAAGCGATCGTGCGGGAGATCGTGGACCGCTATGGAGACGAGGGGCCGCCGCCCGGGAAAGCGGGATTGGTGTTCTACTCGCCGGACTGGCACCGCGGCGTGGTGGGCATCGTCGCCAACCGTGTGGCCGAGCTTTATCACCGTCCGGTGATCGTGCTCGGACGCGATGACCGCACCGGCATGGCGCAGGGCTCCGGGCGCTCGATCCCCGGCTTTCACCTGCTTTCCGCGCTCGAGCAGATGGCCGACGTATTTGCAAAGTTCGGCGGACACAGGCAGGCCGTCGGCCTCACGCTGGAGGAGTGCCGTGTGGCGGAGCTCGAAGCGCGGTTCAATGAGGTGGCGCTTGCCTGGCTCACCGAAGACGACCTGACGCCCGAACTGCATCTGGACGCCGAGCTGCGGCTGGAAGAGCTGAACGACAAGGCCGCCGGCGAAGTGCTTGCGCTGGCCCCGTATGGCTGCGGCAACCGCCAGCCGGTGTTTCTGGTGCGGGCCGCCGAGGTGCGGCAGGCCGAGGGCTTCGGCAAGAGCGGGGAACATGTGCGGGCGCGGTTGTGGCAGGCGGGCCGCGTGCTGTTCGTGCGCGCCTGGCGGTGCTCTTCGCGGCTGGAAGAGTTGCGAGAGGGAGCGCGGATCGATGCGGCCATCACGATCGAGGATGACGCCTGGAGCGCTCAGCGGGGCTTTGCGCCGTGGTCGGCCACGATGCGGGATTTCCGGCCCGCGGAGCCCTGATCAGCCGCCGGCGACGGCGCCGACGATCAGCAGGGGCTCCTCTCCGCGTACAACAGCATCGGGCAGAATTGTTTCCATCGGTTCTGCCGAAAAATCGCGCCGGCAGGCGTAGAAGCGCACCAGCGGCCGCCGCGCGCCGTCGCGCGGGCTGCGAATCGTGCCGCGCAGTTGGGGGAAGGCGGCTTCCAACGCATCGAGCACGGCGGCGAGGGTGACGGGCGGCGTCACATCGAGCGACACCTGCTCGCCGGAGTGCGCCAGCACCCGCAGTTGATACGGCAGCACCACGCGGATCATGGCAACGTCTGGACTTCCAACGAAAGCACTGGAGGCAAATGACTGGCGATCTCCGTCCAGTGGGCGCCTTCATCCGCAGAGGCGTAGATCTGCCCGCCGGTGGTTCCGAAGTAAATGCCGCAGGGATCCAGCGTGTCCACTGACATCGCCTCACGAAGAACGTTCACGTAGCAGTCGCGCTGCGGCAGCCCGTCGGAGAGAGGTTCCCATTCATTGCCGCCGGTGCGGCTTCTCCAGACGCGGAGCCGGCCGCCGGGCGGATAGTGTTCCGAGTCGCTCTGGATGGGGACAACGTACACGGTGTCGGGCTGGTGAGCGTGGATGGCAATCACGAATCCAAAATCCGACGGCAGGTTTCCGCTCACCTCGTACCAGGCATCGCCCGCATTGTCGCTGCGCATCACGTCCCAATGCTTCTGCATGAACAGGACATTCGGGCGCGCCGGGTGCTGCGCGATGCGGTGGACGCAGTGGCCCGTTTCCGCTTCCGGGTCAGGAATGTATTCGGAGCGCAGCCCGCGGTTGATGGCCTTCCAGGAGGTGAAGCCATCATCGCTGCGGAATGCGCCTGCGGCAGAGATGGCGACGAAAGCTCGATTCTCGTTCAACGGGTCCAGCAGAATTGTGTGCAGGCAGAGGCCGCCGGCGCCCGGCGTCCAGCTCGGCCCCGACCCGTGATGACGCAGCCCGGGCAGCTCTGCCCACGTTCTGCCGCCGTCGGTGGAGCGGAACAGGGCCGCGTCCTCCACGCCGGCGTAGACCGTGTCCGGCTCCGTCAGCGAAGGCTCAATATGCCAGACGCGCTTGAACTCCCACGGCCGTTGCGAGCCATCATAGAACTGGTGTGTGCCGGCCTCGCCCTCGTAAACGAAATCCTTGCCCACGCATTCCCATGTTTGGCCGCCGTCATCGGACCGCTGCACCACCTGCCCGAACCAACTGCTTGTCTGAGACGCGTAAATACGATTGGGATCGGCGGGCGAACCCTTCATGTGATAGATCTCCCAGCCGCCGAAAAACGGTCCGCGAATCTGCCACTGGCGCCGCGCGCCATCGGATGTCAGAATGAACGCTCCTTTGCGCGTTCCCACAAGCACTCGGACACGGCTCATCGAAAACCTCCCCTCTGGCCGGGCCGGAAGGCGCGGCGGATTCCTCTGGTTTACCACAGCGGGAGTCATTTGAGAATTTCCGTTTGCGGCCCGAGGAGCCGGCGCTCACGGTTCCGTGCGGCGACTTTGCAAATGGCGCGCGGCCGGTTTCTGCGATCCCCGCGCCACAGCCCAGGCACACCCGGACGGGTGGTTCCTCCAGCCGGAGGAAAACAGGGCCGTGATTTCTCACTCCCGCTCGCATGCATGGCCACTTGGTCGTGCGCGCCGTAGACCGGGTAGAACGGCGGCTGGGGTGGTGGCGGAGTCAACACGAAAAACGCGCCGCCGCGGAACGGCTCCGCGGCCGCCAGCACATTTCCTTTTTAGAGTCACTGTCGTGGCGCTGAAAGTGGCCGTCCCGGAGTGGAATTCGGGAACTCGTTTCTCGGCGTTCACGCCCGGTGCGCCTCCAGGGGCTGCAACGGAGCAAACCGTTTGCGGACAGTGTCATGACTGTCTCCTGTCGGCGGACGGGGCCCTCGCCAGAAAAACGTACACGGCGGATCCAATCCAGAGAATCGCGGCCGAGGTCAGCACCGGCGCAAAAAATCGCCCCGTTTTTTCCACCATGAGACCGGTCAGCGCCGGGGCGAGGACGCCGCCAAGATTGGCGAAGGCGTTCTGCATTCCCGTCCACCGGCCCGCTGCGGGACCGGCCAGCGTCTGAGTGAACGCCCAGCAGTTGCTCACATAAATGCCAATGCCGGTGAAGGCGACAATCAGGGAAATCGCCGAAACCCATGGCCAAGGGGCCACCGTGAACGGCATCGCCGCGCCCGTCACCAGCAGGCCGGCGATGAGGAATGCCCGGCGCAGGCGTGTCACGCGGACGGTACGCGCCGCGAGCCGGTCAGAATACCATCCGGCGGCCAGCGTTGCCAGAGCGGTGATCGCCAAAAGGGACGCGTTCCAGGCGCCCATGCCGAGCAGCGTAAATTTCCGCTCCCGAACCAGAATCGTGGGCAGCCACGTCAGCAGAAGGTACCAGTTGTAGTTGTGGCAGAACAGGCCGATGAAGGTGGCCCACACGGTGCGGCTGGACAGCAGCTCGCGCCAGCCGGGGCCCGCATCGGCGGGGTTTTCCGCCTCCTTCCCCGGCGAGCCGAGCCGCGCGGGCGCGTATCGCAACCAGAAGGGAAGCCAGGCCAGCGCGCCAAAACCGGTGACCAGAAAAAAGCTGCGCCAGCCGGTTTCGCTCATCATCCAGGCAGCAAAATAGAGGCCCGCGGCAGGCCCGATTTTTGTGCAGGCGTCGATGATGGAATTCGCCATTCCGCGCTGATTTTCGCCAAATGCGTGAACCAGAATTTTCGAGTAGGCGGGGAATGCCACGCTTTCTCCCGCCCCGAGGGCCAGCCGGAGAACGAGCAACGTCCCGAAGCCTTGCGCGAGGCCGATGGCGCCCGTGGCCAGCGACCAGAGCAGGAACCCCGCGGCGTAGACGTATACCACGCGGAAGCGATCCACCAGCCAGCCGGCCAACACCTGGCAGGAAGCATACGTCCAGAAGAAGGCCGAAAGCAGCAGGCCAAGCCGGGAATCCGGGAGGTTCATCTCCCGCGCCAGCAGCGGTGCAGCCGCGCCCAGGTTGCTGCGGTCCAGGTAATTGATGAGGACGGAAACCGAGAGCAATGCCAGCAGCGGCCAGGGCGATGCGGCGTGGCGGGTCATCGAGGATTGCCGCGCAGTCTATCAGCGAATGGCCGGTTCGGGCAACGCCGCGGGCGTGCGCAGCAGTTCGCGCACGCCTGCCTCGCCGCGTGTGGCGAACAGATGCTCGACGGCCAGCCAGGCCCATGCGTAGAAGAGGCGGATTTTTTCCGGCCTGGTTTCGTCCCACTCCGGCATCCGGTCCAGCCGCTGGGCCTCGCGGATCCATTCTGCGGGCGGACGCTCGCCGGAGAGCCGCATGGCGAGCCCCTCCTGAAGCCAGCGCTCACGCACGCCGCGGCGGGCAAGGCAGGCGTGAACGAGCTCGTGGGCGAGCGTCTGCCGCAGGTCTGGCGGACGCGTGTCGGCGCTCATCGGAACGCGCACGCGGCCGTCAAAGAGTCCGCCGTTCCATTCGCCGAGGCCAGTGGCGGCGCGGTAGGTCTCGCGCGTCTGGACAATGACCGGAACGGGCTCGGCCATGGGACATCCGATGGCGTCCTGGATCCGTCTGAGTTCGGCGTCGAGCACATCCAGCAGGGCCTCGGCGGCGCGGCCGGAAAGAGCGCGTCCTTCGTAGCGCAGGACGAAGCGCGATGCGGCCGTGCGCTCATGGCCGGCGTCAGTGGCGCGCTCAGCGCGAACCCGGGCAAGCAGTGTGGCGATCTGGGGATTCGGCCGCAGTGCCAGGGAGCGGGCCCAATACGTCTCGGCCTTGCGCGTGTCGTCAGACTGGAAGGCCGCCAGCCCGGCCAGGGCCAGCAGATCGGGTTCGTCGGGAGCACCGGGCATCAGCGCGGATTCGATGCGGCGCAGCGCTTCGGCCGGACGTCCGGATTCGAGCGCCTCCAGCACCGGCGCGAGCCATGCTTCACGTGGCGCTTCCTCGCGAACCCGGCGGATTTCAGCCTTCAGGATCACTGGCAGGTCACTGGCGGAAGCGTCCGCACGCGCCCTTTCGTATTCTTCGACCGCAGTCAGGGCGCCCGAAAACAGATACCCCTGCAAGGCGCCCGCCGTCACATGGAAACACCGGCCGTGCTCGCCCGCGATCGAGTAGCCCAGCTTCACGGGTGTCCCCGCTTCCAGGCGGGCGATGACCTCCGAGGATGGGTCGCAGCGCGAATACAGTGGCGCGCCTCCGGCGGCGACAGCCGGCGGCGCGGCGAGGGCGACCCAGAGGACGAACATGGGCTTCCTCCATCTATCGTCTGATTCCCTTTGCCGCTTCAGCCGGCGCCGCCGCGGGCGCGCCGTGATACGCTTGGGTTGCCATGAGGACGGGCTGCATTCGATTCCTGTTGACGGTGCTGGCCATCGCGGCTGCGGCGCAGCCGGCGCCGCGCACGCTGACGCTCGAGGCACTGCGGGACAGGATCCGCGGCGGCTGGGCCGGACAAATGATCGGCGTCAGCTTTGGCGCTCCGACCGAGTTCCGGTGGCTGGAGCGCATCATTCCGGAAGACCAGCTCCCACAGTGGCGCCCGGAGATGGTCTCCAACGCCCTGAACCAGGACGACCTCTACGTGGACATGACGCTCGCAAAGGTCCTGGACGAGAAGGGGCTGGATGCCTCCACCGAGGACTTTGCCGCCATGTTTCGGGAGTCGAGGTACGCGTTGTGGCACGCGAACCTGGCGGCGCGCCGCGCCCTGCGCCGCGGCGTGCCGGCAGGGCTGAGCGGGACGCCGCGCTACAACGTGCACGCCAATGACATTGATTTTCAGATCGAGTCCGACTTTATCGGCCTGATGACGCCCGGGCTGCCGCGGCTGGCCGCGGACATCGCCCTGCGCGCCGGGCGCGTGATGAATGCGGGTGACGGCATTCTCGGCGGGGTGTTTGTCTCCTGCATGTACGCGGCGGCCTTTTTTGAAAGCGATCCGCGCCGCGTGGTGGAGGCCGGGCTGGCCTGCCTTCCGCCCCGGAGCCCATACGCGCGGCTGATTGCCGACGTGCTGGCATGGCACCGCCAATATCCCGATGACTGGACGAAAAACTGGGCGGAGATCGAAAGGAAATGGAACGGCCGCGAGCCCTGCCCGGCCGGTGCGCTGCGGCCTTTCAACATTGACGCCAAAGTCAACGGTGCTTACGTCGCACTGGGCCTGCTTTACGGCGGCGGTGACATGGGGCGCACAATCCGCATCTCGACGCGAGCCGGGCAGGACTCCGACTGCAACCCTTCAACCGCCGTCGGCATTCTCGGGGTCATGCTCGGGTGGGAGAAAATTCCTGATGAATGGAAAAGAGGAATTCCTGCCCTCGCGGACAAAAAGTTCGCCTATACGGATTTCAGTTTCAATGAGATTGTAGAGAACACTTTCCAGCGGGCTTTGAAGGCGGCAGCGCGCTCGGGCGGGCAGGTGACGGACACTGCGGTGCGCGTGCCGCCGCAGACGCCCCGGCCGGTGAAAGTGGCCCTGTGGGACGACTATGGAGCGCCCGCCGAGCGGGTTCCGCACACGGACCCGCGGTGGCGGTTCACCGGGACGTGGTCGGCGGACGAACGGCTGCGATCCCGGGTCACGGAAGAGAAAGGGGCCACCGCGGAGATCGAATTTGAAGGCACGGGCTTCATCGTTGCTGGCCCATATCTGCCGGACGGTGGATTTGTCGAGGCGTATCTCGACGGAAAGCGCATTGACAATTACGACGTTTATTCGGACGAAAAGAGCGTGAAAGGCGACGAGAGCGTCTTTCACCGGTTCGGGCTGAAGCGCGGGCGGCACACGGTGCGGCTGGTTGTGCTGGGGGTGCGGCATACGGAGTCAGCGGGCGCGCGCGTGGCCATTTCGGACCTGATTGTGTTCCGATAGGGGCGCGGGCAGGCCCTTCTCACCGCGAAACAGGAGTCCTACAATCGGGGCATGAAGAGCATGGTGCGCGCGTGGCGGGGGACTGAGCTTCATGCGAAGGGATGGCCGCAGGAAGCGGCGCTTCGCATGCTCATGAACAATCTGGACCCGGAGGTGGCCGAGAAGCCGGACGAGCTGATTGTGTACGGCGGCGCCGGCAAGGCGGCGCGTAACTGGGCATGCTTCGAGGCGATTGTCCGTGAACTTCTCCGGCTGGAAGCGGACGAGACGCTGCTGGTGCAGTCCGGCAAGCCGGTGGGCGTGTTCCGCACGCACGAGGACGCGCCCCGCGTGCTGATCGCCAACGCGAACCTGGTGGGGCGCTGGTCGGACTGGGAGCATTTCCGCGAATACGAACGGCTGGGACTGACGATGTACGGCCAGATGACCGCGGGAAGCTGGATCTACATCGGCACGCAGGGCATATTGCAGGGGACCTACGAGACCTTTGCCGCGGCGGCAAAAAAACATTTTGGCGGCAATTTGTCAGGCCGCTTCGTGCTCACCGGCGGCATGGGCGGCATGGGCGGCGCACAGCCCCTGGCGGCGACGATGAACGGCGCGGCGATCCTCTGCGTGGAGGTGGACCCGTCGCGGATCTCAAGGCGTCTTCAGACGGGTTACTGTGACGTTCGGGCGGACTCGCTCGACGAGGCGCTGCGGCTGGTGGAGGACGCATGCGAGTCACGGCGCGCTCTTTCGGTGGCGTTGTGCGCCAATTGCGCCGAAGTGCTGCCGGAGATGGTGCGGCGCGGAGTGACGCCGGACCTGGTGACCGATCAGACCTCGGCGCACGACCCGCTGAACGGCTACATTCCTTCCGGCTACGACGTGGACCAGGCGGCGCGGCTGCGCCAGTCCGACCCGAAAGGCTACGTCGAACGGGCGCTGGACTCGATTGCCCGGCATCTCGAAGCGATGTTGGCGATGAAGCGTGCCGGTGCGGTGGTCTTCGATTACGGGAACAACATCCGCCGCATGGCTTTCGACCGCGGCGTGAAGGACGCGTTTGAAATTCCGGGTTTCGTGCCTGAATTCATCCGTCCGCTGTTTTGCCAGGGCAAGGGACCGTTCCGCTGGGTGGCGCTTTCCGGCGATCCGTCGGACATCCATGTCACCGACGACCTCGTGTGCTCGATGTTCGCCGACGACGAGGCGCTGGTGCGATGGATCCGGCTGGCCCGCGAGCGGGTGCGCTTCCAGGGGCTGCCGGCGCGGATCTGCTGGCTCGGCTTCGGCGAGCGCGACCGCTTCGCCGTGGCGATGAACCGGCTGGTGACGCAGGGCAAGGTGAAGGCGCCCATCGTGATCGGCCGTGACCATCTCGACTGCGGCTCGGTGGCCTCTCCTTACCGCGAGACCGAGGGCATGCGTGATGGCAGCGACGCCATTGCCGACTGGCCCATCCTCAACGCGCTGCTGAACACCGCCGCCGGGGCGACGTGGGTGAGCGTGCACAACGGCGGCGGCGTGGGCATCGGCTACTCCCAGCATGCCGGGCAGGTCACGGTCGTCGATGGGACCGAAGCGGCGGCGCGTCGTGCGGAACGGGTGATGCGCTGCGATCCGGGCCTTGGGGTGCTGCGCCACGCCGACGCGGGTTATGAGGACGCGATCGTATGCGCCCGGCGGCACGGGCTGCGAATCCCGATGCAGGACATGGAGGCGACTACCAGAGAAGACACCTGACCGGGCGGGCTTGGTCGGAGCCGATCTCGAGCAGGAGTACCATTCTGGAGGATTCCCAGCCTCGCGGCGCGGTCTGCAACACTGTGGCCAGACGAACAGGGGAAACGAGGAGCCGCACAACCATCTCGGAGGACCTGGCGTTCAGTCCCGCAATCAGGAGAATAAACGGATGCCCATCTCCCGCCGGAATCCTGTAAATGGCAGCCAAACTGTTTTGCTTTACTGCCGTATTGGATGGCCATAAATCTCCGTTGTCGGACGTAAAGCGTGGTGGAGTGTCATCCCACAGGAGGCGAATGGGGCAGCCTTTTAGCCAGGAATGCGGCCCGCGAAAGGCCGAGCCTCCGAGAATGATTAGGGCCTTGCCGGGGATATTCTGGTCCCGCAACTGGCGGTAATCCCCGATTTCGGCCCGCACGTTACGGCTCCGGAGATAATGAAGGATTTCGGCAGCCGCGGAGGCCTGTGACACCCTGGCAGACCTGGGCTGGGCCGGCGCAGGGACTCCGGTCGCGCCGGATTCGGTGGCGGCGTTCCCAGGAGCAGACTCCCCCAGCGGGGCGGCAATCAGGATCTCCACGCCGTCCGGGGCGCGCATGGCAGGACCCCAGAAGCGATCCGGTGGGCCGGAGATGCCGCGATATGCTGTGAGCAGAAGCGCTCCGGCGGCCAGGATGGGAACAGCACCCGCGATCACAGGGCGCCACGCACGGCGCCGGCGGGTGGGCAGAACCGCCACGGAAGGGCCTGCCACAGGTGCGGTGCCGTCTCGTGCCTCTCGATTGTCTCCGGTGTCCCGCAGAAAGACAGGAACGTATCCTCCCACGGGAAGCTCAATGCGGAAGGGGCCCGTGATTTCCGTGGTCCTGTAATAGTCAGCCAGCCGCTTCCGCGTCTCGCGGGCGCAGACCCTGACGGAACTGTCCCGCTCGAGATCCGCATCATGGTGTTTCCGGAAGAGCTCTACCGCGATCGTGCGTTCCTTGAGCGAGTGCGCTTCGCCCTCGAGGGCCTTCTCCACAACGAACCTCAGAAACTCGCGGCATCGCCTCGTGGATTGGAAGAAGTCGCTTTTGAGAATGCGGCTGAGCTCTTCACGAATGGCTTGTTTCTCGTCTGCTGACAACCCTTCGTGAGCCAAGAATCCGCGCCTCCTGCCGTCAGTGAATGGTCATAGTTTAACGAAAAAAGCAGGCACGTGCGAAGGCTGAAAGGCAGGAATTTCTGACTCATTCCGGCAGGCAGCCAGGCTGGCAATCCCGAACCGAGAAGGATTCGTGCGGCACCGGCCGGATTTTCTCCGCGTTCATGGTATTTCTCGCCGGGGATTGGGAACGGTACGATGTGAAGAGTCCAGTGATGCCGAACCGGTTGCTTGTCCGGGGAGCCCGGCAATTGTTAACTCTCCGTGGAAGCGGGACGCCGCGCCGCGGCGCAGAGCTCGGCGACCTGTCCATCATCGAGAACGGGGCGATGCTGGTGGAGAACGGGCGAGTCACCGCCGTCGGCCCGGCCAGCCGGATAGAGAACCTGACGGCAGCGCGCCGCGCCGAAGAGTTGCACGTCCGGGGCCGGGTTGTGATGCCCGGCTTTATCGATGGCCACACGCACCTTCTGTATGCCGCTCCGCGGCTGGACGACTTCGCCATGCGCATTTCCGGGCGGAGTTACGAGGAGATTGCCGCGGCTGGCGGCGGCATCGCGTCCACGGTGAGAAAAGTCCGGCGTGCCAGTCAGTCCACGCTGCGAGGGCAGGCGCTGCGCGAGCTGTGGCGGATGGCATCCTGTGGCACGACCACCGTGGAAGCGAAGAGCGGTTATGCCCTGGATGCCGCCGGCGAACTGCGCTGCCTGCGGGTTCTGGCCAGCCTGGAGGGCGAGCCGCTGGAAATCGTCCCGACGTTCCTCGGTGCCCACGCCGTGCCGCCGGAGTTTGAGGGACGCCCGGACGCTTACATCGACTACCTGATTGCGGAAGTAATGCCCGCGGTGGCCGCAAGGAAGCTGGCCCGCTTCGCAGACGTCTATTGCGACCGCAACGCCTTCAGCCTGCCGCAGGCGCGCCGCTACCTGGAGGCGGCCCGGCGCTTCGGGTTCGAACTGCGCCTCCATGCGGCGCAGTTTGCCGACATCGGCGCGGTGGCGCTGGCGGTGGAGCTGGGCGCGCGGAGCGTGGATCATCTGGAGCGGATCGACCCGGCGGTGATTCCCGTCCTCGCCCGTTCCAACACGGTGGCGACCCTGCTGCCCGGCTCGGTGCTGTTCCTGGGCGGCTCGCACTACGCCCCGGCCCGCGCGCTGATCGAAGCCGGCGCGGCCGTCGCGCTGGCCACGGACTACAATCCTGGCACGAGCCCCATGTGGAACATGCAGATGGCGGTGGCGCTGGCCTGCACGCAGCTCCGGATGACACCGGCCGAGGCGATCACCGCCGCCACCGTGAACGCGGCGCATTCGCTCGGCATCGCCGACCGGACCGGGACGCTGGAGGCAGGCAAGCAGGCGGATTTTGTCGTCATGGACGTGACCGATTACCGCGAAATTGGCTACTATTTCGGAGCGAATCTCGCGGTCACCACCGTCAAAAATGGGCGGATCCTGAATCCGCCGGATGAGGTTGTCATCAATGGAAAAGAAGCTGGTTGAGTGCGTGCCCAATTTCAGCGAGGGGCGGGACGAAAGCAGGGTCCGCGCCATCGCCGCCGCGATTGCGGCCGTGCCGGGCGTGACGCTGCTGGACACGGAGATGGACGCCGATCATCACCGCAGCGTGATCACCTTCGTGGCCCCTCCGGAGGCGGCCCTCGAGGCTGCGCTCGCCGGCGCGGCCAAGGCCGTGGAGCTGATCGACCTGAACAACCACCAGGGGGCGCACCCGCGCATCGGGGCGCTCGACGTTCTCCCCTTCGTCCCGCTGGAAGGGGTGACGATGGAGGAGTGCGTGAAGCTGGCTGAACGCGCGGCGGCGGAACTATGGAAACGACTGCGGATCCCCTGCTACCTCTATGAGGCCGCAGCGAAAAGACCTGAGCGCGCGCCACTCGAAAACATCCGGCGCGGGCAGTTCGAGGCGCTTCGGGAAGAGATGGGGCGGAATCCGGAGCGCGATCCCGACGTCGGCGAGCCGGTGCTGCATCCGACGGCGGGCGCGACCGCTGTGGGAGCGCGGAAATTCCTGATCGCTTACAACATCCTGCTGCGCACGCCGGACGTGGAAGTGGCAAAGCAGATTGCCCGTGCCGTGCGGTTTTCCTCGGGCGGCTTCCGCTATGTGAAGGCGATGGGTGTCGCGCTCGCCTCCCGCGGAATGACTCAGGTGTCCATGAACCTCACCGATTTTGAATCCACGCCGGTGCACCGCGTCTTTGAGACGGTGAAGCGGGAAGCGGAGCGCTACGGCGTGGCGGTGGCTGCCAGTGAAATTGTCGGTCTCATTCCGAAAAAAGCGGTTGAAATGACGTCAGAATACTATCTCCAGATCGAGAATTTCCAGCCGTCCGTGATTCTCGAAAACCGCCTGGCCGAAGCGATGGCCTCCCGCGGGGGCCTGAGGGAATTTCTGGACGCGCTGGCTGCGCCCACGGCGACTCCCGGTGGAGGAAGCGCTGCGGCGGCGGCCGCGGCGATGGCAGCGGCGCTTGGAGCCATGGTGGCGCGGCTGGCGAAGCTCGATGCCGGGGAATTCGAGCAGATGCGCGCGTTCTTCACCGAGGCGGTGGACCGTGATGCGGCCGCCTTCCGCGAGGTCATGGCCGCCTACCGCCGCCCGAAGGAAGAGCGCGGCCCCCATGTCGAGCAGGCGCTGCGGCTGGCCGCTGAGGTTCCTCTCGAAGTGTTTCTCAGGGGCGGAGAGCTGAAGGCGCGCCTTGAGTTGCTGAAGCAGTCTGCGCCGCCGAAATTTGCCTCCGACGTCGCTACCGGGATTGCGCTGGCGGAAGCGGCCCGCGCCGGGGCGCGGGAGAACGTCGAAATCAACCTGCAAGACCTGCCGGATTCCGACTTCAAGGCCCGCGCGCTTGCTGCCATCTCGGGTCCGGCGCCTTCCGGGCCGCTATCATAGGAAGCGTGCTGGTTTCCATCGACACAAGGCCCCGGCGTCCGGCGTGGCTGAAGGCGCCTGCGCCGGTCGGGGACAATTACATGGCACTCAAGCGGCTGGTGCGTCGGCTGGAGCTGCACACAGTGTGCGAGTCGGCCGCCTGCCCCAACATCGGTGAATGCTGGAACCACCGCACGGCGACCTTCATGATTCTGGGGAACTTCTGCACGCGCCGCTGCGGCTTTTGCGCGGTTCAGAAGGGGCAGCCGCTGCCAGTCGATCCCGATGAGCCGCGCCGCGTGGCTGAAGCCTGCAAGCACCTCGGGCTCAGGCACGCCGTGATCACCAGTGTGAACCGCGACGACCTGAAAGACGGCGGCGCGGGCCATTTCGCGGCGGTGATTCGCGCCATCCGCGAACGGATCCCCGGCTGCCGCGTGGAAGTGCTGGTGCCGGACTTCCAGGGCTCGTGGGAAGCCATGAAGACGGTGATGGACGCCGCGCCCGACGTGCTGAACCACAACATTGAAACGGTGCCGCGCCTGTACCGCGAGGTCCGGTTCGGCGCCCGCTATGAACGGTCGCTGGAAATGCTGGCCTATGCCGCTGAACTGCGCCCGGACATTCCGACCAAGTCGGGCCTGATGGTCGGGCTGGGCGAGAGCGACGAGGAAGTGATCGCGGTGCTCGGCGACCTGCGCCGGCACGGGGTCCGGATCGTGACCATCGGACAGTATCTGCGGCCCACGCTGAAGCACCTCCCGGTCCTGCGCTACGTGACGCCGGAGCAGTTCGCCGAATACCGCCGGTCTGCCTTGGAAATGGGATTCGAGCACGTCGAATCGGGTCCATTCGTGCGATCTTCGTATCACGCCGCAGAAGCGCTCGACGGCGGGCGGTGACCCGCACCCTCCGAGCCGGGTGCAATGGGTGGAACAAAAGCGGGCGGTTGTTCGTATCCGTTGGACGAGGAGGGTTCGCCGATGGCAGGCTTCCTGCTTTTCTGCATTCTGGCCGTGCTCTGCTGGCCGCTGGCCCTGCTGGCGCTGGTGCTTTACCCCATCATCTGGCTGCTTCTGCTGCCTTTCCGTCTGGTGGGTCTGGCAGTGAGAGGCGTTTTTGAACTGATCGGCGCGCTGTTCCTGCTGCCGGCGAAGATCGTCCGGGCGATCGTGTGAAAACGACGGCCTTCAGAACGTAATCGAAAACAGAACCTCGTACTGGTTCCGCCGGGACTGGGCGGCGCGGTCGTTAAAAATGCCGCCAAACCAGCGCGTGTAGCGGAACTCAGGAATCAGCTTGATGCCGAAGTCGTCGCGCAGAACCAGGCCGATGCCTGCCACCGCGCCGAAGATGTTGTTGTGCGCGGGCGTGGCGGGCGTCTCATCGCAACATGTTTTGGTGCCGCGAAACTCCTTTTCGGTGGCGCTGCGGATGCCGGTCACATGGCGCATCACGGGGCCGGCTTCGTAAAACCACTTCCAGCGCTCCTCATACCGGCTTTCGTTGTAGCGGCGGAGCAGCACCGGAAGATCCCAGTAGCGGGCGCGCGTGTCCTGCGTGTAGAAAGTGACGGTGCGATCATCGCCGGGCGTGTTCGGGTTGTCGACGCCTTCGTACCACGTGGTCGTCAGCCGGTAGCGCGGGCGGCGCAACTGAAGGTCGGCGTTGATGGCAAAGCGCTCGGTGAGGAAGAACTGGACCGTGGGTCCGCCGCCGAAGATTGTCCCTTTTGATTCATTCTTGCTGTCGATCTGTACGGGCGGGGTGGTCAGAGTCTCGCTCTGATCGCCGCCAAGCATCAGACCCAGGATCAGAAAACTGGCGTTGCCGCCAACAGTGAAGCGGCGGATGTAGGGCTTGTCTGTGAAAAATGGCGCCGGCTGCGACGATTCCGCCTTCGGCCTGGCGGGAGCCGGCGGCTGCGGCGCGGACTGCGCGGAAACGCCCGTCTGGGCGCCGGCCTGGGCGCCCAGAAGGCACAGAAACAGGAAGCTGAGAGCGGTACGCATGGGTTTCACAAGTCCGATCATCGGGGTTCGGGGCGGGAACATGGTCAGAACTGGAGCCGGAAGGCGAACTGGAGGGAGCGCGGTCCGCCGGGCGCGAAGAATGACGTCGGATTCGGCGCGAAAGAGGCATTCAGGGAACGCACCGGGAAGCCGAACACCGGGCTGCCGAGGAAGCCGCCTTCATTGCGGTTCGGATTGGCGAAGGCGGGCGTGTTCGTCACGTTGAAGGCCTGCACCGCCAGGTTGAGGCGCAGTCCTTCGGTGAATGGAATCTCGCGGCGCAGCGCCAGATCGAGCTGCGCCATCGGTCGACCATAAAGGATGTTGCGGCCAAGATCGCCCGTCTTGTTCGTGGCCGGTGCCGCAAATGCGGCCGGGTTGAGCCGCTTGCCGCCCGCGACGTTGCTGTCCTGGACCCACACCTCGGCGCCATTGTAGTTGGGGCGCACGAAACCGTACAGTCCGCGGATCACGGGCGTCTGAACGGCGCCCGCGTCGGCGCTGGGCGTCGAGTTCAGCATCAGCACGTCGAACGGCAGTCCGGAGCGGGCCGTGGCGATCCATTCCAGATGCCAGTCCCGCAGCGCGGCATTCAGGCCGGCAATCTGAGGGGCGGGCACCAGGTAGGTTCCCGAGACATTGAGCAGGTGGCGCACGTCATAATCGGCGTTGCCGCGCTCGTTGCCGAAGATCGTGGCAAAGCCGATGCCGCCGTAGATCGCATCGTCGTCGATGGCGTGAGCCCAGGTGTAGGTGGCCTGCATCTGGAGGCGGCGCGACAGCGGGCGGCGGTATTCGGCCTGCAATGCGTGATACGAGGTGTCCACCACGCTGATGATCTTGTGCAGGTCGATATAGTCGGCCGTGCTGCTGCGCTCGGCCGCGTTGCGCAGCAGGCGGCGCCCGGAGGTGCCGAGATAGGAGACCCTTGCCATCTGCCCCGCGCCGAGGTGTTTCTCGATGCCGAGGTTCCGGTGGCGGATGATCGGCGTCTGCAATGCGCGGTCCGGCGCCACCACCAGCCCGAAGCGTTTCTCCGGAGGCATTGCAGGCGCGGCGAGATCCGTGCCGACCAGCGGGAACGGCGGCAGCGACATGGAACGCACGTTCGAATACGGCGCGCCTTCGAACAGCGTCAGCAGGTTGCTGGCCCCGAATGCGTGAAAGCCCCCCACGCCGAAGCGGGCGATCAGCTCGTGGCCCGGCGTGGCGCGGATCACCTGCGTGTAGCTGAACCGCGGCGCCACGTCGGACCAGCTCGTGTCAAACACCGGCTCGTTCTGCACCACCCGGTTGGAGAAAGCGGTGGAAAGCGCCGCCGGCCGGGGCCCGCGGCGGACGCCGGGCGCAATGTTGATGTCCCACCGCACGCCAAAGCCGAGCGTGATGCGGGAGCCGATCTTCGCGGTGTTCTGGAGGAAGAAGGAAAGGTTCTGAAATTCCGGGTAAATGGCGTCGGAATTTGAGCTCACCACGGAAGAAACAGAGCGGGATGAGAGAAAAGCGCCCGGCGCCTGGGTCCCGTCCGCCTGGAGCTCGGAGAGCCCGCGGAAATAGGACACGCTCGAATAGGCAGGCTTGCGGATGGTGGGGGCGATGTAGCGGTAGTCGAAGCCCGCCACGTAGGAGTGTGCGCCAGCCACCATGGTCACGGTGTCTGACGCGTTGATCTGCCACTGGCGGTTGCCGGACGCGGGCCCGAAGGCGTAGCCGGCGAGGCCGAGCACGTGGAAACCATTTTCGGACAGCGCCGCATTCACGGTCGGCGGAAAAATGCGCGAAAATTCCGGCTGGGCGGCGCCGTTCAGCGGGTCAAAACGGTTCTGCATATCCAGCGAAACGTTTGTGTAATTGATCCGGAATTCATTGGTGGCGCCGGGCCGGAGCTCGGACGTGACGCCTGCCGTGCCGGAGCGGAACTCATCCTTCCAGGCGCGGATCACGCTCGGTGCAAGAAACATCGATCCGCGCGCGTCCGCATCGGTCTTCGAATGGTTGAAGCGGCCGAACACGTGGTGCGAGGCGGCCACCCGCTGATCGAGCCGCAAAGAGACATTGTCGCGGTCCAGCGGATAGGTCTGCACGGCCGCATACAGACCCGCGCCATTGCCTGGCGCCGGGCGGTTGGGCAGCGGATAGGGGGCCAGAAAGGGCCGCAGCGACACAGGCGTGGACTGGCGGAACTGCGCGTCTGGGACCACGGAAAACAGCGTCTGCGGCGCATCCAGGCGCAGGCCCTCATACGAGGCGAAGAAGTGGGTGCGCTCCGGGATGATCGGCCCGCCGGCGGCGGCGCCAAACTGGTGCTGACGAAGCCGTCCGCGCGCCAGGCCCAGGGAATTGGCGAACCAGTCGTTGGCGGCGAAACGGTCCGTGCGGAAATATTCGTAGACCGAGCCGTGGAAAGAGCGTTCGCCGTGGCGGGAAACCATCGCGAGCTGGAGTCCCGGCGTGCGCGCGAGCTGCGGGATAAAGTCCTGGGCCTGAAGCCGCACCTCGGTGAGCGAGTCCAGGCTGACGGCGCCGGCCGGGGCCGACTGCGGATAGGCCAGCGCCTGACGCGAAAGCGGCTCGCGGACCGTGTCGGAAGGATGAAGGAAACGCGTTAGCGGCTCGAAGAGGTTGAGCCCGTCCAGCGTCACGTAATTCAGATGATGAGGCACGCCCATCGTGTTCGGCTGGGCTTCGGGCGCCGCGCCGATGACCGATGCCGGCGCGGCCATGGTCAACGACAGGGCGTTGCGGCCGTTGACCGGCAGGTGAGGCAGAAGGCGCAGGTCCGCTGAGGCGGCCGTTGAAACCGCGGCCGCAAGTCCGGCGCGCGGCTCGTCCACGGTCACTGTCTTTGCGGGCTCGCCCGCGCTGAGCGTCACGATCAGGTTCTGCCGCTCACGGGCCCGCAGGACGATGCGTTCCAGCTTCAGCGTGTGAAAGCCGTCGTGCGTCACGGTGAGGGAATACTCGCCCGGTTCGAGTAAGTCAAAGGCGAAATCGCCGCCCTGGTTGGCGGTTTTCTTCACATCGAAGGAGGACGTGCGGGACGCGAGTCGAACCTCGGCCTTCGCCACCGGAGCGCCGGATGAGTCGAGGACGGAACCGGAAAGCAGCGCCGTGTCCTGGCCCCAGAGTGCGGACACGCAAAGAGCGAGCACTGGCAGGAATCGCATAAGCAACTGTAAGTGGACGGCTTCGAGATGAGGCCGGGGTACGGCCAAACTTTCATTCTAGCCCGAACCGCATGAGCGCCCGTTGGAAGTCTGGCGAAGGAACGGCGCAGGGCAGAGGCCAGTTCGATGCCAGACCTGATTTTTCCGGCAGTTTACAAATCTTGACACCCTTCGATGCAAACCAGGATGCGGGCGGACTCGTTCAGGAACGTGAGGAGGCGAGATAATCATGCCCCGTTGGTTTTCGCTGTGCGCCCTGTTCGTCGCCGGAACCCTGATGGGCCAGGCACAGATGCGCGGCCTCGGTGCTGCCGGGATGGATCCGGAAAAGCGGGTTCAGGCACGTGTGGATCGGCTGGCACAGGTGCTGTCACTCACGGAGGACCAGAAGGCTCAGGCGCTGAAAATCTTCACGGACGCGCAGACGGCGGCGGAACGCTACCGGCAGGAGATGCAGACGGCCCGACAGTCGCTGCTGGCGGCGGTCAAAGCCAACAACCTGGCCGCCATCGAAAGCGCCGCGCGGGACATCGGCTCGGCAACGGCAGAGCTCACGTCCATTGAAGCCCGCGCGGAAGCGGCGTTCTACGAGATGCTCACACCCGAGCAGAGGCAGAAGTATGACCAGATGCCGGGCCGCGGCCGGATGCCCGGCATGACGGGCGCGGGCGGCCCCGCCAAACGGTAGCGCAACCGGTCGGCGGCGCCTGAGCCAGCTTTCCGGCCGATGGAGGTACTACCCTCGTGAGCAGCGGCATGTGGGGCGCGGCAATCCCTGCCTGGGTTCCGGCACGCGGGGAGGAAGGGCGGAGCGCGGGGGCAGCCCTTGGCCGCGATGTCGCGTGGGAGCGGCTGGCGGCGGCGGGCCTCGTCTGGCGTCCGCGGGAATCTGCTGACATGGATGCCAAAACATCCCACGACTGCGGACCGCTGGTTCTCTCCTGGCCCGAGGAATGGACGGCCGAGCACTGGCTGGACGCTGCCCGGCATGTGCTCGATGTGGAAGAAGCTCTGCGCCGCCAGGGTTGGACGCTGCGCGCCGTGCGGGCCCATTTTGTGCAGTTCAGGCGCTGTCGCCCGGTGTGGATCAGCCAGACCGCGCTGGCGCCGTTCGACGGGCGGCACTGGCCGGGACTTTCGTCCTTTGTGCACGAGCTGCTGGTTGGGCTGGAGCGCGCCTCTGGCGCTGGCCATGCCGGGTTGCTGGACCGGCTCGAACGGTGGCGGAATTGTCGCAAAATCGCCGGTCTCCTTTCCCGTAGGCTCATGGCTGCCACGGGCGAGGATCTGCGAGTCCTGCGTGACTTTCTGGAGCGTTGTGTGCCCCGGCGGCGCTGGTCGCCATGCCTGATGCACCAGGAGGCCGCAGAGCCTGCCGGCCTGGCGGGCATCGTCGCAAACGAAGAGGCACGCAAGCGCCGCGCCCGCCTCATCTACGAGTGGCGGCGGCCAGAGGCCCGTGCCGCCAGGCTTTCACCGCTGCCGGAAACCGCCTGGGTGCGTTTTCATCCAGCGGCCGATCACGCAGCCGCCGATTACCTGGAAGAGCGAGCCGCGCATGGGGCCGCCCTTCCCCTGGTGGATGCCGGCCTGCCCGGCGCGCATCCAAGGAGCTGGCTGGAGGCCGACCTCGGCCTTGCGGTGGGCAGGGACAATGTTGCCGGGGACCGGGCCGGCCTCGAACGGCTGGCCTGGAAACTGAGTTTGACGTCCCGGGCGGCCGTGGTGGAATTCATCCCGGAAAAAAGCCAGCGTTGGGACGGATTTCTCGCGGCATTTTCGCCGTATTTCCGGTTGTCGTCAGTTGTAGAGGGCGGCGCCGGGCGAAGGATCTGCGTCATGGAACGCATCCGGCCGGCCGCAGCATGCTAGCTTGAGTTGCATGAAGGCTCGCCATGCTGCCGCGCGGCTTGCGCTCCTCTGCACGGCCTGGCTGTCCCTGACGGGCCAGACGCCTCCCCCTCAGGCCTTTATCAAGAATCGCTCCCTGACGGCGCGAATATACCTGCCGGATCCGGTGCACGGCTATTATCGCGGGACCCGGTTCGACTGGTCCGGGCAGATCTTCAGCCTCAGGACGCTGCGTCACGAATATTTCGGCCAGTGGTTCGAACGTTACGACCCGCTGAACCACGACTCGATCATGGGCCCGGTCGAGGAGTTCCGCACCGGAAATTCGGCGCCTGGCTACGATGAAGCGCCCGCCGGCGGCGAATTCGTGCGCATCGGCGTGGGCATCCTCCGCAAGCCCGCCAATGAGCCGTTCCAGACGTTTCGCACCTACGAGATCGTCGACCCCGGCGTCTGGCGGGTGCGGCAGGGCAAAACATGGGTGGATTTCCAGCACTCCATCCGCCCCGCCAACGGTTACGCCTACGTCTACCGCAAGACGGTGCGGCTGGTGAAGCAGCAGCCGAAAATGGAAATCGAACATACGCTGCTGAATACGGGGATGAAAACGATCGAAACGCTGCAATATAACCACAATTTCTTTGTCATCGACGGACTTCCGGCCGGTCCGGGAGTCCATGTCGAATTCCCTTTTGATCTGGAGCCTGTCCGGCCATTTTCGGCGGATTTTGTCAGAAATGCGGGGAAAAGGATCGAAATTGTCGGGGAGATTCCGGAAGGCGCCAGCGCCATTGGCGAATTCCGCGGCTTTTCGGCCGATCCACGCGACTACGACATCCGCGTGGAGCATGCCGCCGCCGGCGCGGGCGTCCGCATCCGCGGCTCCCTGCCGCTGGAACGTCTCGTCTTCTGGTGCATGCGCCGCACCTTCTGTCCAGAGCCCTATGTGAAACTCACCGTGCCGCCCGGGCGCCGCGTTTCCTGGAAGCTGACCTATGAGTTCTACGACCTTCAGCCTCCGGCCGGCAAGGACGGCAAGCGCGGCGGGGGCGGAACGCGATAGTCTGACAGGATCCGGGCCGCCCTGCCGGCGCCCGGCCCGCACGGCCATGTTTCGCGCCATTCTGACCGATGTCCAGTTCTGGATTCCGGTGGCGGTGCTCGCTCTCGGCGCCGCCCTGCTCATGGGGATGAGGTGAAGCGGGTGCACGAAGCCAGGCGCACCGGAACGTCTCTCCACCTCGTAGGCGTGGTCTGCGGCCTCACCGCAGGCGCCTGGCTGGGTGCGGCGGAGGCCCCGACAAAGCTCGTGGCCACGGGCATTTCGCCGTTTCTGATCTCGCTGGGGATGGTGGCGGGCGTGTTTGTCGCACGCTGGACGCTGCCGGTGGCCATCAAGGGCGCGTCTTATGTGTGGCTCGACCTGCGGGAGAAGCCGCATCTGGCGGTCTGGGCGGTGCTGGCGGGCATGCTCTGGGCCGTCGCCAACACGCTCACCGTCTTCGCCATCCGCAACGTTGGCCTTTCGGTGGCCTTTCCGCTTTGGAACACGAACAGCCTGGTCGGGCTTTTCTGGGGTTGGCTCCTGTTTGGCGAGCTGCGGGATGCGGGGCGCGGACAGTGGCTGAAAGTGCTGGGCGGGAGCGCTGCCATTGTGACCGGCGCGATGCTGCTCGCGTGGGCCACGTCCCACCAGCCGCCCAACCCGCAGCATTCCGCCGCCATGGGCGTGGCGGCGGCGCTGGCGGCGGGCCTGCTGTGGGGCACCATGTACATCCCTTACCGCAAGGCCTACATCAGCGGCATGAACCCGCTGTCGTTTGTGACGGTGTTCACGTTCGGCGAACTGGCCACCTGCATCGTGCTGGCTGCCGTTTTCCACGGCGGAGTGTCACCGATGATAGGCGAGCTGGCCCGGATCCGGCCGGCGCTGTTCTGGCTGTTTTTGGGCGGCTTCTGCTGGGTTTTGGGTGACCTTTTTCAGCAATATGCAGCAAAATACATCGGCATTGGCCGGGGAATTCCGCTCTCCAATACGAACCAGCTTTGGGGGCTGGCGTGGGGGGCGCTTGTCTTCGGGGAATTCGCCTTTCTCGACAGCGCCGCCCAGGGCCTCATCATCGCAGGCTCGCTGATCATGGCCGGGGGCGCGGCCTCCATCAGCCTCGCCGCAGCGCCGGAGGCGGAGCGCTCCTCGTGGCGCAGGGCCATGCGCCGCGAATGCGAACGCTATGGGCTGGATCCATCGCGTGTGGAGCATGCGCTCGGCGGCGGCGATCCGCTGGCGGCAATTGCGCCGGGGCGTCGGTGGTGGGAGCTGGCGGTCGTGGCCGTCGCCATTGGCGTCTTCGTGTGGCTCGGAATGCAGGCGCAGCGCCAGCCGATTGCCGTGGACCCGTTCTGGCTTGCCGTCCTGTCGGGCGCATCGCTCGCGGCCCTTTTCGGCGGCGGCTGGCTGCTCTGGAAGAAGACGGGTTTTTCCTGATCCGCAGCCCGCAGGGCCACAGGCCGCCTGTGCGGGTCCGCGTTGAGATATTCTGTTCCCTTCATGAGAAGCGTTCCCCTGGTGGCGCCGCGCCGCCTTGAACTTGTGGAAGCGCCCATGCCGGAGGGGCCGCGGGCCGGCGAGCTCCTTCTGCGGATGCGCGCCGTCGGACTCTGCGGTTCCGACCTCCATTGGTGGGCTGAGGGCCGCATCCACTCCACGCCGGCGAGATATCCGCAGATTCTCGGTCATGAACCGGTGGGCGAGGTCGTTGAAGCAGGCCCCGGCGTCCGGGAATTCCGCGCCGGAGACATCGTCTCGGTGGAGCCGTCGCTCACCTGCGGCCACTGCGAGTTCTGCATTGCGGGGCGTCACAACCTCTGCGTGCACGCCCGTTTCCAGGGCGGGCCGGAAGCGCCCGGCTTTTTCCGCGATTATGCCGTGATTCCCGTGCACAACGCCGATCGCGTGCCTGCCGGGCTGAGTCTTCATCAGGCGGTGCTGATCGAGCCGCTCGCCGTGTGGGTGCATGTGTTTGAGCTCGAGCCGGTGCGCCTTGGCGACAGCGTGGCCGTGCTCGGCGCGGGCTCCATCGGGCTGCTCGGCATCGCCATGGCGAAGCAGGCGGGCGCGGAACTGGTTCTGGCCTGCGACCGCGTACCGCACCGGCTGGAGCTGGCCCGCCGCATGGGCGCGGATGAAGCCGTCCTCGTGCGCGACAGGGATTTCCGCGAGCTGGTCATGGACCGGACACGCGGCCGCGGCGTGGACCTCGTCTACGACGCCGCCGGCTCGCCGGAAACCATCCAGCTTGGCCTGCGATGCCTCCGCCCGGGAGGCACGCTCGTGCTGATCGGCATCCCGGACGCGCTCGACTTCCCCGTCGACGTCCATGCCGCGCTGGCCCGGGAGCTGCGCATCCAGGCGGTGCGGCGCTCCAACCACAGGGGCGCCCAGGCGGCCGCACTGCTCGCCGCCGGGCGCGTTCCCACGGATCTGATCACCCACGTCCTGCCGCTGGAACGCGCGCAGGAGGGCTTTGAAATCCTCCACTCGTACGCGGATGGGGTGGGCAAACTGATTTTCGATCTGGACCTGAAAGGCTGACCGGCATGTCCCGTTATCTCGCCTTTGATCTTGGGGCCGAAAGCGGCCGCGCCATTCTGGGCACAATCGAAAATGGACGGCTTCAGCTCGAAGAGCTGCACCGTTTTCTCAATGAGCCGGTCCGATTGCCGGACGGATTTTATTGGGACACGTTCCGTCTTTTCCACGATATCCGGGAGGGCCTGCGGATCGCCGGCCGGGAGCGCAGGCTGAAGCTGGACGGAGTCGCCGTGGATACCTGGGGCGTCGACTTCGGCCTTCTCGATTCCAACGGCGAATTATGCCTGAATCCCCGCCACTACCGTGACCCACGCAATCAGCCCGCTTATGAAGAGGCGCTTCAGAAGGCCGGACGCGAACGCATCTTCGCCGAGACCGGCATCCAGTTCATGGCGCTGAACTCCCTCTACCAGCTTTACGCAGCCCGCCGCTCCGCCTCGCCCGGGCTGTGGTCCGCCTCCCGGCTCCTCTTCATGCCGGACCTGTTCAATTACTGGCTCAGCGGCGAGCAGGCCAATGAACTGACCATCGCCTCCACATCCCAGTTTTTCAATCCGGCCACGAAGCAGTGGGCCTTTGGACTGTTCGACGTGCTGGGGCTTCCCAAGGCCATTCTCGGCCGGGTGCTGCCGCCCGGACAGCGCCTGGGCACGCTGCTTGATGAGATCTGCGCGACGTGCGCCCTCGACCCCGTGCCCGTGTTCACCACCGCCAGCCATGACACGGCCTCGGCCGTCGCCGCGGTTCCGGCGTCCGGAGACCGGCCGTGGTGCTACATCAGCTCCGGAACCTGGTCGTTGATGGGCGTCGAAGCGAAGCATCCGGTCATCAACCAGCAGTGCCTTGAGATGAACCTGACGAACGAGATCGGCGTCGAGGGACGGATCCGCCTTCTGAAGAACATCGCCGGCCTCTGGATCGTCCAGGAATGCCGCCGACAGTGGCTGCTCGAAGGGCGCGAATATTCTTACGCGGAATTGACGGAAATGGCTGCCGGGGCGCCGCCATTTCTTGCGGTAATCGATCCGGACCAGTTCATTGAACCTGGAGATATGCCCCGGCGCATTGCCGATTTCTGCCGGAAAACCGGGCAGTCCATTCCGGAATCCCACGCCCAGTTCATTCGCATTTCGCTGGAAAGCCTCGCTCTCCGTTACCGCCAGGTGCTGGAAATGATCGAGAAACTCACCGGCATCCGGGCGGAGGTCATTCACATTGTCGGCGGAGGGTCGCGCAACGGACTGCTCAACCAGTTCGTGGCCGCCGCCACGGGCCGCACCGTCGTCGCCGGGCCGGCGGAAGCCACGGCGGCGGGCAACATTCTCGTGCAGGCGATGGGCGCGGGAGAGATCGAAGACCTGCGCGCCCTGCGCCGCGTGGTGCGCGAATCGTTCTATCTGGAGACGGTGGAGCCGCGTCCGGACCCTGCCTGGGACCGCGCCTACGAGCGCTTTCTGAAGCTCAACGCTTCGTGAAAAGCCTGGCGCTTCCCGTTCCGGGTTGCCACCGTGCGGGCCATTTATCCGGCGGCGAGCCGGATCCGGCGGAGGTCGATCTTTGACTCGTCGGCCTCGCCAAGCCCGAGCATGCCGGCGATCTCGACATGTTCCGGCTGCATGCGGATGAAGTTGCTGTCCTGGTCGTCGGGCGCAAGCGCGATCGGCTGCATCCCCATCTGGCCGCGTTTCATGTCCAGCACGTTCCAGCCGATTCGGTCCAGCGCCACGGGGTCGGTGCCGAAGTACAGCGTCTTGTGCTCCCAGAGATATTTCGCCGTGCGCCGCGCCGGGCCGCCATGGTAGGCGCCCTTGATGCCGTCAATGATGTTGAGCACCACCTTCTCCCGGAAAATGCGGTGGTCGACCACAGCCGGGATGAACATGCCGCAGGCATTGTTGGTGCGGCTGACGTGACTGCGGGCGACGTTGTTGACGAAACCGTGGCTGAGGTTCTTCAGTGCAATCGTAACGCCCGCGCTCTGGTGGTGTTTCAGCACGCCCAGGTTGATCACCTTGTTGGCGGTCTGCGACAGCAGCCGGGCGACATAGGAGCGCCGGTGATGCGGGTCGCGCGGGTCATGCCCCTGGCCCACCAGCGGCAGCTCGATGTACTGGTCGCGGTCGTAGCCCTCCATATCGAGTTGAAGTCTGTCGTACTTCACCGTGGCGCAGCTCCAGCGGACGCCCTCGGGAAGCCATTTGTCGAAGCCGCCGCTGAGGAATTCGGTCTGGTAGCGGTCGTAGGCGAAGATGTCGCCGCGCCGCACGCCGGCGGCCTCCAGTCCGGCGACGATCTCCTGAAAGACCTCCGGCGCGGAGATGATATAGGGCTGGCCAACGGGGTTCACCTTGATGATGACCACGTCGCCGGGCTCGAAGAAAAAGCGCCAGGCTTCCTGCCACGAAGGGGCTCCCGTGAGCTCCATCATCCCGCGGCGCATCATCTCGCGGACGGGCTCGCGCTGGTAGACGCCCTGGACGATGCTGGCCGGGTGCTCGACGGCGACGGCGCGGCCGCGGAACGGGCCGGGAATGCCAAGCTTGCGTGGCTGCGCCTGTGCGCGGGCCGCCATCGCGGTCACCGTGCTCAGGAACACTCTGCGGTCGAAATGCATGAGGAACCTCCGCTCGGGAACTGCCACCAGACTACACGAATCCGGACGGAAACGTCTCGGGGATGGTTACTGGGGCGCCAGCCGACACAGCGGGTCGCCGAGCAGCACGTTCATCCAGCTGATGGCCGGGATCGACGCGTAGAAGCTCTCCGCCAGGGTCCGGCCGGCCAGGTATTGCGGCAGCAGGATTTGCGGCCGCGGGGAGAATTGCAGGTACGGCTCGTAAACGTGGCCCGTGGCGGCGGTGGCGCCGTAGCGGATCCAGTCCGCCGCCAGCGCCTGCGGTGAGCCGGCGAAGTGCGTCTCCGGACGCTTCCAGTCGCCATAGTCCCAGCCGGGCGGCGGTTCGCGCATCGTGCGGGCGTCGGTGGAGACGAACTCCGTCACCAGCGCGCCGGGCAGAAATCGAAAACCCGGATGGCGCCGGCGGCGCGCTGGATCATTGGATCCGAAGCTGGCCCAGGCGATGACGTCGCGGGCGCCCGAAGCCGCAATCCGGCTCTCCTCCAGCCAGACCCGCTGCCCCGGCAGGCGCGCCGCGGCCGAGCGGAGCCAGTCTTCGCCTTCGTCCGGCCAGCCTCCGCGCAGGTCAATGACCGCAATGCCGCGATTGCGCGCCTCCGACGCCCGGTCGATCATGGCGCGGACGTCGGCGAACGTGTAGGCGGCCAGGCGCGCCACCAGATACAGGGGAAAGTCCGGGTGGCGGAACGGGACTTCCCTCTGGAAATACGGGTTCGACCACGGGCCGGCCAGCGGGTGTCGCGCTCCGTGGAGGAACGCATACATCGCCGCCAGCTCGCTGTCCACGGCGGCGCGGTCGCCCTGCATGCCCTCGCTGCCGCGGATCTTCAGCGGCACGCCCAGGGTGGTGACGATCACGAGGATCCGCTCCGCGGCGCGGTTTCGGATCAACCAGTCCTCGATGGGCGCCGCCACCAGCCGGTCGAATTCCTCGCGGCTGATCTCCTCGCTTTCGGGCATCGGGAAGGCGACCACCTGCGCACGCGGCACGCCGCGGCGCCGCGCGTAGTACTCGGCGATGGACATCGAGACCGGCACGCGCCGGTTGGCGACCACCAGCACGTCGGCGGGCGTCAGCGCCGGCAGCGGCGTCCGCACAAACAGCGCTGCCAGTGCCGCCAGCGCCAGACGCGGGCCAATTCCCGATCCAGGCAGTGCTTTTCCCCTCAGGGGCGCGTTTCGACCGATGATAGTATTTGAGAATATCTTTCCCTGGGGTCGGGCCGCCCGGCCGGCGGGAACATCAAACCGGATGGATCTGGACCAGCTCCACACGTTTCTGGAAATCGTGCGGCTGAAGAGTTTTTCGAAGGCCGCGCAGACCTGCTATCGGACGCAGCCGGCCATCAGTGCGCAGATCCGGCAGCTCGAGCATGAACTGAACACGAGCCTGTTCGAACGGCTGGGCACGCGCATCCAGCTGACGCCCGCCGGCCGCGTCTTTGCCGACTACGCCCAGAAGATTCTCGACCTCCGGCGTCAGGCGCAGGACGCCATCAACGAACTCGAGCGCACGCCGCGAGGCGAGCTGGTCATCGCCGCCAACGAAGCCACCTGCATCTACGTGCTGCCAACGGTCTTCAGCTCGTTCAAGAAACGCTTCCCGAACGTGCAGCTCCTGGTGGACCGTAGCTATGGAAGACATGTGGTCGAATCGGTGGTGGACAACCTGGCCGACTTCGGATTCACGCAACTGCCGGTGCAGGAAAAGCGATTGCAGGTCGTCCATGTCTATACGGACGAGATCAAACTGCTCGCCCCAGCCTCGCATCCGCTCGCCGGGCGGCCTTCGGTGACGGCGCGCGACGTCGTGCCCTACCCGTTACTGCTGCCAAAAGGCGGGGCCACGCGGACGCGGCTGAACCAGTGGCTGGAGCCGGTGGAAGACGAGATTCAGATTTCGATGGAGCTTGACTCGACCGAGATGATCAAACGATTCGTGTTGGCTGGGATGGGCATCTCGTTCATGGCGGCCTCGCACTTCCGCGAGGGCGTGGAGGCGGGCCAGTTCGCGGCGGTGAGCCTCGGGCCGGAGCCTTTGATGCGGCGTCTGGGGCTGGTGTACCGGAAGGACAAGGCGCTGTCCAAGGCGGCGCTCGGATTCATTGAAAGCGTAATGGAGCTGGCCGCGAAGAACGTTCCACAGGCGGCCTCCACGCAAGGGGGCGGGAAATGATCGTTCGCATCCGCCCCGGCTGCTTCCGCCTGACTTCGATTCTTGCCGGCACAAAGGAGGGCTGGACGCGTTACAACCGGCTCGACGAGATGCCTCCGGCACTGCGGATCCGGTGTCTGAAGGCGATCGAGGGCCACAACAGCGGCAAAGTGTGCATCGCCGGCCGCAGCCGCCCGGACGGGCCGGAGGCCGCTCCCGCGCCAGCGGCATCTTCCGCCGCGAACACACGCGACGCGCATGTCATCCAGGCGATGGGGCTGGCTGCGGCGCTCTTCCACCTGGTGACGGGAGTCATCGCCCTGGCCTGGTATTTTCGCGTTCTGCCCTGAGCAGCGCTCAAGCTGCGGCCGTCCTGCCGATAAGAGGGGCATGGAACGCCGCACGACGCGACGGCTGGCCGTGGAAATTCCCGCCGTTCTCAATACCCTGCATGAGGAAAGGGGCGAGAGCCGCAAGGGCCCGCCCATCCGGGTGATTGTTGAAGAACTCTCGGGCCGCGGCGCACGCGTGCGCCTGCCGCTGCCTCTGCGCGCCGGCACTCTGGTGCAAATGGAAACGGACGAGGATCTGTTCCTCGGAGAAGTCTGCCATTGCCGGCGCGAAGGGAATTCCTTCGTGGCCGGCATGGAACTCGATTGCGTCCTGCGCGCCGCCGGCAGCGTGCGCGCACTGATGCGCGCGCTCCTGGAGGAAGATGGCGCCCGCACCTCAGGCGGCGATGCCCCTCAGCCCCACATAGAGCGACACGATGAGCACAACCGCCAGCGTGGCCAGGAGAACCCAACTCAAGGCCTCGGCCCGGCGGCTCCGGATGAACGAGCGATGGAGAACTCGTTTCACGGCCGTGCCACTCCCATCGAACTAGACGTATCTGAAGTGTAGCAAAGTTGCCAAATTTCTCCTAGTTCTTTCCCTACTATCGGCATCACACCCGGGATCTTGAGTGCGCTTCTCAACATTCGGACGAGCGCGACAGCCTGACCCGGCACCTTTGGGCTGGCTCTGGCGAAATGGCCGCACCGGATCCGAGCCGTTGAAAATGACTCCCATCAAAGCCGCGAGCGAGGCAGCGCGAAGCGCGACGAAAACGAGCGGCCATCGGCCCGGCCGGAACCCGCGCGGCGGCTGGCCGAAACCGCTCATTCCTCTCACCCCTTGCGCGAGCTCCACTCGCGGCCCACAAGCCAACCTACTTCCACGCGGAACAGCGGCCGCCGCAAAGCCCGCGCTATAGTACGAAACATGAAGCGGGCGATTGTGTTTGGCTGCGCGGGTCAACTGGGCGTAGAACTGGTGAGGGAATTCCGCTCTCGCGGTTATGAAGTGGCCGCCTGGGAGCGCGCCCAGGTGGACATTACGGACGCCGCGGCCGTGGAAGCAGCCATCGCCCGGTTCAATCCGGACGTTGTGCTCAACGCTGCCGCATATAACCAGGTGGATGTGGCCGAAAGCGAACCTGCCGCGGCGTTCCAGGTCAACGCGCTCGCCGTGCGCAATATTGCCCTGGCCTGCCGACAGTCCGGCGCTCGGCTGGTGCATTATTCCACCGACTACGTCTTCGATGGCGCCGCGGGCCGGCCCTATGTTGAAACAGATCCGCCCCACCCGCTGGGCGCTTATGCGGTATCAAAACTGGCCGGCGAGTTTTATGCTCGCGCCTATCTCGATGACGTGTTGATCGTCCGCACTTCAGGGGTCTTCGGACCGGGCGGACTTCAGACGGCGCGGGGCAACTTCATCGAGCTGATGCTCCGGCTGGCGCGCGAGGGCAAGACAATCCGCGTGGTGGAAGATCACGTGGGCAGCCCGACTTACGCGCCCGCGCTGGCAGGCCGGACGGCGGACCTGGTGGAGCGCGGCGTCACCGGCATCATTCACGTCGGCGGGGGCACGGCGATCTCGTGGTTCGATTTCGCGCGGATGATCTTCGCCGAAGCCGGCCTTGAGCCCGACCTGCGGCCCACGACGGAGCGCGAATACCGGACTCCGGCGAGACGGCCGAAGTACAGCGCCCTGTCGAACGCGCGGATGGAATCTCTGGGCATCGCTCCGATGCCGCCACTCGAAGCGGCCGTGCGCAGCTACCTGCAATTGCGGAGCCGCATGCTGGCCAGTTAAGGCCGCGCCCGCGCGCGCAGCAGGCCGGCCAGCCAGGCGGCCTGGCGGGCGCCATCGAACGTCTCCAGAAACCAGGGTGAAGGCGAGGCGGGCGCCGGCGGATCGTCCAGCCATGCGGCGAGCCGCGCGGCCACGTTTTCGGCAGATTCTTCCGGCGCGAACAGGATCGAGGGAACGCCGGCGCGCTCCAGCACCTGCCGCGTCGGCGAGCCGGCTGGAGTCCAGGCCACGATCGGCAGGCCGCTGCGGATGGAGTCAAAGAGCTTCGCCGGCACCTGCACGGAGCGCTCGTCCCCGGTAATGTCCAGCAGGAGGAGGAGGGACGCCCGGCCCATGGCCTGCTCCAGTTCACTTTTGGGACGCAGGCCGGCGCGGATCTCCACCATCCCGGCTGCCAGGAGCATTTCCAATTCAGCCTGGCATTCGGTGAATGTGTCCGGCTCGTGCGGTCCCACGAACTCCACCTTCCAGCGGGCCGCGTCCACGCGGCGCTCGCGCGCGAGCAGCGCCATCGCGCGCAACAGCGCGCACGGCCGCCGCGGGCCGTAGAGCGAGCCCGCATGAACCAGCCGCCGCGGGGCCAGCGCTGGCGCGGGCACAACGGGCGGCTCCCCGGGGTCAAACCCGTTCCACAGGACGTGGACCCGCTTTGCCGCTGCGGGATGGCGCGCCCGCAGGATTTCGGCCGCGCTGTCGTTGGTTGCCAGGATCGCCGCGGCGTGCTTCACGATCTTTTTCTCGATCCAGAGGTCGTAGCCGCGCGCCCAACGCCGGTTCCGGAAGGGGTTGCCCGCGAGCGGATCCCGGAAATCGGCGATCCAGGGCACGCCAAAGCGCAGATGAAACAGCAGTCCCGCCAGATGCGCCGCCAGCGGCGGGTATGTGGAGAACACCGCGTCCGCCGGCGCGGCGCGTTGCTCCGCGAAGGCATGCTGCAAGGCCGCTGGCAGCCACGGAAGCTCCTCGTTGTATGGAGCAATCCGGTGCAGTGCGCGCGCCACGGCGAGCGCCACGCGCCACCGCCCGCGTGCGTCGGACGGACTCACATAGGAGACTCCCGGCCAAGCAGCGGCTCGGGCCTGACCATGCGCCGTGACCCGGCACTGAATCCCGTGCTCAGGCAGGTATCTTGCCAGTCTTGCGGGCCGCGCCGCGCCAGAGGCATTCGACGGCGGGAAGTGGAACGCGAACACCTGAAGCAGCAATCTGGGAGCTCCGCCTTCGTCTCTGCCGGATCGATTCTGCAATGTACCTACCATGGAAGCACAGCAGGCACGGACCGCGGAATCCGGGCTCGGCCCCGTGAGACAATCGGCTTCCATGTGGCGCTTTCTTGCCCTGCCCGCCGTGGCGATGTCGCTGGGCTGGGGGCTGCGAGGTTTCATTGGAGGCGGCCCGCTGGGCGCGATGATCCCCGGGGCCATGATTGGGCTCGTGCTGGCCGTGCTGCTCCGGCAGGAGCGGCCGGCGGCCTGGCTGGCGGCGTGCGCCGCCGCCGGCGTCGGCCTTGGCGGTCAGATGACCTACGGCCAGACGGTGGGCCTGTCGCTGAAGCCGGAGTGGTTCTGGTGGGCGATGCTCGGCTTCGCCGTCAAAGGCGGCGCCTGGGGACTGGCCGGAGGCGCCGTGTTGGGGGCCGGATTGATCCGGGGCCGCGATGGCTGGAAGGACGGTCGTTTCCTCTGCGCTCTCGCCGCGATGGTCGCCGCCACCTGGGCGGGCTGGCGGCTGGTGAACGCGCCGAAGCTCGTGTACTTCTCGGATCCCCTCAACAGGCCGCGCGAGGAAGTCTGGGCCGGGCTGCTGGCCGGCGCCGTAACTTTCCTGCTCTGCGCCGCGCGTGGCCGGATGAAGCATCTGCCCTGGCGATTCGCGCTGTGGGCAAGCGCTGGGGGTGCGCTCGGATTCCCGCTGGGCGCGGCGCTTCAGGCCTGGGGCCGCGCCTTCAGCGTGGCGCCGTGGCTCGACTGGTGGAAGGGGATGGAGTTCACCTTCGGCGCGCTGCTCGGCGTGGGATTCGGCCTGGCCGCGTGGACGGTTCGAAAACACCTTCCGCCCGGACCCGCCGAGAAACCGGCTGCTGTTGCGCCTCAGGCGGCCAGCCTGGTACTGGCTGCCGCGGCCGTGGCGGCCGTCGTGGGCATCGACTACCGGTTGGAGCTGCGTTTCAACTACAGTGTGGCCGCGGCGCTGGCCCTGGCCGCGTCCCTGCGGTCCGACCTCATTGCGAGACATGTCGCCATTACGGTCACGGCTACCGCGTTTGTCCTGGATCTGGCCGAAAACACTCCCGTGCTGGCGGGGGCCTCAGGCTGGCTGGCAGTGGCCGCCGCGGGCGCAGCCGTTGCGTGGCGGGTCTCGGGACAATTCGCGCCGCGGGACATGTTGTCCCTGCTTGTGTGGGCCGCTGTTGCCGTGTCAGTGGTGAAAACTTTCGCCGCGCCGGGGCTCGTTAGCACCGGGCATCTGTTGACGGAGTGTATGTTCGTCCTGATGGCGTGGCTTTGCATCCACTGGGTGCGGACGGAGGTGACGACCACGGAAGCCGGCCCCGCCACAGTGGCATCCTGAAGGACATGGACGCACGCGGCCGCTTTGTGCGCTTCGCCTGGGCGGTGCTCGGGTGGAATTTTCTCGTGGTTCTGTGGGGCGCATTCGTCCGCGCCACCGGTTCCGGAGCGGGCTGCGGCAGCCACTGGCCCTTGTGCAATGGCGAAGTGATCCCCCCATCGCCCACGGTGCAGACGATGATCGAGTTCACGCACCGGCTGACAAGCGGGCTGGCGCTGGCCGGCGTGGCAGCGCTTGTCTGGCTGGCGCGGCGGCTGTTCCCGCGCGGTCATGCGGTGCGCGCCTGGGCCTGGGCGTCGCTGGCTTTCATCCTGATCGAGGCCCTGCTGGGCGCGGGGCTGGTGCTGCTGGAATACGTCGAGCGAAATGCCTCGGCCGGCCGGGCCCTGTATCTGTGCGCCCATCTGACGAACACGTTCCTGTTGTTGGCTGCCTTGCTCGGCGTGGCCTGGCATGCCGCACAGGGCGCGGGGCGCTGGCGCTGGCGGACCGTCACGGCCTGGCACCGGGCCGCGCTGGCGGCCGTTCTGCTGGCCAGCCTGACGGGCGCCATCGCCGCGCTGGGCGACACGGTCTATCCTGCGGTCTCGATGCTCGAAGGCATCCGGCAGGAGCTGGCCCCGGACAGCCCCGCCCTGCTCCGCCTGCGCCTGCTCCACCCGGTGGTTTCCGTGGCCGCCGCTGTGGTCGCGCTGACGGCAGCATTCCAGATCATGCGGGGGCGGTTCCAGCGCCTCATTGTCCTGTGGGTGGCCATCCAGCTCGCCGCCGGGGCCGTCAATGTGCTTCTTCTGGCTCCGGTGTGGATGCAGATTTTGCACCTCGCGCTGGGGGCGTCCCTCTGGCTGCTGGTCTTTGCGGCCACAATGCCCGGTAAAGACACCTGGGCCGACGAATCCGCACGTTAAGCGCAAATTTACTTTTTCGACGTCCCCCGGAAACGGAAGTTTTGATAGACTGTGGCCATGCTAGGGGTACGCATGGCCGTTTCACAAACGGTTCTGTGCGTTCACTTTGGTTAGTTTGATCATTAAAAAAGCGAAACGAAGGAGATCCACGGATGATAGAGACTCTGCGGAGAGTCACCGCCGTCGCGGCGGTTCTGCTGCTGTCCGGGGCGCTGGCCCTGGCGCAGTCGGACAACGCCAGCATCTCGGGCATTGTCCGCGACCCGTCGGGCGCGGTCGTTGCCAACGCGAAAGTCATCGTAAAGAATGAAGCGACCGGGTTCGAGCGCGTGGCCACGACGAACGAGTCGGGCCTGTACAACGTGCCGAACCTGCCGCCGGGCTACTACGAAGTGCGCGTGGAGGCGCCCGGTTTCAAGACGTTCGTCAAGACGCGCAACAAGCTGGATGCGGCCGTACCGATCCAGGTCAACGCGGACCTCCAGGTGGGCCAGTTGACCGAGTCGATCACGGTGGAGGCCAACGCCGCCATTCTGAACACGGAGTCGGCGACGGTGGGCAAGACGGTCGAGCAGACGCAGATCCAGAACCTCGCGCTCAACGGGCGCAACCCGCTCTTTCTGGCGATGCTGAAGCCCGGCGTGCGGCGCGGCTCGCCGATGAATAACCTGAGCTTCGCCATGGACTCGGGCGGATTCACCATCAATGGCAGCCGCTCTCAGGACAGTGTCATCACCTTTGACGGGGCCGTTGCCATCCGCACGCGCGCCAACGGCACCTCGATCGGCAGCGTCGACCTGGATGCGATCCAGGAGGTTCAGGTGCTGACGGCGACCTACTCGGCCGAATACGGCCGATCCGGCGGCGGCCAGATCCGTATGGTCACCAAGTCCGGCGGGAAAGAATTCCACGGGACCTTCTACGAGTACTTCCGCAACAACAACCTGGACGCCAATAGCTGGGCGCGCAACCGCAACCCGGCCACCGCGTTCACGCCGCCGCTCAAGTACAACCAGTTCGGTTACAACTTCAACGGCCCGGTGATGATTCCGAAAGTGTTCAACACCGAGCGCGAGAAGCTGTTCTTCCTCTGGAGCCAGGAATGGGTGCGCCGCCGCGTGGAGGACACAAGCTTCCAGCGCGTGCCCACGGAAAAGATGCGCCAGGGCGACTTCAGCGAGCTGCTCCAGCCGAGCATCTTTTACGGCTCAGCGCGCATTCTCCGTGATCCGGAGACGGGCCAGCCATTCCCGGGCAATATTATTCCGCCCTCGAGGCAGAGCCCGAACGGCATGGCGTTCCTGCGCGCCTACCCGTTGCCCAATGGCGCTTTCCAGGGCAACACGAACTGGTTCAAGGTTCGTCCTTCGTGGCAGAACCAGCGCAAGGACACGATCTCGATCGACTACAACCCGGCGTCGAACCACTTCATCAAATTCCGCCACAACAACTACGCCTACACGGCGCTGGACAGCTTCCGGTCGGGTTTTGACTACGCCATTACCGACTGGTCGCGTCCGAACAAGACGGCAAGCCTCGGCTATACCTGGACGCTGTCGCCGACCATGATCAACGAGCTGCTCGTGACCGCTTCCGTCGACCGTGTCTACATCGGCGTCGACCGCACGGGCGAGCGCTACCGCCGCAGCCAGTTCGGGATCAATTACCCGTACATCTTCCCGGAGAGGAAAGAGATTTTCGACAAGGTTCCGACCATTCAGATCCCCAACGTCGGCACCATTGACGGCGGTCCGTACCCAGCGCAATCCAGCGGCCCGATCTATCAGATCTCGAACAACTTCACCAAGATCGTCGGCAACCACACCTGGAAGTTCGGCGTGCTGTTTGAGCGCAGCGGACAAAACGATTTTGACCAGATCAACGTCACCGGCGTGCCCGGCGGGACCAACAACCAGAACGGCCGATTTGTCTTCGATGACACGCGTCCCGGCGGCGCGCCTGGCACCGGCACCGGCCTCGGCAATGCCGCTCTCGGCCTGTTCTCGACGTACGCCGAAATCGGTCCGCGCAGCTACACGCCCTATCGCGGCCACATGTTCGAGTTCTTCGGGCAGGACTCGTGGCGTGTGAATGCAAAGCTGAAGCTTGAGCTCGGCGCCCGCGGCACCTGGCAGAACGGCTATTACAAGTCGCTGTGGGGCAACATGAGCGTGTTCCTTCCGGACAAGTACGACCCTGCCAGGGCGGCGGTGCTCGACCGCGCCACCGGCAACGTGCTCTCCGGCGACCGATTCAACGGCGTGGTCATCCCGGGCAAGAAGTTCCCCGATGCGGGCCGCGGCCGCGTGCCGGCCATCGACAGCGGCGAGTTTGACCGTCTGCTGAGCGGCGGAAGTCCGTATCCCGCGCCCAGCCGCTTCTACCTGGTGCCCCGCCTTGGCCTCGCCTACCAGGCGACGTCCAAAGACGTGCTGCGCGCCGGCTTTGGCGGTTTTGTCTCAAGGCCTGGCGTTTACGACAGCGTCTTCCTCGGCGGCAACCCACCGTGGCAGCCGATGGTCTCGGTCACCAACGGCGTCGCCGACAACCCGGGCGCCGGCCCGCGCGTGGCCTTCCCGCAGTTCTTCATGACCATCGATCCCGTCTATCGCATCCCGCGCAGCTACAACTGGAACGTAAGCTACCAGCGGCAGCTTACCGGCGACACGACGGTGGAGGTCGGCTATATCGGCTCGACCGGCCTGAACCTGTCCAGGGAGCGCGACCTCAACCAACTGCCCACGGGGACGACGTTCCAGCCCTGGGCGGCCGGCGCCAACGTGAACTGGCTCCGCACCTACAAGGGCTTCGCCAACATTCCCATGCTCGAGCACTCGGGGCGGAGCGAGTACAACGGTCTTCAGGTCGAAGTGAACCGCCGGTTCTCGAAGGGGCTGCTGTATAACTTCGCCTACACGTTCTCGAAGCTCATGGACAACAACTCCGGTCCGCGCGACCGCTTCATCGACGTTTTCAATCAGCAGTTGAACTGGGGCAAGTCGTCGAACGATACCCGTCACGTGGCCATCTCCAGCTTTGTCTGGGACATGCCGTTCTTCAGCAACACGCAGTCGCGGCTGGTGAAGACGGCCCTCGGCGGCTGGCAGATCTCGGGCACCATCCACTTCCAGACCGGAGCGCCGATCACCGTGGGCAACAACGACGACTACCTCGGCATCGGCGACTCGAACTTTAAGCCTTGGAACCTGAACGGTATGCCAAAACGCCCGCAGAAGTTCGCCAATGTCAACGCACAGGGCAACTATCAAGGCATCACCGACTACTGGTTCGAGCCGACCGTGAACGGCCAGCCCTGGGCCACCAAGCCGGCCAACGGCACCCTGCCGAACCAGAACCGCAACTCGATCCCCTTCAACAACGTCGGCTTCCAGAACTGGAACCTGACGCTCTTCAAGAACTTCCGCCTTGCCGAGCGGCACAACCTCCAGTTCCGCGCCGAGGCGTTCAACTTCCCGAACCACCCGAACTGGAACGGCGTCGACACCAACCCGACGTCGGCCACCTTCGGCATGGTCACCAGCAAGTCAAGCTCGCGCAACATGCAGTTGAGCCTGCGCTACTCGTTCTAGCTGGCGAAGGAAACCTTGTTGTCCAGGGCCGGGGCGCTCTTCCCGGGGCGTTCCGGCCCTTCCTCTTTTTTTGCGGCCCTCTGGTTCGGCTAAGATGGGCGTGCGATGCGGACGCTGCTCATTGCCCTGCTCGTGTGCTCCGGCTGCCTTGCCGCAGCGCAACCATGGAGGCCATTGTTCGACGGCGCAACGCTGAAAGGCTGGCATGTGGAATCCCGGCCTGAAGACGCTGCCCGCGTCTTCTGGAAAGCGGAGGACGGGGGCATCGTCTGCGATTCGCGCGGCCGCCCGGACCATGATTACGTCTGGCTGGTGAGCGACCGGGAGTACGCCGACTTCGAACTGCGGCTCGAAGTGCAAAGCTTCCGGACAAGTCCCGGCAACTCCGGCATCCAGATCCGCAGCCGCTACGACCGCGAGGCCTGGTGGCTGGACGGGCCGCAGGTCGATATCCATCCGCCGGCCCCCTGGCGCACGGGGCTCATCTACGACGAAACCCGCGGCTGGAAGCGCTGGATCCACCCGATGCTGCCTGACTGGAACATCGGCCCGGAGCATGCGCCTGCCGCCTGGGAATGGCGTCATGCCGGCGAAGGCAGCGGCTGGAATCAGATTGTTGTCCGGTGCCAGGGCACGCGCATCCGCACTGTCGTGAACGGGCGCATCATCACGGACCGCGACTTCTCCGGCATCCTCGACGACGAACACCACCGCGCACGCCGCGTTGGACTGTCAGGACACATCGCCCTGCAACTGCACACGCGGGACGAGCTTTTCATCCGGTTCCGCAATCTGGCGCTGCGGGAGCTCGTCCCGCACTGAAGGGGACGGACTGACCTGCCGCCTTTCGAGACCCGCGTCTTCAGGGCGCGCCTCATGAGGAGCGCCCGAAAATCACGCTGTTCCAGGACGCAAACGGAGCTCCCCCGAGAGGCGGGCGATTGGTTGAATCTTGAAGCGCGGGTTTGATCCGCGCCGTGGCTCGCTTGTTTTCGCGGCTGTAGAAAGCGTGATCTCCGGGGGTGGCGGCTTCAATTACGAAGCCGCGCCAGAAGTGGCAACTCGACTCTTGCGCCGGTCCCAGACCGCAAACGCCGCGTCGCGCAGCCCCATGGCGGGCAACATCCCGGCGAGCATGCCGGCCAGCATCGCCAGATGCATGCCGAGCTCCGGAGGCGGGATGCGCAGAGCCCAGGCGCGTCCCAGCCAGAAATGGGCGGCGATCATGCCGGCGAGCATGCCGCCCATGTCGAGCGCCAGCGCGAAAGACAGACGCAGGGGGCTGCTGCGCAGCGGCTGAAGGCAGCGGCTCCAAAGGACCGACGGGGGAATGGCGAAGGCCAGCATCAGCGAGGTCATCCACGAGGTGGCCAAGGCGGCCGCGCCGCGCGCGTCATGCAACGGACAGACCGGAGCGTTGGGGTCCAGCCAGTGGTCGACACGGCCGCCAAGCCACATGCCGAAGCCGCCAAAGGCAGCCATGATGATCAGCATGTCAGCGTGGGCAGAAAGCAGAAAGCGGGCCCGCCAGGCGAACCAGACCACCAGCACGGCCAGCAGCACGCCAAGCGCCACCGGTTGCCACGGCAGGCCAAGAGACCATCGCGCGAAAACGAAGGGCGCGCCCTGCGCGGCGGTCATCGCTGCCAACAGCACGGGCGCGACGCGTTGCAGAGGGAGCCGTGGCGTTGGGTTCATGCAGGAGGCGCCTCCAGGTCGGGAGTCAGAAAGGCCGCCGCGCGCCAAACGACCATCAGGCTGGAACCCGTCATGATCAGCGCGGCAAAGACCGGATGCAGCCAGCCGGCGGCCGCCACCGAAATACCGGCGAGATTGTACGCAGCGGCGTAGGCCAGGTTCGACAGGGCGAGCCGGCGTGCCGACCGCCCGATGGCGACGAGCTCGGCAAGCCGCGTCACCGCGCCGGCGCGCAGGACGCCGTGCGCGGTCTCGCGAGCCAGCGGGGCGCCCGTCTCGACGGCCAGGGCGGCGTGGCTTTCGGCCATGGCTGCGGCATCGTTGATGCCATCGCCCACATAGAGAACTTTTCGCCCTTCAGCGCGGAGTGTGCGCACGATTTCGAGCTTTTCGAGCGGCGTCAGCCGCGCCCGCCACTGCGGATGGCCCAATGCGGCCACGCGCTCGGGCTCATCGCCCGAGAGCACCTGGCTGTCGAGGCCCGCGGCGCGCAACCGTTCAAAGAGTACGCGCAGCTCTTCGTGCGGCTTCTCGCCAATGGCGGCCAGCGCTGCCAGACGCCCGTCGACGATCACCGCAAGCAGGCGCGCTCCGGGGGCCGGGCTGGCCTCCGGGATCATTTGATGCCACAGTTCCCGCTCCTCATGGGGAACCAATTTCTCTGGAAGCCCCACCGCAATCCGCCACATGCGGCCCGAGGCCGCATCCTCGCAGATCGCGGTTACGCCCTGGCCGGGCATCAGCCGCACTTCACGGACGAGATGCCGTGGACGCGCCGAAGCCGCGCCGGCGCGAAACGCCGCCGCAATGGGATGGCCGCTGAGCCGTTCGACCGAGGCCAACAGGGCCAGCAGTTCTTCCCGGCCGAAAGGCGCGCCGCGAGCGAGGACGAACGCCACCAACCGCGGTTCGACGCCCGTCAGCGTGCCCGTCTTGTCCAGCAGGATGAGGTCCGTTTCTGCCACCCGCTCGAGCGCCTCCCCGTTGCGCAGCCATGCGCCGCGCATCGCAAAACGGCTCATCGCCGCCCACAGCGCGAGCGGCGTGGCGAAGCCGAGCGCGCAGGGGCAGGCGACGACGAGCACTGCGAGCCCGTTCATCAGCGCCGCCTCGGCGCCGGAGCGGAAATACCAGACCGCGGCGGTGAGCAGCGCAGCCGCGGCGACTGCGGGCGTCATCCAGAGCGCAGCGCGCGCGGCAGTGCGCTCGAGTGGCGACGGAGCGGTGCGGCTCTGGCGGATCGACTCGGCGATTCGGTCCAGCGAGCGGGCCGTGCCGGCCACCGAGGCGCGAACCCAGAGTGCGGCATCGACGGGAATCATTCCGGCCGGCAGGGGATCGCCCGGCCGCTTGGGCGTGAGGAAGCTTTCTCCCGTCACCGCTTCGCCGCGGCACAGGGCCTCGCCCTGCTCGACGATGCCATCGACGGCCGCCTGTTCGCCGGCGGGCACAGCGATCACGTCGCCTGGCTGCAAGTCCGCCACGCGCACCTCGCGCAGGGCTCCGTCGGGCATGCGCAACAGGCATCTTTCCGAGACGGCCGAGGCGAGCGAAAGGACCTGCATGGCGCGGTTCTCCGTCTCGCCGGTCAGCACCCGGCCCAGGCTGTAGATGACGAGCAGGATGGAGCTGACTTCGTAATAGACGGCGCCGTGGCCGCGCACGCTGGCGGCGACACTGGCGGCGAAGGCCCCGCCGAGGCCGAGAGCGAACAGCGGCTCAAGCGAGAGCCTGCGTGCGCGCCAGTTTTCCACGAGCCCGTCGAGCAGCGGCTTGCCGAGCAGCGCGAAGACCGTGAGGGTCAGCCCCAGCAGCACCGCATGGATGGCGCGCCGCTCGGCGGAGGCCGCCTCTGAGGTATTGACCGCGAGGCTGACGGTCATCGTGTTCATGGCGAGGAACGCGCCGATGCCGATCCGCCACCACCACGAGGCGGGCGTCGCACTCAGCCACGCCGTATGACAGGAGGGCGCCGAGCAGGCAGGCGCGTCTGTTTCGGTCACCGTGAGCGGCATCGTTTGCCCATGGCGTTTGTGCCGGCGGCGGCGTCATCCGCCGAGGCGGAACTGTTTCAGTTCGGCCTCTGTCCAGGGGCGGGTGCGGGCAGAGGTGGCCTGGCGCACCTGCCGGACCAGCTCGGCGGTCACCGGCGGCGCATGGTTGCCGAACGAAGCGCGCACATAGGTGAGCACTGCGGCGATCTGTTCGTCCGTCAGCGTCGAGCCCCATTCCGGCATCTCGCCATTGTAGGTGACGCCACGCACCTGAAGCGGCCCGTTCAGTCCGTGGAGGAGGATGGCGGCGAGCTGTTCCGGCGGGCCGTTGACGATTTCCGAGCCCGCCAGCGGCGGGTACGTGCCGGGCACGCCTTCGGCGTTCTCCTGGTGACAGGTGACGCAATTCGAGAATGTGCGGCGGCCGAGAACCATCGGATCCACGGGCTTTGGCGCTTCAGCGGATTTTCCCGCGAGCAGCGCTTTTTCATTGTATTGGTCCGGCGCAAATCCGCCCGAATTCATGGCGATGTACCAGCCGGCCCAGCCGGCGAGAGCGAGGAAGGCGAGAATCAGCCATACGGGCACCGGTTCCAGGCCATCGCGCGGCTCGGCCATTTCCCGCATGACGGCGCGGTGTAGCGGGATCACGTCCGGCGTCTTCCGCTCCGCCGCTTCCAGGCTGAGCCGGAATTCGCCGCTGCGCTTGACATTCTTTTCCTCCGCCATGGCGTTTAGCGGGCCTCCGGGACTTCGTAGTTGTGATCCATGCTCAGCAGATACGACACGAGCCGGCGGGCACGGTCCGTGGGGACGATCCACGCCGGCTTCTGCCGGGCGAACTCGTCCGGCAGCCGGACGGCGTCCTCGGGCAGGCCGTCGGGCGACTGCCGGACTTCAAACAGGAAGCGGTGCGGCGGCATGATGGAGCCGGGCGAGGTGATGCGCGGCTGATAGAGGTGCAGATAATGCCACTGCCTGCTGGGCTGGCGCGCACCGATGTTCATCAGGTCGGGGCCGGTGCGCATGGTGCCCATGAGTGGCGGCTCGTCGTAGATATAGTCGCGGGCGACGCTGCGCCGGGCGCCCCAGCCGCGTTCGATGTCGGCGCCGAAACCTTCCGGCCGCACCTGCTGCGTGTGGCAGTAAATGCAGCCGAGGTCGATGTACACCCTGCGGCCCTCAGCGACCTCTCCGTCGTAACCCGCGGGCAGAGTGATGTCGCGGTCCTCGTCCCTGACCGGAGGCGTGGCGCGCAACTGTTTCTCGGGCAGCAGCACGAGTCCCGTCATCGAAGCAATGATCGTGGCGAATACGCCGAGAGCGAGCATCCAGGCGCGGTTCATCCTTCACCTCCGGCCACGGCCTGGGCCGACTCCGGCCTGCGTACCAGCAACGTGGGGCCGGGCAGCCAGGCGCCCCGCTGGCGCAGCATGTTCCAGAACAGCCAGGCGAAGGCGAGATGGCCGACGGTCATCAGCACGCCGGCGGCACTGCGGGACCACAGCCAGGGAACCGTGTAGCGGACGATGTCGAGAAACGGAATGCGCGGATCGTTCATCATCCGCCCCTGCTGCCAGCCGGCCCAGGTCAGGCCAAGCCAGTAGATGGCCATGCCGATGGCGGTGGTCCAGAAGTGCACGCGGATCCAGGCCGCCGAGTGCCATTCGGCATTGAGCAGCCGCGGGGCGACGTAATAGATGGCCCCGAACATGACCATCGTGAAAAACGCGTAGACGCCGAGGTGCGCGTGCGCGATCGTGTAGTGAGTGAAGTGGCTGATCTCGTTCACGGTCCGCAGCGACTGGAGCGATCCCTGAACGCTGACCGCCGTGTAGCACATCGCCCCGTAGACGACAAAACGCAGCGTCGGACTGTACTTCAGATGGTGAAAATTGCCGACCATCGTCATGTGGTGATTCACCGCCACGGTGATGACCGGAACGAACATCATCACGCTGCCGACAATGCCAACGGTGATCAGCCACGCCGGCAGCGGCCCGCCGATCAGGTGGTGCGTGCCCGCCCAGTTGTAGAAGATTGCCAGCGTCCAGAAGCCGAGCAGCGAAAGGTGATAGCTGTGCACCGGCCGCCCGATCACCTTGGGAATCAGGTAATACACGGTCGCCAGCCCGATGGGCGTGAACCACAGCCCCAGCACGTTGTGCGCGAACCACCAGTTGGCCGCAGCCTTCACCGCGCCCCGGGCCAGCGGGGTGTGCAGGAATATCTGCGCAGACACATACAGCACCGGGAACCAGAAGACGGCGCCGAACAGGTACCACTGCGAAACGTAGGTGTGTTTCGATTCGCGCTGGCGGAACATCCGGATGGAGGCGGCAATGATGACTGCGATGCAGAAGCCGAACAGGATGGCTGTCTCCGGCGGGATTTCGATCCATTCAATGCTGGTGCTGCGGCCGGCGAGCACGGAGACGACGCCGTAGGCGACGGTAATGTTCCAGATGACGGCCGTCACCGGAAGGAGCGTGGGAAACGGCAGGCGCGTGCGAGTGAGCCGCGCCTGGAGCCAGAGCAGAGTGCCGACGCCCGCCATGGAGCCCCAGCCGTAAATCATCGCCGCCAGATGCACGGGGCGGACACGGCCGAAGGTCAGCCACTGCCAGTCCGCCAGAAATTCGGGCGAATGGAGCTTGATGGAGGCGACCAGGGCGAGCGCACTGCCAACGAGCAGCCAGAAGACGGCGCTCGTGTAATACCAGACGACGGCCTGACGGCAGGAGCGGTCAATCTGGATGCGCGTGAGGCGTTCCCGCTCTTCACCAGCCTGAACGGCCGGGGCGGAGGCTTCGGGAGAAGCGGCCATGCGAGTCCTCCTCGGGATGTCATTCGCCGGGGAAACGGTCCGTGACCTGGCCGATGGGCTCTTCCTCGTCGAAGATGCTGGCCGCGCCGGCTCGCAGATCATCGAGCTCGCCGCGGCGGATGGCCCAGACCAGCCCGCCGATGGCGGTGGCGCCAAGGACGGCCGCCAGGCCCCAGAGAGCAAAGTAGAAAGCAGTCACAGATCCCCTCGCTGATCCAGATGCAGGCCGCCGCGGCGCGTGACAGCGAACATCCGGCCTTTATTGTATTCCCCTTCGCGCTGCCCACTGGCACAGGATTTCCAGCCGGGGCGGGCCGGGAGGGCATCTGAGAGATGAGGCCATGAATCGCTTCTGTTATCGCTCGGTGATCGATGCGCCGGTGGAACGCGTCTTTGCTTTCCACCAGCAGCCGGATGCCCTGGAGCGGCTCCTCCCCGCGTGGCCGCCAGTGCGGGTCGTCCGCCGCACGGGCGGGCTGGAGCCCGGCTCGCTGGTCGAGCTGGAGCTTCGGTTTGGGCCGATGCGGCTGCGCTGGCTGGCTCGGCACACTGAATATCGTGAGAACGAGTTCTTTTCCGACGAGCAGGTGCGCGGGCCATTTCGTACCTGGCGGCACCGCCATGGGTTCGGAAGGATGGTGGACGGGCGCTGCGTGCTGGTGGACGAGGTCGAGTTCTCGTTGCCGCTCGGGCCGCTGTCGGACTGGCTGGCGGGCCGGGCGGTAAAACACATGTTGCGAAAAATGTTTGCGACACGGCACGCGCTCACCGCCGCCGCCTGCGGCGCGGCTGTCTGCCAGGAATCGGGCCCGGCAGCCTATGCAAGGTCCACGGATGATCCGGCGGGCGTGCGGGGGCGGCGACCCCTAGAGGAGAGTGCTTCCGGACGCCGCTGACTGCCGTGAGCCGGGCCGCCCACCGTGAGCCCCGTGGCCGGGTCGACTGCATCTGTTTCGGTGGAAATTGAGAAAAGCCCTCGCCCCTTCGACCGTCAGATATCGTTCCAGGAGCTTTCGATCCGTGCGAAGCAGGTCGACAACGATGAGGCCGTCCAGCGTGTTGGAGAAATTCCGGTCCAGGTGAAAAGCCAGCAGGCGCCCGCCGAGGCGCAGATATTGCCGGAGCAGCACGGGCATGCCCTTGCTGTCCGGCTCAAGCGAGGCCACGAGTTCGGAAATCTGTTCCGGATCTGACAGCTTGAGCCGCCGCCACTCGCGGCGGATGGCCTGCTGCTGAAAGGAGCGAAAAGGCCGGCGTGGCCGGACCCATTGCGAAAGTTCCGCGTCGCCGGCGGTCTCCAGCAGGGCCGTGGACAGAAGCAGCCGCGAAGCGGAGGCATAGGCAGCGCTGATGCTGACCGGTCCGAACAGGTACCGGCACTCGGGATGCCGGACGACCCACGCGCCGATGGCCCGCCAGAGCATGAGCAGCGCCATGTACTGCCTCTGGTATTGGGGGCAGACGAACGAGCGTCCGAGCTCAGCAGCAGGGCCCAGTGTGCGGAAGAACTGCGGAGAGATGCGAAACAGGGTGGACGTATACAGCCCGCGCACGCCGAACAGTGGCAAAATCGACTCCGTCGCGGCGATTCGGTAGCCGCCAGCGACAGCGCCGTCCCTCAGGTTCCAGAGGACGAGTTGATCATAGTGCAGGTCGAAGTTGTCGATGTCCACTTCGCCGCCCGTGCCTTCGCCCGCCGCCCGAAAGGTCAGCTCCCGCACACGGCCGATTTCATACATCAGCTCCGGGTCATCGGCCGAACGGAAGACGGTGACGGCCCACTCGGCGCTTTCCGCAAGGCAACCTGCACGGAGGGCCCGCTCCATTAGGGCGGGCCGTGGGATGATGACTGCCGCGCCCCGGACGCGAGTCTCCACCGCGGGGACGGGTGCTGGGGCCCGTCCCAGCAGGTTGTTGCAGGCCTGCAAGTGACGAATCATGGCGTGGTCATCCAGATCGGCCAGCCTGCGGAAAGGAACCGGCATGCCGACGCGGACCATCACCCGGGAACCGCGCTTGTTGAGAGCCTCGAAAGGCAAGCGAATTGTCTTCAGGCGCGGATGGACGAAACCGAGCAGGTGGAAGATGGGGCTGTTGCTGGCGCGGATCCGGAGCGGCACTGTCGCGGCCTGGCCGGCGCGGATCAGCCGGGCCACGGAAGGATTCCAGTCCGGATCTTCCGTCACCAGGCGCTTCCAGTCAATGTGCGAGACGTCTCCCGCCGGAAAGACAATGAGCGCCCCGCCGCACCGCAACCACTCTATCGCCTGCCGGAGGGCAATGCGGTTGCGCTCCACGCTCCCCCGGCGGGCATACGGATCGACGCGGATCAGAAAGGGATCGACGGCAGAATGGCATGGAAGAAGGTGGTTGACGAGAATCCGCACGTCCGCGCGCCGGCGGAGACAGAGGGCCGCCGCGATCACACCATCCAGCAGCCCGGTGGGATGATTGGCCACAACGACCAGAGGTCCCCTGTCCGGGATGCGTTCCCATTCTCCCGGGGGGGTCACGCAGCGTACGCCCAGCGCCGAGAGGAGCTTTTCGAAAATGTTTGGACCCTCCAGTCGGCAGGCGGTGCGAATCAATTCTTCCAGCCCGGAAAGCAGAATTCGGGCGGCCCGGTGTTTCACGTTGGCCAGAACCGGGACGGTAGGCAGGGGCCGGCTGGGGGCGAATCGGAATCGGAGCTGAGTCTGCCAGCGCCGCACGCCCCGATTATCCGGGCGTAAGTTTGCGGCCCGGTGAATTGCAGATTGCATTTTGATCGCATTGGCAGAGGAGTAACGGAAAGGACGAACTGGCCCCTCGGCCCGGCGTCAGCAGGCCGCCGTGCCCCAGCCTCCAGCGCGGGTAGTATGCCGCACGGGCGGCCTGGAGTTTTGTTCCGAAACGACGCGGTTGCGCTGGCTGGCGCGGCCTGCCGGATATTGGGAGAGAACGACCCCTGCGACGGGCAGGTTCGCGGGCCACTCCGTGTCTGGCGCCGCTGCAATGGCTTTGAGGGGATTTTGGACAGCCGCGGCGTGCCGGCGGACGAGGTCGAGTTCTGGCTGCTGCCCGGGCCGCTGCCGGACCGGCCGGCTGGCCGGATGATAAAACGCGTGTTGCGAAATTTGTTTGAGCTCCGGCGTGCGCTCCACGCCGCCCGCAGCGCGGCATTGGGTCACGAAATGGGGGCAGACGCCCCAGGGTCCGGGGTCTGGATAAAACCACCGGAGAACATGAGCCAAAAGAATGTCGTCAGACACCCCCGAAACAGGACGTAAGGTGTCTCACTCCATCACTCCTGGCATTCTCGAACGCTGGCGCCAGGCTCGTCAGGTACCGCTTGGCCGCCTTTGCCGCACAGCCACCACCGTGATTGCCCGGTCGGGAACCAGACACCCCGCACCAGTCGACGATCCGTTCGTGACTGACCTCATCCCATCACACCGGATTGCAGCTTCTGCGGCCACTCCGTCGAAACTCACCTCTCTCGGTGCCACGAGAACGCGCAGGCTCAGTCCATTCCTCGCGAGAAGGAAAGACCGTTCCTTCCGCTTGCCTTGACAGGCTCGCTCCAGTCGCTGCTCAGTGCAGGGATACGAAGCAAGCGAGGGACCGCCCGCCCCTGACGATTTTCATCTCTACTGACGTCCCCCAGGTTCATGGGGTCTCATGGTCGGGCGCCTCGCTCCCTTCAGTCGCGGTTCGGGGCGAGGCGTCGGCGGCTGGCGGGGCGGATTCCGGACAATACGGGTCTGAGCGGGATTCCTACTTTTCCCGGCGGGCGATGATCTTGTCGACCATGCCGTATTCGAGCGCCTGCTCGGCCTCCATGATGTAGTCGCGGTCGACGTCGCGGGCGATTTTTTCGACCGGCTGCCCGGTGGCGTCGGAAAGGATTTTGTTCAGGATCTCCCGCATTCGGAGAATTTCCTTGGCGTAGATGTCGATGTCGGTGGCCTGCCCGGCGAGGCCGCTCATCGAGGGCTGGTGGATGAGGATGCGCGAATGAGGCAGCGCGTAGCGCTTGCCCTTGGTGCCGCAGGCTAGCAACACGGCGGCCATCGAGGCGGCCTGGCCCACGCAATAGGTGACGATGTCGGGTTCGACCAGATTCATCGTGTCGAGGATGGCCAGGCCGGCGGTGATCGATCCGCCGGGCGAGTTGATGTAGAGCTGGATGTCCTTTTCGGGATCCTCGGCGGCGAGGAACAGCATTTGGGCGATGACGAGGTTGGCCACCTGGTCGTCGATGGGCGTGCCGAGGAAGATGATGTTTTCGCGCAGCAGACGCGAGTAAATGTCATAGGCGCGCTCGCCGCGCGAGGTCTGCTCAACCACCATGGGGACGAGCATGTCGACGGGCGCGGGCGCAAGGATTGTCCGATCCGGCATTCTGCCTCCTTCTCTCCCGATCCGCCCCGGCGGGCGGCGAATGGATCCACCCGCCCGTCAGGCCTTTATCGCGGAGCGTTTTGCCGCCTTCTTCTGCATCCGCTCGAGGTTCCGGCGTTTCTGCTCGAACCCTTTGGCGAGATCCAGAATGGTGGTGCGCTCCAGATATTCCATGATACGATTCCGCAGCGCCTTCCAACTGTCGTGCATGCCGCAGGGGGCCTCGTCGTTGCAGACGGCCATGCCCGCGGGGCAGCGCTCGAAGTCGGCCAGGCCGTCGACGGCCTCGACGATGGCGAGCAGATTCAGCTCGGAGGGTGGGACACGGAGCGCGAAGCCGCCGGTGGGGCCCTTGCTGGAGCGGAGGAATCCTTTCCGGGCGAGCTGCTGGAGGATCTTGGCGAGGAAGTGCGCGGGGATGTCGGCCTGCTCGGCGATCTGTTTCACCATGGCGTACTTGCCTTCCGGCACGGTGGCGAGCTGGACGAACGCCCGGATGGCGTATTCAGCGGAGCGCGAATAGATCATGGATACCTCGGGAGCGCAAGATGTTAATACTCGATTGTCCCTTAATACTATATCTGAAGATGCAACTTCCGCAACAGAAGATTCGCGCTTTGTTTCAGCCCTCGAGGCCAAGAAACGCCCGGACGGCGGGGCGGAGACCGGGCGTGTAGATGGCGGCGCTGCCGCCATAGATGGTGTCGCGGCCCTCGAAGTCGTGGAAGATGCAGCCGGCCTCGCGGGCAATGATGGACAGCGCAGCGACGTCCCAGGGCTTCAGACCGGGCTCGAGGTAGACGTCCGCGCTGCCCGAGGCGACCAGCATGGCATCGGTGGCGCCGCCAAGGCACCGAAAGGCCCAGAAACGGGCCACGAAGGGCAGCAGCCGCGGGCCCCATTCGGTGCCGAGGGCCTGAGCGGGCTGGTTGAGGCAGAGGACCGCGCGGGATGGATCCGCGATGTCCGAGCACCGGAGCTGTGTCTCCGTGCGGCCCTCGACGCACCAGGCACCCTGGCCGCGGACGGCATGAAACAGGCGGCCCTGTGCGGGAAAGAAGGCGACGCCGAGAACGACCTCCCCATCCGCTTCCAGCGCGAGAAGGTGGGACCACAGGAAGCTGCCGCGGAGAAAGTCGCGGGTGCCGTCAATCGGATCGACGATCCAGCGGCGGCCGCTTTGCGCGGGCCGGTTGGCGCCTTCTTCGCCGAGGATCCCGTCGGCAGGGAATTGTTCGGCCAGGCGGGCGGCGATGAGGCGTTCGCAGGCCCGGTCGGCTTCCGTAACGGGCGAGCCGTCGTTCTTGGCCGCAGCCGGCACGCCCTGGCGGAACCAGCCAAGCGCCACCTGGCTGGCGGCCTTGGCGAGTTCCAGCGCCGTTTCGAGTTCGCGTTCCCAGGCCATGCCCTTATCTTACCGGGCGGGGATCCAGTAACCTGATAGAAGCGCGCCCGGCCGCGCGCTGATCCCAGACCGAACCCGAGGACGACTGCATGGCGAGGATTGCGCCACCAGTACCGAAAGACCAAAGGACCGTGTACCGCCTGCTGCGGATGGCCGCCGAGACGTGGGACGGGCGTCCGGCACTCCACCAGCCGCTCGGCAAGGGGCAGTACCGGACGTGGACGTGGCGCGAGTATCTGGAGACCGCCGAGCGCGCGGCCGCGGCGTTGCGGGCCGCCGGAGTGAAGAAGGGCGACATCGTCGGGCTGTCTTCGGAAACACGGGCAGAGTTCTATCTGGCCGACATGGGCGTGATGTCGGCGGGAGCGGTGGCCGCGGCACTGTATACTTCCCTGCCGGCGGCAGAGCAGGTGAAGACGCTGGAGGCGTGCCGGCCGCTGCTGGTGTTCGTGGAGAATCCGAAGTCGCTGCGGGCGCTGAACCTGGCCGGGCTCGGGCGGCTCCAGGTTCCGGTGGTCCTGCTGAGCGGAGAAGACTCTTCCGCGGTGAGCTTCGAGGAATTCCTCGAAATGGGGGGGCGGGCGCTGGCGGCCGATCCAGCTCTGGTGGAACGGATGCAGAACGAGATTCAGCCGTCCGACCCGGCCATCCTTTACCTGACCTCCGGGGCGACCGGCGAGCCGAAGATGGGGCTGGTGAGCCACAACGCCATCCTGGCCAACTGCGAATGTGGGCCGCCGGTGCTTCCACTGGGCGAAGGAGACTCGACGCTGGCGTTCCTGCCTTCGGCCCACATCACGCAGCGGCTGGTGGTGGAGCTGCTGATGGTGCGGATGGGCGTGGAGGTGTATTTCAGCGAAGGACTCTCAAAAATGCCCGCCGAACTGCGCCGCGTGCGGCCGACGTTTTTCGTGGCGCCGCCGCGGGTGTGGGAGCGGATCTATGCCAGCGTCACGACGGAAATCCGCAAGAAACCGGCAGCGGTGCGGAAACTGTTTTACCTGGGCCTCGGCGTGGGATCGGAGGCGGCGCGGGCGCGGGCGCAGGGGCGCGAGCCTTCGGCCTGGGTGAAGGCCTCGCTGAAATTCTTCGACCGGGCGGTGTTCGCCCGCATCCGCGAGCGGCTGGGCGGGCGGCTGAAAGTGGCCGCCAGCGGAGCGGCGCCGCTAGGCCGTGAGCTGGCCGAATTCTTCTCCGCCATCGGTCTGCCGCTGATCGAGGGCTACGGACTCACCGAGGGCGGAGTGCTGATCCTGAACCCTCTGTCCAATCCGCGGCCGGGCTCGATTGGCCGGCCGCTACCCGGAGTGGAGGCGCGCATTTCCGGGGACGGCGAACTGCTGGTGCGCGGAGAAATGCTGTTTTCCGGCTACTTCAACGATCCGGAGGCGACAGCGGCGGTGCTGCGGGACGGCTGGCTGCACACCGGGGATCTGGCTGAGATCGACCGGGACGGCTATGTCTGGATCACCGGGCGCAAGAAGGAAGTGATTGTCTCTTCCAACGGCAAGAAGATCTATCCGGCGAAGATTGAGGGCCTGTTCAAGCTGGAGCCGCTGGTCAACCAGGTGATGCTCGTGGGCGACCGGATGCCGTATGTGACGGCTCTGTTCACGATTCACGCGGAGGCGGCGGCAACGCTCGGGCTGGTTCCGCCGGGCACGCCGCTCGAGGAGGCGGCGCGGGCGCCCGCCGTGGAAGAGGAGATGAAGCGGATCGTCGCCCAGGTGAACCGCCAGCTCGCCCCGTTCGAGCAGATCCGCAGGTTCCGCATTCTGGACCGGGAGTTTTCCATCGAGAGCGGAGAAATGACTCCCACGATGAAGCTGCGCCGGGGGAAAATAATTGCAAATCTGAAAGAAATCATCAGCGAGTTATACATGGGGCGGGAAGAATTTGAATGATTTTTCCTCTCCTTGCCGCGATGCTTTTTCAGGGCGGGCTGGCGTTTACTGACGTCCATGCGTGGCGGTGGAGCGAAGGCCGCGGCGAATTCATTCCCGCCCTGTCGGCCACGGCGGACAACCGCAGCGGAGAAGATTTCGCCTCGGCGCTGCTCGAGGTGCGGGTGCGGTGTGGAGACGGCACGTCACGCCAGTACCGGGTGCAGGTGCGCGACCTGCTGCTGGGGCGGCACCCGGTGGAGGCGACCGCCTGGGACGCCATCGGGTCGGTCTCCCACTGCGACGGGGAAGCGGAGGTCGTGCCGCTGGAGCTGAAGCCGTACTCACCGCAGGAGCGTCCCTCGTTCGCCGTCTTCGGGTTTTCCGCGACGCAGCCCGACGGGCGCGTCACCACGGATCTCGAGGGAATCCTCGATTACCGGACGGCCAACGGCCAACCTCAGGGCGTGGAGCTGCGCACCTGGAAGCGCTTCGGCGCAAGGATGGAACTGCCCGGCCTTACGGACATCCTCTTTTACATGATCCGCGTTCCTGCGGGGCGCCTTGGGCTGGCGGGATTCGTCCTCGAACGATCGGGGGAGTCCGCCGGCCCCCTGTCACGCTTCCTCCGTTTCTATGACGCGCCTCCGGGCGAGGCGGTGTGGCTGGGCGTGTTCCATCTGAGGCAGGAAGGGCCCGGGAGGAGGGCGCTGACAATGGAACCCGCCCCCGAGCTGGCATCACGCCTGGCGCCTCTGGTACCGCGGCCGCTGAGGGCGTCCCGCGCGTCGGCGCCGGCGCCTGGATCTACGCTGGTCACGCGCTGAATCCCGTGCTGATTTCCCATGAATCGCCCCCTGAGGAGGGGCAATCCCCTCTTGGTTTTGCAAGAGTCGGGTTCGCGCAAGGCAGGTGGTGTGCGCGAAATATCTAAACGTGATAACATATCGGCGGATTGGCACGAGAAAGGAGCTCGGCGTGGCACAGAACGTTCCCATCACGGTGGCGCGGGGCGATGGCATCGGTCCGGAGATCATGGACGCCACCCTGTTCATCCTCAAGGAGGCCGGAGCGCGGTTAGACATTGAAGAGATCGAGATCGGCGAGAAGGTGTACCTTCGGGGAAACACCGCGGGCATCGAGAAAGAGGCCATTGAAAGCCTGCTGCGCACGCGGGTGTTTTTGAAGGCGCCGATCACGACGCCGCAGGGCGGCGGCTTCAAGAGCCTGAACGTGACGACGCGGAAGCTGCTGGGGCTGTATGCCAACGTGCGTCCCTGTGTGGCCTATGATCCGTTCATCCCGACGAAGCACCCGGGCATGGACGTGGTGATCGTGCGGGAGAACGAAGAGGACCTTTACGCGGGCATCGAATACTTCCACACGCCGGACCAGGTGCAGTGCCTGAAGGTGATCACCTACGGCGGGTGCCGGCGCATCGTACGGTATGCGTTCGAATACGCCGTGAGGAACCACCGGAAGAAGGTGACCTGCTTCACGAAGGACAACATCATGAAGCTCACCGACGGGCTGTTCCACAAGGTGTTCGACGAAATCGGCGCGGAGTACCCGGACATCGAGAAAGAGCACTGGATTGTGGACATCGGCGCGGCGAAGCTGGCTGACACGCCGACGGCTTTCGACGTGGTGGTGATGCCGAACCTGTATGGGGACATCCTTTCCGACGTGGCGGCGCAGATTGCGGGTTCGGTGGGGCTGGCCGGCTCGGCCAACATCGGCAGGGAGTACGCGATGTTCGAGGCGATTCATGGCTCGGCGCCGCGCCGCGCCGGCCAGAACCTGGCCAATCCGAGCGGGCTGCTGCTGGGCGCGGTGATGATGCTTGTGCACATCGGCCAGCCGGAGATCGCCGAGCTGGTGCACAACGCGTGGCTGAAGACGATTGAAGACGGCATCCACACCTACGACATCGCCAAGGAAGGCAAGAACCCGTACACGAAACAACAGGTGGGCACGCGGGAGTTTGCGCAGGCGGTGGTGGAACGGCTGGGCCAGAAGCCGCAGCAACTGAAGCCGGTGAAGTACTCAGCCGCGCCTCAAAATGTGCAGAAGGACGAGCCGCCTCCGCCACCCGCGAAGCGCGAGCTGGCCGGAGTGGACGTCTACATTCACCATCTGCCGACGGATCCCAACCGGATCGGGGCGCTGATGAAAAGCGTTGCCGGCGACGGGCTGGATCTGGTGATGATCACCAACCGCGGCACGAAGGTGTTTCCGGATCCTCTGCCCGCCACGCTGCTGTGCGACACGTGGCGTTGCCGGTTCCAGCCGCAGAACGGCGCAGCCGCCACGCCGCGGCAGATCCTTTCGCTGCTGGAGCGGTGCCTGGAGGCGGGCATCGACGTGGTGAAGACCGAGCATCTGTACACCTACGACGGCAAGCCTGGCTACTCGCTGGGCCAGGGCCAGTAAGCCGGACGCGTTCGCCCGGGGGCTATGCTGTAAAAGATGAGCGAGACAGCACAGCCCCTGGTGGGCGTCGTCATGGGGAGCCGGTCGGACTGGGAGACGATGCAGCATGCCTGCGCGATCCTGGAACGTTTTGGCGTCCCGTATGAAAAGCGCGTGACCAGCGCCCACCGCACGCCGGAACTCATGGCCGAGTACGGACGGACGGCGAAAGCCCGCGGGTTGAAAGTGATCATTGCCGGCGCCGGCGGCGCGGCGCATCTGCCGGGCATGATGGCGGCGCACACGACGCTGCCGGTGCTGGGCGTCCCGGTGAAAGGCTCGTCGCTTGACGGGCTCGACTCGCTGCTTTCGATCGTGCAGATGCCGGCGGGAGTTCCGGTGTCGACCTTCGCGATCGGCCGTTCCGGTGCGGTGAACGCGGCGCTGACGGCGGTGGCGATTCTCGCCCTCTCCGATGCGGCGCTGGCCGAGCGGCTGGAGCAGTTTCGCGCCGAGCAGACGGCGGCGGTGATGGCCGCGGCACTTCCTGACGCAGACGCGCAGTCATGAGCCGGATTCTTCCACCCGGATCCACGATTGGCGTGCTGGGCAGCGGGCAACTGGGCCGGATGTTCGCCATCGCGGCCCGGCGGATGGGCTATCGCGTGCACACGCTCTCGCCGGACGAGGACACCCCGACGGGGCAGGTGGCGGACGTCGAAGTGCGCGCCGCCTACGATGACCTTGACGCCGTCCGCGCGTTTGCGGCGCGCGTAGACGCGGTGACGTTCGAGTTTGAAAACGTTCCCGCGGCGTCGATCGAGGCGTGTGCGGCGCTTGTACCGGTGCATCCGCGCGCCGAGGTGCTGCATACGACGCAGCACCGGCTGCGGGAGAAAACATTTCTTTCGAAGAACGGTTTTCCTTGCGCGCGCTTCCGCCATGTGCGCTCCCTGGACGGGCTGCGCACGGCGGCGGGCGAGATCGGGCTGCCGGCGGTCCTGAAAACGGCCGGGTTCGGTTACGACGGCAAGGGCCAGCGGCTGATCCGCACGATGGACGAGCTGCCGGCAGCGTGGGAGGCGATTGGCGGGGCCGAGGCGGTGCTGGAGCAGTTCATCGACTTCGAGTGCGAACTGTCGGTGGTGGCGGTGCGCGACCAGCGCGGCCGTTTCGCGCATTTCCCCGTGTGTCTGAACACGCACGCGCGGCACATCCTGGACGTGACGGTGGCGCCGGCGCCATTGGAAGAGCGCGTGGCGGCGCGGGCCGTGGAGATCGCGCGCGGCATTCTGGAGACGCTGGACGTGGTGGGCGTCCTGTGCGTGGAGATGTTCCTGGCGCGCGACGGCGAGCTGCTCGTAAACGAGCTGGCGCCGCGGCCGCACAACTCCGGCCACTACACGTTTGACGCCTGCGTGACCTCGCAGTTCGAACAGCAACTGCGGGCCGTGTGCGGGCTGCCGCTCGGATCGACCGAGCAGATGCGGCCGGCGGCGATGGCGAACCTGCTGGGCGACCTCTGGGCGGAGGGCGAGCCGCAGTGGCAGCGGGCAGCGGAGTTTTCCGAAGTGAAGATCCATGTGTATGGGAAGGCCGAAGCGCGGCCAGGCCGCAAGATGGGGCACCTGACGGCGCTGGCGCCCGATGTGGAGCAGGCGCGGCGGCGCGTGCTGGCGGCGCGCGAGGCGCTGCGGGCGGAAAGGAGCCGGTAGCGGGTGGCCGGTCCGCGCATCACGGTCATCGGCGGGGGCGCGGTGGGGCTGGCCTCAGCCTACCGGATTCTGGAGCGCTGGCCGGACGTGCGGCTGACGCTGCTTGAAAAAGAGCCGCATGTGGCGGCGCACCAGACGGGGAACAACTCCGGCGTGATGCACTGCGGGCTCGCCTACCGGCCGGGGAGCGCCAGGGCGCGGCTGGCGGTGCGCGGCATCCGGCAACTGACCGCATTCTGCCGGCAGCACGGAATCGCTCACGACATCTGCGGCAAGCTGGTGGTTGCCTCGCGCGAGGAACAGAAGCCGCGACTACGGGACCTGTATGAGCGGGGCACGGCGAACGGACTGCGCGGACTGGAGCTGCTGCCGGCGGAGCGGATCCGCGACTACGAGCCGCACGCCGCGGGCGTGGCGGCGCTGCGCGTGCCGGAGGAGGGGATCACGGACTACCCCGGCGTCTGCGATGCGCTCGCGCGGCTGATCACGGAGCGGGGCGGGCGGGTGGTGCCAGGGGCGCGGGTAGGGCGGCTCAGGCGGCGCGGCGGGGAATGGATCGCCGAAACAGGTCAGGGAGAATTTGTTTCGGATTACCTGGTGGCCTGCGCCGGCCTTCAGGCGGACCGCGTGGCGCGGATGGCCGGCGGCAGAACGGACATCCGGATCGTGCCTTTCCGGGGCGACTATTACCGGCTGCGGCCGGAGCGCGAATATCTGGTTCGGAACCTGATTTACCCGGTGGCGGACCCCAAATTTCCCTTTCTTGGGGTGCATTTCACGCGCATGATCCGCGGCGGAGTCGAGGCCGGGCCGAACGCCGTGCTTTCGCTGGCCCGCGAAGGGTATTCGCGCACGGCCATCAACCTGCGCGACGCCTGGGATGCGGCGGCGTTTCCGGGACTGTGGCGTTTTCTGGCGCGGCATGCCGGGATGTGCTGGGCCGAGCTGCGCCGCGCGTTTTCCAAAGAGCTGTTCTGCCGGTCACTTCAGGAGCTGGTGCCCGAGGTGCGCGTGGAGGATCTGGAGCCGGCCGGCGCCGGCATCCGCGCGCAGGCGATGACGCCGGACGGCCGGCTCGTGGAGGATTTCGTATTTCTCGAGCTGCCGGGATCGGTGCATGTGCTGAATGCGCCGTCGCCGGCGGCCACGGCGTGTCTGGCGATCGGCGAGGAGGTGGCGGAGCGGCTGGCGCGGCAGATGGAGGCGGCATGAAAACACCGGTTGCATTCATCGAACGCCTGGGGCCGGCGGAGATCCCTTCGCCGATGCCGCTGCGGGAACTGGATCCGGAGCATCCGAATCCTTTTGTCGCCGACACGCACTATATTCCGCTGCACATTACCCTGGATCTGGCGGCAGAAAGGCCCGGCAATATCCTGTTTGAAAAAGCCGGGCCGCGCGAAAAAATCTTTTTTGACCCGGACCGGGTGACGGCGGGCATCGTCACCTGCGGCGGGCTTTGCCCGGGACTGAACAACGTGATCCGCAGCCTGGTAATGAGCCTGCGGTGTCATTACGGCGTGGAGCGGATCCTCGGGTTCCGCTACGGCTACCACGGACTGAACCCGGCCAACGGGCACGCCCCCATCGAGCTGACGCCGGAACTGGTGAGCGACATCCATGAGCAGGGCGGGACCATTCTGGGGACTTCCCGCGGTCCCGAAGATCCGGAAACGATGGTCCGCTATCTGCGCGAGCTGGGCGTAAACGTGCTGTTCCCGATCGGAGGTGACGGGACGCAGCGGGGTGCTTACAAAATTCATGAGACGGCCTGCGCCATGGGCCATCCGCTGGCGGTGGTTGGAATCCCGAAAACGATCGACAACGACATCCTGTACGTCAGCCGGACGTTCGGTTATGCAACGGCGGTCAATGCGGCGCGGCAGGTGATCGATGTGGCGCACACCGAGGCACGGGCCGTGCTGAACGGAATCGGCCTGGTGAAGCTGATGGGCCGCGACTCCGGCTTCATTGCTGCCGGAGCGACGCTGGCCAGCGGCGAGGTGAATTACTGCCTGATCCCGGAGCAGCCCTTCGAACTGGAAGGAGAGAAGGGCCTGCTGGCGGTGCTCGAGCGGAGGCTTGAGCGGAAGGCGCACGCGGTGATCGTCGTGGCGGAAGGCGCCGGCCAGCACCTGATTCCGCGCGAATCGGTGGAAAAAGACGCCTCGGGCAACCTAAAACACGCCGATATTGGCGTGTTCCTCCGCGACCAGATTACCCATCATTTCAGGGCGAAGGGCATTCCGGTGAACGTGCGCTACATCGACCCGAGCTATCTGATCCGAGGCCTTCCGGCCGATACTGACGACGCGGTGCTGTGCGATGGCCTCGCCCGCAACGCCGTCCACGCGGCCATGACCGGACGCTCCGGCCTCATCATCGGGCAGGTGCACAACCGGATGGTCCACGTGCCGGCGCACATGGTCACCACCGGGCGGAAACGGGTGAGCCTCGACGGGGAGCTGTGGAAGGCGGTCCTGGCGGTGACAGGGCAGCCGGCAGGCTGGAAATAGCGCCGGATTCTCTCAGGCGCCAGCCGACAATAGAACGCTTCTGTGCGACCACAAGATTGTCGCGCTTCTTCCCGCCGGTGCTCCTGTGATAAAACACTCCTGAGGCGCAGATCATGCCCGACAATCCCCATTGGATCACCCGGAAATACACGCTGGAATTTCTGACGCCCGCCTTTCTCGGCGGAGCAGACCAGAGCGGGCAGTGGCGTACGCCACCCTTCAAGGCGCTGCTACGGCAGTGGTGGCGGGTGGTGTATGCGCACGAACACGGTTTTCCAGTGAACCCGCTCAAAATGCGAGAGGCGGAAGGGAAGCTCTTCGGCAACGCGTGGCTGACCGACAGCCAGGGCAACACGGCGGCATCGCGCAGCCTGGTGCGGCTGCGGCTGGAGCGGTGGGATGCGGGCGAAATGAAAAACTGGCCGGGCGAGGCCCAAACCGTCGGGCACCCCGAGGTGAAACAGCCCATCGGGCCGCATCTCTACCTGGGCTACGGCCCCCTGACTTATGACAGAGAGAAGCGCGGTACTGCCCTGAAGGCCCCGCCGGCCATTCAGGCAGGAGAAAAGGCAGAGTTGCTGCTTGCATTTCCTGAACCACATCAGTCCGAGATTGAAGCGGCCCTGGCGCTCATGAATCTGTATGGCGCAGTTGGGGGACGCAGCCGGAATGGGTGGGGTTCGTTTCGGCTCGACCCGGCTGGGAGCGTGCAACCGCCCTTGAGACTCTGGCGCGAGGCGTTGCAACTCGACTGGCCGCATTGCATTGGGCAAGACGATAGCGAGCCGCTGATCTGGCAGACGAAAGGGACTTATCAGGACTGGCGCGAATTGATGCGCGTGCTGGCGGAGATCAAGATCGCATTGCGCACGAAATTCAAGTTTGCAGGAGAGGCGCACCAGACGCCTGAAGAACGCCACTGGCTGGCCTATCCGGTGACGAACCACTCAGTGAGGTCATGGGGCAACCAAGCGCGGCTGCCGAATTCGCTGCGCTTCAAGGTGCGCTGTCTGGACAACAACGCGAGCAAACTCGTCGGGATCATCTTTCACATGCCATGCAAACCGCCGGTGGCTTTTTCGCCGAATCAGAAAACCCTTGAAGGCGTTTGGCAGCGAGTCCATCAGTTTCTCGACGGGCGGGCTGACCTCAAGCGTGTGCGGAGATAAGCGATGACGGACACGATGACCTGGCAAACCAAAGTCGCGGCGCGGCTGCATGATCCGGCCGAAAAGGCGCTGGTGCTGCTGCGCGATCCGGCGGGGCATGAAAACGGCACGTCGCTGGCACTCACGCGGCTCCTGTACGAGACGACGCTGCCGGAGGGAACCATCGAGCCGGACTCGGACAGCGCGCTCGCCTTTGCCTGCTTCCGCACCGGACTGCCGCGCGAGATCTACGAGCTGGTCCGCCGTGCCGATTGGTATGCATCGGCCGCCGACCGCCCGCAGTGGCCGCGCCAGAAACTGACGGTGACGCGGAAGGACGGCAAGCAGGTCACAATCTACGCGCATCCGGGCGAAGCGCAGGTCCGCTGGACGGAACAGCCGAAGCTCATACATCCGCTGTCAGGCGGAGTGGTCGATCTCGAATATCTGGGCCACACGGACGTCGAGCAGATCAAAAAACACAGCTTCCAATATTTCGACGGCCTGATCCGGGAGCTCGGCGCCGGCTCGGCCGAAGAGCTCGACTGGCGCAAAGTCGCGCTGGCGCTGTGGCGGTTCGGGCCGGAGATCCGCGAAGAGCAGGACGCGGCCAAACTGGGCGAGCTGTGGAAACTGTTGCCGGCCGACACGCGCGTGCCGGATCACACGATCTGGGACCATCTGGATCTGGTCTCGGCCTTCGCAGGCGCGTTTGCCGCCGATCCCAACCATGAGGCCGCGCTGCTGGCCGTTTCGATCGGCCCGGTGCAGAGTTTCATTGCGGCGGCGCGGAAGACGGAAGACCTGTGGGCGGGCTCCCACCTGCTGTCCCGGCTGGTCTGGGAGACGATGAAGCCGCTGTGCGAGGAGCTGGGGCCGGACGCCATTCTGTTCCCGCGGCTGCGCGGGATTCCACTGGTGGACCTGTGGTTGAAGAACGAGTGCGGCCTGCCGGCGGAGTGGTTCAAGACGCTGCCGTGGTGGGGCAAACGGCCGGACGCGAATCCGCTGTTTGCGGCGGCGCTGCCGAACCGGTTTGTGGCGGTGGTCCCAGCATCGCAGGCCCGGGAGCTGGCCGAGCGGTGCCGCGGCCATGTTCGCGAGTGGCTGAGGGAACAGGGCCTGCGCACGGTGGACCGGCTGCTCGAAGAGGCAGGCCTGCGCGAGCCTGGCGCAAAGAGGGACGCGTCCATCTACGCCTATGAGCAGGTGCGCAGGCAGTTGAAGGACTTTCCGGAGGTGCATTGGGCGGTGACGCCGTTCTCGCTGGCGCGGCCCCGCAACGAGGAAAAGCAGACTGACCTGGATACAGATCCGCTGGCCGAGGCGATGGAGCCGTTTTTCGGAACGAAAGAGGCCGGGTTTCTCACCTCCCCCGCGTGGAAAGTGCTGCGCGAAAAGATTGAATGGACTGACGGGACGACGTTTTTCGAGCCGAATCCGGGCGTGCTGTATCCCGCTTTCTACGAACTGAACGAGCGGCTGATGGCGTCGGCCAAGAGCATTCGGCCTTTTGATCAGACGCGCGAAGAGGGATGGCGATGCACGCTGACGGGCGAGACCGAGTGGCTCACGCATGACCGCAACCTGCTGAGCGTGCCGCGCGGGCAGCGGCTGAGCCGGAGCGATCCGCGTTTCCGGGAGGGGCAGCATCACGAGACGTTGTGGACGCTCGTGGCCGACCAGCGGCCCGCGTGGGCCAGAAAAGGCGAGCATCTGGGCGCGCTGCCGGCGATCAAGCGGCTGTGGCCGACGCTGTTTGCCGAAGAAGTCCGCGAGGCGACAGGCGGCGTGACGGATCGCTTTATCGTCTCGACGCACGCCATGGCGCTGGCGCATCAGATCCGCGAATGGCTGGACGCCGGGGCGCAGTTGAAGCCAGCCCAGATGACGAGACTTTCGGAGGTGAAAGGGCGTGTCGCCCTGCCGGCGCAGATTGCCGCGAATCCGCAGTATCAGCAGCAGCAAATCGACAATGCGGCGCGGATTCCTGCCGTCATCGAAGAGGCGCGAGAGGCCGAGGAGCAAGACGAGGAACAGAAGCTTGCCAAGGCGCGGCGTTTTGTGCGAAGCGTGCTCTGCGGCGACGAGGATGACGCTCCGCAGCTCGAGAACTATTACGCGCTGCTATTGATGGACGGCGACCACATGGGCAAGATCCTTGCCGGGGATGAGTCGGCAGGCACGTCGATCCGGTTCCTGGAAAGCTTTCACCCGCAGGTCCGGGGGCTGTTTCACAACGTCAGCGGGCTGCTGAAACAGTACGCCAGTCAGTCGAGGCCCGTGTCACCCAACCGGCACCTGGTGATCAGCGGGGCGCTGAATGACTTCTCTCAGGTGGTTGCGCCGTGGGTCGTCGAAAGGGAACACGCCGGGCGCCTGATTTACGCGGGCGGCGATGACGTGCTGGCAATGCTGCCGGTGGCCGATGCGCTGAGTGCCGCCGCCAGGCTCCGCAAGGCCTACAGCGGCGCCGGCAACGACACGATGCCGCAACAGCGCGGCCAGCGATGGGGCCGGCTGCTGCTTCGCGATGGCTTCGCGTATCTGAACGGACGGCTGATGCGGATGATGGGGCCGCGGGCGACGGCGAGCTGCGGCATCGTGATCGCGCATCATCAGACGCCGCTATCGCTGGTGATGCGCGAGCTGCGCGCGGCGGAAAAGCGCGCCAAAGAGTTCGAGCGCACCATCGATGGCCGCGACAAAGACCGCGATGCCTGGCAGGTGACGGTGCTGAAACGTTCGGGCGGGCGGCTGGATCTCGCCGGCGACTGGGGCGGGCCTCTGGAATTGCTGATTGAGCTGCGCGACTTTCTGGCGGCTCCGGAAGTCAGCCGGCGGGCAGTGTACAACTCGCTTGAATGGCTCCACGATCTGCCGCATGCGGCCGGCGAGGTGGACCGGCAGCAACTGGAGGCGCTGCTGGCCTACCAACTGGAGCGGCAGACGGACAAACCGAAAAAATCGGAGGCCCGCGCGCTGGCCGCGAAGCTGGCAGAAGAAGCGGTGCAACACAAACCGCGGACGATCGAGCGGCTGCGGAATTTCCTCTGCGTGGCCGAATTTCTGGCGCGCGAGCAGCGGGCCAGCCGACCCGCGAGGCAGCCGGCAGGCGTCGAAGGGAGGCAGTCATGAACGGCGTCAAGTATCTGTTCCTCGAACCCGTAGACGTGCTGTTTTTCCGGGCCAACAAGAGCTTCGGCGATCCGGGCAGCTATGGCGAATGCCTGGTGCCGCCGTGGCCGAGCGTGGCGGCCGGGGCGCTGCGCTCGCGGATTCTGGCCGACTCCGGGACCGACCTGGCCGAGTTCGCTGCAGGCCACGCCGTCCACCCGGAGATCGGGACGTCCAACAAGCCGGGCAGCTTCGTGCTGACTTGCCTGCAACTGGCGCGGCGGCGTGACGGCAGGGTGGAAGCGCTGTATCCGGCGCCGGCCGACCTGGTTGTTGAAAAAGAAGGCATCCGGATGGCAAGGCCCGTGTCCTTGCCCGAAGCCCTGCGTTCGTCCTATCCGCTTCCGCTGCATCCCGTGGTGGCCCAGGAAAAGCGCGGCAAACCGGAAGGCGGGCATTGGCTGACCGAACAGGGCTGGAGAAAATATCTCGACGGAGACATTCCTGACAGGGGGGATTTCGTCAAGGCCAGCGAACTTTGGCAGCGCGATGCGCGCGTCGGAATCGGGCTCAACGCGCAGACGCGGAGCGTGGAAGAAGGACGGCTGTTCACGGCCGAGGCAGCGGCGTTCCGGTTGCGGATCCACGCGAGCGGAGGATTCGACGCCGGGCTGCTTGTGGGCGTAAGCGGCTGCACGGCGCCTGGCGATGGGCTGGTGCGGCTGGGCGCCGACGGGCGCGCGGCGGCGGTGCGGCCAGCCGACGGATTCGAACCGGCCGAGCCGGACTGGGCGCGCATCGTGAGTGAGAAGCGATGCCGCCTGATTCTGGCCACGCCCGGGCTTTTCAGCCACGGCTGGCTGCCGGAGGGGTGCCAGGAACAAAACGGGCAGTTTTTGTTTGATCTTCAGGGCGTCCGCGCCCGCCTTGTGGCTGCGGCGGCGGCGCGGGCGGAGACCGTCTCTGGCTGGGACCTGGCCCGCGAGGCGCCGAAGCCGGCGCAGCGGGCCGTGCCGACGGGCAGCGTGTACTGGCTGGAAGATCTGGAGGCGGACGAAGGGGCGTTGCGAGGCCTGGCCGCGGGCGGACTGTGGCCGTCGCCGTGTCCCGACGGGCAGCGGCGGGCCGAGGGTTTCAACCGGATCTGGATCGCCCCGTGGGCGGCCGACACTAAAGGAGCGTAGAAATGTTTGAAAAGCAGGCAGCGGTTTTCTTTTATGCGGTGAGTCCCGTGCACCTGGGCACGGGGCAGGCGATTGGAGTCATCGACAACCCCATTCAGCGTGAGCGGCACACGGGTCATCCCTGTTTCGCCGGGTCCGGCATTAAGGGGGCGGTCCGGCACGGGTTTGTGCAGCTTGGCGGGAACCCGACGCTGGCTGACGATCTGTTCGGGCCGGAGGCGGGCGCCAGCGAGTTGCACGCCGGTGCGGTGAGCTTCGGCGACGCCCAGCTGGTGGCGCTGCCGGTGCGGTGCCTGAAGGAGAGTTACGTGTACGCGACGTGCCCGGTGGCGCTGGCGCGGACGCACCGGCTGCTGACGTTGGTGGGCGCCGCGCCCGGATGGCAGCCGATGGAGCAGCCCATTGCGGAAGGCTCCTGCCTGGTGGCGAACAAGGATCTGCTGACCAACGGCAAGCTCCACCTGGAGGCGTACGAGTATGCGGCGGCGCCGGTGGAAGCTTTGCAGGCTCTCGGAAAGCAGTTGGCGGACGCAGCCATTCCGGACAAGCCCGAGTTCAGGTTCTTCCGGCAGAAACTGGAACGCGACCTGGTGGTTCTTTCAGACACTGATTTCGCGTTTTTCGCCGAGCACGCGATGCTGGTGGAGCCGCACGTGCGCATCAACGACGAAACGGGGGCGGCTGATTCGGGCGGGCTGTTCTACACGGAGAACCTGCCGCCGGAGTCCATCCTGATTGCGCCGTTGATGGCGAGCCAGGTGCGAAACCCGAAGAAGAAGCGCGGTGAGAATGGCTGGATGGACGCCGCAGCAGTGATTGCGAAGATCCGCACGGCCATCGACGGAAAGCTCCTGCAGGTGGGCGGGGACGCGACCACCGGCCGGGGGCTGCTGGTGGCGCGGGTCGTCTGATGGGAGGTGACGAGGATGCCGTCGCAAAGCACACATCCAAAGCTGACACTGGAGCAACAGCGGGCGCAGCACGCGTGGGAAAGGTGCGCCGATTACAGCAAGACCCAGGTGAATGCGGCCAAGGGACTGCCGGCGTTGATTATGAACAGCGGGCTGATGCAGGTGCTGGCCTTCTGTAACGACAAGGGCGGCGATTACGAGCCGGTGTCGCGGGACCTGCGTGAGTGGCTGGCGGGGCGTTTTCCGGGGCTGCGGAACGCCGGGAGCTTCGAGGCGTTCATGACGGCGCTGATGCAGTCCGATCCGCGCGAATACCAGCAGATCACGGCCGAGGCGCTGGCGTGGCTGAAATGGCTGCGATTGATGTCGGCGGCCAGGAAAGGAGCACAGTGAAATGCCGGTCGCCGCTGTGCCGAACTATCTTCCTGCGGGAGATTTTGCGAAGGCCTCGCCGGGACTGCGGTTTGGGTTGCTGCTGTCCATCTGGACAGACCGGAAGGATCAGGCAGAGGAGGTCGTCGACCGAGCGTCTCGTGATAGCCCTGAAGCCGAGAGGTTGAAAAAGGAGCTAGGTCCGGACAACCGGAATCTGGAGCAGGTGACCAATAGGCTGATCCATGAGGGAAAAATTCCCGCGTTGTGGTCAAAAAACGACCATGCCGGACGGCAGGCCTGGAAGATGGTCTCCGCATTGACGAAAACGGACAAGAATCTGATGAGCGCGCTGACCGGACGGATGCGTGCCGTTGCCGGGCTTCAGGCCGGAGGCGCGCTCTGGGATGCAGAAGCCGAAGCAACCGCTCCCTTCACCACCGGGCTAGGCAATGAGCATCCGCTCGAAAACGGATTCAGTTTTCTGAACCCTTACGGACTGCCGTATCTGCCGGGCAGCGGCGTCAAGGGCGTGGTGCGCGAGGCGGCGCGGCAACTGGCCTCGGGCGAATGGGAGGACCCGCGAGGTTGGCACACCGAGCCCGTTGGCGAGTTTCGGGTTCGGGAGGACGGCGAGGAGAAGACCATCCGACTCACTGCCCTCGATGTTCTCTTTGGCCGCGAGACGCCCGAAGGGGAAAGCGGCCATTTCCGCGGCGTGCTTTCCTTCTGGGACGTCATCCCGGAAATTTCCGGCAACACGCTGCGCGTCGAGGTGATGACGCCGCATCAGACACATTATTATCAACAAAAGACGGACAAAAAGTCCGGCAATAGCACCACGCCGCATGATTCGGGCCAGCCGAATCCGATCCTGTTTCTCACCGTGCCGCCGGGCTCAAAATTCCACTTTTTCGTCACATGCGATCTCGCCCGGCTGAAGCGGGTGGCGCCTTCCCTGGCTGAGCAAGACCACTGGAAGCATCTGCTCGATGCCGCCTTTGCGCATGCCTTCTACTGGCTGGGCTTCGGGGCGAAGACGGCGGTGGGTTACGGCGCCATGCGGCGCAAGGCCGGGCCAGCAGCAGGTCCCTCGGGAGAGCTCCATGGAGCGTCCGGCGCGAAGAAATCCACGGCAGGAGCCGAAGAGCAGCTCGAAGTTTGGGAAAATGCCATGCTGAAATGGAATCCCGGGAAACAGGAAATCACGGCATCCTGTACCGGAAAGCCGAATGCGATTCTCGCCCAGGGGCCGGCAAAGGCCTTCCTGGAAAGCCTGTCGCAGGAGCAGAGTGAGCAGTTGAAGAACAAAAAGTCCCTCGGCCCCGTCCGCCTCCGTGTGAGAGCCGAGGGGAACAAGGTAACGATCGTCGGTCTCGCCTGAATTCTGTTGATCGGGAAAAGAACAGCCTGACCCGGCCGGTTCTCAATGCCGGCAGAGTCAGGCTGTCGTTGTCAGAGGGTCAAAGCGGCTTGTAGCAGCTTCGGGTCTCGTTGCACTCGTATTCGTCCACCGGTTTGCCGTCGGGGCCGATGGGGATGTGGGTGCGGTCGCACCAGAAGGCGCGGTCGTTGCTGTGCGGGACGGTGGGATCCCATTCGGCCTCGATGTAGAGGCCCTTCCAGCGCAGGTTTTCGCAGCGGTCGCTGGTGATGCGGGCCAGGCCGGCGCGTTCGCGGTTGACGATCGCCATCGACGCCTCCTTCAGGCTTTGATGCCGGCGGCCGCCATCAGGGCGCGCTTGACGGCAACTGCGGCGATCTGCACCTTGTAGGCGTTCATGCTGAGCGGCCGCGCATCGGCGACGGCGGCCTTGCCGGCGGCCTCGGCGGTTTCGGCGGTGACGGTCTTGCCCTCGATGGCCCTGGCGGCGGCCTCGCTCAGCCACGGCGTTGGAGCCACGTGTCCAAGCACGACGCGCGCCGAGGCCACGGTGGTTCCTTTCATCGTCAGGGCGACGCTGGCGGTAGCCAGGGGCCAATCCAGCGCTTCCTTCTGGCGGACCTCATAGGTGGCGTTTTTCGCGCCGGTGACCGGGATGAGGACCTCTGTGAGGATCTCATTCGGCTTGAGGTCCACCTCGCGCACGTCGCTGGAAGAGGGGGCGACGAAGAACTTCGCCGCATCGACCTCGCGCGTGCCCGAGGCCGATGCGATTTTGATCTTCGCCCCCAGGGCGACCAGCGCGGGCCCGAAGCTGGAAGCGGAGACGAATTTTGCCGGGCCGGAATGGAAGATGGCGTGGAAGCGGTTGTCGCCTTCGGCGACAAGGTCCTTGCCCTGGTGCTGCGCGATGAGGCCGAAGCCGGCGCGGAAGTACCAGCAGCGCGGACGCTGGCAGAGGTCGCCGCCGAAGGTGCCCATGTTGCGGATCTGCGGGCTGGCCACGCCGCGGGCGGCCTCGGTGAGCGCCGGGAACGAGGCGCGGATCAGCGGGCTCGAGAGCACCTCGTCCACGGTGGCCAGAGCGCCAATGCGGACGCCGGCGGCGGTTTTCGTGATGCCCCGAAGCTCGGCGATCTCCTTGATGTTCACGACGCGCTTCGGGGTCATCACTTCTTCCTTCATCAGGCTGATGAGGTCGGTACCGCCGGCCAGCACGGCGGCGTCGTTCCAGCCGGAGCCGAGCAGCGCGAGGGCCTCTTTCAGGATCTTGGGGCTAGCGTATTCGAAGGGTTGCATCAGCTCATCCTCCCGCTCAGCGCATTCAGGACGTTCATGGGCGTCAACGGCACGAAGGGCACGCGGACGCCGATGGCGTTGGCGACGGCGTTCGAAATGGCAGCGATGCCGCCGACCACGGGCGGCTCGCCGAGGCCAATGACGCCGCGCCGGTCATTGATTTCGTCGATCTCGAGATGGACGAGGATCTCGCCGATGTCCTTGATGCCTGCGAGCTTGTAGAACTCGAGGTCATTGTTGAGCATGCGGCCGGTGATCGCGTCCATGACGCGCTCTTCCATCAGCGCGCCGCAGATCGACATGATGCAGGCGCCGTAAACCTGGCTTTCGGCGGTCTTCGGGTTGATGATCGTGCCGCAGTCCTGCACGGCGATGAGGCGGTTCATCTTGACGAGGCCGGTCTCGACATCGACGGTGACGTCCGCGATCTGGACGCCGCCGACGCCACCGGTGTTCAGGCCCTCCTTGGGCGCGTCGCGCGGGATGTTCTGGCCGGTCTCGCTGATCGTCTTAACGCCGAGTTTGGCGCAGGCGGCCTTCCAGGAGAGGCTCTTGGCCGGGTTCCCCTTCACCTGGATCTTGCCATCGACGGCTTCCAGCTCCGTGGCGGGCACGCCGAGCGAGGGAGCGACCTCCTCAAAGAGTTTCTCCAGCGCGTTCAGCGTGGCCTTGCGCGTCGAGCTGCTGACGCCGCCGACGGTGGTGGAGCCGCCCGAGGTACCTGAGGGCGGGTAGTTCGTGTCGCCGATCTTGACGCGGATGTCCTGGACATTGAGCCCGAGGCTTTCGGCGGCGACCTGTGCGATGACGGTGCGCGTGCCAGTGCCGAGATCCTGAGAGCCCAGCTCGACCTCGACAGTGCCGTCCGGGTGGATGTTGCAGCGCGCGGTGGAGTCGTGGCCCGCGCCGCCCCACGTGCAGACGCCAATACCCAGGCCGCGTTTCAGGTGGCCCTTGCCGGCTTCGCCGCGGGGATGCCAGAGCTTCTTCCATTCGGCCATCTCGGCGGCCTTCTTGAGCTGGCGCTCATAAGTGTCCGGCCGCGCGGTGAGACTGACGTTCTTCAGGAACAGTTCCAGCGGATCCATCTTCATCTTCGCCGCCAGGTCTTCCATGGCAGCGCAGGTGAGGAAGGATGCCTGCGGGTGGTTCGGCGCGCGCCAGGCGCGGATGGGCGCGGTGTTGGTGCTCACCGCCCAATGGTTTTTCCGCTGATTGGGAATGCGGGTGTAGACATAGGGGATCGGGGGGCTGCCGCCGCCGCCGACGCCGCCGGTCGACCAGCTCTCGCTTTCCCAGAGGATGATCTTGCCGTCCTTGTCGGCGCCCAGCTTGATGCGCGCATAGGCGGAGGGACGGCAGCCGGCGATTACCTGTTCCACGGGACGTTCGAGGAAGAGCTTCACCGGGCGGCCGCCGGCCATCCTCGACAAATGGGCGGCTTCCACGCCCCAGCGGTCGGGCTGGAACTTCGAGCCGAAGCCGCCGCCAATGTGGTCCTGATGAACATGGACGTTGGCAGCGGGGACGTTGACCGCGCGGGCCATGTCGCCACGGATGCTTGTGACGGCCTGCGTGGACGGGTTCAGCTCCACTTTGTTGTCGGGGGTCCAGGAAACCACGTTGCCGTGCGGCTCCAGACAGGAGTGCTCGAGCACGGGGATCCCATAGAAGCCCTCGCTGACAACAGCGGCCTGCTTCAGCGCCTGGTCCGGGTCGCCTTCGATCTGCTCGCCGGCGGCCTTGGCGTTGCCCATGACCTTCTTGAGGTCCGCCTCATGAACCACGTGGGGCAGCACCTCATATTCGACGCGGATTTTCTTCAGCGCGTCGCGGGCGGCCAGCTCCGTCTCGGCGGCGACGAAGGCGACTTCCCAATGGGCCCACTGGATTTCAGTGCCCGCAGGCGAAACGACGCGAACGCCCTTGACGCCCGGATGCTTTTCCGCCTCGCTCACGTCGATCGACTTGACGCGCGCGTGGGCGTAAGGGCAGACGAGCACGGCCCCGTGGAGCATGCCGGGTTTGTTGAGATCCGAATTATACTTTGCGCGGCCCGACGCCTTTTCGATGCCATCGAGGCGGCTGATGCGCTTGCCCATCACCCGCCGTTTGGACATTTCCGGCCATTTGTACTCAGGCATTGGACCCTCCTTTCATCGCCTTGGCCGCTTCCAGCACGGCCTTGCGGATGCCCATGTAGGTGCCGCAGCGGCAGAGATTGCCGCCGAGGCCCTCCTGGACCTGTTCATAGGTCGGATTGGGGTGAGTGTCGAGAAAGGCCTTCGCGGCGACCACGAAGCCGGGCGTGCAGTAACCGCACTGCTGGGCGTCATTGTTGACGAATGCCTGCACCACCGGATGCGGGCGACCGCCCGAGAGGGCGAAGCCTTCGATGGTGGTGATCTGCCTGCCCTGCGCGTCAATGGCGAGGATCGTGCAAGCGTACATGACCTTGCCGTTGACCAGCACGGAGCAGGCGCCACAAGTGCCGCGGTCGCATACGCGCTTGGCCCCGGTGAGATCGAGCTTGTCGCGGAGCACGTCGAGCAGCGTTTCGCGAGGCTCGACCGTCACCTTGACGGGCTTGCCGTTGATGGTGAGCGTGATGGGCAGGGCGCCTGGACCGACGACGCCCGCCGGCGTCTGCGCCTCGGCCGTCTGCTCGAGCAGGGCCGGGCCCACGGCCGTCGTCACTCCGATGCTTTGCAACAGTCCGCGGCGCGATACGCCGCGGCGTGGATCCTGGGATGTTTTGAGTTCGGAATCTGGGTTTCGACTCACAGCAGTTCCCCTTCCCTCCCCGGCGGGCCTCCTATGAGGTGAGATCACGCCGGATCTTTCACAGTCTATCGCACGAGCAACGATTTGCAGTAAAGCAGATGCATCGTCTGCCATTAAACGGGTTTAACTGGCTGGGTGCCCGGAACTCGACTCCGACGCGACGGGAAGCCGCACCGCCGGATCGCGCCGATCATCGGCGAACCCGACGTCAATGTGACACGCGCCATTGGGGCTGACCTGCCTTTTCAGGCGCGACTGCGACAACGCGAAGCGCTGCGAAAGGAAAGCGGCATGAGCTCTTGATGCTCCGCACGGTCGTGGGGCTCATTCGTCTGTGAAAGCACGGGCAGGGCACCCCCCCTTGACTGAGTCCGTCCGCAGGAAGGCCGTGCGTGGCCGCACTGATGCACTTCGGTCGACAAAAACAGGCCGCGTCTGCGCGGCCTGCGTGATCCTTACCAGCGTCTGTGTTTACTCGCCGCTTTCACCTGCGGCCACCGGAGCTTCTTCCGGGATCAGCCCGGGCACTGCTTCGCGGAACACATCGTCGATCGACTCGGCGAAGATGAACTCCATCTCGTTGCGGACGTTCTCCGGCAGGTCGCGCAGGTCCTTGGCGTTCCGCTTCGGGAGGATCACCCGGCGGATGCCGGCGCGGCGCGCCGCCAGGACTTTTTCCTTGACTCCGCCGATCGGAAGCACGCGGCCCGTGAGCGTGATCTCGCCGGTCATCGCCGTGTCGCTGCGCGCCGGTTTCTTCGTGTACAGCGAGGCCAGGGCCACCGCAATCGTGATGCCCGCCGAGGGGCCGTCCTTCGGAATCGCGCCCGAAGGCACGTGGATGTGCACGCCGTAGTCGCTGAACAGCGCCGGGTCGATGCCGTACGCCTCGGCGTGCGCCCACAGGTAGCTTTGCGCCGCTTTGGCCGACTCCTGCATCACGTCGCCGAGCTGGCCGGTCAGCGTCAGCCCCTTGCCCTTTGGAAGCAGCATCGCCTCGACGTAAAGCACGTCGCCGCCGGAAGGCGTCCACGCCAGGCCAGTCGCCACGCCGGGCGGCAGCTCCTTGCGCGCCTCTTCGGGCAGATACGTCTCCGGGCCCAGCAGCTCCACAATCAGCTCCGGCGTCATCACCATCGGCTCCGTTCGCCCTTCGGCGAACTTGAGGGCGGCCTTGCGGCACAGGCTGGCAATGTTGCGCTCCAGGTTCCGCAGTCCGGCCTCGCGCGTGTAGCTTTCAATGATCTTGCGGATCCCTTCTTCGGGGAACTGCACCAGCTCGGCCGTGAGCCCGGTCTCTTTCAACTGCCGCGGGATCAGATAGCGGTTGGCGATGGCGACTTTCTCTTCTTCACTGTAGCCGGCCAGGCGGATCACCTCCATGCGGTCCAGCAGCGGCTGCGGCACCGTGTCGAGCGTGTTCGCCGTGGTGATGAACATCACCTTGGACAGGTCAAACGGCAGGTCGAGGTAGTTGTCCCGGAACGAATGGTTCTGCTCCGGATCGAGCACCTCGAGCAGCGCCGATGCGGGGTCGCCGCGGAAGTCGCGTCCGAGCTTGTCCACCTCGTCGAGCATCAGCACCGGGTTCTTCGCGCCGGCGCGCCGGATGGCGTTGATCAGCCGGCCCGGCAGCGCGCCGATGTAAGTGCGCCGGTGGCCGCGCAGCTCGCTCTCATCGTGCATGCCGCCCAGCGAGAACCGTTCGAACTTGCGCCCCAGCGCGCGTGCGATCGACTGGCCGAGCGACGTCTTGCCGACGCCCGGCGGACCCACGAAGCACAGGATCGGCGCCTTGGCCGAGGGGTTGCGGTGCAACACGCCGAGATGTTCGAGGATGCGCTCCTTGACGTCTTCCAGGTCGTAATGGTCCTCGTTGAGAATCTGCCTGGCCCGCGCGATGTCCAGATTGTCCTCCGTCTGCGCGTACCACGGCAGCTCCAGCACCAGGTCGAGCCACGTACGGATCACGTGGCGCTCCGGGCTCTGATCCGGCAGCCGCTCGAAGCGGCGGAACTCGCGTTCGGCCTCCTTCCGCACCTCATCGGGCAGCTTCGTTTCGTCCAGCCGTTTGCGCAGCTCTTCGGCCTCCGCCTTGGCCGGGTCCTCTTCGCCCAGCTCCTGCTGGATCGCCTTGAGCTGCCGGCGCAGAAGGTATTCGCGCTGCTCCTTCGACATCTCCTCCTGCGCTTCGCTGACGATTTTCTGCCGCACCTCAAGAACACGCGCCTCCTCGGTGATGTACTGCACCGCGAGCTGGAAGGCGTCCTTGAGCGTCGGCGATTCAAGCAGCTTCTGGAGCTTGTCCACGCCCAGGTTGAACGCCGTCGCCAGCAGCCACATCAACTGCTGCGGATCGTCGGCGCTCGACAGCAGATTCGAGATCTGCTCGGCCGCCTGCGGGTTGATCCGTTCCAGCGTCTTCGCCGCCAGCTCGAACAGCGCCGTCTGAAGGGCGCGCTCCTCGGTCGAGTGATCCGGCACGAGCGGCAGCGGCTGCGCCTTCGCCTGAAGGTACTGTCCGGTATGTTCGATCGAGAGCACGCCGACGCGTTCCAGGCCCGAGGCGACAATCTCGATCAGCGACGGGGTTGAACGCAGCACCTTTCGGATCTTGGCGTGCGTGCCCACCATGTGCAGGTCGTCCGGCGTGGGCAGCTCGACGTCAGGGCTCTTCTGCGTCAGCAGGATCAGGTGGCCCTCATGGTTCTTGATGGCCGCCTCCACCGCCGCGCGCGAAGCGTCCCGGCCCACGGAAAGCGGCAGGATCAGCTTCGGAAACAGCACCACGTTCTTCAGCGGAAGAACGGGCAGCACGAGCAGGTTCTGCTCCGGATTCTGCTGGCTCTGGATGTTCAGTTCACTCATGGGCCACCTCGACCGAATTGCCTTACTCTTTCAGATGCGCACGGCGCACGGCCTGTTGCCTTGCGCCGCCCCGCCATTACTGCGTGCGGACGGGCTCGCGCACCTCGATTTCGAGGGCGCCCTTCGACGCCGTCACATAGAGGTGCGAGCCGTCGCGGATCCTGCCCTCCAGGATCTGGCGCGCGATCAGGGTCTCGAGCTCGCGCTGGATGGCGCGTTTAAGCGGCCGCGCCCCATACTCCGGCTCGTAGCCCACCAGGATCAGATGATCCCGCGCCTCGTCGCTGAGCTCGAGCGTGATGTGGCGATCGGCCAGCCGCTTGCGCACGCGCTCGATCTGGATGTCCACGATTCTCCGCAGGTGCTCGTGCGTGAGCGCGTGGAAGACCACCACTTCATCGATGCGGTTCAGGAACTCCGGCCGGAAGAACGAACGGAGGTTTTCCGGCGGCAGGTTCGACGTCATGATCACGATCGTGTTGCGGAAGTCCACCGTGCGGCCCTGCCCGTCGGTGAGACGCCCGTCGTCGAGCACCTGGAGCAGCACGTTGAAGACGTCCGGATGGGCCTTTTCGATCTCATCGAACAGGATCACCGAATACGGCCGCCGCCGCACCGCCTCGGTCAACTGGCCGCCCTCCTCGAAGCCCACGTAGCCCGGAGGCGCGCCGATCAGCCGCGCCACCGTGTGCTTCTCCTGATACTCGCTCATGTCGATGCGGATCAGCGCCCGCTCGTCGTCAAACAGCGCTTCGGCGAGCGCCCGCGCCAGCTCCGTCTTGCCCACGCCCGTGGGCCCGAGGAACAGGAACGAGCCGATCGGCCGGTTCGGGTCGCTCAGGCCCGCGCGCGAACGCTGCACCGCCTCGACCACTGCATTGACGGCCTCGTCCTGGCCGACCACGCGCCGGTGCAGCTCGCTCGACAGGTGAAGCAGCTTCTGGCGTTCGCCTTCCAGCAGCCGCGCCACCGGAATGCCCGTCCAGCGCGACACCACGCGCGCAATGTCTTCCTCGTCGACTTCCTCCTTGATGAGCCGCTCGCGCGAGTCCTGCGACGACAGCCGCCGCTCTTCCTCAAACAGCGCGCGCTCGAGCTGGATCAGTTTGCCGAACTTCAGCTCGGCCACGCGGTTCAGGTCGTAGGCGCGCTCGGCGCGCTCGATCTCCAGCTTCGTCTGCTCGATCTCCTCGCGCAGCTTCCTCAGCTTCTGGATGGCCTCCTTCTCGGCCTTCCAGCGCGCCTCCAGCTCGGCCACCTCGCGCGACAGCGAGAACAGCTCCTCTTCGATCTTCGCCAGCCGCTCCCGCGAGGCCTCATCGGTCTCCTTCTTCAGGGCTTCGCGCTCGATCTCGAGCTGCATCTTCCGCCGCAGCTTTTCGTCCAGTTCGGCCGGCATCGAGTCGATCTCGGTGCGCAGCCGCGCCGCCGCCTCGTCGACCAGGTCGATCGCCTTGTCCGGCAGGAAGCGGTCCGAGATATAGCGGTTCGACAGCACCGCCGCGGCCACCAGCGCCGAGTCCTTGATCCTGACGCCATGATGGACTTCATAGCGCTCGCGCAGGCCGCGCAGGATCGAAATGGTGTCCTCCACCGAGGGCTGGTCCACCATGATCGGCTGGAAGCGGCGCTCGAGCGCGGCGTCCTTCTCAATGTACTTGCGGTATTCGTCCAGCGTCGTCGCGCCAATGCAGTGCAGCTCGCCGCGCGCCAGCATCGGCTTGAGCAGGTTGCCGGCGTCCATGGCGCCTTCGGCCTTGCCGGCGCCGACCACCGTGTGCAGCTCGTCGATGAAGAGAATGATCTGGCCCTCGCTCGCCGCCACTTCCTTGAGCACCGCCTTCAAGCGCTCCTCGAATTCGCCGCGATACTTCGCCCCGGCGATCAGCGCGCCCATGTCAAGCGCCACCACGCGCTTCGACTTCAGCCCCTCGGGCACGTCGCCGCGCACGATGCGCTGCGCCAGGCCCTCCACAATGGCAGTCTTGCCAACGCCCGGCTCGCCAATCAGCACCGGGTTGTTCTTCGTGCGCCGGCTCAGCACCTGGATCACCCGCCGGATCTCATCATCGCGCCCGATCACCGGATCGAGCTTGCCCTGCGCGGCCATCTGCGTCAGGTCGCGGCCATAGTTCTCCAGCGCCTGGTAGGTCGCCTCCGGGTTCTGCGTCGTCACCCGCTGGCTGCCGCGCACTTCCCGGATGGCCTGCTCCAGCCGCTCGCGCGTGACGCCGTTCTCGCGGAACAGTTGTCCGGCCAGCCCATCGCCCTGCTGGAGCGCCAGCAACAGGTGCTCGACGCTGATGAAGTCGTCCTTCATCCGCCGGGCTTCCTGCTCGGCATTGCCCAGCACCGCCGCCAGCCGCTGCGTCAGGTACATGCCCGAGGCGCCGCCGCTGACTGTCACCTTCGGCTGACGCTCGAGCTCCGTCATCAGCCGGCGGTGGAGCTTTTCGAGGTCAAAGCCCGCCTTCAGCAGAATGTTCGGCGCAATGCCCTGCTCCTGCTCCAGCAGCGCCACCAGAAGATGCTCGTTGTCCACATGCTGGTGCGACAGCCGCGCCGCCAGGGTCTGCGCCGCGCGCAGTGCATCCTGGGCCTTCTCCGTAAACCGGTTGAGATCCATAGGGGGCTCCTTCGCGCTGGACTCCTCTGGACTTCAGCATACCAGATTAGTCAAGCACTGTCTAGATTCTTTAGCGTAACTCTATCAACATTTGACTCGCACGGCACCACACCGGTTTCCGAAAAGTGACCCGAACCTGGATCTGGCTAGATTGGCATATGAAGTCATTTAGTATGAATGCATTCCCGCTATGCCGGTCAGCCGCAGGAGGCGCCCGCTTGCAGCTGCTCCCTCCCAAGCCCCGTTCTCGGAGCCGCGACTGGAGCAAGTCCCTCAGGCCGGGTGGAATAAGCAGACACCTGCGCGCTGTCGACTGTAGAACCCTGGGAAGGGGCCCGCTCCGCAGGCGGGCCCGTGTCAGTGACCGGATCTGGGTTGGGCGCACTGTAGGCGGCTCAGGGGCCCGTGGGCGGTTCCACGAACCGGCCCGCGCGCTCGTGCCTTCGCCTTCCTGACCCGCCGTCACCCTGCCGCCTCTCCGCCCATGCGGGGCCGGCCGGGATTCGGCCGTTGCGTGAGCGGTGCCGTTCGCCGAAAAAAGCGCCAGAACCCCTACTTGCCCTGCATGGCCAGCGCTTCGGTCACGTCGAGGCGCGCCTTCCAGGGGTCGGGTTTGGCCTCGACGCGCTCAGGGCCGAATTCAATGAGAATGTCCCGGGCCGGGTCGTAGGCGGGCCAGGCGGGCCGGCCGGCACCATTGGGATCGCCCTTTCTGACGAAATCCACCCAGTAGGCGTGAACCGTCTCCGACATGGCCTCGTCGGCCGGCGTGAGCTGGGTCCCGTATTTCGCCCTCACGGTGTTGAAGACGAACGGAATTTCGGTGGCATGCGGCGCCCCAGGCCACTGCTTTCGCATCGATTCAGCGACATAGGAAAAGCGGTAATGCCACGCTTTTTGCCCGCTTTCAGTCATTTTTTTCACGGTGAAGCGGGCCGGCTCGATCATCATCCGGTCCATCGCCACCAGATAGCCCACCGTCTTCACGTCGCCCTTGCCGTCGGGGTTGTAGGCGGCCTCGGCCCGGGCGCGCAGCGGCCCGAAGGGCCGAAACACCTCATCGAGCGTCTTCGCGAAAGAAAAGCCGATGTCCATGTTGTTGGCCCCGGCGATGAACGGAATTTTCGCCTGCCGCCCGCCGAGAAACGCCTGTTCCACTGTCTCGACGACAATCTGCCCGTCGAGCATCGGCCCGGCGTAGGTCGGCGTGTTCATCGAGGCCATGTTCAGCCCGTCGACGATCTTTTCCGCCGGCAGCGCGCGAAGCGCCTCGAGCGCCGCCGCATCCTCGCCCTCGATGCCCATTTTCTTCGCAAACGCGAGGCCGACGCTTTCGCCTGAATCGAGCGCGCCCTGTTTTTCGCGCACGCGGCGCATCGGCCCGAGCAGATTCCGCCCTCCGCCCGACTCGACAATCGCCTTGTGGAACAGCCCGCGGGCGGCCGGCGACGTCATCAGCGTCAGCACGGACATGCCGCCGGCCGACTCCCCGAAAATCGTCACATTTTTCGGATCTCCGCCAAACGCGGCAATATTTCTCTGGATCCATTTCAGCGCCGCGATCTGGTCCATGAATGCATAATTTCCCAGCGGTCCGTCAGGATTTTCCTTCGAAAGCGCCGGATGCGCGAAGAATCCAAACCGGCCCAGGCGGTAATTGAAGCTGACAAAAACGATGCCCTTTTCGGCAAACCGGCTGCCGTCATACACCTCCGGCGAACTGCCGCCGTTGACGAAGCCGCCTCCGTAAATCCAGACCATCACCGGGAGCCGCGTGCCGCCGCTCGCCGGCTTCCACACGTTCAGGTACAGGCAGTCCTCGGCGGGCGCCGTCCCGAGCGGGGCCGCGTCGCTGGGGAAGGGAAGTTGCATGCAGTCGGAGCCGTAGCGGGTCGCGTCGCGCACGCCCGCCCAGCGGGCCGCCGGCTGAGGCGGCCGCCAACGGTTCTTTCCCACTGGCGGGGCTGCGTAGGGAATCCCCTTGAAAGCCACCACCCGGCCCGCGACCGCGCCGCGGAGCCTGCCGGTTTCGACCGTCGCCTCGTTCACTGCTGCCTCCGCCCCTGCGTGGCCGGTAAGAAGAAGACACAACACAATTGTCGTCCGCATTCACTGAGATCCTTTCGCGGGTCTTTGCCGGCCGCCCTTCGGGCGCGACCCGCGCCCCACGATGGCCGCCGGCCGATCCAAATATATCCCAGAGCGCAGGTGCGGCGGAGAGCTATGGGACACGGGGGCAGCCGTCCGCAATCGCTTGCAGGCCGCTCCACGGCGGGCTTCCCTGTCCGGGGCCTCCAACCGGCTGCGCCACTCGGAGGGGAGCGGCGCGCCGCCGGCCGCGGGCCCCACCGTACGGTTCGCCTGCGGCCGGCCGCATTCTCACTGGCAGCAGAAAGGGCGCGCTCCCCGATGCGCTTGGCTGGAGGAGACGTGTGAGGCGATCCGTGGAGCGCGCCTTCCTGCTCATATGGTGCCCGCCGCCGGGAAAAGTTCTCACTCGATATAATGCAGCCATGGCTCTTTCCCATCCCTCCCGCCGCACCGTCCTGCGGAGCGCCGTGCAGGCGCCGGCAGCCTTCACCGCCCTTTCCTACTCGCGAGTCCTTGGCGCCAACGAGCGTTTCAACCTGGGCCTGATCGGCGCCGGAGAACGCGGACGCCACGTCATGCAGTTGTTTCAGAAGACGGGCCGCGTCCAGGTCGTGGCCGCCTGCGATGTCTACGGGGAAATGATCGACCGGGTGAAAACGCTTGCGCCTGAGGCCAAAGGCTATACCGACCACCGGCAGTTGCTGGAGCAGAAGGACGTCGAAATCGTCCTCAACGCCACCCCGGACCACTGGCACGCCGCTACCACCATCGACGCCCTGAACGCAGGCAAGGATGTCTACGTCGAGAAGCCGCTGACACTGAACATCGAGGAAGGCCCCGCCATCGTCAAGGCGGCCCGCGTCAACAACCGCGTCTGCCAGGTCGGACTCCAGCAGCGCTCCGGCGCCCATTACATCGAGGCCAAACAGAAATACATCGACTCGGGCGCCTTGGGGAAGATCATGCTCGTCCGCACCTGGTGGCACGGCAACATGTACCACCTGCGCCGCGCCCCGGAGCGGCTGAAGGAGAAGCCGTCGAACCTCGATTGGGCCCGCTTCCTCGGGCCGGTCACCTGGCGCGACTGGGATCCGCAGCAGTTCTGGAACTGGCGCGCCTACCTCGATTTCGGAGGCGGCCAGGTGACTGATCTCTTCACGCACTGGATCGACGTCGTCCACATGTTCATGAACAATGACGCGCCCACGTCGGCCGTCGCCGCCGGCGGCGTCTACAACTACAGGGACGGCCGCACTGCCCCGGACACCATCAACGTCCTGCTCGAATACGGCGGACAGTACACCGTGACCTTCGAGGCCACGCTTGCCCCCGGCATCCGCGGCTACGGCATCGAGTTCTGTGGCACGAAGGGCAAGCTCTTCATTGACCGCTCGCGCTACGAGTTCCTCGCCGCCGAGCGCGGCGCCCAGCCGGTGGAAGTCAAGGGCCCCGACTACGACTTCACCCTGGACCACGTGAAAAACTTCCTCGACTGCTGCGTTTCGCGCCAGCGCCCGAACTGCGACGTCTACATCGGCCACCGCTCGGCCATGGCCTCGCACCTCGGCAACATCAGCTACGTCCAGAAGCGCCGCCTGAACTTCAACCCGGAGCGCGAAGAGATTCTGCCGCTCTGATGCACCGGCGGCTCCGCCAGACAGCAGCAGGCGCGGGCCTCAGACGTCCGTATCCAGCCGCGCCCCGTCAACGCCGCGGCTGGATGCGGATCAGTTTGTGGTGACTCGTGGCGCCGGCGACGATCTCGATCGCATCCCGCGGCACGTTGAATTCGGCGGCCAGAAAGCGGATCAGCTCCTCGTTGGCCTTGCCCCGTTCGGGTGAGGCGGCCACCCGGATCTTCCAGTCCCCGCTGTCGAGGAAACCGGCCCATTCGGTTCGCGGGCTGCGCGGCACAATGCGGACAGGCAGGTTCAGCCTGCCTTCGGCTTTCAGTCGGTCATGGAGCCGGGCGATCTCCATCGGTGTCACTCTCTCCTCACGGAAACCATTTCTCCCACGTGCATCTGCCAGCCTTCCGGCGGAAGCTGCGACAGCGGGGCCGCCGGCGCGGGGCGGCAGCGAGCGTCAAAGCCAAACGCCCGCCCCAGGCGGGCGATGCGGCAGCGGCCGTTCTTCGGCACGGGCTGCTTCTCCAGGCCGCGGCGGGACAGGCACTCGAAGGCGATCTCGGCGATGTCGGCGGCCGAGCGGCCCCCGGGCAGTTCCACCGCCGTGCGCGCCCAGCCGTCCCGCTCGATGAAATTCCCGGCGAGGCCCACCGCGGAGCCCCGCCAGACCGCCTCGCCGCGGAGCCGGTACAGGAACTGCACTGCGGAATTTTCGCTTTCGGTATAAAACTCCACCACGAAATACCGGCGCGGATCGGCGATTTTTTCTCCGTCAAACCAGGAATTGGCCGCGCGGATTTTCCCTTCGCGGGTCATTTCTTTCCACGCGATCTCGTAGGTGAACGGCTCGGAATCCATCACCAGCTCGCGGGAGCCCCCGGAAAGGTCGGCCGGAACCGGCGCCAACTGGAAGCGCAGCGACCCGCCGGGCCGCGCCGCCGGTTCCACCATGTTGTTGTCGGTCACCGGCTCCAGCAGGGGATGCAGCCCGAAATAGGGCCCGTCATAAGGCACTTCCTGATGTTCGCGGGTCTGGATCAGCGTCCGGCGCGGCGCGCCGTCAGGGCCGGGCCAGACGCGGTAGATGAATTCGATGTCCGTGGTCCTGCCCCAGCGCGCCATCAGGTCGCGCGTGGAGGTGCCGCCGTCCTCGTTGGAGAAAATCACCGTGTATTCGATCCACGCCCCGGTCGCATCGCGCCCCCGCGTGGCGTAAACGAGCAGCGGGACGTCGCTGAAGCGCCCGTCGGCGTCCTGGCGCGAGTACAGCACCGGCGCCAGGCGGATCAGCTCTTCGTCAGGGCTGCCCGGCTCCAGCGGCCGGACGCGCGCCTCGCCGATCTCAAGCGCTGACGCCGGGGCCGAATGGCGCGCGTCGCGCGCCACTGCGAGCGTGTGCTCGCCCGCCGCCAGCGGTCCGAGAAAGACGCGGTAGCGGCGCGAGTCCTTCTCGCCGAACACAAAAACGTGCTGTTCCGTGTGACCGTCCACCGTCACCGCGGCCACCGCGGCCTCGCGGCCGGGCTGCGACCAGTCAGACCCCGGCGAGGCCAGCTCCAGCTCGGCGACCACTTCGGCCGACTTCTCCAGCAGGAACGGGAAGCTCCGCGACTGGGCCCTGACGGGCATCCACACGAGCAGCGGCACGAGCAGAGCCGCCAGGCGCGACAGGGCCCGCACCAGCGCCTCCGTCCGCACCGGCTTGCGCAGAACGGCGCGCACCAGGCCGGCCTCTTCGGACCGCTCGAGCTCGGTGGGCGCGCCCGAAATAACGATCACCGGAAGGCGCGGGCGCCGCTCGTGCAGCGCGCGGATCAGGCGCCGGCCATCGCCGGCCGTAGGAAGGCGCAGGTCCATCAGCACCGCGTCCGGCGCGGCAGTGTCCAGCAGCTCCAGCGCCTCATCGGCCGAGGCCGCGGCCGTGACGCGGAATCCGTGCGATTCCAGCAGAAGCGTGCGGAGCCGGCGCTGGGCGCTGTCGTCTTCAATCAGCAGGATGTGCGGCATGGCGGCTTCAGTTCTCGAAGTCGATGCGCGCAATGACAAGCTGCGGCAGCACCTGGTTCCATCCAGAAGGGATGCTGTCGAAGGCGAGCCGGAACGGACGCGTCTCGCCCGGCCGGAACGGCCTGCCCTTCACCCGGCGCACGATGGGCACGCGCTCGCGGTGCACCACCTGTCCGTATGGGTCGTAAAAAACGCAATTGAGCTCCACCACCGCGATCGTGCGCGGCCCCTTGTTGGTGATCCTGCCTGTGACTTCCACGAGCGTCGTCATCATGTAGTTTTCGGCCGCCTTCATTTCGACTTCCGACAGCGCCAGATACCCGTTGCGGACATATTCGCGCGCCTCTTCCGTGAGAGGCGGAGGTTCGGGCGGCTTCGGCGGCGTGCGGAGAAAGAACCACCAGACGGCGGCCCCGGCGAGGACCAGGACGGCGACGATGGCGGAATACAGCGGCAGCGAAGAGCTGCCGGAAGGGTCCGGGACGCTGGCGCCAGGTTCGGACTTGAGTGCCACTGCGCAATGACCTCCGCACAAGGGGGCTCCGGCAACGCGGAAGGCGTCCGAAGCCTGCTCAAGGATTAGTTTGACACCGGCGCGCGCATCGCGCCAGATCATGGCGGCAACAGACTGCCCTGCATGCGCGACGCGGCCCGGGAGATGTCGCGCACCAGCGCGCGGTAGGGGATCGACTCGAGCGAGGCGAACGGCCGCCATTCGGCGTCGCGCGCGGCGCCGTAATACCACTGCGCCAGCAGCGCAATGTGCGCGGCGCGTTCCTGCACCGGAATCCGCGGCGCTTCGAGCGGGCCGAGCAGCGACCGCAGCCGCGAGTCCAGGCTGACGGCCGGCCCGGACGGGGCCACCGGAAAATCGATCAGGTCGAGCCACGTGCCGCCGAGCATTACCGCCAGACGTACCGCGCCCGGCGCCTGCCCCGGCAACACCGCGGCGCCGTTGAGCTGGCCAAGCGGCGCGGCCAGCTCCCCGCACAGCGAGGCCGCTTCGCGCACGCGCAGCCAGCGTTCGTGCCACACGCGCGCCTGCTCGAAGTCCAGCGCCTCGCTCGCCCGGTCCCGCGCCGCGGCGACGGACTCCATCAGGCTGCGTCCGTGCGTTTCCAGAAACCGCACCAGCCGCGCCGTTTCCGCCGCGTACTCTTCGCGCGAAACCGCCTGCTGGCAGGGCCGCAGGCACTTCATCATCTCGCCGTAGATACAGCCCGGATGGTCCGGCGATGGCTCCAGATCCTCCTGGCATCGCCGCACCTGAAACAGATCCAGCATCTGTTGTTCAAAACGGGAAGCTTCGGTTCTGTTCCGGAACGGCCCGAAGCAGAGCGAGGACGAGCGGCTCAGCCGCCGGGAGACGGACGTCCTCGGCCACGGGTTGGAAAGATGCACCTTGACGAACACGGGCGCCCGCAGCCGCATCCGCCGCGCCGCGCCCTCCGGGTCGAAGCGCCGCAAAATCCAATACTGCCGCAGCAGCAGGCCAAGCGCCGAGGGCTCCGGTTCGTATTCCACCGCCGTGGCCAGCTCGGCCAGGCGCAGGGCGCGGCCGGCAACTGTCGATCCCTCGAGCAGCCGTTTCAGGCGCCGGCGCAGCAATCGCGTGCGGCTGACATACGGCTCGCCGCCCCGGATGTGGATGACGAAGACGCCAGGCGTGTCGGGGACGGAAGCGAGGTCGAAGGGCGGCTCCAGGCGGACGCAGGCGTTCATGGCCGGGACTCGAACAGCGTCATCCATCGTTCCAGCGGCGCGGGCGGCACGCCCGCCAGCGCGAGATTCTCCTCGACGTGCGCCGCCGAACTCATCCCGGCCAGCGCCGTCGTCACGCCTGGCGCCGACCGCGCGAATTGCAGCGCGCATTGCGCGTCCGTCCGGCACTCCGGAAAGGCGCGGCGCACCGGCTCGGGCAGCCCCTGGGCCAGCCGTGCCTGGAGCAGCGGAGCGCTGGCGATGACGGTGATGCCCAGCCGTGCGGCCACTTCAAGCAGCGGCGCGCCCTCATGGTGCGAACGCGTGAACGCCTCAGGCATGGCCAGGTTGAAGGGAAGCTGAACGAAGCGGAAATGGCAGTCCTCGCCGGCTGCCTGCCGCGCCAGCTCCACAAGCCTCACAAGCGAAAGGCGTCCCGGCGCGCCCTCCTTCAGCCGCAGTCCGTCCCAGGTGGCCACGCCCCAGGCGCCGATGCGGCCTTCGCGGCAGAACTGCTCCAGCCGCGCGAAGGCGGCGGCCAGCCGCTCTTCCAACTGCTCTTCGGAAATGAAACGGAGCTGCGTCTCCGGATTGTGCAGGTAGTAGACGTCAATTGCTTTCAGACCCAGGTTGGCAAGGCTGCGCGCCAACTGGTCTTCGAGGAACTCCGGCGCCAGCGAGTGCATGCGGCCCACGGTGGCGGGGGAGTCGAGCGCGCCGTCGGGCACGGCCCCAGGCGTCAGAAAGCCTGCCTTCGTGCACACCAGCAACTCATCGCGCGCTGCCGCGCCGGACTCGAACAGCTCCCGCAGCGCGCGGCCGATTGAGCGTTCGGAGCGTTGGTGGCGGTAGTTGATGGCCGTGTCAATGACGTTGACGCCCGCCGAAACCGCGGCGCGCACCGTCTCCGTGTAGCGGGCGTCGTCGGCGTCCGAAGGGGCGCCCAGGTACGTGCCGATGCCGATTCCCGACAGCAGGCATCCCTGGGCCAGCCGGTAGAAGGCGTTGTCCCTTGCATGCGGAAAGCGTGCGGCAAAACGCCGGCTGCCTTCGGCGGTCATCCACGTCGCGGCCACGTTCCGATTGTAACGGGGGCGCACTCCGGCGTCGTACACTTGCTGTAATGCGGCGCATCGCGCCGCCGGACGAAGCCCCATGCTCCAGACCGTGGTCCGCTTTCTGCTGAAGCTCCTCTACCGGCTCGAGGTGCGCGGCCAGCCGCCGCGCACGGGGCTCGTCATCGCCAATCATCAGTCCTTTCTCGATGCGCCGATCCTGTGGTCCATGCTGCCGCGCGATGCGCTCTGGCTGGTGCACACGCAGGTGATGCAGCAGTGGGTCTTCCGCTTCCTGATCCGCGCCGCCGACTACATCGTCATCGACGTCACCAACCCGATGGGAATCAAGGAAGCGATGGCCGCGCTGGAAGCCGGCCGCGCCGTGGTGATCTTTCCCGAAGGCCGCGTCACCGTCACCGGCGGGCTGATGAAGATTTACGACGGACCGGCTTTCATCGCCGCAAAGACGGGCGCGCCGGTCGCCGTTGCCGTCATTGACGGGGCGGTGCGCGCGCGCGGCTTCACGCGGATGCGCGGAGACTTTCCTCTCCAGTGGCTGCCGAAGATCCGCGTCACATGGTTCCCGCCGCGCGTGCTCGAAATGCCGGAGGGCCGCACCGGCAAGGAGCGCCGCCGCGCCGCCAGCGAAGAGATGCGGCGCATGCTGCAACGCGCCATCTGCGAAGCGCGCCCGCGGCGCACGCTGACAGAGGCCTTTCTCGAGGCCATCGCCATTTATGGGCGCGGCCGCGACCTCGTCGAGGACGCCGGCGGGACGAAGATGACCTACGGGCGGCTCCTGCGCGGCGCACTGGCGCTCGGGCGGCTCGCGGAAAAATTCACGCGCGAAGGCGAAACGGTGGGCGTGATGATGCCGAACGCCGCCGCCACCCTTGCGCTGGTGCTTGGTCTGATGGCGCGGCGGCGCGTGCCCGCGATGCTCAACTTTACCTCCGGCGCCGAAGGCCTCCAGAGCGCCCTGCGGGCAGCCGGCATCCGCACCGTGATCACCTCGCGCGCCTTTCTCGAGCGGGCGAAGCTCGACCCGGTCATCGAGCGGCTTGAAGGCGCACAGGTCGTCTTCCTCGAAGACCTGCGCGATCGGCTCACGCTGGCGGACAAACTCTGGCTGCTCGGATTCGCGCTGCGCCTGCCGCGCCTGGCGGTTCGCCGCGCGCAGCCGGAGGAGCCGGCCGCGGTGCTTTTCACTTCGGGCAGCGAGGGCAGGCCGAAGGGCGTCGTGCTCAGCCACTGGAACATCCTCAGCGACATCGAGCAGGCGCTGGCGGTGCTGGACGTCACGCCGGCCGACAGGATCTTTTCCGCGATGCCCGTCTTCCACAGCTTCGGGCTGATGGCCGGATTCCTGCTGCCCGTGGTGAGCGGCATTCGCGTCTTCCTGTATCCCACACCGCTGCATTATGCGGTAATCCCCGAGCTCTTCTACGACCGTGACGCCACGGTGATGTTCGCCACGCCCACGTTCCTCAAGCATTACGCGCGCCGCGCGCATCCTTACGATTTCCGGCGCACGCGCCTGCTGGTGGCAGGCGCGGAAAAGCTCACGCCGGACGTCGAACAGATCTACATGGAAAAATTCGGGCTGCGCATTCTGGAAGGCTACGGCGCTACAGAGTGCTCGCCGGTGATCAGCGTGAATACGCCACTGCGGGCGCGGCGCGGCACGGTGGGCGAGCCGCTGCCGCTGGTGGAGACGCGGCTCGAACCGGTGGAAGGCCTGGAGCAAGGCGGCATTCTGCACGTGCGCGGGCCGAACGTGATGCTCGGCTACCTGCGCGAGAGCCGCCCCGGCGTTCTGGAGCCGCCCGAGTCGATCTTCGGCAAAGGTTGGTATTCGACCGGCGATCTGGCGGTGATCGAAGACGGCATGATCCGCCTGCTCGGGCGGCTGAAACGGTTTGCCAAAGTGGCCGGAGAGATGGTGGCGCTCGAGCTGCCGGAGCGGATCGCCGAGCAGGCCTCGCCGAGGCACCAGCATGCGGCGCTGGCGCGGCCGGACGCGGCGCGCGGCGAGATGATCGTGCTTGCCACCGAGGATCCGGCGCTGGGCCGTGATGCGCTCCAGGCCGCCGCGCGCGCGCTGGGCGCGCCGGAGCTGGCCATTCCGCGCCGCATCGTTTTCATCGAGAAGCTGCCGCTGCTGGCCACCGGAAAGAAGGATTATCCGCGGATCGCCGCCATGGTGGAGGAGCTGCTTGAAACACGCGGACGATGAGAACGCCCTGCTCCGGCGGGAACAGCGCGCCTGGTACATGTACGATTTCGCCAACTCGGCGTTTTCGTCGACGGTGGTGACGCTGTTTCTGGGGCCGTATCTGACGGCGCTGGCGAAGACGGCGGCGGACGCGGAAGGGATGGTGCGTCCGCTGGGCATTCCCGTCGATGCGCGCAGCTACTGGGGCTATCTGATTTCGCTCTCGGTGCTGTCGCAGGTGGCGGCGCTGCCGGTGGTGGGCGCCATCGCCGACGCGAGTCTGAACAAGAAGAGAATCCTCGGCGGGCTGGCATACACGGGCGCTGCGGCCACAATCGCCATGTCCTGGCTCACCGACGGGATGTATCTGCTCGGCGGGCTGTTGTTTCTGGTGGCCAACCTCGCCTTCGGCGCGTCGATTGTCGTCTACAACAGCTTCCTGAACGACATCGCGCCGCCACAAGAGCGCGACGCCGTTTCCAGCCGCGGCTGGGGCATCGGTTATCTCGGCGGCGGCATTCTGCTGGGGCTGAACCTGCTGCTGTATCAGAACGCCGCGCGGCTGGGCCTGGACGAGGCCATGGCGGTGCGCATCAGCCTGGGCTCGGCCGGGGCATGGTGGGCTTTCTTCACCGTGATCCCGATGATGGGCCTGCGCGCTCGAGGCGCGGCGTATCCGCCAGCGAGGGAGGTGTGGAAGAGCGGGTTTGTCCAACTGGCGCGCACGCTGCGCAGCCTGGGGCGTTACCGGCAGGCGCTGCTGTTCCTGATGGCCTACCTTCTCTATAACGACGCCGTGCAGGCCGTCATCACATTAAGCGGTCAGTTCGGCGCGGACTACCTCGGGATGCCCATGGCCGACCTGACGCTGGCGATTCTGATGGTGCAGTTCGTGGCGTTCGCGGGCGCGCTGGCGTTCCAGCGCATGGCGGAAAAGCTGGGAGCATACCGCACGGTGATGGGGAGCCTTTTCGTGTGGACCGCGCTGATGTGCGGCGTATTTTTCATCAGGAATTCAAGGGATTTTTTCATTGCAGCGGCCCTGGTGGCGCTGATCATGGGCGGTACCCAGGCGCTAAGCCGCTCGCTGTTTTCCGTCATGATTCCGAAAGGAAAAGAGGCCGAATTTTTCTCGCTGTATGAGATCAGCGATAAGGGCACCAGCTGGGTGGCCCCGCTGATTTTCGGGCTTGTGATGCAATTTACCGGCAGCTACCAGTGGGCGATTCTCAGCCTGGTTCTCTTCTTTCTCGCCGGCATCGCCGTGCTGGCCCGCGTCGATGTGAGCCGCGGCAAGGAGGAGGCGCAGCAGATGCGATGAGCGTGCCTGCCATGGAGGCGGTGCGGTGAAACTCACCTTCCGTTACGCCGAAACGGAGGAGGATTTTGACCGGCTGCGGCGGCTCAACCACGCTGCCTTCGCCGAAGAGCTGGGCCAGCACGAGCCGCGCCCCGACGGCCGCCTGATCGACCGTTTCGAGCAGAAGAGCCGTTTCCTGCTGGCGCTTGACGGAGAACGGCTGGCCGCAATGGTCTGCTGGTCGATGGAGCGGCCGTTTTCGATTGAGTCGAGGCTGAGCGATGCGCGCCTGCTGGACGGGCTGCCGCAGCCACTGTGCGAGGTGCGGCTGCTGGTGGTGGCGCGCGAGTACCGGCACACGGCGGTGTTCGCCGGGCTGCTGACGAAGCTGCTGGACGAGGTGAGGGCAGCGGGGGCATCGACGCTGCTGATCAGCGGGGTGGAAGAGCGAATCGGGATGTACGGGAAGATGGGGTTCCGCGCGCTGGGACCTCCGGTGCCGCAAGGCGCGGCCCGCTTCGTCCCCATGGCGCTGCAACTGGCCGACCTGCCGCAGCGCATCCGCCGCGAGGCGCAGAAGGTTCAGCGGCGGATCTCCTGATCCCGGTACTGAAGCTGGTACAGCTTCCAGTAGATGCCGCGGCGCGCCAACAGCTCCTGATGCGTGCCCACTTCGCGGAGCTGTCCCTTGTGCATCACGAAAATCCGGCTCGCGCGCTGGATGGTGGACAGCCGGTGGGCAATGATGATCGACGTCCGGCCCTCCACCATCTTTTCGAGCGCCTCGCGCACTTTGAGTTCGGTTTCCGTATCGACACTCGAGGTGGCCTCGTCGAGGATCAGATACTGCGGGTCGTGAGCCAGCGCCCGGGCGAAGCTGATGAGCTGCTTTTGCCCTGTGGAGAGTCCCGCCCCGCGCTCGCGCACCGGGTGTTCAAACCCGCTGGGGAGCTGCTCGATGAAGTCAAGCAGATTCACCTGGCCGGCTGCCATCTCGATGGCCTCTTCGGTCACATGCAACGAGCCGAGGCGGATGTTGTCGGCGATGGTTCCCGTGAACAGCGTGGGGTCCTGGAGAACCACGCCGAAGCGGCGCCGCAGCTCGCGCGGGTCGAACTCGCGGATATCCATGCCGCCAATGCGGATGGCGCCCCGCTGCACGTCATAAAAGCGCAGCAGCAGGTTGGTGAGCGTCGTCTTGCCCGCCCCCGTATGGCCGACCACCGCGATCACCTCGCCCGGCTCGATGCGGAAGCTGACGTCCCGCAGCACCCACTCCTCGTCCTTGTAGGCGAACCACACGTGGTCGAACTCGATCGGGGCGATCGTGTCCGGCAGCGGGCGCCTGCGCTCCGGCGGGCGGATTTCTACCGGCGTGTCCAGAAGCTGGAAGATGCGCTCCGCGGCGGCCAGGGCCGTCTGAAGGATGTTGTAGCGCTCGCTCAGGTCCTGGATGGGCCGGAAAACCCGCATCGCATACTGAAAAAACGCCACCAGCACGCCGAGCGACAGCGTGTCCCTGCGGACCTGCCACCCGCCGGCGACGAGCAGCGACGCGATCGTCAGCACCGAGATGAACTCGATGGCGGGATAAAACCACCCGTACGCGCGGATCGCGTCAAAGTAGGCATCGCGGTGCGCCGCATTGACGGCGGCGAAGTCGCGCGCGGCCCGCGCCTCGCGGTTGTAGAGCTGCAGCACGCTGATGCCCGAAATGTGTTCCTGAAGGAAGCTGTTGATTCGCGCCACCGCCGCGCGGATCCGGCGGTTGCTCTCCGTCACCGCGCGGCGGAACAGCCAGGTGACGCCGAACACCGCCGGCAGCGCCACCAGCATCAGCAGCGTGAGCGCCGGGCTGAGGCGGAACATCGCCAGCAGGATGAAGGCGAGCACCAGCGTGTCCCCAAGCAGCGACACGAGCCCCGAAGCGAACAGTTCGTTCAGCGCGTCCACGTCGCTGGTCACGCGCGTCACCAGCCGCCCCACCGGGTTCGTGTCGAAAAATCGCAGGTCCAGCTCGTGCAGGTGGGCGAGAATCTTCCGCCGCAGCGCGAACATCGCATGCTGGCCCGTCCGCTGCATGATGAGCTGCTGGGAGAAATCCAGCAGCAGTCCGGCGGCGAGAATGGCAAAGTAGATCAGGCTGATGTGAGCCAGGCCCGGAATCGGCTCGGCGGGCAGCCGCTCTTCCAGCCACGGCAGCGTCATGCCGGGCGCCGGTGCCAGATACCGGTCAATGGCGATCTTGACGAGCAGCGGCGATAGAATCTGCATCGCCGAGTTCGCCAGCAGGCACACGAGCGCCACCAGCACCCAGGGCCACCAGGGCAGGACGAGGGCCAGAAGCCGGCGCGTCAGACGGGAGTCGAACGGTCGTTGGAGCGAGACCTCTTCCTGCACTCAGAACCCAGTGTAGCGTTCCGCGTGCACGCCGCGGGTACAATGAAAGTTTGCGCCGCCGCGGCGCGTACGCCCCGCGGCGCCCTCCACCTCATGAACGAAACACTGAACGGCGTCATCGTCGTCGACAAGCCCGCCGGCTGGACCTCGCACGATGTGGTGAACAAGGTGCGGCGCATCGCCGGCACAAGAAAAGTGGGACACCTGGGTACGCTGGACCCGCCCGCCACCGGCGTCCTGCCGCTGCTCCTGAACCGCGCCACTCGGCTGGCACAGTTTTTCAGCGCGGGCCAGAAGGTCTACGAGGGCGTCATCCGCTTCGGCTACGCCACTACGACCTACGACGCCGACGGCGAGCCGCTGGGCGAAGACCAGGCGCCGGAGCTCACCTGGGAAGACGTGGAGCGCGCGCTGAAGCCCTTCCACGGGACGTTCCTCCAGACGCCGCCGCCCGTCTCGGCCAAGAAAATCCACGGCAGGCCGGCCTATGAGCTGGCCCGGAAACAGGTCCCCTTCGAGCTCAAGCCCGTGGAGGTCACCGTGCATTCCATCGAGATCCTCGGGCTTGATGGATGCCGCCTGAAACTGCGCGTGCGTTGCAGTCCGGGCACTTACCTGCGCGCCATTGCCCATGAAGCCGGGCAGATCCTCGGCTGCGGCGCCTTTCTTGAGACGCTGCGGCGGACCGTTTCCGGCCCGTTCGGCGAGTCCCAGGCGAACACCATCGAGGAGCTGGAGCGCCTGGCCGCGGAGGACCGGCTCGGCGAGGCGCTGATCCCCGCGGCCGAGCTGCTGCCGGAATTCCCCACGCAGATCGTCGACTCGATCACCGAGACGCAGATCCGCCAGGGGCGCGATTTCCGCGTCTCGCCCTTCCGCGGGGCCAGCGGGGCGAAATACGTGAAAGCGGTGAACGGCCGCGGCGAGCTGGTGGCCATTGGCGAGGCCGCCATGCCGAACGTCTATCACCCGGTGGTCGTCCTGTAGCGGCCAGGTACGCCGCGGATTGTTTCAAACAGAACGGCCGGATTCTGTCGCGGGCGGCGTCATTGCCGGCCCTGCTTTTCCTTTTCGCGGCGCGCGCGGGCCCAGCCCTCGCGGTTCACCTGATGGGCGCGGCCGATGGCGAGCGCGTCCGGCGGCACGTCCTTGGTGACGATGCTGGCGGCGGCGACAAACGCGCCGTCGCCGATCACCACCGGCGCCACCAGCGTCGCGTTGCTGCCAATGAAGGCCCCGGCGCCGATTGTGGTCGGGTGTTTCCGGAAGCCGTCATAGTTGCAGGTGATTGTCCCGGCGCCGATGTTGGCTCCGGAACCGACGGTGGCGTCTCCCAGATAGGCAAGGTGCATGGCCTTGGCGCCCGCCCCCAGCGTCGAGTTCTTCATCTCGACGAAGTTGCCCATCTGCGCGCCGGCGGCCACCGTGGAACGCATTCTGAGCCGCGCATAGGGTCCGATGCGCGCGGCGCTCTCCAGGCGCGAATCCTCGACGTGGCAGAAGGGCAGAACTTCGGCGTTTTCGCCGATTTCGGCGTTGCGCAGGATCGAACAGGCGCCGACGCGCGCCCCTACGCCCAGCCGCGTGCGGCCCAGTAGCTGCACGAACGGCCCGACATGCGTGTCCGGCGCGGCCTCCACGTCCATGTCGATCAGCACCGTTTCCGGGCGCTCGATCGTCGTGCCCGCCAGCATCAGCTCCTGCGCCTTCCGCGCCCGCAGCACGCGGTCGGCTTCGGCCAGCTCCACGCGCGTGTTGATGCCCAGCACTTCGCCCGGATCGTCCACTGCCAGCGGCGCCGAAAACAGCCCGTCGGCGCGCAGCAGCGCGATGACTTCGGTCAGGTAGAGTTCGCCGGTGGCCGCGCTCGGCGTCAGCCGTTCGAGCCGCGGCCAGAGCGCGGCCGCGTCAAAACAATAAATGCCGGAATTGATTTCGTCCACGGCGCGCTGGCCGGCCGTTGCGTCCTTCTCTTCCACGATGGCGGCAATGCGGCCGCGTTCGTCCCGCAGAATGCGCCCATAGCCGCGCGGATCGGCCAGCCGCGCCGTCAGCACCGTCGCGGCGGCGCCGCCCGCCTGGTGCGCCTCCACCAGCCGCCGCAGCGTGGCCGGCTTCAGCAGCGGGCAGTCCCCGTAGAGCACCACCAGCAGCCCCGAGTCCAGCCCCGGCTGCGTACGGCAGACCTGCAAGGCATGGCCCGTGCCCCGCGGCTCCGGCTGGAGCTGAAACCGCACGCCGTGGTGCGACACCACCGCTTCCACCTGCCCCGCCTGATGTCCGGTGACCACCACGATGCGCTCCGGCGGCGCAATGGCGCGCGCCGCGCGAATTACGTGTTCAATCAGCGGCAGGCCGCCGGCGCAATGGAGAACCTTGGCGAGCGAAGACTTCATGCGGGTGCCGAGCCCCGCGGCAAGAATCACGACGGAGACTTCTGCTGGCATGGCAGGCCGATGCCCTCTTCTGGCAGTGTAGCGGGCCGGTCAGGCGCGGCGGCGGGCGGGCCTGGCCAGGATCACACGCTGGCGGCGGCTGTGCAGGGCCAGATCGATCACCGCCGCGGCCGTCCGCTCCGGGTCATGGCGGATCTTTTCGCCGCGCGCCAGCAGCGGCAGCTCCAGCACCTGGAGACCGAGCTGTTCCAGCCTCTCCTGATCCACGGTCACCTGCCGGGCGCGGGCGCGCGCGTAGCGGGCCAGACGGGCGCGGGCGATCGGCTGTGTGTTGACAATGGCGAACTGAAGGAACGGCCCGCCGGCGTGGCGGTAGATGGCCTCAATGTGGTCAGCTGCGCTCATCCCGAGGGTTTCGCCGGGCTGCCACATGAGGTTGACGATGCACGCCTTCCATGCCGGCGAGCGCCGGATGGCCGCGGCCACGCCGCGGACCAGCAGGTTGGGAATGACGCTCGTGAACAGGCTGCCCGGACCCAGCGTGATCAGGTCGGCGCGGGCGATGGCATCGAGGATCCCCGGTGTCGGACGCACGTCCGGCGGCACCAGTTCGATGCGCGCGATCGGCGCCTCCGAGCGGCTGATCGACGTTTCACCGTCCACGATGCGCCCGTCGGCCAGGTGCGCGCGCAGTGAGACGTTCTGGCGCGTCGAAGGAAAAATGCGGCCGGCGATGGCGAGCACCGCCGAGCTCAGCTCCACCGCGCGGGCGAAGTCGCCCGTGATCTGGGTCAGCGCCGTGAGAAACAGGTTGCCGAAGCTGTGTCCCTTCAGCCCGCGGCCGCTGGAAAACCGGTACTGGAACAGCCGCGCCAGCAGCGCCTCGTCCTCTGACAGCGCCACCATGCAGTTGCGCACGTCGCCCGGCGGCAGCATTTCGAATTCCCGCCGCAGCCGCCCGCTGCTGCCGCCATCGTCGGTAACGGTGACCATGGCGGTGATGTCGACATACGGCTCCAAGGCGGCGGCCCCGGCCTGGTGCGCGTACCGCTTCAGCCCTTTCAGCAGCGTCGATAGCCCTGTGCCCCCGCCAATGGCGAAGATGCGCAGCGGGTCATGCACCCAGTCGATTTCCGGCTTCGCCGCGGAAGCCGGTCCCAACGGCAATCGGGGCAACGAAAAACTCCTCCCTGCCGGCTTACCCGCCGGCGAGGGTCTCCCGGATCAGCTCATTTTCGAGCAACGGAGCAAAATCCGGATCTTTCTTCGCCGCCGTGCGCAGCCCAGGGTCGGCCTCGATGGCGTGGCGCAGGCTCGCCGCGGCCCCCTCCAGGTTGCCGAGCATGCCCAGGGCCAAAGCCAGCGCGTAGTGATAGTCCGGGCGCGGATCGGCGGCCACGGCCTGCTCCAGATGTGGCCGTGCCTGGTCGTATTGCTGGGCGTTCAACAGGCTGACGGCGTAAAGGTAGTGCTCCTCCGGCGTCTTCGGCGCACTGCCCGCGGCCTCCAGCCGCCGCTGGCACATGCGGATGTGCATCTTGGCCGATTCGGCAATGGAGATGTCGCGGCCCCGGGCGGCCTGCTCGAACAGGGCGATGGCCTGTTCGTACTGACCTGCCCAGAAGGCGCGCATCGCTTCAGAAAATGCCTCCTGCTGCGACAATGGCGCGCTGGACCCCTTTGCCGAAGCGGCCTGACGGACATCCTTGCTGGATTTTGCTTGCTTTTTCATAGTCTTGCCGCAGAACCGGCTCGCCGGGGACGGCCGGCGGTGGCAGGCCGACTTCCTATCTTACCTAGCAGATCGGCCGGCAAGGTTGCAAGGGCACGAAAAAAACAGGTGCGGACATGCCGGGCGTGTGCTACACTCAAGGGGTATTTGATCGCTCCGCTAGACCGGTCCGAGAGTTTTCCCGCCGAGTAGAGCCTGCCGTCAAATTCAGAAAGAAGAAAACACTTGAAGAACATTTTTGTTGGCAACCTGGATTTTGGGGCCACGGAGGCAGCCGTGCGTTCCTGGTTTGAGGAATATGGCACGGTTGACCGTGTGCAGATCATCACCGACCGTGACACGGGGCGCAGCCGCGGCTTCGCCTTCGTCGAAATGGCCGATTCTACGGAAGCGGACCGGGCGATCGAAGCGCTGAATGGCGCCTCGGTGAACGGGCGCTCGCTGAACGTGAACGAGGCGCGGCCGCGCGAAAATGGCCGCGGCGCCGGCAACGGCGGCGGCTCGTTCCGCCAGCGCCGTCCCAGCCGCTGGTAAGCGGCGCCGAACGAGGGAGCCGGCGTGCGCCGCCGGCTCCCGCGGAAAGGAGAACCTCTTTGGCGCACCGATCCAAATCCACTTTCAACAAGCGCCAGCGCGAGGCGCAACGCCTCGAACGCCGGCAGGAAAAAGAAGCCCGCAAGCAGCAGCGCAAAGGCCAGAAGATCAGCCCGGATTCGCCCGAAGCCATCGGCTCACTCGACGAACTCCTGCCCGAGCTGCCCGCCGCGCCCGCCTATCTGAAGACGGATTTTCCGCCCACGCGCTACTGAGCGCCCCTGCTCCGGCCCCCGTGGCGCGCGAGGCGGCGCCGGCTGGCCCGAATACAATGGAAATTGATGAGCGAGCGTGACGTTCCTCTGCCTCCTCCCTCGTTTGACATTCTGGTGGTGAGCCTGCGCATGCAGGCCGAAGCGCACCTGCACGAGCCGAAGGAAGGCGGCGCGGAAGGCGCGCCCGACCTGCGGCTGGCCCGCCACTTCATCGACATGCTGGCGATGCTCCAGGAAAAGACCAAAGGCAACCTGACGCTGGAAGAGCAGCGCCTGCTCGACAACACGGTGACCGAGCTCCGCTTCCGCTACCTGCACGTCTTCGAGATGATGCAGAAAAAGGCCGCCGAAACGGGCGCGTCCCATGGCTGAGCCCCGCAGGGTTCGGCTCACCGTGCTCGGCTCGGGCACCAGCGTCGGCGTGCCCACCATTGGCTGCGACTGTGCGGTCTGCCGCTCGGACGATCCGCGCAACCGCCGGCTCCGCCCCTCGGTGTGCCTCCGCTGGGACGGCTGCACGGTGGTCATCGACACCGGGCCGGACTTCCGCCAGCAGGCGCTTGCCTACGGCATCCGGAAAGTGGACGCGGTGCTGTTCACCCACGCCCACGCTGACCATGTGCTGGGCCTCGACGACCTGCGGCCTTTCAATTTCCATCAGCGCGGGCCGATTCCCGTCTATGCGTCGGCGCACACGCTTGAAGTCATCCGCAGGATTTTCAGCTACATATTTCACGACGGGCCCAGCGAATCCTCGCGACCAAAAATCGAAACGCACGTTTTTCCCGACGAACCCATCATCGTCCAGGGCATTGAATTCCAGCCGATTCCGCTGAAGCACGGCAGCGGGGATTGCCACGGCTTCCGCTTTGGCAATCACGCCTATCTCACCGATCACAGCGAAATTCCTGAAGAATCGCTCCGTCTGCTCGAAGGCGTGGAGACGATTTTCCTCGATGCGCTCCGCTACAAGCCGCATCCCACCCACTCCACCGTCCAGGCCAGTCTTCGCACCGTCGAGCGGCTGCGGCCGAAGGCGGCCTACTTCACGCACATCTCCCACGACCTCGACCACGCCCGGGCGCAGAGCCTGCTGCCGGAGGGAGTCTACCTTGCCTACGACGGGCTGGAGCTGGAACTGGAGGTCTGAAGCGCCCATGTCCCGCCTCCGCATCTTCCGCTCGCTCGAGGAGGCCCGGCAGGGGTTCCCGCCTTCAGCCGTCACCATCGGCAACTTCGATGGCGTGCATGCCGGCCACCGCGAACTGATGCGGCGCACCGTGCGGCTGGCGCGCGAGCTGGGCGTCAAGCCCTCGGCGCTTACGTTCCATCCCCACCCCGCCACCGTCGTAGCACCGGAGCGGATCCCCAGGCTGCTGTCGACTCCCGACGAGCGGTGCGCGCTGATGGCCGCCGAAGGCATCGAACAGGTCCTGATCATGCCCTTCGACGAGTCGATCTCGCACCTGTCCCCAGAGGAGTTCTTCCGGCGCGTGCTCGTCGAAGACCTCGGCGCAAAGGCGGTGGTCGTCGGCGCGAACTTCCGTTTCGGATACCGCCAGTCGGGCGGCACCGAAGACCTCATCCAGCTGGCGGAGCGGCACGGGGTGCGGGCGGAGATCGTGCCGCTGCTGGAAATCCGCGGCGTGCGTGTCTCTTCTTCCGAGATCCGCCGCCTGCTGGCGGAGGGCAACGTATCGCGGGCCAACCGGCTGCTTGAGAGGCCCTACTCCATCGCTGGCAGCGTCGTGAGGGGTGCGGGCCGCGGCGCGCGCGAAGTGGTGCCCACGCTGAACCTGGAAACGTCTTCGCTGGAAGACTCCACCTCCGCGCTGCCGCAGAGCGGCGTTTACATTACCCGCACCGAGGACCTCGACGCCGACCGGCGCTGGAATTCCATTACGAATATCGGATACAGGCCGACGTTTGACGGACGGCATTTGACCATCGAGACGTATCTTCTGGATCCGTTTTATCCGCCTTCTCCCAAGAGAATTCGCTTGGAGTTTCTCCGCCGTCTGCGGCCGGAAATGAAATTTCATTCCGCCGCCCGGTTGCGCGCGCAGATTGCCGAAGACATCGAGAAGGCCAGGGCGTTTTTCCGCCGGCTGGAGCGTTTCAGGCCCGCGCTATTGTCCAGACAGCCGCCGCGCTGAACATCAGCACGAAGCCGATGGCCACCTGACGGGTGAACCGGGCCCCCGCATGGCGCCAGGCCAGCGCCGTCTTGACCGCCGCGTTGGCTCCCATCGCTACCAGAATCGCCGTGATGGCCATGCTCCCCGGAACGTGGCCCTCGCGGAACAGGCCGGCTACGGAGAATATGATCGCGTCGACGTCCACCGAGCCGCCGGCGGCGCTGCTGGCCAGCACGCCGGAGCTTCCGTAGAGCGCGTCGGCCGCACGGGCCAGGAAGCGCACCGCGGCAAACAGCAGCCCGAACTGAATGGCGGCCACCAGGCGCAGGGGGTTGCCCAGCCGCAACATCGGCTCCACGGCGGAACCGCGGCCGGCCGCGGGCCGCAGCCGCCACGCCCATGCGAGCCCGGCCAGCGTCATCGCCGCCAGCACCGGCAGCGCCGCTGCGAGCAGCTCTCGGCCTGCCAGCCAGAGGATGACGGCCACGCGCGCGTTCAGCACCACATTGGCCAGCACCGCGGCGCAGGCCCAGTGTCGGGCCGCTTCCGGCTGCGAAGCGGCCAGCCGCGCGAAGGCGAGCGTCGATGCCGTGGACGAGCCGAGGCCGCCGACAACGGCCGTCAGCGGGAGGCTGCGGCGCGAGCCCAGAAATTTCTGGAAAAAATATCCGAGGAAATTGATCCCGCTCACCAGGATCACGAAGACCCAGGTCCGGTACGGATTGAAGCCGCCATAGGGGCCGTAGTCGTGATCCGGAAGGATGGGAAGAATCACGAAAATCACCGCCAGAAAGCGCAGCGTGTCCCAGTATTCCTGCTCGCTGAGCGTTTCCCGCGCCAGCCGCCGCAGCGGCTCGCGCGCGTCGAGAAACAGCGCCAGCACCACCGTGATGGCAATCGCCAGCGGCGCTCCGTAGGCCAGCCCGCGCGAGGCGGCCAGCACGCAGAGCAGGAAAGTCACCACCGCCGCCAGCTCGGTGGTGATGCCGGTGCGCTGCGGATTCTGCATGCGGAAGATCACCAGCATCGCCGTCAGGGCCGCCAGCGCCGCTGCCGTCAGCCACGGCTGCTCGAGGATCCCGCACAGCCCGCCGGCCAGCCCGATGCTGACGAAATCCCGCAGCCCGGCGTGGCGCTCCTCCCTGTCGGATTCGCGCTCGATGCCGACAATCAGCCCGATCAGCAGCGACTCGCCCATCGCAACCCACGCCGGTGTCAGCGTCTCCATGGAAGCTCTCGCCGTATTGTGCAACAAAATGGGCAGGATTTGTAGCATCCCGCCGCATCGCGGCCGGCCCGGCAACGCGATATTGTGGACTGGAATCATCCCGCAGGAGCAACGCAGTGATCATCACCAGAAGAACCTGGCTGGCCGCGTGGACAGGCGCGGCCCTGGCCCGGCAGCGCAGCCGGCAGTCGGCGTTTTCCTGGAAAGCGAGCCTTCATGGCGAGGCGCCGCCGCCGCAGCCGCCGCTCAAACTCTGGTACCGCCGCCCGGCTTCCCAATGGGACGAGGCGCTGCCTGTGGGCAACGGACGCCTGGGAGCGATGGTTTTCGGCGGCATCGAGCTCGAACGTCTTCAGCTCAACGAAGAGACCATCTGGGCCGGAGGCCCGCGCGACCCCAACAATCCCGCCGCGCTGAAGGCATTACCCGAAGTGCGGCGGCTGCTGTTCGAAGGCAGGGAGCTGGAGGCGACGAAACTCGCCGAAAAGACGATGCTCGGCATCCCGCCGCACGTCGAATCCTATCAGCCGCTCGGGGATCTATGGATCGAACTGGAAGGAATCACCGAGGCGGAGAACTACCGCCGCTGGCTCGATCTCGAATCGGCCGTGGCCGTCACTGAATTCCGTTCCGGCGGCGCGCTCTTGCGCCGCGAAATCTTCGCCTCCGCCCCGGACGACGTGCTCGTCGTGCGCGTCGCCGGGGAGCGCCCCTTCACTGCACGCGTCCGTCTCACCCGCGGCGAACACGCCATCACCGCGCCGGATCCCGCGCGCACGGACACGCTCATCCTGCGGGGCCGCGTCAACGGGGAAGGGATGCAGTTCGAGGCGCGGCTGGAAGCCGAAGCCCGCGGCGGCAGCGTCTCCCTCCAGGGCCAGGAGCTCATCTTCACCGGCGCCACCGAGGCCGTGTTGCGGCTGGCCGCAGCCACAGACTACCGCGGCCGCGCGCCGGCCGCGCAGGTCGCCGAAACGATCCGCCAGGCGCGCCGCCCGTTCGCGGAGCTGCAAAAACGCCACCAAGGCGACCACCGCGTCTTCCTCTCGCGCGTCCGCCTGGAGCTGCCCGCCGACCCGGCCGCCGAAGCCCTGCCCACCGACGAGCGGCTGGCGCTCGTCCAGCAGGGACAGGCCGACGAAGGCCTCGCCGCGCTGTATTTCCAGTATGGCCGCTACCTCCTGCTGGCCAGTTCGAGGCCCGGATGCCTGCCCGCCAATCTCCAGGGCATTTGGAACGAGCACATGAAGGCGCCCTGGAATTCGGACTTCCACACCAACATCAACCTCCAGATGAACTACTGGCCCGCCTGCGTCGCCAACCTGGCCGAGTGCGAGCAGCCGCTGTTTGACTTCATGCAGATGCTCACCGGGCCGGGCTCGCGCACGGCGCGCGTCATGTACGGCGCGCGCGGCTGGGTGGTCCATCATCTCACCGATCCATTCGGCTACACCGCGCCCGCCGACGGCATCTGGGGCGTGTGGCCGATGGGCGCCGCCTGGCTGGCGCGCCACGCCTGGGAGCACTATCTGTTCACCGGAGACCGGGCATTTCTCGAAAAACGCGGCTACCCGCTGATGAGAGGCGCGGCCGAATTCGTCCTCGATTTTCTCGTCGAAGCCCCGCCCGGCACCGCCGTTCCGGGGCGGCTTGTCACTGCGCCGTCGCACTCGCCCGAAAACCGCTTTCGCAAGGCCGACGGCACCGAAGCCATGTTCACCTACGCCGCCACCATGGACATCGCCATTTGCCGAGACCTGCTCCACAACACCGCCCGCGCGGCCGAGACGCTGGGCCGTGACGCCGGCTTCCGCCAGCAGTGCCTGACGGCCGCCGCGCGGCTGCCCGACCTGCGCATCAGTCCCCGAACCGGCCGCCTGATGGAGTGGATTGAAGACTACGAAGAGCCCGAGCCGCAGCACCGCCACGTCTCGCACCTCTACACGCTGCACCCGGCCGAGTTGATCGACATCCACCGCACGCCAGAGCTTGCCGCCGCCGCGCGCCGCACGCTGGAAGCGCGCGGCGACCGCTCCACCGGCTGGTCCACGGCCTGGAAGATGAATTTCTGGGCGAGGCTCGGCGACGGCGAGCGGGCGTACCGTCTGTGGCGCACCCTCATCGGGTCATGCACGCTGAAAAACCTGTTTGACACCCACCCGCCCTTCCAGATCGACGGCAACTTCGGCGGCACGGCCGGCATCGCCGAGATGCTCCTCCAGAGCCATCTGGGCGAGCTGCGGCTTCTTCCGGCGCTGCCCCAAGCCTGGCACACGGGCCGCGTCGAGGGCCTGCGCGCCCGCGGCGCTTTCGAGGTCTCCATGGAATGGCAGGACGGCCGGCTTCGCGTGGCGCGCATCCGGTCCTTGCGCGGCAATCCCGTGCGGTTGCGCTGGAGCGGCCCCCTTCGCATCACCCGCAACGGGCGCCCGGTCGCGCTCCGTCAGCAGGACGGCCTGACCGTGTTTGAGACTGCGGTCAACGGCGTCTATGAAGTGCGTCCGGCCTAGCGTCGCTTCAGCGGCTGCCCACGATCGGCCCGGCCAGCGCCTCGTGCCGGTCGCGCAGCTCACCCATCCGGTGCCGGGTCTGGCTCTTCGCCGGATCGTAGGTCCCCGGCAGATGGCCGTTGCGGTCGCCCAGCGCCGTCGTCGGCGGGGCGGAAGCGCCGGCCAGACCCAGGGCAGGCTGCGGGGGGGCAGCGCGGCCGGCAGGGCAGGGCATCGCGTTCTCCCCAGCACAGCCGGCACTTCGTTTTCCAGAGCCTCCAGAAGGTGCGCCCAAAAGGAGGGAAGGCCCTGTGGCGGGGAGCCGCAGGGCCTTCGTCAGTAGAGGGGCTTCACGAGGTGCTGGGTCACCTCGAGGGATGTTTGAGTCGATGACGACTGCTTGTTGCCATACTCAGTTGCACCCGGCGTGCCAAACTTGTTGGCATGGACTTGCAATGGTTTGCGGTCGCTCGGCTCCAGTGCCCCCACCCGGGACTGGGTGACATTGCGCCCCACAGTGTGAACATTGGGTGACAATCCACAGCCAGTTGGCTGCTGGTAGGGAGAAAGGGATCCAAAAAGCGATGAGGCCGTGTGGCTGGGCACCGCACGGCCTCCTGTCAGAGGGGCTTGCGAGGAGCTGGGCCTCCTCGCGGGGATGCAATCAAGTCGATGACGACTTATGTTTGATCCCATTATTGCATTTCAGACCTGATAGTCGTCAACAGGAAAATGCAGGGTGGACGCACTTTAATGTCCACCAGCATTCAAACCTGACTCGTGTATCTGATTTAGTGTTTCCCCCTCTTCCACTCGACCGCTGCCTCGGGCCGTGCACCAAAGCCGCGCGCGGCCGTCGGCATTGTCTCCGGATTTGTCAGCGGGCGGCGCCAGACGCACCTCTGCGTTGCAGTCCCATCTGGATCTGCGGCGATGAGCCTTCCCTGAAAATTGTGCTCTGCCGAGCCGCGAGTGAAGCAGCGCGCAACGCTGCGAGAACGAGCGGTCGGAGGCGAGGCCTGAAGGCGTGCCGGAACGGCGTGTGCTTCTTCCGCCCGCCCCGGCGGGCTGGCTCCAGTCGCGGCTCAGAAGCGCCCCTCGGGCGAGGTCCAGTCCCGCCTGCCGCGCCAACGCGTCCATCAGATCGTGGAGCCCTCGTGACTCGTACCCCAGGGACACCTGGAATCACACCCAGCCTCCCGCGGCGGGCATTTCGCTGGGCCGCGCTCAGGGCTGGATCCAGCCCGAATGCAGCAGCCAGTAGACTACCGGCACGGAGAAAAGGCTCGAATCCACGCGGTCCAGCCAGCCGCCGTGGCCGGGCAGGGAATTGCCGCTGTCCTTGACGCCCGCGCCGCGCTTGATGGCGGACTCGCACAGGTCGCCCGCCTGCCCGCTCACGTTCGCCAGCAGGCACAGCGCCGCCCCCTGCCAGAGCGTCACCTGCGGAAACTTCCAGTGCAGGAACCACAGGCCCAGCGCCAGCGTGCCCGCAACCGAGAGAATTGCGCCGGCCCATGTCTTGCCCGGGCTCAGCACCGGCGCAAGTTTCCGGCGCCCGAAATTCCTGCCTCCGTAATAGGCGAATGTGTCTCCCACCCAGTTGATCGCGGTGGCGAACAGCATCCACCACGGGTTCATCAGCCGCAGCGAAAGGCCGCACTTCCAGGAGCCGAAGACATACACGATGCCAAAGGTCGCCATCGCCGCGAACGGAAGAATATGGGCCAGATTTTTCGCCCGGAGAGCGAAAATCCACATGAGAAATGCGAAAAGAACAATTGTGAGAACTTCGCTTCCGGGAAGAAACAGTAACAGCAGGCCCGCCAGATATCCGGCGGGATTTTTCCGCGGATCGTAATCAAAATCCGGCAGGTGCCGCGCCGCGATGCCCAGAAATTCGTAATAGCAGACCAGGCCGACGGCAGCCAGTGTGAGAAGAAACGCCCAGTCCGGAGCGAAAACGACAATGTAAAAGAAAAAGGGCGTCAGGACCAGCCCGGTCAGCAGTCGCTTCATCAGGCAGCGGGCCCCGGCGCGCCAATCAGGGAAGTCTGCTCGACGGCTGCCCCGCGCACCGTCTCAATGCCGCCGAAGCGGCGGTCCCGCTTCTGGTAGGCGGCAATGGCCTCGAGCAGGGCGAGCCGGTCAAAATCGGGCCAGAGAGTGGGGGTCACATAGAGCTCGGCATAGGCGATCTGCCAGAGGAGAAAATTGGATACGCGAAGTTCACCCGACGTCCGGATCAGCAGATCCACGTCCGGCTGGCCGGCCGTGGCCAGATGCGACGCCACCAGCTCTTCGTCCACCACCAGCCGGTCGAGCGTGCCCTCCCGCCGCGCTTCCTCAATCAGCGCATTGATGGCGTCGACGATTTCGGCCCGCCCGCTGTAATTGATGGCGAGGTTCAGGATGAGCCCGGTATTGCCGGCGGTCGCTTCCATGGCGGCCTCCAGCTGGCGGCGCACTTCTTTCGGCAGCCCGTGGATCCGGCCAATGGCGCGTAACTGGATGTTGTTCTCCATCAACTGTGCCACTTCTCGGCCCAGATAGTAGTCGAGCAGCCGCCACAGGGTTTCCACCTCCGCTCGCGGCCGCTTCCAGTTCTCCGCCGAAAAAGCGTACAGCGTCAGGCTGTGGATCCCCAGCCGCGCGCACGTCTCCACCGCCATCCGCACCGGTTCCACGCCCGCGCGGTGCCCAGCCACGCGCGGCAGGCTGCGGCGGCGCGCCCATCGCCCGTTGCCGTCCATGATGATGCCGACGTGCGCGGGCAGACGCGCCGGGTCGAGCGACCGGGCCACTTCATACTCGCGGCCGCCGGGCGGCAGGATGGCGAAAAGCTCTTTCATCCGGGATTGACTACCATCTTAGCGCAGCCCCGCAGGTCAGGCCCTCATCAGAGCCGCGTCGCCGCCGCGATCAGCGCACCCACGCCCAGAAACGATCCGAACGGCAGCTCGTAGGTGGACATTTCGGCTCCGCGGATCCGGATCCACAACAGCCCCAGCACGCTGCCCAGCAGCGACCCGGCCAGCATCGCCAGCAGCGCCGTCTCGAATCCCAGAAATGCCCCGAGCATTGCCGTCATCTTCACGTCGCCCAGCCCCAGCCCTTCCCGATGGCGGATCCTTTCGTATGCCAGGCCCATCAGCCACAGCCCGCCCGAAAGCAGCCCTGCCGAGATCAACGCATGCATGAAGGACTCGAGCGCCGGCGTCGACTCCGGCACGCGCATCCGCCACAACCACGCAATCAGTCCCTCCGGCACCGGTGCCACCGGCGCCAGCGCCAGTCCGGCAAACAGGCCGCCCACGGTGAACTCGTCCGGCAGGATGCGCGTCTCCGCGTCGGAGAAGATCAGCTCCACCAGGATCGCCGCAAACAGGCACCACTTCACGCCGGCCCACCCGCCGCCCGTCCGCCACCATGCCCAGAAAAACAGCAGGCCCGTGGAGAACTCCACCAGCGGATACCGGAACGCAATCGGCGCACGGCAGTGACGGCAGCGCCCCATGAGCAGCAGAAAGCTGAGTAGCGGAATGTTGTCATACCACGCAATCGGCGCGCCGCACCGCGGACAGTACGATCCCGGCGTGACCACCGAAAAATCGTGCGGCAGCCGGCTGATGCACACGTTCAGAAAGCTGCCAATGATCAGTCCGAACAGGCCGGCGAGAATGCTTGAGGCAAGCAAGTCGTTCATGAGAGTACCCTGCGGTAGGCTTCCAGCGTGGCGGCGGCCATTCGTTCGATTGTAAACCGCTCCTCCACCATCTGACGCCCGGTCGCGCCCAGCCGCGCCGCCAGTGCGCGATCTTCAGCCAGTCGCACCACCGCCGCGGCGATCTCGGCCGGGTCGTTGTCCACAAGAATCCCTGTGACGCCGTCGACAACAATCTCCGGCAGCCCGCCCACGCGCGAGGCGATCACCGGCACGCCGTGCGCCAGCGCCAGCAGCGCTGCCGAGCCCAGCCCTTCGCTCTCGCTGATATAGACCAGCGCCCGCGCCCGCGGCAGGTCCCGCTCAAGATCGTCCGAAAAACGCACCGCCACGCCCGCGCGGCGCACCAGCGCCGCGCCCTTGCGCGGATCGGCAGACAGCGGCGCCACGATGCCGCCGTCCAGCGTGCTCATCTGTGTCGGCAGCGGCACGCCGTCCGGAACCACGGTCACTTTTTGCGGCGCGACGCCCGCCTCGATGAGCCGCTTCCGCGCGGCCTCGCTCACCGCCAGATAGAGCGCCGCCCGCGCGTATTTCCATCGCGAAAACAGGTGAGTCTTCACCGGAAAGTCCACCCGTCGGCTCACCACGAACGGCCGCGGCGCTGCCAGCGCCGCCACCGTGTGCGAGCGCGCGTCGTGGCAATGCAGCAGGTCAAACCGCTCCGCCAGCCGGCGCAGCCCAAGCGGCCGCAACGGCTCCGCCGGCACTCCTTCGCGCCGCGCCACCTCGAGCAGCGCCGCGCCTGGCGGCGCGGCCAGCAGGCATTCCACGCCCATCGCCTGCAACGCCGCCGCCAGCCGCAGCGCCTGGCGCTGCCCGCCCCGCATCCACCGGCCCCAGTCCAGGTGCAGCACCCGCATCGGCTCACCTGCCCGGGTTCATGAACCGCGCCTTGGCGTACTTGAGAAACGTATACAGCGCCGCCATGTAAGCGATGGCCAGGCCCTCCACGCCGTCCAGGAAGCCCCGCTTCAGTACATAAGTGCGGAAAAATGTCCACGCCGGCTCCGCCAGCAGATGCCGGTAGCCGATCCGGGCCCCGCGCGCCGCCAGCTCCTCGGCCGCCAGCGTCGTGTAGCGGTCCATCGTCTTCAGGTGCTCGCTCAGCGACCCGCAGGTGAAATGCAGCAGGTTGCCCTGTAGGTGGCCGACGCGCCCGTCGCAGACCACCGACTCATGCACGTAGTCGCCCACCCACCGCGCCTTGCGCCGGTCGAACAGCCGGATCTTGCGGTCCGGATACCAGCCGGAATACAGGATCCATTTGCCGAGATACTGCGCCAGCCTGGGCACGGTGTAGGCGTCGTACCGCGGCCCGTTCTTCTTGAGCTGCCAGATCTCGGCTTCCAGGTCCTCGCTCAGCGCCTCGTCGGCGTCGATCGAAAGAATCCAGTCATGCGACGCCTGTTCGGAGGCGAAATTCTTCTGCCCGGCATAGCCGCGCCAGCCGGCCTCGATCACACGCGCCCCGAACCGCCGCGCGATTTCCACCGTGCGGTCCGTCGAGCCGGAGTCGACCACGAGAATTTCATCGCAACAGCGCAGGCTTTCAATGGCCCGCGGCACGTTGCGTTCTTCATTGAACGTGATGATCGTGGCCGAAATCTTCATGCCGGCTGTCAGGGCAGCCAACCCTGCCCGTTATTGTACAGAACGGGCGCCGGAATGAAGCTCAGCGCGAAGATCACCACCGTGAGAGCGAACACGCGCTGCCGCCCTGGCCCGAGCGGAGCGACGTCGTACACATGAAAGTGACGCCGCCCGATGAAGAACAGCACCGCCGCCCACACCCACCACGGCCAGTAGACGAACCCGAGCAGTGCCATCGCGCCGATCGCCGCCGTCGAGATGGCGCGGTGCCTCTCGCCGAAGCACGCATACACGATGTGGCCGCCGTCAAGCTGCCCGATCGGAAGCAGATTCAGCGACGTCGCCAGCAGCCCCACCCACGCCGCCCGCGCCACCGGATGCAGATAAATGTCCTCTGATGGCACGCCCGGAAACAGCCACATCTCCAGCAGCCGCACCAGCAGCGGCGAGCCGAACTGGATCTCGCTCTGCTGCCCGATGCCCGGCGCCACCTGCGACAGCGCCATGCCGACGCCGAGCACCGGAATCACGAACAGAAACCCGGCCAGCGGCCCCGCCACCCCCACATCGAACAGCTCCCGACGGCTCTTCACCGCCGAGCGGAAGCGGATGAACGCGCCAAAGGTGCCGATGAAGGTCGGCGCCGGCAGAAAGTACGGCAGGCTCGCGTCAATGTCGTGGTAGTAGCAGGCCAGCCAGTGGCCGGCCTCGTGCGCCAGCAGCACCAGCATCAGCGCCAGCGCGTACGGCAGCCCGTCCACCAGCAGGCGCGGCTCGCGCATGGCGTCCGTGAACGCGCTCAGATCCTGCTCCAGATCAAACGGAGGAAGCTGGTGCGTGAAGTTGTAATGCAGACGCGCACCGAGGGCCGTCGTCGTGAACAGTGTCGCCGCAAACAGCAGAATATGCAGCCAGAGCCGTGGTTGGCCCAGCAGCGTCCGTGCCAGCGAAGGCGGCGCCCAGAAGGGCTCAGAATACGGGCGCGCGTCTTCAGGCCGCGGATACACGGGAAGCCGGATGCCGCCTCAGTCGAGTGACTGCAATTCCTTGCCGGGCTTGAAGCGGACGGCCTTGCCGGGCGGGATGGCGACCTCTTCGCCGGTGCGCGGATTGCGGCCGATGCCCGTCTTGCGCGGGCGCACCGTGAAGATGCCGAAACCGCGCAGCTCGATGCGCTCTCCCTGGGCCAGGGCGCGCTTCATCGATTCGAACACGGTTTCCACGGCCATTTCCGCCTTCGTCTTCGTGATGCCCGTGCGGTTGACGACCTCGTTGACGATATCCAGCTTGATCAAGTGCGCCTCCTGTCGGGAGAGTATCGGCCGCGGGGCGCCTCCGCCCCATTGCAAACCATATGATAGGATTAGGTTTTTAGCCTTGTCAAGCTCGCACCAGAAGAATGCCGCCCTCACGCCGGCCCTCTTCCGCCGCGCCTGCGGCGCCTTTGCCACCGGTGTCGCCGTGGCCACCGTCATGGGGCGCGACGGCAAGCCGCACGGCCTCACCGTCAACTCATTCACGTCCGTCTCGCTGCACCCGCCGCTGGTGCTCATCTGCATCGGCCACCGCGCCGCCACGCACGGGCCGTTTTCCACGGCCCCGCATTTTGCCCTGAATTTCCTCGACGAGACGCAGCGCGAGCTCTCCGAACGCTTCGCCTCCTCGCATCCGGCCCGCTTCGAAGGGCTGCTCTGGTCGCCCGGCGCCACCGGAGCGCCCGTTCTCGAAGGTGCGCTCGCCGTGCTCGAGTGCGAAACGTGGAAAAGAATGGATGCGGGCGACCACACCGTTTTCTTCGGACTCGTGCAGCATGCCCGGGTCCGCGAGGGCCGCCCCCTCGTCTATTTCGCCGGCGGCTACCGCCGCCTGGCGGACTGATCAGCCCGCCAGTTCTTTCAGCTTCGCCAGCACCGCCTCGTAATCGGGGTGCTGCGCCACCTCCGGCACATATTCCACATATTGCAGAATATCGTTGCCGTCCAGCACAAAAATGGCGCGGCTTTCAATCCGCCAGTCCCGGATCAGCGTGCCATAATTTTCGCCGAAACTCGCGTATTTGTGGTCGCTGATCATCTTCACATGATCGGCGCCGAAGCTCGTGCACCAGCGGTTCTGCGCAAACGGCAGATCCATGCTGATCGTGTAGAAACTTACCTGCGGGAACCTGGCCGCTTCGTCGTTGAAGCGCTTTGTCTGCGCGTCGCAGACCGGCGTGTCCAGCGAGGGCACGACGCTGAAAACGCGGATCCCCTTGCCCGTCGAGGCCAGCGTCACCGGCTGCATCGACCTGTCGACCGCCTGAAAGTCCGGCGCCTTGTCGCCCGCTTTCAGCTCCGGCCCCACCAGCTCGAGCGGCATCCCCTTGAATGTCGTTGTCCGTGCCATCGGTCCTCCTTTGCGGGTGATTTCGTACGGTTCACGCCCAGTGTAACAGGGCGCGCAGCTCGTCCACTGACCCGGCCGGCGGCTTGCAGACGAAGTCCGTGCAGACCACCGCCCGCGGCCGGCCGGTGCGGTCATTCCACTTCGCCGTGGCGAACGGTTCAAAGTGCCGGTGCAGCTCCCGCACCATCTCTGCCGCCGGGCCGCCGAACTCGATCTCCACCGGCGGCGCCTCGAAAAGCATCAGCGCCGACAGCATCCGCGGAAGCGCCGTGGGCTGCTGTTCCAGCCGTTCGGCAAACGCCTCCAGCGTCCGCCGCGCCGGCGCGAGAAAACTTTCGTCGCCGGCGAGCCGCGCCAGCCGCACCAGCGCCTCCACCGCCAGCGAATTGCCCGACGGCTCAGCGCCGTCGTAATCGTCTTTCATCGGGACGAGCAGGTCGGCACTGCCCGCGGGCGCGACATAAAAGCCGCCTCCATCCGCGTCCTCAAACCGCTCCACCATCGCCCGCGCCACCCGCTTCGCGGTCTCCTCCAGCCCGTCCTCAAACGTCGCCTGATGCAGGTCCAGCGCCGCCAGCACCACGGCCGCGTAGTCGTCCAGCATCCCTTCGATCGCCGCCTCGCCCTCGCGCCACCGCCTTAGAATCCGCCCGTCCGGCCCGATCAGCGTCTTTTCCAGAAACGCGAACGCGCGCCGCGCCGCCTCCAGGTATCGCGGCTCGCCGGTGGCCGCGCCCACGCGCGCCAGGGCGCTGATCATCAGCCCGTTCCATGAGGCCAGAATCTTGTCGTCGAGATGCGGCCTCGGCCGCCGCGCCCGCGCCCGCGAGAGCGCCCCGCGGCACATCGCCACGGCCGCGTCCTGTTCGAGCTCCGGCCGGGCCAGCCACAGGATGTTCCTGCCCGCAAACTCTCCGTGCGGATCATGCTCGACATTGCCCTCCGCGCGGCACCCGTAACAGGCCGCAAACAGCGGGACATTCTCCCGGAGCAGGTCCTCCATTTCCGACCAGCGCCAGAGATAAAACGCGCCCTCGCCCTTGTGCCCCGGACGGTCCGGATCCTCGCTGTCGGCGTCCTCGGCCGAATAAAATCCGCCTTCCGGGTGCGTCATGTCGCGCAGCACGTACTCGCAGATCTCCTGCGCCGTCTGCGCAAATCGGTCTGGCGTCCGCGATGGCGCGGCCCGGTCTGCCTCGATGTAGGCAACCGCAAGCTGCGCCTGGTCGTAGAGCATCTTCTCGAAATGCGGCACGAACCACCGCTCGTCCACCGCATACCGGTGGAAGCCGCCGCCGAGCTGGTCGTAGATGCCGCCCCGGCGCATCGCCCGCAGCGTGTGCAGCGTCATCTCCAGCGCTTCCGCCTGGCCCGTCCGCTTCCAGTAACGGAGCAGGAAGTGCAGCGTCGCCGGCCGCGGAAATTTCGGCGCGCCGCCAAAGCCTCCGTGGACGGAATCATAAGCCCGGCGGAAATGCAGAAATCCGGTCTCCAATGCGCTGCCTGCCGGCATTCTGCCATGCGATTCCAGCCGAATGGCGCTCTCAATTTCCTCTTGAATTCGCGCGCCTGCCTCCAGAATTTTGGCACGATTCGTCTGCCAGGCCAGCGCAATTTGTTCGAGAACCTGCCGGAAACCAGGTCGCCCCCAGCGTGTCTCCGGCGGAAAATACGTCCCCCCATAAAACGGGCGCAACTCCGGGGTCAGCCAAACGCTCAGCGGCCACCCGCCGCTGCCCGTGGTCGCCTGCACGAAGGTCATGTAGATCCGGTCCACGTCGGGCCGCTCCTCGCGGTCCACCTTCACCGGCACGAAATGGCGGTTCAGCAGCGCCGCGATCTCCTCGTTTTCGAACGACTCGCGCTCCATCACATGGCACCAGTGGCAGGTGGAATAACCGATGGATAGAAAAATCGGCCGGTCTTCGGCCCGGGCCCGCGCAAAGGCCGCCTCGCCCCAGGGGAGCCAGTCCACCGGGTTGTGCGCGTGTTGAAGCAGATACGGGCTCTTTTCACGGATCAGTGCGTTGCTGTGCATGCGAGTTCTGGAACCGCTATCCTCGAAACGGAACGCCCGGCCCCGAAACACGGCGCGGGCGTCAAGTCTCGGGTGGAGCGCGAACAGGCGTCTCCACAGGAAAGTTGGATTCATGACCGATTTCGAAAGCTTCAGCAAACAGGCCCTCGACGAATTGATCGAGTGGCTCCGCATCCCGAGCATCAGCACGCTGCCCGAGCACCGGCCCGACATGGAGCGCGCTGCCGCCTTCGTCAGGAACGCGCTCGAGCGGGCGGGCATGACAGACACGGCGCTCGTCGACCGCGGCGGACATCCGATGGTCTACGCCGAATGGCTCGGCGCGCCCGGTAAACCGACGCTTCTCCTCTATGGCCACTACGACGTCCAGCCCGCCGATCCGCTCGAAGAGTGGATCTCGCCGCCCTTTGAGCCGCAGATCCGCAACGGCAATCTCTACGCCCGCGGCGCCACCGACGACAAGGGCCAGACGTGGATCCTCGTCAAGGCTGTTGAAAGGCTGATGCGCCGCGACGGGCGGCTCCCGGTCAACGTCCGCTTCCTCATCGAGGGCGAGGAAGAATCAGGCGGCGAGTCCATCGCCAGATATGTCGCCGAAAAGCCGCCCCGGCTCGCCGCCGACGCGGCCGTCATCTGCGACAGCGAAATGTTCGCACCCGGACTGCCGTCCATCTGCACCGGCCTGCGCGGCATCGTCTACGGCGAGCTCCACGTCGAGGGCGCGCGCCAGGATCTCCACTCGGGCGTCTACGGCGGCGTCGCGCCCAACCCGCTGATGGCCATCGCCGAAATTCTCACCGCGCTCAAGAACCGCGATGGCCACATCCTCATCCCCGGCTTCTACGATCGCGTGCGCGAACCCGCGCCGGCTGAAAAGGAAGCCTGGGCCCGCCTGCCGTTCGACGAAAAGGAATACCTCGAAAAAGAAATCGGCGCCCCCGAGCTCACCGGCGAACCCGGCTTCTCCGTGTTCGAGCGCACCTGGGCGCGCCCCACCCTGGAGGTGCACGGCATCCGCGGCGGCTTCACCGGAGAAGGCGCGAAGACCGTCATTCCGGCCCGCGCCGTGGCCAAGATTTCCATGCGTCTTGTGCCCGACCAGCGCCCCGAGGAGGCGGTCGAGCAGTTGAAGGACGCCATCGCCAGAGCCACCCCGCGCGGCGTCCGCGCCTCGTTCCGCCTTCTTCACGGCGCGCCGGCCAGCCTCGTCGATCCCGAAAACCGCTTCGTCCGCGAGGCCGCCCTGGCGCTGGAAGAGGTTTTCGGCCGCAAGACCGTCTTCATCCGCAGCGGCGGCTCCATCCCCATCGTCGGCCTGTTCAACGAACACCTGGGCATTCCCAGCGTCCTGATGGGATTCGGGCTGCCCGACGACAACCTCCACGCGCCCAACGAAAAGTTCCACGTGCCGAACTTTTACCTGGGGCTGGACTCGGTCGTGCGCTACTTCGAGCGGCTCGGGGCCTGACCGCGCCCCGGCCCGGCCCGCTCTGGACTACCGCAGCCCGAGCTTGCAGTCGTGCTGGAGCGCAATCTGCTCCAGGTCGCGATAGGCGCGGTTGCGGCGGGCCATCTCATCGAAGTCCACCTCGTGGGCGTCGAAACACGGCCCGTCGACGCAGGCGAAACGCACCTGCCCGCCCACGGTGACGCGGCAGCCGCCGCACATCCCCGTGCCGTCGATCATGATCGGGTTCAGGCTTGCGTGCAGCTTCAGCCCCCAGCCGCGCGTCGCCTCCGCCGCTGCTTTCATCATCGGGATCGGCCCAATCACGTGGCCTTCGGCGAAGCTGCCCGGCCCGGCCAGGCTCAGCAGGAGCTGGACGACGTTGCCGTGAAAGCCGTAGCTGCCATCATCGGTCGCCCAGTGGACTTCGTCGCAGCAGGCGCGCAGCTCGGCGTCCAGAATCCGGTACGAATCGGACCGCGCGCCGCACAGCGCCACCACCGTGTTGCCCGCCTCTTTGTAAGCCCGCGCCACCGGCAGCAGCTCGGCCACGCCCACTCCTCCGGCCATGCACAGCACCCGCTCGCCGGCGCAGATCTCGGCCGGCTCGCCCAGCGGGCCCACCACGTCGCACAGCGAATCGCCCGGCTCCAGCGACACCGCCTCGCGCGTCGTCTTGCCCACCGCCTGAATCACCATCGTGATCGACTGCCGCTCGGCGTTGGAGCCAACAATCGTCAGCGGAATCCGCTCGCTGTGCTCCAGCGGGCGGATGATGATGAACTGCCCGGCGCGCCACCGCTTCTGGATGCGCGGTGCCACCACCTCCATCCATGTGATCTCCGGCGCGAGCTGACGCTTGTCCAGAATCAGCGCGCTCATGCTTTCACCTCCTCGCGCGCCTCGCGCGCTCCGCTCAGCGCCTCGTGAATGGCCCGGGCCGCCGCCCGGCCGTCCTTCATCGCCAGGATCACCGTCGAGCCGCCCCGCACCACGTCGCCACCGGCAAAGACCTTCGGAATTGACGTCTCGCCCCACTCGTTGATCACGATCTTGCCCCGCCTGGTCACGAGTTGCGGCGTCGACTTCTGCAACGTCGGGTTCGGCGCCTGCCCAATGGCGGCGATCACCGTCTCGGCCGGAATGCGGAACTCCGACCCCGGCACCGGCACCGGCGCGCGCCGCCCGCTTTCGTCCGGCTCGCCCAGCTCCATCCGGATGCACTCCATCTCGCGCACATACCCGTTTTCATCGCCATACAGCGCCACCGGCGCCGCCAGAAACTCGAACCGCACGCCTTCTTCCTCGGCGTGCTCGATCTCTTCGAGACGCGCCTTCAGCTCCGCCCGCCCCCGCCGGTACAGAATGGTCACGTCGCTGCCCAGCCGCACCGCCCACCGCGCCGCGTCCATCGCCGAGTTGCCGCCGCCCACCACCACCGTGTGCCTGCCCACCCGCACCGGCGTTGGCGACTCCGGAAATTTGTAAGCCTCCATCAGGTTGACGCGCGTCAGGAACTCGTTCGCCGTGTACACCCCGATCAGGTTCTCGCCCGGAATGCCCATCAGGTACGGCAGCCCCGCCCCTGTCCCGATGAAAATCGCCTCGTAGCCTTCCTCAAAAAGATCCTCAATCGTCGCCGTCTTGCCCACGATGAAGTCCGGCACGAACTCCACGCCCATGTTCTGTAACCGCGCGATCTCCTCATGCAGGATCTCCCGCGGCAGGCGGAAATTTGGAATGCCGTAAGCCATTACCCCGCCAAGCTGGTGCAGCGCCTCGAACACCGTCACCCGGTAGTTCAGCCGCACCAGGTCATAAGCGGCGATCAGCGACGCCGGCCCGCTGCCCACCAGCGCCACCTTCTTGCCCGTCGGCTTCGGATAGCTGTCGGCCAGTTCCTTCATCCGCAGCCGCGCATGGTCAGCGGCGAACCGCTCCAGCGACCCGATCGCCACCGGATCCCACCTCTTGCCCACCACGCACGCGCTCTCGCAGAACAGCTCGTGCTGGCAGACGCGCCCGCAGACGCCAGGGAACGGGCTCTGCTCGCTGATCACGTCATGCGCGCCCTGGAAGTCGCCCTCCACGATGCGCAGAATGAAGCGCTTGATGTCGATGTGCAGCGGGCAGGCCTCCGCACACACCGGCTTCTGGCACTGGAGGCAGCGCTGCGCCTCCAGTTGCGCCTGCTCGGCCGTGTAGCCGAGCGCCACTTCGTCGGCCGTGCGGCGGCGGCGTTCCGGATCCAGCAGCGGCAGCGGCTGGCGGGGCAGCTTCGGGTTGGGTTTGTGTTTCGGCGGAGGGGCGGGCATACGCACTCCTATTCTAGCAATCGGGATTCAAAACTCCGGATTCGGTGACAACCCGGCCCGGCGTCCGTGGCCTGCCCGCCCCCTCCTCCAGCCGGCTAAGGCCTGTCCCTCACGGCTGCCCAAACTGCTTCTTTGCCTGCTCGGTCACTTCCCAAAAGTAAAGCGTCTTGCCGTTCACTTCGATCTTCTTCTCCGGTTTCCAGTCGCCCATGTCGAAGCTGTGGCTCACGACGCGCGTCCCGGGGCGCAGCTCGCGCAGCAGCTTCGGCCGCAACCGCAGGTTCACCTCCGGCAGCAAATACAGCGTCACCACCGTGGCCCGGCTGATGTCGGCGTCAAACAGGTTCTTTTCGATGAACTCAACGCGGTCCTCGACGCCCGCCTTCTTCGCGTTTTCCTTCGCCTCGGCGATCCGTTGCGGGTTCAGGTCATAACCCATGCCCCGCGCGCCGAACTTCTCCGCCGCCATCACCACAATGCGCCCGTCGCCGCAGCCGAGGTCAATGACAAAATCGCCCGGCTTTACGCTAGCCAGCTTCAGCATCGCTTCCGCCACCGGATAGGGCGTGGGCACATAGGGCACGTCGCCGCCGTATTCGTCATATTGCCCCAGCGCCACCCAGGGCAGCATCAGAAAGGCAAATACCAGAAAAGCCGTACTGCGTTTCATGGCTGAAGGCTATCACAGCAGCCTTCCCCCAAAGGCCGCGCCCACTTTCCGGCAACCCGCCACGGCCAACAGAGCCGTGACTGAAGCTCGCCCGAAGCACGAGCGGCGGGAGCGGACAGCCGCGGCGTGCCCCCTAGGCGCAGGCCACGCCGGGCCGCGCCGTCGGCCGCTCGTTCCCTCAACGCTCCGCGCCCTTCACTGGCGGCCCCGATGAGCGGGATTTTCGAGTGAGCCTTCACGACGCTGCTGATATCGGACAGCGTCATGGAGGCTCTCTGTGGTAGACGCCCCGCCCCGGCTCTCTCTGCTACCGGCCCGTCAGGGCCGCTTCGTATACTGAAAAAAGCGCCCCGCCATGAACGCATCCGCCCCGGCACTGGCAGCTCCGGAGACCACTGCGCGCCTGCGCTCCGGCGCCCTTGCGCTCCTCCTGCTCTCGCTCGGACATTTTCTCGTCGATTTGTACTCGGGCAGCCTCGGCGTCCTTCAGCCGCTCATCATTCAGCGCCTTGGACTCACGCTCGCGCAGGCCGGCCTGCTCGGCGGCCTGCTCGTCTTCAGCTCCTCGGTCACTCAGCCCCTCTACGGCTACCTCTCGGACCGCTTCCGCTCGCCGCTGTTTTCCGCCCTCGGCCCTGCCGTTGCCGGGCTGTTCATCCTCTCCGGGGCGCTGGCCCCGAACTACCCGGCCGCGCTCGCCCTCATGCTGGCCGGCGGCGCCGGCGTCAGCGCCTTCCACCCGCAGGCTTCCTCCTGGGCGGCTGCCGGCATGCGCTCACACCGCGCCCGCTGGATGGCCGTCTTCATCAGCTCCGGCACGCTCGGCATCGCCGCCGCTCCGGTCTTCTTCAAGGAATTCCTCGCCCGCTTTGGCCCCTCGAATCTCCTCTGGGCGGCTGCGCCCGGCGTCGCGCTCTCGCTGGTTTGCCTGGCGCTGATCCGGCCGCCGCTGGAGGTCCGACCGGCCGGGCGCAGCTTCGACTGGCCCGCCCTCCGCGCCGTCCTCCGCCCTCTCTCGATCCTCTATTGGGGCGTCTTCTTCCGCTCCGCCGTCCAGGTGGTCTTCGCCCAGTTCCTCGTCCTCTATTTGAGCCGCGAGCGCGGCTACAGCCTCCATGCGGCCGCCTACACGCTCAGCACGTATCTGGCGGCGGGCGCGCTCGGCGGCATCGCCGGCGGCCAGCTCTCGGCCTGGCTCGGCCCGAAGCGCGTCATCCAGCACTCCTTCCTCTGGTCGGCGCCGTTGATGGCCATCTTTTTCCTGACGCGTTCCCCGTGGGGCGTTGCCTGCCTCATCGCCGGCGGTCTTGTGCTTCTTTTCACGATCCCCGTCAACGTCACCGTCGCCCAGCGGCTCGCCCCCACCCAGGCAGGAACCGTCTCGGCGCTGCTGATGGGCTTCGCCTGGGGCGCGGCCGGCATGATCTTCGTCCCCTTCACCGGCTGGCTCGCCGATCGCACCTCCCTCCACACGGCGCTGGCCTCGCTGCTCGTCTTCCCCGTGCTGGGCTTCTGGCTCAGCCGCAAGCTGCCGGAGGACCTCTCCGAATGAAAAAAGCGGTCTGCCTCTTGAGCGGCGGCCTCGATTCGGCCACCGCCCTTGCCTGCGCCCGCCGCGACGGCTTCTCCACCTACGCCCTCACCTTCGACTACGGCCAGCGCCACCGCATCGAGCTCGAAGCGGCCGCGCGCGTCGCCCGCCAGCTCGGTGCCGCCGAACACCGCATCTTCCGGCTCGACCTGCGCGCCTTCGGCGGCTCCGCCCTCACCGCCGACATTGCCGTGCCCAAGGACCGCGCCCCCCACCAGCCCGGGACCGAAATCCCCGTCACCTACGTCCCCGCACGCAACACCATTTTTCTCTCCATCGCGCTCGCCTGGGCCGAGGTCCTTTCTGCCTCGGACATCTACATCGGCGTCAACGCCATCGACTACTCCGGCTATCCCGATTGCCGCCCCGAATTCATCCGCGCCTTCGAGCACATGGCCGATCTCGCCACCCGCGCCGGCGTGGAAGGACGCCAGAGGCTTCGTATCCACACTCCGCTCATTCAGCTCAGCAAGGCCGAAATCATCCGCCTCGGCCTCCAGCTCGGCGTCGATTTCTCGCTCACCCACAGTTGCTACGACCCCGTTGGCACGCTTCCCTGCGGCCATTGCGACTCCTGCCTCCTGCGCAGGTCGGGCTTCGCCGCCGCCGGCGTGCCTGACCCGCTCCGCTACGCCGATGAAACCGCCCCATGAGGATCAGCGAAATCTTCGAATCCATCCAGGGAGAAGGAATGCTGGCGGGCGTGCCTTCGCTCTTCCTCCGCACCTCCGGCTGCAACCTCCGCTGCGCCTGGTGCGACACCCCGTATTCGTCCTGGGCGCCCGAGGGCGAAGAGTGGACCGTTGAGCAGCTCGCCGCCCGCGTGGAAAGCTCGCCCCTCCGCCACGTCGTCATCACCGGCGGCGAGCCGATGATCTTCCCTGACCTCGTGCCGCTCACCCAGGCCATCCACCGCCTTGGCCGCCACATCACCATCGAGACCGCAGGCACCGTCGACGCCCCGGTCGCCTGCCACCTGATGAGCATCAGTCCCAAGCTCTCCAACTCGACTCCCCTCGAAATCGACGGCGGCCGCTGGGCGGCCATGCACGAACGCGCGCGCCTGCGCCCGGACGTGCTCCGCAGCCTCATGTCGCGCTACGAATATCAGTTGAAATTCGTCGTCTCCAGTTCGGAAGATTTCGCTGAAATCCGCACTCTCGTCCACGAGCTGGCCGCCCCGCCGGACCGCGTCCTCCTCATGCCCGAAGGCACGACGCCCGAGACAGTCCGCGAGCGGTCTCTCTGGCTCGCCGAGCTCTGCAAGCAAACGGGCTACCGCTACTGCCCCAGGCTGCACATTCTGCTCTATGGCAACCGCCGCGGCGTATGAGCCGGCCACGGGCGAATCGCTGAGTTCGCCTCTAGGTGTTTTCCCCGCATCTCGGTTCATTCACGGATTGAAAAGTCTTGTCTCGCCCCGTACTGTCAAGGGTGGGTGACTATGCCATGACACTGAGGGGAATCGTCATTTGCCCGGAGGGAGACCTCGCCGCCAGGTTCGATGAGGCGCTGGCCGAGTTTCAGGGCGTCCAGATCGTGCGTGAGCTGCGCCGCTACCCGGACCATCTCGAACTGATGCGGATGATCCGCGCCAGCGTCCCGCACGTCCTGTTCGTCAGCATGGAGACGCTTCCAAAGGCGCTGGAGATTCTCTCCACTGTGCGCGCCGAAGCGCCGGGCATCCAGGTGGCCGCCCTCAGCCGCACCCTCGACCCGGCGGCGCTGCTCGAGGCCATGCGCGCCGGCATCCGCGAGTGCCTCGCCCCGCCCTTCGACCGCAAGGAGCTCGGCGAAGCCCTCGCCCGGATCCTCGCCGCGGCCGAACAGACGCCCGTTCTGCTCGACGTCACTGACCATGTCTATGCGTTTCTCCCGAGCAAGCAGGGCGTCGGCGCCTCCACCGTGGCGATGAACCTCGCCATGGCGCTCGGCCGGCAGCGCAAAGGCGAAGTGCTGCTGCTCGACATGGACCTTTCCAGCGGCATCATCGGTTTCATGCTGAAACTGACCAACACGCACTGCGTCGTCGACGCTGCCGAAAACGCCCACGCGCTCGATGAATCCTTATGGTCGCAGATCGTCTGCCAGAAGGGCGGCATCGACATCGTCCACAGCGGCCGCCTGAACCCGGATTTCCGCATCGAGGCGCAGCAGATCCGCCACATCCTCGATTTCGCCCGCCGCAACTACCGCTTCGTCTGCGTCGACATTTCCGGCAACCTCGAAAAATATTCCATCGAGGTCATGCATGAGGCGAAAAACATCTTCGTGGTCGTGACGACGGAGATCCCCTCGCTGCACCTCGCGCGCGAAAAGCTCGCCTTCCTGCAAAGGCTGGACCTCGCCGACCGCGTCCGCATCATCCTCAACCGCTACCACCGCAAGAGCCTGGTCACGCCCTCCCAGGTGGAAGGGCTGCTCGGCGTGCCCATCGCCTTCACCTTTAACAACGACTACCAGGGCGTCCACGCCGCCCTTCAGGACGGCCGCGCCGTCGATCCGAACTCCGAACTCGGCAAACAGTTCCGCGCCATGGCGGACTCCATCCTCGGCGCTCAGCCCGCCGCCGAACCGCCCCAGCCCCGGAAACGCGTCGTCGAGTTCTTCTCGATTCTGCCGCCCCGTGTCCCCGCCACCGGAACCGAGCGCCGCTGAGCCTGCCGTCCCAGGCAATAAAAAAAGGCGGCCTGCCCGCATGCTCCGCCAGGGGTAGGCCGCCTCGCGTCTCTCAGTAGCCTTCCGCCTCCGCCTGCACCTTGCCTGCAAAGCGCCGGTACAGGAACCAGAAGTAGAAGGCGGCAATCAGCAGCCCTGGGATGAACCAGCCGAGGCCCACCTTCAGGCCGTACTCCGGCGCGCTCGCGTTGTAGATCGTCAGGCTCAGCGCCGGATCCGTGTTCGCCGGCAGCACCATCGGGAACACGCCAAAGACCACGCTGGTCAGCATGCCAAGCAGGAAGAACGTCGAGGCCAGAAACGCCTTCAGGTCCTCCTGCCGGCGCTCATACAGGAACAGCAGAATCAGCGACACCAGCGCCAGCGCCGGAAAGACATAGCCCACCGGCCATTGCGCAAAGCTCTGGGCCAGCTTCGGCTGAAGCCGGAAGCTTGTGATCGTGACGATCACCGTCAGCGCCGCCATCACGTACCAGGCGCGCTGCGCGATCGCCCGGGCGCGCTCCTGCACCGCGCCCTCGGTCTTGTATGCGATCCAGAGCGCGCCGTGCTGCATCAGCACGGCGAACGAGTACACGCCGATCAGGATCGTGTACCAGTCCAGAATGCCCGCCTCGCGGCCCGGCTGGAAGTTGGTCCACAGCGGCAGGAAGAATTCGCCCTTTTCGTCCAGCGGCACGCCGCGCACCACGTTGCCCAGCGCCGCGCCGAAAAAGATCGCCAGCAGCGCGCTCGCCAGGCTGAAGATCACGTCCCACATCGGCAGCCACACCGCGTTCTGGATGTGGGAACGGAACTCCACCGACGTGCCGCGCAGAATCAGCAGCCACAGCACCACCATCAGCGGCAGGTAGAAACCGCTGAAGCTGCTCGAATACAGGGCGGGGAAGGCGAAATACAGCGTTCCGCCTCCGGCCAGCAGCCACACCTCGTTGCCGTCCCAGACGGGCCCGATCGCCTTCAGCACCGCCCGGCGCTCGGCGTCCGTGCGGGCCACCGCCAGATGAACGATGCCGGCGCCCAGGTCAAACCCGTCCAGCACCACATACATCGCAATCATCACCGCAACAATCCAGAACCAGAGAACGGGTAGCATCGCGGGTCGCCTCCTTCAGTCTCCTGTGGCTGGCGCCGGCGTCTGCACGGCGCTTCCTGCGGCCGCCGCTTCAGCGCCCGGCCCGTGGTCCAGCTCGCGCCAGATCAGGAACAGGCCCAGCATCAGCAGCAGCGTGTACATGCCCATGAACCCCAGCAGCGTGAACATCGCATTGCCGCTCGATACGTGCGCCGAGCTGCCCTCGGCCGTCTTCATCAGCCCGTAAATCAGCCATGGCTGCCGGCCCAGCTCGGCCGTCATCCAGCCGGCCGTGTTGGCCACGTATGGCAGCGGCGCCGCCAGCAGCAGCACCCACAGCAGCGGCTTCGACTCATACAGCCGGTTGCGTCGCAACTGGATGAAGCTTACCGTCATCACCGCAATGAAGATCGTTCCCAGCCCCACCATGATGTGAAAGGCGTAGTACAACAGCGGGATGTTGGTCGGCCATTCGTCCTGCGGGAACGCGTCCAGGCCCTTCACCTCCGCGTCCCAGCGCTTCGACGTGATGAAGCTCAGCATTCCGGGCACCAGGAACGGATTGTCGATCTTCTGTTTTTCGACGTTCGGCTGGCCCAGAATGAACATCGGCGCCGCCTCGCCGGTGCGGAAATGCGCCTCCATCGCTGCCAGCGTCGCCGGCTGGTGCCGGGCCACCAGCATCCCCTGCTGGTCGCCCGTAGGAAACAGCGCCAGGATCGAGGCGATCACCCCTGCCGTCACGCCCAAGCGCAGGAACGTCCGCGCAAACTCTTCATGTCGCTTGAGCAGCAGATACAGCGCCCCCACGCCGCTCATGATGAACGCCCCGGTGATCACGCCCCCGATGATCGTGTGTGCGTACTGCCAGAACGCCCAGTCGTTGAAGACGAGCGACCACCAGCTGTCCAGCAGGATCTCCCCTTTCGGCCCCAGCCGGTACCCGGTCGGCCGCTGCATCCAGGCATTGGTGGCAACAATGAGATAGGCGGAAATCCAGCTCCCGATCCACACCGCCAGCGACGCCACCCAGTGGCCCACCGGGCCGAGGATCTTCTCCCCGTACAGCAGCAGGCCCAGGAAGGAACTCTCCAGGAAAAAGGCGTACAGGCCCTCCATCGCCAGCGTGTGCCCGATGACGCCTCCCGCCGCCTTCGCAAACCGCGCCCAGTTCGTGCCGAACTGGAATTCCATCGGAATGCCGGTAACCACGCCCAGCGCGAAATTCACCGCGAAAATCTTCGTCCAGAATCGCGCCGCCTGGTTGTAGTGTTCATTGCCTGTGCGCAGCGCCATCGTCTTCAGGACGAATATCAGCAAGGCGAGGCCCAGTGTTAACTGTACGAAAAGATAGTGGAACGTGACCGTGAACGCAAAGTGGAACCGGTGGATGTCCAGCGCAATGTCCATAAGGTCTCGACCTCAATCGGAAGTTTACACCACCTTAATGTGGGCCGATGCAAAAATCACACCGGCCGTGACATCCTGCGGCGCCAACTCGCCCCCGCCCCCCGCGGCCGCCACGCCGGGCTCACGAACATGTGAGCCGAGTTCGCCGGCGGGCCTAAAGGTTGTCCCCATTTGGACGATATTCTGATCAGCCCGCTCCGCGGGCTGGCCGAGGCGCCATGTTCAACGCCGTCGTCATTCTGGGAAGCGCCGAATCGGCGCCGCTGGTGCGATCCCTCGTCGCCGGTACAGGGCTCGTCACCGTCATGCGGGAGCTGTCCGCGCCGCCGGGCGATTACGAACTGGCCCGCATCCTCAACAGCCTTCAGCCCGATCTGCTCTTCATCGACCTCTCGGGCGGACAGGAAGCGCTCGAATGCATGGCCCGCGCCCGCGAGCTCTCGCCCCGCACACCCCTCATCGCCCTCGGCTGCACTGCCGAAACTCGCCTGCTGGCCCGCCACCTCGGGACTGCGGGCCTGGCCACGGCGGACTGCTCCCCCGAACAGCTCCGTGTTCTCATCCGCCAGGCCATGGAAACTCACTTCGGAGGCATCGACGAGCGGCTATTCGCTTTCCTGCCGGCCAAGGCCGGCAGCGGCTGCTCCACCGTCGTCCTTCACGCCGCCATCGCCGCTGCCGCCTTCGACAGACGCGTCCTTGTCATTGACGCTGATCTCCGCAGCAGCGTCCTCGGCCTCATGCTCGGCCTCGACCCCATTGGCGGCACACAGGCCGTCCTTCAGTCCGCCGCCGACCTCGACGCCTTCGTCCTCCGCCGCAACATCACCCAGCGGCACGGCGTGGACTTTCTTCTCTCGACCCGCGCCCTCGACGCCGAGCTCCCCGAGTGGATCAACTACTTCCAGCTCCTCAACTTCATCCGCGGCCAGTACGACCTCGTCTTCGTTGACATGCCGGAGCTCATCAATCCCGCCACCGTCGAGGTTGTCCGCCGCGCCCGCACCATCTTCCCCGTCTGCACGCCGGAGCTCCCCTCGCTCCGCCTCGCCATGCAGCGGCTCACCGAACTCGAACGGCTCGGCATCGGCCCGGACCGCATCGGCCTGCTGCTCAACCGCGTCTCGCGCTCCTCGCCTCCGGTGGCCGAAATCGAGCAGACCCTGGGCCATAGGGTCGCTCACGTCTTCCCCAACGACTATCTCGCCCTGTCCCAGTCCATCCGCGAGGCCGCTCCCCTGAAGGCCGACACGGCCCTCGCCCGCGCCTTCCAGGCCTTCGCCGCCACTCTGGCAGGCGTAGAGATCGAACAGGCCCAGCCCACCCTCAGGGACAGGCTGAAAGGGCTGCTGCACCTGGCCTCCGCCTGAGTCCAGCAGCCCGTCACACGCGGCGCCCTCAGCCTTTCACGCCCAGCTTGCGCAGGAACGTCATCATCGGGCACCAGTTCGTAAAGGCGCTCTGGAACAGGTTCAGCCCCACGAACGCCGTGAACCAAAGCCAGCGCTGGTCGTGATACACGCTCAGCGCCAGGCTCAGCAGGATGAAAAACCCGGCAATCAGCCGCAGCAGTCTCTCAACCGTCATCACTCATGCCTCCCTCTGTTGAAGATGTAGTAAACGATCGGCACCGTGACGCGCGACAGCAGCAGCGAGGCCACCTCGCCCGCCATCAGCGCAATCGCCAGCCCCTGAAAGATCGGGTCGAACAGGATCACCGCGCTGCCCACCACCACCGCCGCCGCCGTCAGCATCATCGGCCGGAAGCGCACCGCCCCGGCGTCGATCACCGCCTGATCCAGCGGCATGCCCTCCTTCAGCCGCAGCTCGATGAAGTCCACCAGGATGATGCTGTTGCGCACCACAATCCCCGCCCCGGCAATGAAGCCGATCATCGACGTCGCCGTGAAAAACGCGTTCAGCAGCCCGTGCGCCGGCAGAATGCCCACCAGCGAGAACGGAATCGCCGCCATGATGATGACCGGCGTCAGGAAGCTTTCAAACCAGCCGACCACCAGAACGTAGATCAGCACCAGCACCGCGGCGAAGGCCAGGCCCAGGTCGCGGAACACCTCGTAGGTGATGTGCCACTCGCCGTCCCACTTCATCGCATACTTCGTCTCGTCGCCCGGCTGGCGCGCTGCGTACTGCTCGATCTCATAGCCCTGCCCGATGTCCAGCTTCGCGATCTTCGGCCCCAGCGCCAGAATCGCGTACACCGGGCTCTCCATCACGCCCGCCACGTCGGCGGTCACATACGTCACCGGCATCAGGTTCTTGTGGTAGATGTTCTTCTCGCTCGTCGTCTCCTCCACGCGCACGATCTCGCCGAGCGGCACCAGATTGCCCGTGCGCCCCATCACCTTCAGGCTCTTCAGCCGCTCCAGGTCGCTGCGCGTGGCCCGGTCCAGCCGCACCACGATCGGCACGTCTTCCTTGGCCTCTTCCACATGCAGCAGCCCGGCGGTGAAGCCCGACGAGGCCGCCATCATCGTCTTGGCCACGTCCTCCACCGAGACGCCGTTCAGCGCCGCCTTCTCCCGGTCCACGTGCCAGATCTGCCGCGGCTGCGGGTCCTCCACGTACCAGTCGGCGTCCACCACGCCCGGCGTCGTGTCAAACAGCCGCAAAATCTCCCGCGCCAGCTTCTCGCGGCCTTCGGCCGTCGGCCCGTACACCTCCGCCACCAGCGTCTGTAGCACCGGCGGCCCGGGCGGCACCTCGGCCACCTTGATCCGCGCCGCGTACTTTCGCGCGATCGGCGTCAGCCGCTCTCTCACCTGCTTGGCGATGTCGTGGCTTTGCAGCTCCCGCTCCTTCTTGCCGACGAGGTTCACCTGGATGTCGGCCACGTTCGATCCGCGCCGCAGGAAGTAGTGCCGCACCAGCCCGTTGAAGTTGTACGGCGCCGCCGTGCCCACATACGTCTGCACGTTCACCACTTCCGGCTGCTCGAACACCGCCTCGGCCAGCTCCCGCGTCACCCGCGCCGTCTCCTCAAGCGTCGTGCCCTCCGGCATGTCGATGATCACCTGGAACTCGCTCTTGTTGTCGAAGGGCAGCATCTTCACCTTCACAAACTCGATGTAGAACAGCGACAGCGACCCGAGCAGCAGCACCGTCACCAGCGCCAGAAATCCATACCGGAACAGCGGCACGTGGATCAGCCGGTCCATCGCCTTCCGGTACAGCACCGTCAGCCGGTCCTCCACGTGCTCGTGCCCGTGGCCTTCCTGCTTCTTCAGGATCCGGATCGCCGCCCACGGCGTCACCAGAAAGGCCACGATCAGCGAGAACACCATCGCCGCGCTCGACCCGATCGGAATCGGCCGCATGTACGGCCCCATCAGCCCGCGCACGAACGCCATCGGCAGAATCGCCGCAATCACCGTCAGCGTCGCCAGGATCGTCGGGTTGCCCACCTCGTCCACCGCTTCCACCGCCACGTCGGCCACCGGCCGGCCTGCATTGTGCGGCATCCGCACGTGGCGCACGATGTTTTCCACCACGACGATCGCGTCGTCCACCAGAATGCCGATCGAAAAGATCAACGCAAACAGCGTGATCCGGTTCAGCGTGTACCCGTACAGGTAGAACACCGTCAGCGTCAGCGCCAGCGTCACCGGAATCGCGATGAAGACGATCAGCGACTCGCGCCACCCCAGCACCAGCGCGATCAGCAGCGTCACGCTCACCACCGCAATGCCCATGTGGAAGAGCAGCTCGTCGGACTTCTCCTCGGCCGTCTCGCCATAGTGGCGCGTGATGTCCACCTCGACGTCCGGCGGAATGATCCGCCCCTTCATCCCCTCCACCCGCTCCAGCACCTGCCGCGCAATCGTGATCGCGTTCGTCCCCTTGCGCTTGGCCACTGACAGCGTCACCGCCGGCTCGAACCGCCCCCCGCGCGCGAACTGCACATACTGCACCGGATCCTCGCCCGTGTCTTCCACACGCGCCACGTCGCGCAGATACACCGGCCTGCCCTGCGACACGCCCACCACCAGGCTGCCCGCCTCCTCGGCGTTTCGGATCCAGCCGCCCGCCTCGAGCACCGTCTCCACGTTGTCGGCCGCCACCGTGCCCGCCGGCAGCTTCTGGTTGGACATCCCCAGCGCGCCAATCACCTGAAGCGGCGCCAGATGGTAGGCCGCCAGCCGCGCCTCGTCCAGCGTCACCTTCAGCACCCGGCGCTGCCCGCCAATGATTTTCACCTCGCTCACGTCGGGCACCTGCTTCACTTCGTCGTGCACCTGCGCCACAATGCGGCGCAGCTCGAAATCGTTGTAGCGCGCCGAATGGAACGTCAGCGCCAGGATCGGCACATCGTCGATCGAGCGCGGCTTCATCAGCGGCTGGCTCGCCCCCGGCGGGATCAGATCATAGTTGGCGTGCAGCTTCTGGTTCAGCCGCACGATCGCGTCTTCCTCGTTCTGCCCCACGTAGAAGCGCACGATCGCCATCGCCATGCCCGGCGACGTCGTCGAGTAAATGTACTCGACCCCCGGAATCTCCCACAGCAGCTTCTCCATCGGACGCGTGACGCGCTCTTCCACCTCCTTCGCGCTCGCGCCCGGCATCGCCACCATCACGTCGATCATCGGAACGATGATCTGCGGCTCCTCCTCGCGCGGCAGCATCAGCACCGAAAAGGCGCCCACCAGCAGCGAGGCGATGATGAACAGCGGCGTCAGTTTCGAATTGATCCAGCCGTGCGCCATCCGCCCGGCCAGTCCGTAACGCGGCTTCTCGTTCTGCATCGTCACGGCCTCACCTCGACTCGGCTTCCGTCACGCAGGTTCCCTGGCACTGGCGAGACCACCACCTCGCCCGCGCTCAGCCCGGTCAGCACTTCCACCCGGTCGCCGCGCCTCGCTCCCGTCGTCACCAGGCGAAGCTTTGCCACGCCGTTGTCCACCACGAAAACCTGCTCCACCTGCCCCTGCCGCACCACCGCCGCCGCAGGGATCATCAGCGCCTTCTTCTCTCCCATCGCAAACCGCGCCCGCCCGAACATCCCGCTCCGCAGCATCGGCCCGGCGACCGGGATCTTTACCGTGAAGCTGCGCGAGCCCGGATCGAGCGCCGGCACGATCTCCTCCACCCGCCCCGCCATCGTCTGCCCCAGCGCCTCAATCGTCACCTCCACTGCCGTCCCCGGTCGGATCGCCTTCACGCGGTTTTCTTCCACATTCGCCTCCAGCCGGTAGCCCGACGCCTGCTCCACCACCGCAATCGGCATCCCCGGCGCGGCCAGCATTCCCGGCTCGGCCTTCCGCTCCACCACCACCCCGCGGAACGGCGCCGTGATCTCCATGTAGCCCTTCATCGTCGCCGCCTGCGCCACGGCGGACTCGGCCTGGCGAATCTTCTGCTCGAGCTGCGCCCGCCTGGCCAGCGCCATCTCGTGGTTGGCCTGCGCCATCCGCAGCTTCGCCTCCACCTCGTCGAACTCCTGCTGTGTGATCGACTTCTGCTCGAACAGCGACTTCATCCGGCGGTGGGTCGCCTGCGCCAGCTCAAGCTGCGCCTTCGCCGCCGCAATCGCGTTGTCCGCCTCCGGCAGCGCATTCCGGGCTTCGTCCCGCGCCGCCTCGGCCTGCTTCAGCCCGCTGTCGATCTCGCGCGCCTCGATCACCGCAATCACCTGCCCCGGCTGCACCGTGTCGCCCGCCTGCACGCGCACCTCGCGGATGTAGCCCATCACCCGCGCCGCCAGCACGCTCGATACGCGCGCCCGCACCGTGCCGGTTGCCTCGTAAATGTCCGGGACCGTCTCTTCGGCGAGCTTTACAACCCGGGCGCCCACCGGCGGAAGCGGCTCCGCCTTCCGGGACGCCGGCCTCTCCCCGCCGCAGCCGCTCAGCGCCGCGGCAGCCAACACAACCATCACGCCGGTTGCTCCGGCCAGCTTCGTCTTAGTCCAGAACATGCGAGTCTCCATTCAGCTTCCCAGCAGATCTCTCCACTTCCACCGCCGCCAGCCGCTGATCGTGAATCGCGGCCAGGCGGCGCGTCTTTGCATCCAGCAGCGCCGTCTGCGCCCGCAGCAGTTCGGTCACCGTCGCCAGCCCGTTCGAATACCGGTTCCGGATGATCCGCAGGCTTTCCTCGGCCTGCGCCACGCCGGCTTCGGTCACCTTGATTCGTTCGGTCGCTGCCTCATAGTCGGCCAGCGCCTTGGTCAGCTCCAGGCGCAGCGCATTCTCGTACTGCCGTTCGCCGGCGGCCGCCGCCGCCGCCATCGAACGCGCCTCGCGCACCGTCTCGCGCGTCCGGAAACCGTCAAACAGGTTCCACCGCACCGAACCCATCACCAGCCAGTTGCCCCCGCCCTTGTTCACAAACTCCTGCCGGTCCGTCTCCACCACCGCGCGGAAGGCGATCTGCGGCAGATACCCGGAGCGCGCGCTCCGCGCCTGCGCCTCCGCCGCCTGCCGCGCCATCCGGATCTGCTCCAGCTCCGGACGCTGCTCCGGCCCCGCCGCCTCCACGCCCGCCGCCGGCGCCAGCGGCGTCACTAGCCGGTGCGGCGTTTCCAGCGGCAGCCCCAGAGCCTCGTTCAGCGCCGCACGCGCCACCTTCAGGTCCGCCTCGCGCCGGATCACCTGCTCCTTCATCGCCGCCACATGCACCTGCACCGCCAGCACATCGGCCTCGGTGGCCATGCCGGCGTCCCGCACCGTCTCGGCCCGCTTCAGGTCCGCCTCGGCCGTCTTCAGCGCCTCCCGCGCCACCTCGAGCGCCTGCTCGGCCAGCGTCACGCCATGATAGGCGCGCGCCACCCGCGCTATCAGGTTCAGCTCCTCGGCCCGTTTTTCGGCCTCCGTCATTTTCCGGCCGAATTCGGCCGCCTTGACGCCATTTTTCACGCCGCCAAAATCGTAAATCAGTTGCTCGGCCGTCACCACGCTCTGAAAATTGTTCAGCGGATCCGGCCGGTTCAGGCGGCGAATATCGAAATTCGCCTCCGTAAACTGGCGCTGCGTCAGCAGCGAGCCGAACACATACACGGGGTTGTTGCCCCGCATCTGGTTTTCCATGTACTGGACGCGCGGCAGAAAGCCCGAGCGCGCCTGCCCGACGCGGCTCTCCGCGGCCTGAATGCGCGCATCGGCCGCCTCCAGCGACGGATGCCGCTTCAGCGCCTGCCGCACCGCGTCTTTCAGCGACAGCGGCTCCTGCCCGAACGCCACACACGCCAGCAGGGTGAGGGGGATGATTCGGTTCCGCACATCCCCCATGATGCGGCAATTTTTGCGCCGTGACAGGCGCGCCGCGCGGCTTTTGCGCGCCTGCCGGATGCCCTTGCCGCATCCCGTCACCTCCCGCGCGCATCCGCATCCTCAGGATGCAGGAACACGGAAAATCGCCGGCGCTCCCCGTCAGAGCGCCGGAGGCCAAACCATCCGGAACGGCGGCGCTTTACCATGGAAAGGTGGCCACGACATCGCCCCCGCCTGCCGCTCCGGCGCCGGAAGTTGAATGGGCGAGGCGCCTGCTTGCCGGCGACGCCTCGGCGTTTACCCCGTTCGTCGAGAGCATTCAGCACCGCGTCTTCCAGTACACCTGGCTGATGTGCGGCCAGCGGGAGGACGCCGAAGAGGTGGCGCAGGAAACGCTCCTCAAGGTCTTTGAAAACTTCGACCAGTTGCAGGACCCCGGGCGCGTGCGGGCCTGGGTCTTCCGTATCGCCAAAAACTTCTGCCTGATGAAACGGCGCCGCAGCGTCTTCGCCCCCGAGCGCGAACTCTCGCTCGACGAGCTGCTGCCCGGCGCCGAGGATGTGCCCCGCTCGGCCCAGCTCGAAGACCGCGGCGAGCTGCCCGACCAGCGCCTCCTCCGCGCCGAGCTCGGCAGGCAGCTCGAGCGCGCCCTCCGCGAGCTGCCCGAAACCTACCGCTCGGTCGTCCTGCTCCGGGACGTCGAAGGACTGTCCACCGCGGAGACGGCAGAGATCCTCGACCTGAGCATCGACACCGTCAAACAGCGGCTTCACCGGGGGCGGCTGGCCTTGCGCAAGAGCCTGGCCCGCTACCTCGGCGGCAATGGGGAGGGAAAGCAGGAATGACCCGTCACACGCACCATACCCACGCGGCGCGCGACCCGCGCTGCCTCGAGGTCTTCGCCCGCCTGTCGGAATACCTCGACGGCGAACTCGACGAGGCCGACTGCCGCCTCATCGAAGAGCACATCCAGGACTGCCAGCCCTGTGTCGACTTCCTCCGCTCCCTGCGCAAGTCCATTGAGGCGGCCCATCATTTCAGTGCTCCCGTCGAGCCGGCAAAGGTGCCGCCGGAACTCGAGGCCCGTCTCAAACAGGCCTGGCAGGCTGCGCTCGCCCGCCGCCATTCGGCCTGATCCGCGCCGCGTCTCACCCGCGCACGCGGCCCCCGCTCCAGGCGGCGGCCGCCTCCAGCACCAGCCTCAGCAGTTCTTCCGGCCTCTCCAGCTCCAGCCGCACCGGCACAGCCACAATCGCCGGATGTCCGCGCAGCTCCGCAGGCAGGTTCCAGAGGTCCTTCTCGGTCGTTAGCAGCACCGGCGCCAGCCGAAACATTTCCTCGATCTCCTGTTTCCCGTGGCGCCAGTGGTCCGGGAACGCCCGGAAAAACGCCGGCTCAATGCCCAGCTCCGCCAGCGTCCGCCGGAAACCTTCTGGCTGCCCGATACCGCAGAACGCTCCCGGCCGCACCCCTTCCGGCAGTCGCGGCCGTTCGGCGGCAAAGCGCGCGAAAAACAGCGGTGCCTGCCGGTTGTGGCGGCGGATCTCCTCCACCAGCCCTGCGTACGTCCGGCCCGGCTCGGCCCGCGTGATGACAATCGCATCCGCGCGCTCCAGCGCCGAAAACGGCTCCCGCAACCGCCCGCGCGGAAACACGCCCCCGCGGAACGGATCGAGCGCGTCCACCAGCACGATGTCCAGCTCGCGCCGCATCGCCCAGTGCTGAAACCCGTCATCCAGCACGTAGACGTCCGGCCGGTACCCGCGCCCTTCTTCCAGCAGCCGCCTCGCCGCCGCGCGGTCGGCCCCCACGGCCACGGCCGCGAATCCATCCCCCAGCACCATTTGGGCCTCCTCGCCCGTGGCTTCCACCGGCAGGCTCTCGCCCGGCAGCGCCGCCACGGGCGCGCGCTCGCTCCGTCCGTAGCCGCGCGTCAGCACCGCCGGCCGCAGCCCTCGCGCCGCCAGCTCCCGGCACAGCCAACGCACCATCGGCGTCTTGCCCGTGCCCCCCATCGCCAGGTTGCCCACGCTGATCACCGGCCGCTCCGGCTCGTCTTTCCATAGCCCCGCCACTGCGCGGTGCGCCGCCATGCCGGCCAGCCACAGCCGCGCCGGCGGGTCCGGATCGGCCGGCCGCGGCAGCGCCGCTTCGCGCAGCTCCGCAATCGCCTCGAGCGCCCGCTGCGTCGCCCCCCGCCGCGCCGCCGCCAGCGCCCGCGCCCGTGCGCCCATCCCGGCGCGCAGCCCGGCGTCGGCAAATATCCGCTCAAGAGCCGCCGGCAATTCCTCCGCCGTTTCCACTGAAATCATCCCGCCATTCCGCCGAAAATCCTCGGCAATTTCTGCGAAATTTTCCAGATGCGGCCCGGCCGCCACCACCGCCCCGTGCGCCGCCGGCTCCAGGATGTTATGCCCGCCCCGCTGCACCAGCGTTCCGCCCATGAACACCGCCGTTGCCGCGCCGAACAGCGAGCTCAGCTCGCCGATCGAATCCAGCAGCAGCACCGCCGGCGGCTCCACGGCCGTCCCGGCTCCCAGCTCTGTTCTTCGCACAAACCGCAGGCCCCGCGCCCGCAGTTTCTCCGCCGCCGTGTCGAAGCGCTCCGGCCGCCGCGGCGCCAGAATCAGCAGCATCCGCCTCCAGCGCCTCGCCAGGCGCTCGAACGCATCCAGCACCGCGTCGTCTTCGTCCGGATCGCCCGCCTCCGCCGGCGGCATCGTCGATGCCGCCACCCACACCGGCTCCGCCCGCAGGCGCTCCAGAAAATCCCGAATATCCTCGGGCATTTTCGTCGCCGAAGGGTCGAAATCATACTTCAGATTTCCCGCAATTTCCACCCGCGGCGCCCCCAGCGCCCGGTAGCGCTCCGCCGCCGTGCCGTCCTGCGCCAGCACCCGGTCCACCTGTTCCAGCGCGTGCCGGAAAAACCAGGCCAAATTCCGGTAACGCGGCAGCGCCCGGTCCGAGATCCGCCCGTTCACGATCACCACCCGCGCCCCGGCCCGCCGCGCCTCCCGCAACAGGTTCGGCCAGATCTCGGTCTCCATCACCGCCACCACCGCCGGCCGCAGCCGCCGCAGCACGCGCCGCACCGCGAAGGGGTAATCGAGCGGCGCATAAAAAATCCCGTCCGCCAGCCCGCCCAGCTTCTGCTCGCACAGCGCCCGCCCCGCCAGCGTCGTTGTTGACACATACACCGCCGCGTCCGGCATTCGCTCCCGCAGGCGCCGCACCAGCGGCCCGGCCGCCATCGCCTCGCCCACGCTCACTGCATGCAACCAGACCGCGCCCGGCAGCGTCGCCTTCATCGAATGCGGCAGCAGGCCGAACCGCTCGTCCAGCCCTCTCCAGTAAGCCCGGTTCCGCGCCACGCGGCCGCACAGGTACAGTAGGAGGAACGGGAACGCCAGCCACTGGATCGCCCGGTAGAGCCCGTATATGATTCGCGTGCGCAAAACACTGATTGTAAGCCTCTGGCTCGCCGCGCTCGCCGCTGCCGGCGACGAACCATTCCGCCCGAAGCCCGCCGCCGGCTATCCGTCGCACCAGAAAGTCGGCCCGCTCGTGATTGCGGCGGTGAAATTCGAAACCGATTCCGAAACCAAACCGCTGTTCGGCATCAATCCGAACGAATACGGCGTGCTCCCCGTGCTGCTCATCCTTGAAAACCAGGGCAACACCACGCTCATGCTCGACCACATGCGCGTCGCCTATCAGGCCCGCCGCACCGAAGTCCTGCCGACTCCCGCCCACCAGCTGCCCTCGATCCTCGCCCCGCGCCGCCCACGCGTCGGCATGCGCTCCCCGGTCCCGCTCCCCAAAAAGAAAAACCCCCTCGCCCGCGTCGAGTTCGAATCCCGCGCCTTCAGCGCCAAAACGCTGCTGGCGCGCGAATCCGCCCACGGATTTTTCTACTTCGAAACGCCGTTCAACCCAGGCGCCGTGCTCTACATCACCGGCATCCGCGAAGGCGTCACCGGCAAGGAACTTTTCTACGCCGAAGTTCCCATTGACCCGCCAGGCAGCACACGCCCCTGACCCGCGCTCGGCTCCCGCCGGGCGCGACCGGCCTGCCGCCCCCGCTACTTCTTCGGCGCGGCCGTTTTTGTCGCCGGCGCCGCCTTCTTCGCCGCGGGCTTCGCCGGCGGCGTCAGCACAAGGCCGCCTTCCGGCACGGGCCCCACACGCTCGATCGTCACCTTCGTCATCACCACCGGCGTCAGCGGCTTGTCGCGCGAATCCCGCGGCACCCGTGCAATCTTGCCCACCAGCTCCTGTCCTTCCACCACCTGCCCGAAGATCGTGTGCTTGCCGTTCAGGTGCGGCGTTGGCACCTCCGTAATGAAAAACTGGCACGAACCCGTGTTCGGCCCCGCGTTGGCCATCGCCACCCGGCCCGGAATGTCAAACTTCAGCGACGGGTGAAACTCGTCCTTGATCACGTCCGTGCCGCCCGTCCCGTTGCCCAGCGGATCCCCGCCCTGGATCATGAAGCCCGGAATCACCCGGTGGAACGTCAGCCCGTTGTACAGCGGCCGCCGCACCCGCGCGCCCGTCTTCGGGTCCATCCACGCCTTCCGGCCCAGCGCCAGATCCACAAAGTTGCGCACCGTAACGGGCGATTCCAGCTCGTACAGCTTGAACACGATCGCTCCCATCGGCTGCCCGCCGTGGGATACCTGAATCGTCGCATACAGCCCGTTTTCGCGGGCGGGCTTGGATTCCTGCGCGGGCGTCTGCTGCGCCGCCAGCCCCAGCGGCAGCAGCGCGCCGGCTATCATCAGGCCAATACAGCTCTTCATGGTCACAGCATAGCGCGCCCCCGCGCGGGCCGGTGATAGGATCGAATCATGAAAAAAGAGACCATCCTCTCCTCGATCATCGACATCGGCATCGTCCCCGTGGTCCGCGCCCCGTCGGCCGAAGGCGCATACCGCGCCATCGAGGCCATCTACGAGGGCGGCATCCGCGCCGCCGAGGTGACCATGACCGTGCCGGGCGCGGTCCGGGTGCTGGAAAAGCTCGCTGACCAGTTCGGCGACAGGATGGTTCTCGGCGCCGGTACCGTGCTCGACCCCGAAACCTGCCGCATCTGCATGCTCGCCGGCGCGCAGTTCTTCGTCACCCCGGCGCTGAATCTCAGAACCATCGAGATGGCCCACCGTTACTCGAAGCCCATCATGCCCGGCGCTCTCACCCCCACCGAGGTGCTCGCCGCCTGGGAGGCCGGCGCCGATATCGTCAAGGTCTTCCCCTGCGACAACGTCGGCGGCGCCCGCTACATCAAGGCCCTCAAAGGCCCCTTCCCCCACATTGAGCTCATCCCCACCGGCGGCGTCAGCCTCGCCACCGCCGGCGACTTCCTCAAGGCCGGCGCCTGCGCCGTCGCCGTCGGCGGTGAGCTCGTCGACGCCAAAACCATCAGGGAAGGCAGGTTCGACGTCTTCACCGAACGCGCCCGCCAGTTCCTCGACGTCATCCGCAAGGCACGCGAGGAAATGCGGGCCGCCTGACGGCCCTCTGCTAAAATTTAAGACGATTCCATGGCAGTCAGTCAGGATCTGTTGAACATACTGGCGTGCCCGGTCTGCAAGGAGCCCGTCCAGCTCACCGAGGACCAGCAGGGGCTCCGCTGCCCCAAATGCCGCCGCGTTTACCCCATCCGGGATGACATCCCGGTCATGCTGGTCAGCGAGGCGACCATCGAAGAAGAGTAGCCGCACCCGATGGAGCCTGCGCTCGACAGCCTGCCCGCCCGGGCGCGGGTCCTGCTCATCCGCCTGCGCTCCCTCGGCGACTGCGTCCTCACCACACCCGCTCTTCGCCTCCTCCACGGCTTCCGCCCGGACCTCCAGCTCGCCGTCGCCGTCGAGCCGCGCTTCGCCGCCGTCTTCAACAGCAACCCCGCCGTCGCTGCCGTGCTCCCGCCGGAACCGGCCGCCGTCCGGAGCTGGGGCGCGCACCTCGCCCTCAATCTCCACGGCGGCACGCGCAGCCTCTGGCTCACCATCGCCTCCGGCGCGCCCCTCCGGGCCGCCTTCGGCCATTTCCGACACCTCTGGGCCTACAACCTCCGCATCCCCCGCGCCCAGCAGATCCTCGGCGAGGAGCGCGTCGTCCACACCGCCGAACATCTGGCCTCGGCCATGTTTTATCTCGGTGTCCCCCGCAGCCCCGTGCCCCGCGCCGAACTCTTTGCCCCCCCGCCCGACCCCCGCCCGCCTTACGCCGTCCTCCACCCGTTCGCATCCGCCCCGGAAAAGGCCTGGCCGGCGGAGCGCTTCGCCGAACTCGCCCGCCGTCTCCGCGCCGAACACGGCCTCGACGTCATCCTCATCGGCGGTCCCGCCGACGACTTCTCCCCGTTCGCCGGCCTGCCCGCGCTCGCCGGTGCGCCGCTCGACGAAGTGATGAGCCTCATCCGCGGCGCCTCGCTCTTTGTCGGCAACGACAGCGGCCCCGCCCACATCGCCGCCGCCTTTGCCGTCCCCTCGCTGGTCCTCTTCGGTCCCTCCGATCCGCGCATCTGGGGGCCGTGGCGCGCGCCCGCTGAAGTCCTCCACTCCCCCGGCGGCGTCGCCCGGATCTCGCTCGACGACGCCCTCCAGGCCGCCGGGCGCCTGAGGACACGAACATGGTGAAAGAGACCTGGCGCCTGCTCGCCTACGCCCGCCGCTACACGCCGGTGCTCCTCGTGGCCGTCTTCCTCATGATGGTCTCCGGCGCCGGCCGCGCCATGCTCCCCGTGCTGCTCAAGCCCGTCTTCGACCGCGTCCTCGAACCCTCTTCTCCGGAATCCCGCGTCGCGCTCCCCATACCGAAATGGGCCGGCTTCCAGCTCTATCTCGATCAGCTCATCCCGTTCCCCATCCACAACGTCTGGACCCTCGTCGCCGTCGCCATCCTGCTCGTCTTCCTCGTCAAGGGCATCGCCGACTACTTCGGCAACTTCCTCATCAGCTTCGCCGGCCTCGGCGCTGTCACTGACCTCCGCCAGAAGACCTTCGACAAGGTCATCCGCGAAGAGCACGCCTTCTTCGGCTCGCACTCCACCGGACGGCTGATGTCGTCCATCCTCAGCGACATCGAAAAAATCCAGCTCGCCGTCTCGCAGATGCTCGCCGACTGGTTCCGGCAGATCTTCGCCGCCGCCGGCATGGTCTACGTCCTCGTCCAGAACGACTGGAAACTCGCCCTGGTCTCGCTCACCGTCCTGCCGTTCGTCCTTCTTCCCACCGCACGGCTCGGCAGCCGCATCCGCCGCAGCACCCGCCGCGCCCAGGACGAGGCCGCCGCCATGAGCGAAATCCTCCAGGAGGGCTTCAGCGGCCACGCCGTCGTCAAATCCTTTACCGCAGAACGGCTGGAAAGCGATAAGTTCCGCCGCGCCGCTCAGCGCTTCCGCCAGGCCAGCCTCCGTTACATCGCCCTTCAGGCCCTGCCCTCGCCCATCATTGAATTCTTCGGCGCCGTCACCATCGTCGGCCTGCTTACCTACGCCCGCGAGCAGATCAAGGCCGGCCAGATGACCACCGGCGACTTCATGAGCTTCGTCACCGCCCTGCTGCTGCTCTATGAGCCCGTCAAGCGCCTCGCCGGCATCCACAACATCTTCCAGCAGGCTGCCGGCGCCAGCCAGCGCGTCTTCGAATACCTCGACCGCCGGCCGCTCGTCTGCGAACGCCCGGACGCGCGCGAGCTGGGCGAGTTCCGCCATTCCATCGTCTACGACCGCGTCAGCTTCCACTACCCGGACGCGCCCAACGGCGCCACCCTCGCCGATGTCTCGCTCGAGGTCCGCAAGGGCGAAGTCGTCGCCCTGGTCGGCCCCAGCGGCGCCGGCAAAACCACCCTCGCCCATCTCCTGGTCCGCTTCTACGACCCCACCGCCGGCCGCATCCTCATCGATGGCGCCGACATCCGCGAATTCACACTCCGCTCGCTCCGCCGCCAGATCGCCCTCGTCGGCCAGGAAACGTTCCTTTTCAACGACACCGTCGAGGCCAACATCCGCTACGGCCGGCCCGAGGCCACGCGCGACGAGGTCGTCCAGGCCGCCCGCGCCGCTCTCGCTGACGACTTCATCCGCGATCTGCCCAACGGCTACGACACCATCGTCGGCGAGCGCGGCGCCAAACTCAGCGGCGGTCAGCGTCAGCGCATCGCCATCGCCCGCGCGCTGCTGAAAAATGCCCCCATCCTCGTCCTCGACGAGGCCACCTCGCAGCTCGACACCGAAAGTGAAATGCTCGTTCAGCGCGCCCTGGCCAACCTCATGGAGAACCGTACCGTCATCGTCATCGCCCACCGCCTTTCCACCATCCGCCGCGCCGACCGCATCGTCGTCCTCAGCCAGGGCCGCGTCAGCGAGGTCGGTACCCACGAGGAACTCGTGGCCCAGGGCGGCATCTACCAGCGGCTGCATGAATTGCAGTCGGTCGACTGGGAGCACTGATCATGAGCCTGAAAAGCATGACCGGCTACGCCCGCGCACGCCGCTCGAACGATCTCGGCGAGGTCGTCGTCACCGCCCGCAGCGTCAATCACCGCGGGCTTGACCTGCACATTCACCTGCCCCCCGAACTCGAACCGTTCGAGCCCCCCCTGCGCGCGGCCGCCAGACGGCACGTCCGCCGCGGCCACCTCAGCCTGCGCGTCCGCTTTACCCCCGCCCACGCCGCCCCCGGCGCGGCGCTCAACCGGCCTCTGTTCGAGGCCTACCTCAAGGCCCTCGATGAGGCCCGCGCCGGCTACGGCATCGAAGGCGCCCCCGATCTCAACGCCGCCCTCCGCATCCCCGGCATGCTCGTTCAGGCAGCCGAGGACGAAGAGGCGCCGCAAGGGCTGGAAGCGCTGGTCGTCGAAACCGCCGAATCCGCCCTCGCCGCCCTCGACGAGTTCCGCGCCCGCGAGGGCGCCGGGCTCGGCCAGGCCCTTCGCGAACTCAACGCCGCCATCCGCCGCGATGTCGACTCCATCGCCGATCTTCGCATCCCCGCGCTCGACTACTACCAGTCCAGGCTCGCCCAGCGGCTCCGCGAACTCGTCCAGGGCATGGAGCTCGATCCGCAGCGCATCGCCCAGGAGGCCGCCATCCTCGCCGACAAAAGCGACATCGCCGAAGAGGTCAGCCGCCTCCGCGTCCACGTCGACGAGCTCGACCGCCTCCTCGCCGCCGGCGGCGAGGTCGGCAAAAAGCTCGATTTCCTCATGCAGGAAATGAGCCGCGAGACCAACACCATCCTGTCGAAGACCGCATCGAGCGGCGAGTTCGGCCTCCGCATCACTTCACTCGCCCTCGAAATCAAGGCCAACATCGAACGCATCCGCGAACAGGCGCTGAACCTCGAATGAGCCAGGTTTTCATCATCTCCGCCCCCTCCGGCTCCGGCAAGTCCACGCTGGTCCGCTCGCTGCTCGAACACGAGCCCGGCCTCATCTTCTCCGTCAGCTACACCACCCGCGCCCCGCGCGGCCAGGAACAGGAGGGCCGCGAATACCACTTCGTCAGCCGCGAAGAGTTCGAGCGCATGATCGCCGCCGGCCAGTTCATCGAATGGGCCCGCGTCTTCGACCACTACTACGGCACCCACCGCCGCTATGTCGACCAGGGCGCCGCCGAAGGCCGCGACGTCCTGCTCGACATCGACGTCCAGGGTGCGCGACAATTAAAGGAAAAGATCCCCGGCGCCGTCAGCATCTTCATCCTCGCCCCCTCCCGCGAAGAGCTCGAAAAACGCCTTCGCGCGCGGGGCGACACCGGCGACGACGTCATCCGGCGGCGGCTCGCCGAGGCGGCCCGGGAGATGCGCAACTTCGAACAGTACGACTACGTGCTGGTCAACGACGATTTGCAGGCTGCCGCCGAGCGCCTGCTGTGGATTGTCCGGACGTCGCGGCTCCGCTCTTCGGACCCGAAAGTGAAAGCCCGCGTCCGCGAAATCCTCCAGACATTCGAGCAGTAAACTCAGAGAGTGAGGCGATAACCGGAATGGCCGACAACACCCGCCGACCCTTTTACGTCATCCCCGACGACCCCGAACAGAGCGTCTACCGCTTCATCATCGTCGCCGCCAAGCGCGCCCGCCAGCTCCAGAGCGGCCAGCGCGCCCTGCTGCCCGGCGCCACCAAGAAGCCGACCGTGATGGCGATGGAGGAGGTCCGCCGCGGCCTCATCCAGTACTGGGATCCCGCCGCCCAGCAGCCGGAAAAGAAAGAAGACGACCAGCTCTAAGGAGACCGCTCAGTGGCTGGCTGGCGCGCAGTCGTGGGCGTGGGCGGAGGCATCGCCGCATACAAGGCGGCCGAGCTCGTGCGCGCCCTCGCCCGCCGCGGCATCCCCTCCACCGTCGTCATGACGGCCGCCGCCCAGGAGTTCGTCCGCCCGCTCACCTTCGCCGCTCTCACCGGACGCCGCGTCATCACCAGCCTCTTCGGCGCGACTCCGGATGAAGTCCTCGCCTCCAGCGTCGAGCACATCGCCGTCGCCCGCGAACACGACCTGTTGATCGTCGCCCCGGCCACTGCGGACCTGCTCGGCAAGTTCGCCCACGGCCTGGCAGACGATTTCCTTTCGACCCTCTATCTCGCCTTCGACCGCCCGGTCCTGCTGGCCCCCGGCATGAACACCGTCATGTGGCAGCACCCCGCCACCCAGGCCAACGTGGCCGCGCTCCGCGCCCGCGGCCATCTCGTCATGGAGCCGGACGAGGGCGAGCTCGCCTGCGGTGAAACCGGCCCCGGCCGCCTGCCCGAACCGGAACGCATCGCCGAAGAGGCCCACTACCTGCTCGCCCGCCGTCACGACCTCGACGGCGAAACCGTCCTCGTTACCGCCGGCCCCACCCGTGAGCCCATCGATCCCGTGCGCTTCCTCTCGAACCGCTCCAGCGGCCGCATGGGCTACGCGCTGGCCGAGGCCGCCGCCTGGCGCGGCGCCCGCGTCATCCTCGTCAGCGGGCCCGTCGATCTGCGCCCCCCTCTCCACGTCGAGCTCGTCCGCGTCGAAACCGCCCGCCAGATGCGCGACGCCGTCCTGTCCCGCCTCCCCGACTGCTCCATCATCATCAAGAGCGCCGCCGTCGCCGACTACCACGTCGCCACCGTCCCCGCTCAGAAACTCAAGAAAACCGCCACCCGCCTCTCGCTCGAGCTCGACCCCACCCCCGATATCCTCGCCGAGGCCGGCGCCGAAATCGAACGCGCCGGACGCGGCCAGCTCCTCATCGGCTTCGCCGCCGAGACCGAAAACGTCGTCGCCGAGGCAAAACGCAAGCTCCGCGCCAAGCGATGCCACATGGTCGTCGCCAACAACGTCGCCACCGAAGGCGTCGGCTTTGAAAGCGAGGAAAACGAAGTCGTCCTCGTGACCCAGGCCGGCGACGTCATCGAACTGCCTCGCACCCCCAAGCGCGAACTCGCCGACCGCATCCTCGACGAGGCGCTCCGCCTCCGCCTCGCACTCTACAGCCGGAGTTGACCCGCAGCATGGACCTTCAGGAGCTGCGCCGCTGGCTCGAGTTTTACCGCGACCTGGGCGTCCGCACGATCTACCTCCCTATGTCAGCCCCGGCTGATTCCAAAAAATTACGAAACGAACCGAAAACTGACATAAGTATAACAAAACAAAACACTTATACTTCTCCCCCGCCGGCCTCTTCCGGCCCTTCAGCCTCCGCAAAGCCCGAAATGCTCGCCCCGCCGCCCGCCGCAGCTCCCCAGCTTGTGCCCCTCTTCGACCCCGGCCCCGAAGGCGATTCGCTCGAGCGCATCCTCGCCGACATCGGCGACTGCCGCCGCTGCCGCCTCTGCGAGGGCCGCGCCCACATCGTCTTCGGCAGCGGCAACCCCAGGGCGCGCCTCGTCTTCGTCGGCGAAGGGCCCGGCGAGGAAGAGGACCTTCAGGGGCTGCCCTTCGTTGGCCGCGCCGGACAGCTCCTCACCCAGATGATCAACAACACCGCCGCCAAAGAAGGCATGGGCGTCCGCCGCGAAGACGTCTACATCTGCAACGTCGTCAAATGCCGCCCGCCGAAGAACCGCACCCCGGAGCCGGACGAGATGGAGATCTGCGGCCAGTTTCTCTTCCGCCAGCTCAACGTCATCCGCCCGCGCGCCATCTGCGCCCTGGGCTCAACCGCCGCCCGCGCCCTGCTCGGCGCCAAAGAGGGAATCACGAAACTCCGCGGCCGCTGGCACATGTGGCGCGACATCCCGGTGATGCCCACCTATCACCCGTCCTACCTGTTGCGCCCCTACAACCAGAACGCCAAGCGCGAGGCCTGGGAAGATCTCAAGAAGGTGCTGCACTATGTCTACGACGAGCCGCCGCGGCCTCTTTCTGACTTTTGAGGGCCTGGACGGCTGCGGCAAGACGACGCAGATGCGGCGGCTGGCGGCGCGGCTGCGCGCCCTCGGCCAGGACGTCGTCGAACTGGCCGAGCCGGGCACGACCGAAATCGGCCGGAAAATCCGCGCCATTTTGCTCGATCCCGCGCATGAAAACATGTCGCCCGTGGCGGAAATGCTTCTCTATTTCGCCGCCCGCGCCCAGTCGGTCGACGAAATCGTCCGGTCCGCGCTCGAGGCCGGCCGCACCGTCCTCAGCGACCGCTGGACGGATTCAACCCGCGCCTACCAGGGCTACGGCCGCGGACTCGGGCTCGACTGGATCGACCAGCTCGACCGCATCGCCTGCCGCGGCATCGAGCCCGACCTGACCGTCCTCATCGACATCGGCATCGATACGGGCCTCGAACGCGCCCGCCGCCGCAATGGCGAAACCGGCGGCGGCGACGGCACGCGCATGGACGAGCAGGGCCGCGCCTTCTATGAGCGCGTCGCCGCCGGATACGGCGAACTGGCCCGCGCCTGTCCGCGCATCGTCCGTGTCGACGGATCGGGCGGCATCGAAGAGGTGGAAGAGCGCGTCTGGCGCGCCGTCGAGGAGTTCCGCAGCCGCCATGTTTGACCGCTTCTTCGGCAACCGCATCGTCGCCGAATCGCTCGAGCACATGATCGAGACCGGCCGCATCGCCCAGACCATCCTGCTGGCCGGTCCCGAAGGCGTCGGCAAGGCCACGCTGGCACGCCGCTTCGCCGCCCGCCTGCTCGCCCTCGGCGCGCCCGGGGCGGCCGAAGAAATCCGCCGGCAAATCGAGCAGGATGACCTGAGCCTTCCCGAAAACCGGAAAATCCTCGAAGAACGCGAAAAATGGCCGGGGGAAAAACGCGCCGAAGATCCGCTGTTTTTCGCCTCTTATCCCGATTTCGTCACCTTTTGCCCCGAAGGCCCGCTCCGCCAGATCTCTATCCAGCAGATGCGGCTGGCCCGCTCGCGCGCCCAGCTCCGGCCCCTCCGGGGCGGCTGGCGCGTCTTCCTGATCGACCGCATGGATCGCGCTGGCGCCCAGGCCGCCGACGCCCTTCTGAAAACCCTCGAAGAGCCGCCGCCGCACCTCGTGCTCTTCCTCACCGCCGAAAACCCCTATGAGCTGCCCGCCACCATCCGCTCCCGGTCGGTCGTCTTCTGGATGACGCCGCTCAGCGACGCCGAAATGGAGGCGGCCGCACGCGCCCTCGGCTGGAAAGACGCCGCGCGCCGCATCGCGCTTGCCGGCGGCTGCCCCGGCGTCGCCGCCACCATGGACCTCGCCCTTTACGAAAAGCGCCGCGCGGCGGCCCTGGCGATGCTCGAGTCCGCCTCGGGCGCGGCCTGCTTCGCCGACTGGGTGAAGAAAAGCCAGCCGCTGCTCGCCAGCAAGAACGAGAAACTCAGCGAGCACCTCAAGCCGCTCTACGCGCTCATCGAGGACCTGCTCGTGCTCAAAAGCGGCGGCTCGCGGATCCGCAACCAGGACCTTCGCCCGGCGCTCGAACAGCTCGCCGCGCGCGTCGGCTTCCCCTGGCTGTGCGAGGCCGTCGCCCTGGCCGACGCCTGGGACGGCCTCGAACGGCGCAACGTGCAGAAGGCCGCCGCCGCCGATCAGTTCGTCGTCAGACTGGCCGGGCTCGCCAACGCCGCCCGCTGGAGCTGATCGAGATCCAGCACCTCGCGCCAGCCGTCTCCCAGCCGGATACGGCCCGGCGCGCGATAGAAGGCCGCCGGCACGTCCTCGATCCGCGAGATCGAATCCACCGCCAGCGCAAAGGCCGCCTCCGCCGGCGGCCCGCCATGCCGCGCCCCGTCCCGGACCAGCACGAGACACGACCGCGCCGAGGCCGGCCGCGCCTTCAGCCCCAGCAGTCCGTGCGGCCGCAGAACCGGAATCGTGCGGCCCTCCATCCGCAGCCGCTCTCCGCCAGGCTCGCCCGGCGGCGCCCCCTCCAGATCAGCCGTCCGCACCAGCATCATCCCGCAGACCCGCGCCGCCGGCACGCCGTAGTCGCGGCCCCCGAGCCGCACCACCACAAACCGCAGCGGCGGCGCCGACAGCATCGCCCGAGCCGCTCCCATCGCCGCCTCACTCAATCGACAGCACTGCCGTCACCTGCTCCCGCGCCGCACGGCCATGCGCCGCCGCATCCCGGCTCGGCGCCAGACACAGATGCACCTCGATCACCTCGCCATCCACGTGGAACGGCACCACCGTCCACTTGCTCCGCGCCACGCTCCGCGTCGTGAAATTGCGCCCGTAGACGACCGTCGGAATCGACAGCCCCATCGGGCCCAGCTCCTCCTCCAGCGACGTCTTCACGTTGCCCAGCACCATGTTGGTGATCTCGCCCACCGCGTCGAGGACCTCCTCGTTGATCGCCTCATAGGGCTGCATCAACAACTGCGACGCCAGCCGCATCGCCATCGCCGCCGTGCAGGAAAACGTGCCCGACCCCGCCCACCGGCCCGCCAGCCCGATCAGCGCAATCACGCCCTCCGACGGGCCCGGCGCCGAATCATCCACATACGGCTCGCCGTCGGCCAACTCCATGCCCAACATCGTCGTGAACACGTCGCGCGTCGCCTGCCGGATCAGCGCGACCAGCTTCTCATGCGTCACTTCCTCGTCCTCCTTCGCCCGCACGCCGCGGCTCAGAACAGCCCGGCCAGCTTCTCCTTGATCTGCTCGGCGGTGAACGGCTTGCGCACATAGCCCGAAGCGCCCAGATTCACCGCCTCCATCACGCGCGAGCTCGACCCTTCCGTCGTCACCATGATCACCGGCACATCGCGCGTCGCCTCCTGCGCCTTCAGCGCCCCGAGCAGCGCCAGCCCGTCCATGTTCGGCATGTTGATGTCAGACAGGATCAAGCCCACCTTGTGCGTCTTGAGCTTTTCGAGCGCCTCCACTCCGTCGCCGGCCTCAATCACCTTGCCCAGCGGCACGTCGGCCTGCACCAGCACCCGGTGCAGGATCTTGCGGATGGCGGCCGAATCGTCGACGATCATCACGTCCACAGGCATCAGCAGGAAACCTCCCTGTTTCTGGAGGGCTTATCGGATGCACAGGGCGGAACGTGAGGAAATGTGGCTGGCGCGTTTTCGGGTAGTCTGGTGGACATGACCCCGCAAAGCTGGTTCCACCTGGAGGGAAAGACGGCGCTGGTGGCCGGCGCCAGCCGCGGCATCGGGCTCGCCATCGCCGAGGCGCTGGCCCGCTCGGGCGCGCGCACGCTGCTGGCCTCGCGCAACCTGGCCGCCCTGAACGAGGCCGCCGCCCGTCTTCGCGGTGAGGGCTGCCAGGCCGAGGCGCTCGAGCTCGACGTCGCCAGCCGCCCCTCCCGCCTGCGGGCCGCCGAGGCCGCCGGCGAGGTGGACATCCTCGTCAACGTCGCCGGCATGAACATCCGCAAGCCGATGGTCAGCTATTCGCCCGAAGAGTATGCGCGCATCATGGAGACCAACCTCACCGGGCTGTTCGAGCTCACGCAGGCCGTCGGGCGGGGCATGATCGCACGCGGCCGCGGCAAGGTCCTCTTCATCGGCAGCCTGACCTCGCTGCTCGGCCTGCCCTACGCTTCCGTTTATGGAACCACGAAGGCGGCGCTGGCCGGCCTGACGCGGATGCTCGCCGCCGAGTGGGGCCGCCACGGCATTCAGGTCAACTGCATCGCTCCCGGGTTCATCCTCACCGACCTCAACCGCGAAATGTGGCAGTCGGACCAGATGCGCGCGTGGCTGAAGGGGACGCAGCCGATTGCACGGCTCGGCTCGCCGGCCGACATCGCCCCGCTGGCAGTGTTTCTGGCCGGCAGCGGCGCCGATTACATCACCGGTCAGGTGATTGCCGTCGACGGCGGCTTCTCGACGACCTCGGTCTGGCCCTTCGAGCCGGCCGAATGAAGCGCCGCGTCCGCGCGGCGTCCTCAGCCCAGCGGCCGACCGGCTCAGGCCTGTTTCGAGTGGGGGGCGATACGACCCCGTTCGGGGCTGGGCGCCACGGCGTCGACCGTGTCGGTAAGCTCGACACCTGCCGGGCCATTCATGCCCGAATTGGCGGGCGCGGCGCGCAAATTCCGCGCCTCGGGATGGGAGACTTCGCGCAGGGGTGCTGAACATCACCCACACGGATCCGGTTTTCCAGTTTCGCCGCGCCGCAAACTAAGCTTATAAGTCATTGATATTAATGTGCTTGACTCCGGCGACAGAATGCGATAGGTTTGGCTTGGTTCATGCAAAGGAGCTTCTGAGCCGTTTGTCGGTTCAGAGGCTTAGGTGTAGCCCAAGCATCGAGTTCATGTTCGCTCGCAGAAGGGAGTGCACTATGCGTTCAAGGAGACGCTCTGGCGGTTGGATGAAATGGACGCTGGCGGCGCTGTTGTTGATTACTTCAACAGTGTTGGTCAGTTCGACACAATCCCCGTTCACGCAGCGGGACAAGGCTTTCTATGCCGACGAAGCGACGATCAACTTCGTGCGGCCCGGTCTCGTATTCAAGATCCTCGGTCATGAGATTGCCGCAGACGGCACGGTGAAGGTCCGCTTCCGGATCACGGATCCGAAGGGTGTGCCGCTCGAGCGGGAGGGTATCAACACGCCTGGTCCGGTTTCCACCAGCTTCATTCTGGCCTACCTGCCCAACGACGGGAACCACTGGCGGACCTACACGACCCGGCTGAAGACCAGCACCTGGCCTCCGACGGCCGGCAAGCAGGCGCGGCAATCGTCGGCCGACTCTGGCGGTTCGTACCAGAAGGTTGCCGATGGCGAGTACATTTACACCTTCGGCACCAAGCTGCCGGCCAACTATGACAAGACGGCGACGCATGCGATTTCGCTCTATGGCAACCGCAACCTGAGCGAATTCGAGCTTGGCGTCAACTATGCCACGGACAACTACTACTTCGTGCCGGATGGCTCGGCCGTGAAACGGGTGCGGCAGGTGATCACCACCGAGTCCTGCAACAAGTGTCATGAGGACCTGCGCTTCCACGGCGGCTCGCGCAAGGGAATGGATAACTGCATCCTGTGCCACTCTCCTGCCTACACGATCGGCAACACGACGGTGCAGAACATCAACCCCGAGACGGGCAACACGATCGACATGACGGTGATGATCCACAAGATCCACATGGGCGCCAACCTGCCGAGCGTGCGTGCGGGCCAGCCCTACCGGATCGTGGGCTTTGGCAACAACGTGGCCGATTATTCGAAAATCGGCATGCCCTCCGGCGCCAACAACTGCCAGTGGTGCCACGTGGAGAAGAACGACAAGGCGGCGCAGAAGGACGCCTGGCTTTCCAATCCGACGCGGGCGGCCTGCGGAAGCTGCCATGACAACGTGAACTTTGCCACCGGCGAAAACCACCTGGGCATCATCCAGGTCTCCGACAACCAGTGCAAGAACTGCCACATTCCGCAGGGCGAGCTGGATTTCGACGCTTCGATCCTGGGCGCGCACATTACGGAGCAGAACTCGTCGCTGGTGCGCGGCGCGGTGGCGAAGATCGAACGGATTGAAAACGCCCAGCCCGGCAAGAAGCCGGTGATCACGTTCTCGCTGAAGGACCGGGCTGGCAATCCGATGGCGATCAGCGACCTGATTCCTGGGGCGGGCCGCGGCCGGCTGGCATTCACGCTGGCGCCGCTCGACGTCGACTACGGGCTGAATTTCGGCACGGCCACGACAAAGGGCTACGTCAACGAGACCGTGACCGTGACGAGCGTCACCGGCACCCCGGGCCTTTATACCTACACGATGAACACGGCCATTCCGGCTGACGCCAAAGGCACGTGGACGATCGCGCTCGAGGGACGCACGGACGAGAAAGTCCTGGAAGGCACGCTGAAGGAGCGCGTCATCGAGGTCAACATCCCCAACGATGTCAAGTACGTCTCCGTGGACGGCAGCCCGGTGCAGGCGCGGCGCGTGGTGACGACGACGGCCACCTGCAACCAGTGCCATGCGCGGCTCAGCTTCCACGGCGAGAACCGCAACGAGATCGACAACTGCGTCATCTGCCACAACCCGTCAATGACAGACGCGGCACGCCGTCCGGCCGCGCAGGCGCCGCCGGAGTCGATCAACATGGCGACGATGATCCACCGGATCCACACCGGCGAGGAGCAGCCGCGGGACTACACCATCTACGGCTTCGGCAACGTGCCGCACAACTACAACCACGTCCTGCTGCCGCCGCCGGCCACGGGCGCAAGCTGCACGCTCTGCCACGTGAACAACAGCCAGCAGGCGCCGTCGAAGGGCGTGCTCGCGGTGACCGATCCTCGCGGCTGGCTGAACCCGGTGCAGCCGACCGCGGCGGCCTGTCTGGGGTGCCACGCCAGCCGGGAGGCGGCTTCTCATGCGCTGGCGCACACGACGACGCTCGGCGAGAGCTGCGGCGTCTGCCACGGGCCGAACGCCACGTATAGCGTGAACAAGGTCCACGCGCAGTAAGAAGACTGCCCGGCTGATTCAGACGGGGCGGGCCCGCTGAAGGGCCCGCCCCGGTTCCGCACAGGGGAGCAATCATGAAGATCCGTTACCTGCCGCTGATTGCCGCCTTCGCGTGGGCGGCGTGGCCGGCGGCTGCGCGTCAAGGCCAGGAGCCGGCAAAGAAAGAACAGGCCCCGGCGGCGGCCGCCACCCAGGCCAAGAAGGAGTACGTGGGGTCGGACACCTGCGCGGGGTGTCACGACGAAATCCGCACGAACTTCAAGAAGAACGCGCACATCATTCTGGAAACGACCAGGAGCCGGGGTTGGGAGGGCAAGGCCTGCGAAAGTTGCCACGGGCCGGGCTCGGTTCACGCGGAATCGACGTCGCCGGACGACATTCTCAGCCCGAAGAAGATGACGCCGGCGGCGATCGACCAGATGTGCCTGGCCTGCCACAAGAACCAGCAGACGCAGGCCGGCCGCGTTCAGAGCGGCCATGCGCGCAACAGCGTGCCCTGCACCGCGTGCCACAACGTCCACAAGGCGGGCGAAGAGGCCAGCGCCCGGCAGTTCCGCCGCCCGGCAGGTATCAACCGGAACTGCCAGGGCTGCCATATGGACGTCTGGGCCAGTTTCCAGAAGCCGCACCGGCACCCGCTGCCGGAAGGGGCGATGTCCTGCACGAGCTGCCACAACCCACACGGCAGCTTCCTGAACCGCAACCTGCGACTCGCCAGCGGGCAGCAGCCGGGCTGCTTCCAGTGCCACTCGGACAAGCGCGGGCCGTTCGTCTTCGAGCATGCGCCCGTGCGCAACGAGCCCTGCACGATCTGCCATGAGGCGCACGGTTCGGCCAATCCACGCATGATGACGCGGCATGAGGTGACCAACCTGTGCCTCGAATGCCACTCCAACATCATGTCGCCGCCGCAGGCCACCACGGCGGGCGGCGTTGCCATCGCGACACACGATTTGCGGCTGCCGCGCTGGCGCAACTGCACCGCGTGTCACCAGAAGGTGCACGGATCGAACGTGAATGGAGCCTTGTTGCGATGAGATTCCTGCTGGCGATCGCCCTTCCGCTCGCGCTTCTGGCGGAGGGCGCGCCCATCCAGAAGGAAGCGCACCGGCACACGGCCGCCATCACGGCGAAGAAGAAGCTGCGGAAGATCCGGTCGGCGAAGACGCTCGCTTCGGCGCCGGCGGCGGCACGGGCGCAGGAGAGCGCCCCGGCGGCGGCTGCCGACGTCACGGAGACGCAGGCGTCCGCCCAGGCCGCAGGTCCGCAGGAGAAAAAGTGGGAGGTCAATCCGGAACCGACCGGCACTGAAAGCGTCTTTGGCGGACACATTGACATCGGCGCCCGCTGGATCACGCGCGCCGGCGACTTCAACACCTACCGCAGCCTGGTGAACCTCAGCCAGGGCACGCGGCTGACCAACGCCGAGCTGCGGCTCGAGCCAAAGGGGTCGAAGCTGCTCGACAGCGGCCTGCTGACGATGACCGCCTGGGGCGGCGATCCGTACAACACGGCGCGGCTCGACGTGGTGAAGCGCGGCCTGTATCGGCTCACGAGCACCTACTCCAACATCGCCATGTTCAACGCGCTGCCGTCGTTTGCCAACATCGGCGTGCCTGGCTCGCCGCTGTTTTTCAACCAGCGGACGATGGACACGCGCATCCGCAACTATGAGAACGAGCTGACGCTCTTTCCCGGCAAGCGGGTGATGCCCTACATCGCTTACGGCCGCAACACGAGCTACGGTACGGGAATCACGCCGCTGGTGCAGCCGCCGAATGAGTATCCGCTGCGCAACGTGATCGACTGGCGGCTGTATGAAGTGCGCGGCGGCATCCGGGTGGAACTCGACCGTTTCCACGCCACCGTCGAACAGGGCGGCCGGCGGTTCCACGACGGGCAATCGGTGTACTCCACCGAGACGCTGGCCGGCAACCGCTCCACGCCGTACCTGGGGCAGATCCTGTCGCTCACCCAGGGCAGCCAGCTCTACCGCGTGCGCGGCGAGGCCGAGCACACGCGAGCGCTGGTGACGACGTCGCCCTTCCACTGGCTGGATCTGTCGGGCAGCTTCATCCGCAGCCGCCCGAAGACGTACTCGGAGTTGAACCAGCTCGTGCGGGGGAAAGTCGTGGATCCCAACGACCCGCTGCTTGTGTTGCTCGGGACCACCGACTATTTCTTCGGCAACGCCACCATGCCGCACATCTCCGGCAGCGCGGCGGCCGAAGCCAGGCTGGGCTCGCGGATCCGCATCCGCGAGAGCTGGGAGACGGACCGCTTCCACACGACCGGAATCAACACGCTGCGCTCGCTGCAACTGCTTTCGCCCACGGCCACGGCGGCGCTGACCCTCACCGATGGCGAGCGGCTGGAGGTGAACCGGCACCGTCAGCAGATCGAGGCCATCTGGGACGTGAGCAAGCAACTCACGATCCGCGGCGGGCACCGCTATGAGTGGGGCCGTTCGCTGATGAAGGCCAGCACGTACTCGCAGGGCGCGCCTTACGACCGTCTTGAGATGGAGCGGCAGGGTGGCGTGTTCGGGTTCGTGCTGCGGCCGTTGCAGCGCGTGTCGCTCAACGGCGACATGGAATTCATCGACGGCATCAAGACCTATTACCGGACCGGTCTCTACGATCACACCCGGCTGCGGTTCCAGACCCGGTTCCAGTTGCCGAAGAACCTGTTCTTCAACGCCAACTACAACCGGTTGACCAACGAAAACCCGAACCCCGACGTCCGCTACTGGTATGAGGCCGAGGCGATCTCGGGCAGTCTCCAGTGGCTGCCGGGCGCAGGCAAGAACGTCGCCATCATCGCTGAATATCAGCGGTCGAAGATTCGAAGCGACATCAATTATCTGTACCCGCTGGGGCTGTTCCCGGTGGCGAGCAACTACCGCGACTACGCCCACACGGGCACGATGCTGATCGACCTGCGCCTGCCGCTGGGGCCGCGCTACAGCGGGCGGCTCTCGGCGGGCGGTTCCTTTGTGACCACGTCCGGGGTGAGGCCGACGGACTATTACCAGCCGCAGGGACGGCTGGTGCTGCCGGTGACCCAGAAGATGGAGTTCTTCTCCGAGTACCGCTATTTTGGCCTGAGTCAGACGATTTACGTCTTCGAGGGTTTCCGGACGCATATGTACACGGGGGGCGTCCGGCTGCTGATGTAGAGTCTGAGCGCATCCCTCCTCCCCCCTCCGCACTCCCGGGGCAGGCTCCGGCCTGCCCCTTGTTTTTCTCCGGCTCCCGCGTACATTGGTGGAAGGAGGTAGGTTCTCATGTTCCGGTTGTTTCCGGTCCTGTTGTCCGCTGCCATGGTCTGCTCTGCCGCCGTCCCGCTGGGGGACTCGGCGCGGGGAGCGCAGGTGTTCCAGGAACAGAAGTGCGTTGTCTGCCATAGCGTGAACGGGAAAGGCGGCAAGTCGGCCCCGGATCTCGGCCAGACCGTGGGCCGCGGCTACACGCCGGCCACGCTGGCGGCACAGATGTGGAACCATGCGCCGAAGATGTGGGAGTCGATCGAGCGCGCCAGCCTGAAGCCGCCGAAGCTGACCACCCAGCAGGCGGCCGATCTGTACGCCTACTTTTACTCGGCCCGTTTCTTCGAGAAGAAAGGGGACGCGGCGCGGGGCAAAAAGCTGTTTGCGGAGAAGGGCTGCGCCGGGTGTCATCAGAGCGCGGGCGGGGGCGCGCCCGACGTCAGCCAGTGGCCGGCCATCACTGACCCGATCGAACTGGCTCGCCAGATGTGGAACCATTCGCCGCAGATGAAGGGGGCGATCGAGGCGAAGAAGGCAGCGCTGCCGAAGATCACCGCCGACGAGATGAACGACATCACCGTGTACCTTCAGAGCCTGCCGACGGCGTCGAAGGAAGCTCCAAAGTATGTGCCGGCCTCGGCGGCCACGGGCGAGGAGCTGTTCAGGGTGAAGGGGTGTGCGGGCTGCCATGCCGGTGCCAAGGGGCTGGGCAAGAGCGGTCCGAAGAGCAACGCGGAACTGGCCGCCGCGCTCTGGAACCATCCGGGCAAGGCGCCCCGCAACAGCGAGCTGAGGCCGGAGGAGATGACCCGTCTGCTCGGCTATGTGTGGTCGCTCCAGTTCGCCAACGAGGGCGGCAACGCCGCGGCCGGCGAGAAGGCGTTCGCGTCGAAAGGCTGCCGGAACTGCCACGGCTCCGGCGTGCCGAAGCTCGCTCATGGAGAAGGCGACAACAGCTTCGGCATGGTGGCCGTGCTCTGGAGTCACGGGCCGCAGATGCTGAGCCAGATGCGCGCGAAGGGCATGCAGTGGCCCGCCTTCGGCGGCAGCGATATCGTGGATCTGCTCGCCTACATGAAGTCGAAGAAGTGAAGGCTGCGACACCGCCTCGCCACGCCGCCTCCCGGGTGGCGTGGCGTGCCCGGATGGCTGCGGGAGGGCGGCGTCAGTCCAGCCGCTCGGGGTCGAGCCGGATGCCGGTTTCTCCGGCGGCCTTCTTTTCGGCGTAGCGGCGGACCCAGTCCTGCCAGCGCCTGCCGGCGGCCATGTCGCGCCCGCTGAACTCGATGCCGGCGATGTCGGCGTAGCGGAAGACGAGCTTTTCGGTGCGGCCCGCAGGGATCAGCCGAACCAGGCTTTCTTCAAGGCTCGGGCGCGGGCGGCGGTCAAAGAGATATCCTTCGACCCGCGTCCCGTCCTTCAGCAGAAGGGTGACATCGCCGCGATAATCGAAGGCGGCCTCGATGCCTTCGCGGAGGTCGGCCTCGTTATCGGCGCGCCAGACGACGCCCTGCGAGGCGTGCCTCTGGACCGTCCCGGTCATGAGGTTTTCTCCCGCGGCCCGGCGCCGATCTGAACCAGCTCCCAGGGGTGCGGCGCGGGCTGCATCCGTTCGAGGTCTTCGGCGGCCTGAGCGTCCGGGTAGAGCGAGAAGGTGGCGCGGATGGTGTCGAGGAAACCGCGCCAGCCGGAGAAGGTGTGGTTGACGGCGGTCGCCTCAAAGCCGCTGTGCATCATGCAGTTGGCGCACTTCGGATTGCCGCTTTCCGGGCCGTAGCGCTCCCATTCGGTCTCTTCGAGCAGTTCGCGGAAGCTCTCGGCGTAGCCGTCCTGCTGGACGTAGCAGGGGCGCTGCCACCCGAACAGGTTGTAGGTCGGCATGCCCCAGGGCGTGCAGGAGAGCTCGCGCAGCCCCATCAGAAACTCCATGAACAGCGGAGAAAGGTTGAAGACCCAACGCTTTTTGCGGTTGGAAAGGATCAGCCGGAAGAGTTTTTTTGTCCGCTCGCGCTGAAGCCAGAGCTCCTGATTGGGCGCTTTTTCGTAGGCATAACCCGGCGAAAGCATCATGCCTTCGACGCCCAGATCCATCATTTCATCGAAGAAAGCGCGCACGCTTTTCGGATCCGCGCCATCGAACAGGGTCGTGTTGGTGGTGACGCGGAAGCCGCGGCGGACGGCCTCGCGGATCGCCTCGACCGCGATTTCATAGCCGCCCTCGCGGCAGACGGAAAAATCGTGGTGCTCTTTCTGCCCGTCGAGATGAACGGAAAATGTCAGGTATTTGCTGGGGCGGAAGAGGTGAAGTTTTTCTTTCAGGAGCAGTGCGTTGGTGCAGAGATATATGTATTTTTTCCGGGCGATGAGGCCATCGACGATCTCGTGGATCTGCGGATGCAGCAGCGGCTCGCCGCCGGGGATGGAAACGATGGGGGCGCCGCACTCGTCCACGGCGCGGAAACATTCCTCGGGCGGCATGTTCTGCTTCAGGATGTGCACCGGATACTGGATCTTGCCGCAGCCGGCACAGGCGAGGTTGCAGCGGAACAGCGGCTCGAGCATCAGCACGAGCGGGTAGCGGCGGCGTCCTTTCAGCTTCTGCTTCAGGACGTAAGCGGCCACCGTCCACATCTGCGAGATCGGGATTGCCATAATGACTATGCGGGGAGGCGGCGCCAAACGCGAAGCCCCCTTCGCTTTTTAGCATTCCGCCGGCGGAGCTGTCAAACCCGTCTGATGAAGGAAACTCCCGCGAAAGACATACCGGTGCGCCGGGCGCCGGTGCAGCCGCGCGGCGCCTCCACGGTAGAGGCGGTGCTGCGGGCCTGCTCGGCGCTGCTTGAGCGGCTGCCGCTGGAACAGATCAACACGACGCGGATCGCCGCCGAGGCGGGGCTTTCGGTGGGCGCGCTGTACCGCTTCTTTCCGGACAAGCAGGCGATCTTCGACGCGGTGGCGGTGCGTCACATGGAGCGGTTTCGCGCCCGGATGGCGCGGCTGCTGGTGCGTTCCGCGCTGCGCTCGGGGCCGGTGGTGCTCGGGCGGATGATCGACGCCTACGTGGAGTATCTGGAAGGGCACCCGGACTTCCGCGCCCTTGCGCTTGGGGGACACATCTCGGCGCTGGCGCGGGAGTCGCAGATGCGTCCCGGAGCCGGGCCGGCGGGCCTGCTGCGGGCGTTCATCCAGAAGCGGCTCGGGGCCGGGGATGCAGCGACGCTGGACCTGCGGCTGCGCATGGCGATGGAGACGGGCGAGCGGATGATCGCCTATGCGTGGGCCCAGCCGGCGGCGGAGCGCGACAAGATCCTCGCTGAACTGAAGCGGATGCTGGCCCGGTACCTGTTCGATTGAGCGGGCGGGCGCGCCGTCACTTGGAGATGTCCAGGTACCAGCGGCCTTCCAGCCGGACGAGCTTATCGCGGGTCGTCTGAACATTTCCGTCCTTCATGGACAGACGGCTCTCGACCTGGGCCTGGTTGCCCTGGATCTTCTCCTCGCTGATCTGCACCTGCGTCAGGCCGCCGTGCTCGCCGATCTCCTCCTGCATGGCGAGCATCGCCATGCGAAGCTTGTTGTCGCCAAGCCGAGACCGGGCGCCGGGATGCACGTAGCCCAGCGCCTCATCGGCTTTTCCTTTGGCCACGCTTGTATAGAAGCGGCGCACCGTTTCGCCGGGGCCGGGGCGGAACAGGCTGCATCCGGTTTGCCACAGGACCGCAGCAACAAGAACAGATGCCGCCTCGCGGCGGCCCATGCGGGTGAACATGATGGGTATTCCTCCTTTACTGCCCGGCGGCCAGCACGGCCGCCAGGCGCGGAGAGCGCTCGAGGTCGCCGGGTGCGATGATCTCGAGGCGCAGGAGGCCAAACTGCACGCTCCGCGGCGGCTGAGTCAAAAGGTTCACGCCGGCCGCGAGGTAGCTTCGCCAGACCAGCTCGGTGCAATACAGGCTGTCGTCAGAGTCCAGCCGGAAGGCCCCGTCAAACGGCCGCCCGGCGTAGGCCAGCGCCGCCCGCGCCGCCGCGCGCGGGATGGCGCGGTCCGCCGCGCGGAAACGCAGCAGTTTCCAGGCTGCCGTGTTCGCTTGCGAGAGGAACTGCTCGACGGGAGTGGTCACCACTCCGCCGGCCCGTGAGCCGGCCTCCGGGTCGGCCTCCACGACCAGAAAATGGCCGTTCTCCCCGACGACGATTCCCGCGTGCGAGTAAGCGCTGTCCGGGGCCGCCTGGAGCACCGCGCTGCTCACAAGGGACCTGCCCCGGCGGAGCAGGATGTCCCCCGGCTCAAGCCGCGGAACAAGTCCGGGGCGCGCCTCGCCCAGAGTCCCGGGAAAGGACAACAGCAGAAATCCTGCCAGGAGCGGGGGCCATTGCAGACGCATATGGCGGCCGGAACGGCTCGCCTCATGGTACCACGGGTGAGCAAAAAGGATGCTCCATTTTTCGAATGGGTTTTTTCTTTTTCGCCGGAATTCACCCAAAATGGGACAGTCCAACCCGGGCTTTTCTGGCCCGGAGGGGCCCGGGGCGGTTTCGGGCGGCCGGACAGCGGCGCCTCAGCGCTCGATCTTCATCGGGCCGAACGCCGGAGCGGCCATGCCGGCCTCATCGCGGAGATTGACATACGGATTGCGGCCGGCGCCGTAATACAGCACGGCGTCCTCGGGCAGCTTGCCCTGGATGAGCAGCTCGACGACGTCGGGCGCTTCGCTGGAGACCCGCTGCCGGAAGATCACCGGCAGTTCGTTGCCGGCGGCGTCGCGCACCGAAAAGCCGTTGAGCCGGCCCGCGTGGACGAGGCGTCCGTTGACCTCGCTGAACTCCACCTCGATCACCTGGCCGCGCAGCCGCGCCGCCACCGGTCGCGGGCCGCGCCGGAGCCGGCCTTCGGCGAGGTTGGCCAGGCGCCGTCCGAGCAGGCGCAGGTCGTCCGTGCCCACGTGGATCCCGTCGTCGAGCTCGCAGTCCACGCAGGTGGTCATCCAGAGGTTGGGCAACTGCCGTTCGACGCGCAACTGCGCGTCCTGCACCATGTTCCACGGCGCGGCGGGCGCGTTGGCGACGTGGCGGCCGATCTGAACGTAGTAAAACGGCAGGTCGCGCTGGCCCGTGTCCTGGCGCAGGGTCTCAATGAAGCGCCGGAACTTCTCTTCGAATAGCGGGGCCGCCTTTTCGCTGGCGTCGCTCTCGCCCTGATACCAGAGCACGCCGCGCACGCGGCCGCCGGCGAGGCGGATGCGCCGCAGCATGGCCCCGTAGAGCGAGTCGCCGCCGCGGTCCTTGAGGTCCGGGCTCCACTGGTCCATCGAGGTGCCGCCGTGGGCGCACGGGATCAGGCCCACGGGGACGCCGGTGCGGCGCACCATTTCAAGCGCGAACGGCAGGCCCGGTCCGGCGCCCTTGCGCCGCGCGGCCATCCACTTTCGGAGCTCCTCGCCCTGGAGCTTCACGGGCTCGCCCTGCGGGTTCCGGCGCCAGTGCACGCGGTCGGCCGCGTCCACCAGCCGGTGGAGTGGATCCTCGGCCACCACCCAGGTGTCGGTCATGTCGAGAGAATGCACCAGCGAGCTGGGCGTCGGAAGATCTTCCAGATTCCCGACGCCTTCCATGTTGGACTGGCCAGCGAGCACCCACAGGTCGCCCACCAGGATGCCGGAGACGGCCGCCACGTCGCGTCCGCCGCTCAGGCGGAACTCGAGCCGGTAGGGGCCGCCCGCGGGCACGCTCTTCAGCTCGGCCGACCAGCGCCCGGCCGCCGCTTTGCCGGCCGCCTTCCATTCAAATCCGGCCAGCTCGAGCCCCGCCCTGATGATGCGCGCCTCGATGGAGCGCCCGTCAGCGCCCTCGACCGAGCCTTGGACGCGGATGTCGGCCGTACCGGCCGGCCCGCGCTGAAAGACCTGATCGTCCACGGCGCCGCTCTCGATCCGCAATGCCTGGCCGGAGGCCGTCGCCGCGGCCAGCAACAGAAGCAACGAACGCATGAGAACCTCCAGGCGTGAATTCTATCCCTTCCGGGCGGTGCGCGGAACGGCCCTGCCGGGTACCGCGCGGGGAAGGCGGATTTACCGGCGGGCCGGAGCAGCTCCGCCGGGCTCCGTGGCTGGGGAAAAGCGGGAAGAGCCGGGTAATGGCAACGCTGGCAGGCCCTGCGGCCCGCCGCCGGCGTCAGTTGAGGGCGAACAGCGGGTCTTCCCAGTGGAAGTCGCTGAACTGGATGTCCAACTGGGCAGGGCCCCAGAAACGGGTTTCGATCGAGGTCTGCATCGTCTTCGGAATGGCGACACCGTCCAGAATGGCATATTCCCTGCTGAACTCCACCTTCTTGAGGAAGACTGAAGGGCTTTTGACGAAGCGGCCCGTCTCATACACGGTCAATGCCGTTTCCGAGTCGATCCAGATTTCGCCCTTGAACAGCCCCTGCCGCTTCTTGCGCGGCGTGACCTCGAAGACGTGCGCGATACGGCCGTCGCGTTCGCGCTCACCCTTGTATTTGAATTTGTAGTTGGCGGGCGTCACGGCCACATTGGAATGGTCCTTGCCGGCGTTTTCCATCTCGCCGTTGATATAGCGGAGGATGAGCTCCTTGCAGACGGTGGCGTCGCCGCGGCGGTCCGTGATCTCGTAGTTGACGGCGCCGTCGCGGGTGATCAGGCGCCGGGCGCTGACCGTGGCCGCTTTGCCCATTTTGGGGAGGCTTGCCGCGAACAGGGCCGCCATGGTGATCCCCCGGGCGACCCGCGACCCACTGGCCTGGAAGTAGCGGCCCAACACGTTGTCGCCCGTCCTTTCCTTTGCGGAGTCGGCGGTCATTTCCAGGGGGGCGGGTTCGGGCGCCTTGGGCGCGGCCTCCGCGCCGGGGATGAGAACGGCAACCAGCAGCAATGCGGTGAGGATGGGCATCAACTCCTTCCATTCATGAGATGCGGACGAAACGAGAAAGTTACTTTCCGTCAAGGTGGAAGACACCTGCAAGTTACCATATTGACATGAAAGAGATTCCCCTGGGCGCGCACGGCCGCCGGCACCTGCTGGTGACGCCGGAGACGGCAATCGATTTCCTCGGCGACGAGCGGGCGCGCGTGCTTTCGACGCCCCACATGATCGCCTACATGGAATGGGCGGCCCGAGACGCCCTGCTGCCGTATCTCGACGAAAACGAGGACAGCCTTGGCACGGTGGTTCACGTGCGCCACCTGGCGGCGACTCCCGTGGGGATGAGCGTCGAATTCACCGCCACCGTGACCGGAGTGGAAGGGCGCCGGGTGACCTTCCGCGTGGAGGCGCGCGACGAGATGGAGCTGGTGGGCGAGGGCATGCACGAGCGGTTTGTGGCGGACATTCCGAAGCTCGTCTCCCGGCTGGCGGCCAAGCGGCCGCGCTGAGCCGTGCCCGGTTCGGCGACAATGATGGTTTCGGCCATGCGACTTTCCTTCTTTGCTGCCTTTCTCTGTGTGGGTGCCGCGCTGGGCCAGATGGACCGGATTGAGGCGGAGCGGATCCGGCCCCATGTTCGTTTTCTCTCGCACGACCTGCTGGAGGGCCGCGGTGTTGGCCAGCGGGGCGGGCGTCTGGCGGCTGAATACATTGCCGCGCAGTTTGCCGCTGCCGGCCTGGAGCCCGGCGCGCCCGGCGGCTCCTATTTCCAGCCTGTGCCGCTGCGCAGCGTGGAAGTGCTGCCAGGCGCCGAACTGAGCGCGCAGGCCGGCGGGCGGAAGCTCCACTGGCGGTGGCTGGACGATTTCGTGGGCACGTCGCACATCCAGCAGCCGGAGGCAGCCTTGGACGCCGAGGCCGTCTTTGTCGGCCACGGCATCAGCGCGCCGGAGTACCAGTGGGACGACTACGCCGGCGTGGACGTCCGCGGCAAGGTGGTGGTGCTGTTCACCAACGAACCGCCCTCGAACGACGACCGGTTTTTCAAAGGCCGTGCGCTCACCTACTACGGCCGCTGGACGTACAAGTACGAGGAGGCGGCGCGCCGCGGCGCCGTGGCCGCGCTGATCATTCACACGACGCCGACGGCCAGCTACGGCTGGCAGGTGGTGCGGGCCAACGGGCGTCCGCAGCCGCAGGTGCGGCGGAAGCCGGGCGAGCCGGCGCTGGCCTTTGCCGGCTGGATCACCGAACAGGCGGGGGCGCAACTGGCGGCGCTGGCCGGGGAAAAGCTCGAGGATCTGCTGAAGGCGGCCGACACGCGCGGCTTCCGGGCGCGTCCGCTCGGCAAGGTCCGGATCCGCGGCCGGTTCCGTTTCCGGCTGGAAGACATTGAAGCCGCCAACGTGGTGGGCAAGGTGCGCGGCAGCGACCCGCGGCTGGCCGACGAGGCGGTGGTGTTTTCGGCTCACTGGGACCATCTCGGCGTGGGCGAGCCGGTGCAGGGCGACAGGATTTACAACGGGGCCATCGACAACGCCACCGGGTGCGGCATGCTGATCGAGATGGCCCGGGCCTGGGCCTCGATGGAGCCGAAGCCGCTGCGCAGCGCCTATTTTGTGGCGGTGACCGCGGAAGAGAGCGGGCTGCTGGGCTCGCGCTACTTTGCCGAGAACCCTCCGCTTGAGGCCGCCAGGATCGCCGCCGCGCTGAATTTTGATTCCTACACGCCTTACGGGCGGGTCCGCAGCACCGTGTTGACGGGGGCCGAGCGGACGTCGTTCTATCCGCTGGTAGAGAGCGTGGCCAGGCGCCATCAGTTGACCGTCCGCCCGGATCCGCGCCCGGAAGCGGGCGGCTACTACCGCAGCGACCACTTTTCGTTTGCGCGCGTCGGGATCCCGGCCTTTTCGGTGGGCATGGGCAATGATTATGTGGGCAAGCCCGCCGGTTTTGCCGAGGAAGCGGGCAAGAAGATGGCGGCGCGCTACCATCAGCCCACCGATGAATACAGCGAGGACTGGGACTTCAGCGGCATGGAGCAGTTGGCCCGCTTCGGCTTTGCGCTGGGGCTGGAGATCGCCAACCTGGAACGGATTCCCGCGCGGGTGGACGCCCGCTGAGCGGCCAGCGACGCAGCCGTGGTTGCGCCGTCGGGGCCGCACGAGTCCTCCCGCTCAGGAAACGCCGCCGAGGAGCGAAAAGAGAGGGCCGTGCGGCGTTACGGAACCGAGTTCCGCCACCGGACGGCCCTGAATCCGGACTTCCAGGAGAAGCCCGACCGAAGACAAGGCATGGTGGATTTGCTGAGCGGCCTGAGCCCGCGGCGCCGCTCCGCGCCAGGGCGAAAACAGCCGCAGAGCGTCCTCAAGCGTTTCGAAGTGGAGAATGATGCGGTTTGTCTCGGCTTCAGCGCGGGCGGGCGTCATGGAACCGGCCTCGCCACTCTTATCGGCCGGGCGGCGGGGAAAGATTAGAGCGCGCCGCGGCGGGAACTTCATTGCGAGGGGGCGGCGAGGAGGCCGGCGATGGCGGCATGGCCGGCCTCGAGCGCAAGCTGGCGGGCGTCCTTGCCGGCATGGTTGCGAAGGGTGCGGTCGGCGCCGCGCTCGAGCAGCAGCCTGACCACGGCCTCGTGGCCCCAGCTAGCGGCCACCATGAGCGGGGTGAGGCCGGAGTCGCGCTCGCGCGCGTCCACCAGCGCGCCGCGGTCCACGAGCAGCGACACGACGGCTGCGTCGCCCGCCAGCGCGGCGTCGTGGAGAGCCATCTCGCCGGCGGGGCCGGGCACGTCGACGCGGGCACCGTGGGCGAGGAGGAGTTCGACGATGGCGCGGCGCCCTTTCAGGCAGGCGTCGTACAGGTGGGGCTGGGCGCTGGCGCCTAACTGGAGCAGCAGGGCGGCCATGTCGGTCTCGCCGCGAAGCACGGCCTCGTGCAGCCGCCGGTCGAGGTCGGCCGCGGCGCCGTGGCGCGCCAGCAGGGCGGCGACGTCAGGGTGGCGGAATCGGAGGGCCTCGTCGAGCGGGGTGGCGCCGGAGCGGTCGCGGGCCGCCGGATCGGCCCCGGCTGCGAGCAGCAGTTTCACCACAGCGGCATGCCCCTTGATGGCAGCGCCGTGCAGCGGCGTCTGGCCCGTTTCCGGGTTCGCCGCCGAGGGAGGGGCCCCGTGGGCGATGAGGATCCGGGCCGCCTCTTCGCGCCCGTTCCAGCAGGCTTCGTCAAGGGGCGTCATTCCGGCGCCGTCGCGCGCTGCCGGCGAGAGTCCTTTTGCGAGGAACAGCCGCACGAGGTCGACGTGGCCGCGGTTGGCGGCCAGGTGGAGGGGCGTGGCCCCGCCGCGGAACGGGGCGCGCAGGTCGGCGCCGGCCTCGAGGAGCACCTCCACGACCTCGCGCCGGTTCATCAGCACGGCGTAGTGCAGCGGCGTCGAGCCGGCCTCCTTGTGACGGGCGTTGACGTCCGCCCCGTGCCGGATGAGGAGGCGCGCCACGCCGGCGTGGCCCGCCCAGGCGGCATCGTGCAGAGGCGTTGCGCCCAGCTCGTCATACTGGTTGACGTCCGCGCCGGCATCGAGCAGCTCGCGCACGCGCTCGAGGTCGCCGCGCCGCGCCGCCTGGTGGAGGTCGGAGAATGCAAGGCAGAGGACGAGCGCGGCGATCATGCTGACTCAGGCCTTCCTGCAACCACGATGATGCCATGTCCGCCTGCGCTCCGTGCGGCAGGTATAATCCATGCCATGCGTGCCGTGCCCAAAACCCGACTTCTTCTTGCACTCTGTGTGGCCGCCGCGCTGGCGGCCCAGGCGCCATCGAAGCGCCCGATCACGCACCGGGATTTCGACGCCTGGCGGACGATCTCCTCGGTGACGCTTTCGCCGGACGGGCGCTGGCTCGCCTATGCCTACATGCCGCAGGCGGGCGACGGCGAGATCGTGGTGAGGGAGCTCGCCACGGGCCGCCAGTGGCGTGAAAACGCCGGCCAGCAGCCGCCTCCGCCTGTTGCGCCGGTCGATGCCGAAGGCCCGCCGCCGGAGCCGCCCGCCGTGCGCATCTCATTTACGAGCGACAGCCGCTGGCTGGTGGCCAGCACGTTTCCGCGCAAGGAGGAGATGGACAGGGCGCGCCGGGAGCGCCGCCGCGCCGAGGAGATGCCGAAAAACGGGCTGCTGATCATGAAACTCGGCACGGGCGAGACGACCCGCATCGAACGGGTGAAGAACTTCCAGACGCCCGCGCGCGGCGGGGCCTGGGTCGCTTATCACAGGGAGGCGCCACCCGGGGCCAGCCCGGCCAAGCCCGCCGCCGAGGCGGCGCCGGGCGGCGGGGACGGCGAGGCGGATGAAGACGCCGCTGACCAGCCGGCGCGGCGCGCCGCCGGGGGCGGCGCCGCCCGCCAGACATATGGCACGGACCTGGTGCTGAGGGAGCTGGACAGGGCGGAAAATAACGAGCGGATTTTTGCCAATGTCGCCGAATATTCTTTTGCACGGGACGGAAAAATCCTCGTTTATTCCGTAAATTCCCGCAATGAGGAGGAAAATGGCGTCTACGCGTTTGCGCCCGGAACGGACGGCGGACCGGCGGCGCTGAAGGCGGGCCGGGGGAAATATTCGAAGCTCGCCTGGGACCGGGCCCAGCGGCGGCTGGCGTTTTTCGAGGAAAAGCGCGCCATCTGGGTGTGGGACCGGGGATCGGACGCTGCCCGGGAGGCCGTCACGAACCAGACGCCCGGCATCCCGCAGGGCATGGAGGTGAGCGCCAACGGCACGCTCCAGTTTGCAGCCGACGGGCAGCGCCTGTTCGTTCCGGTGGCGCCGCCCGCGCCCGAGGAGCGCCGCGAGGAAAGCCAGCCGGAGGCGCAGGACCGCGTGCTGATGGACCTCTGGCACTGGCGCGACGACTATGTTCAGCCGATGCAGCGCGTGCGCGCGGCCCGGGAGCGCAACCGCACCTATTTGGGCGTCTGGCACTTCGACGAGAACCGCTATGTGCAACTGGCCACGCCGGAAATGGCCGTGGTGACGCCCGCCCGGACCGGCCTGGCCGCGCTCGGCATGGACGACCGCGCGTGGCGCCGGATGGTGGATTTTGACGGCAACTATCAGGACGTCTACTCGGTGGACACGCGCACCGGCGCGCGCCGCCTGCTGGCCCGCCAGGTGCGCGGCGGGGGCGGCGGTCCCGGTGGCGGCACGGGCGGCTGGCAGATCTCGCCCGACGGCGCGCACGCCTACTACTTCAACGACCGCTGCTGGTTCCTGGTGCGCCTGTCCGACGGGGCCACCCGAAACATGACCGGGGCGCTTCCGGTGGCGTTTCACCGCGAAGATCATGACACGCCCTCCGAACCGGGCCCCTATGGCGCGGCCGGCTGGGCGAAGGACTCGCGCAGCTTTTTCGTGTATGACCGTTACGACGTCTGGCAGGTTTTCACCGACGGCTCGGCGCCGCGCAACCTCACGGGAGGGGCGGGCCGGAGGGCGAAGATCGAGTTCCGCATTCAGCGCATCGAGCCGCCCAACGAGGACGAGGAGCCGGGCATCGACCCGCAGAAGCCGCTGGTGGTGCGGGCCGAAAGCGAGGAGACGCGCGAAACCGGCTTCTTCCGCGTGCCGGCCGGAGGGGGCGAGCCGCAGCGGCTGCTGTGGGGCGCGAAGAACTACCGCTATGTGACCCGTGCCCGCGACGCCGACGTGCTCGCCATCACTGCCCAGCGCTTTGACGAGTACCCGGACGTGCACATCACCGACAGCGCGTTTGCCGCTCCGCGCCGGGCCACCGACGGAGGCGCGCAGATGCAGCCGTTTTTCTGGGGCACGGCGGAGCTGATCCGCTACAAAAACGCCGACGGCGTGCCGCTCCAGGCGGCGCTGTACCGGCCGGCGAATTTCGACCCGAAAAAGAAATACCCGCTGATGGTCTATATTTACGAAAAATTGTCGCAGAATGTCCACAATTTCGTCCATCCAAGGCCGAGCCATAATTTCAATTTCAGCCAGTATGTCAGCGACGGCTACGTGGTGCTGACGCCCGACATCGTCTACACGGTGGGCCGGCCGGGCCAGAGCGCGCTGAAGTGCGTGCTGGCGGCGGTGGAGGCGGTGGAGTCGATGGGCTTCATCGACCCGGAGCGCATCGGCATCGCCGGTCACAGCTGGGGCGGGTATCAGGTGGCCTATCTGGTGACGCAGACGACGCGCTTCCGCGCGGCCGAGGCGGGCGCGCCGGTGGGCAACATGACGAGCGCGTACTCGGGCATCCGCTGGGGCAGCGGGCTGCCGCGGCAGTTTCAGTACGAGAAAACGCAGAGCCGGATCGGGCGGCCGCTGTATGATGACCCGCTGAAATACATCGAAAACAGCCCGGTATTTCATGTGAAAAACGTGAAAACGCCGCTGCTGATTCTTCACGACGACCAGGACGATGCGGTGCCGTGGTATCAGGGCATCGAGCTGTTTCTCGCGCTGCGGCGGAACGGCAGGGAGGCGTATCTGCTGAATTACAACGGCGAACTGCACGGACTGCGGCGGCGCCACAATCAGGTGGATTATTCGATCCGGATGAAACAGTTCTTCGATCATTTCCTGAAGGACGCGCCGAAACCGGAGTGGATGGAGAAGGGCATCCCGTACCTGGACCGCGAGAAGGAAAAGGAGCGCTTCCGGAAGGCCGCCGGACTCGAATGAAAGCACTTCCAGAAAGAGCCGCGGGGGCATCTGCTAGCCTGAGGAAGTACGATCTCATGAGGATTTCGAGCGTGCCCCTCGGCTCGTTGCCGGGCTCGAGCGCCCTGTTTTCCGCCTACGTGTCCCGTTCTCCGGCGGCCGCGCGCTTTTACCTCCACGACCCCTTCAGCGAAGAGGGCCGGCGCGCGGCGGCGGCGGCGGCGCTTTCGGGCGGCGCGCCCCGCGAGCAGGTAGTGGATGCGCTGCGGCGCCTGAACGGCGGCAGTCCGGCTCTCGAAAAGCTGGCCCGGCCGGGCACGGTGGCGGTGGTCACCGGCCAGCAGGCCGGCCTGTTCGGCGGCCCGGCGTACACGCTGTACAAGGCGCTGACGGCGGTGCGGGTGGCCGGGCATCTGGAGGCCGCGGGCATCCCCGCGGTGGCCGTGTTCTGGATGGCCACCGAGGACCATGACCTGGACGAAGTGAGCGTGGCGCACGTCTTCGACACGCGCATCCGCCCGGTGCGGCTGGAGGCGGGCGCCGACGGGCATCAGGGAAAGCCCATTGGCACGGTGCCCATTACGCGGCCGCCGCTGGACGGGCTCGCCTCGGCACTGGACGGCTTTCTTCATTCCGGCGAGGTTCTGCGGCTGGCCGAAACGGCCTACCAGCCGGGCCGCACGTTCGGCGAGGCCTTTCACGCGCTGCTTGGCGGTCTGCTGGGCCGGCTGGGCGTGATTTTCGTCGACCCCCTGCAACCGGAACTGCGCCGGCTGGCCGCGCCCCTGCTGGCCCGCGCGTGGCAGCAGCGCGGGTGGCTGGGCGAGGCGCTGGCGGCGCGGCGGCGCGAACTCGAGAAGGCGGGGTTCCATGCGCAGGTGGAAGTGAGCGATGGAGGGGGACTCTTCTTTGTTCTGGAAGACGGCGTGCGGCGGCGCTCGAGTCTGGCCGCGCGCGAGCCCGATCCGGAGAGCCTGTCGCCGAACGCGCTGCTGCGCCCGGTGATGCAGGACTGGCTGCTGCCTACGGCCCTGTACGTGGGCGGCCCGGCCGAGATCGCCTATTTCGCCCAGGCTGCGGTGCTCTACCCGCCGCTGCTCGGCCGCATGCCGGCCATTCTGCCGCGGGCGGGCTTCACGCTGGCCGACGGGCGGACGCGGCGGCTGATGGAACGCTATGGGGTCACGCTGGCCGACTGCATGCGGGGAGAAGAGGCGCTGGTGGAGACGCTGGCGGCGCGGCTGGCGCCGGCGTCGCTGGAGGCCGCGTTTGATGAAACGGGTGCGGGCGTCACAAGACTGCTGGATCAGCTGCGGGCGGAACTCGAGGGCTTTGACCCGTCGCTCGCCTCGGCCCTGGACTTGAGCCGCGCCAAGATCCTTTATCAGCTCGCGAAGATCCGCCGCAAGGCCGAACGCGCGGCACTTCGCCGCCAGTCCGACGCCGAGCAGCAGGCGCGCCACGCCTTCCGCCTGGTGACGCCGGAGCGGCGCCTTCAGGAGCGATATTATTCGTTTCTGCCGTTCCTCGCCCGCCATGGGCTGAGGCTTGTCGACGACCTCCTGGCCGCGGTGGATCCGCTCTGCCCGGCCCATGAGATTCTGGCCCCATGAAGAAGAACACCGTCAAACAGGGACTGAAAGAAGGCCGCCTTCAGCTCGGCACCGCTTTCCAGCAACTGCGCTCGCAGGACGTCGTGCGGATCCTCGCCGCCGCTGGCTTCGACTGGGCTTTTCTTGACGCCGAGCACGGCGGCTTCGGCCAGGAGACGCTCCAGGACCTTTGCCGGATGGCGGTGAAGGTCGGCCTGGCGCCGATCGTACGCGTCGCCGATCTTCAATACGCCCTGATCGCGCGCGCGCTGGACTGCGGCGCCGAAGGCGTGATCCTGCCGCGGGTGGAAGACCCGGCGCTGCTTGAAAAGGCCGTCTCGTGGGCGAAGTTTCCGCCGCTGGGCGCGCGCGGCATGGGACTGACGCCGCTGCACGTGGATTTCGAGCCGGCCTCGATCGCGGCGATCATGGAACACATGAACCGCGAGCAGATGGTCGTGCTCCAGATTGAGACCGTGCGCGCGCTGGAGGCGCGCGACGAGCTGCTGAGCGTGGCGCACATCGATGCGGTGATGATCGGCCCGGTGGACCTGTCGATCAGCCTCGGCGTGCCGGGCGAGTTCGAGCACCCGAAGATGCTGGCTGCGGTGGAAAAGATCGTGGAGAGCTGCCGCGTCCACGGCGTTGCGCCCGGCGCGCAGGCGCGCAGCATCGCGCTGGCCCAGCGCTGGAAGAGCATGGGCATGCTGTTTGTCGGCTGCTCGAGCGAAGTGGCAATGCTGTACGAGGCGGCGCGGGCGATCAGCGCGGCGCTGAAGCCCTGAGCGGGCGTGGCTCAGGCGATGCCGAGCCGCGCCATCGCGCTCTCGATTTCGGCGATCTCGTCGGCGGTGAGGCGGAAGGCGGCCGCGCCGGCGACGCCGGCAAGCTGCTCCGGCGAACGCAGTCCGACGATGGCGCCGGTCACCTCCGGGCGCCGCAGTACCCAGGCGATGGCCACTTCGCCGGGAGTCCGTCCGTGCCGTGCGCCGATCTCGCGCAGCTTTTCGACCAGCGCCAGGTTGCGGCTGAGCAGCGGCTCCTGGAAATGGGGCCGGCGGCGGCGGTGGTCGTCCGGGGGCAGGCTGGCGATCCGTTCCGCCGTCATTGTGCCGGTCAGCAGGCCGGAATGCATCGGAGAATAGGCGATGACGCCGATGCCTTTTTCCGCGCAATAGGGCAGAATTTCCTTTTCAATTTCCCGGGCCAGAAGGTTATATGGCGGTTGCAGGGAAGTGATCTCGCCGTATTTTTCCAGCCGTTTGAGCTGGGAGAGGGAAAAATTGCTGACGCCGATCCAGCGGACTTTTCCCTGCCGTTGCAGCTCGAGCATCGCCTCCCAGCCCTCTTCAATGTCTTCGTCGGGCTCGGGCCAGTGAATCTGGTAGAGGTCGATCACGTCCACTTTCAGCCGCCGCAGGCTCGCCTCGCATTCACGCAGGATGGAGTCGCGCTTCAGGCAGCCGTAGATCTCGCCGTCTTCGCGCCAGCAGCGCTCGCATTTGGTGAAGATGTATGGCCTGGGGGAAACGCCCTCGAGCGCCCGGGCCAGCACCTCTTCAGCGTGGCCGAGGCCGTAGACGGCGGCGGTGTCCACCCAGTTCCAGCCGGCCTCGAGCGCGGCGCGGATGGCCGCAATCGAGGCGCGGTCGTCCTGCGGGCCCCAGGAGAACTTCCACCCCCCGCCGCCCATGGCCCACTGGCCGATGCCCAGCGGGCTGATCCACATGTCGCTCGTGCCGAGTCTGCGTTTTTCCATACCTACCCCTTTATACCGGAACGGCTGCGGGCGCGTGGTCCGCGGCATTTTGCCGCGTCCGAGCGCGCCGAAGCGGCGTACCATGGAAATGGAATGAGCGGGCGGCCATCGCGGCGCAGCATCTTTCCGGCGTGGTTTGTGTCGGCATTTTCGTTTTCCATGAACGGCCAGGACTGGAACGCACTCCGCGAGCGGATGGTTCGGCAGCAGATCGAGAGCCGGGGCGTGCGGAACCCGGCCGTGCTGCGGGCGATGCGCGAGGTGCCACGGCACCTTTTCGTGCCCGAGCCGCTGCGGAAATCGGCCTACGACGACCATCCGCTGCCCATCGGCCACGGGCAGACGATCTCGCAGCCGTACATTGTCGCGGCGATGACGGAGCTGCTCGATCCGAAGCCGGCGGACCGGGTGCTGGAGATCGGCACGGGATCGGGCTATCAGGCGGCAGTGCTGGCGCGCCTGGTGCGGCACGTTTACACGATCGAAATCGTCGAGGCGCTTGGCAGGGAGGCGAAGACACGGCTGGAGTCGCTCGGCTACCGCAACGTCACCGTGCGCATCGGCGACGGCTACCTCGGTTGGCCGGAAGAGGCGCCGTTTGACCGGATCATCCTGACGGCCGCGCCGCCGGACGTGCCGCAGACGCTGATCGACCAGCTCAGGCCGGGCGGGCGGCTGGTGGCCCCCGTCGGCACCGGATGGCAGGAGCTGGTCGTCATCGACAAGGACCTCAGGGGCAATGTCCGCCGGCGGACCGAATTTCCGGTGATGTTCGTGCCGATGGTGCCGGGCAAGCGCTGATCAGCCGGTGCCGGTTTCCTCGAATTCCAGCTCGTCGCCCGGCTGCGTGCCGGTGGCGCGGATGGTCCCTTCGGGGAGCTCCAGAACGGAATGAGCCCGCAGTGAGCCGGAGATCCGCCACGGCCGGAGCGACGGCCGCACCTTGACCACCCGCTTTTTTCGGTCGAGAAAGACGACGTCGATGGTGAACTTCATGAAGAAACAGTGAACCGCCTCGCAGGGCACGATCCACAGGCCTTCGCCCGCTTCGAGGGACTCGCGCCCCAGCAGGCCGCGCCGCCGCGAGCCGCTCTCGCCGGCCGTCTCGGCGCGCGTCGCCAGCACCGTGCCGCGCGTCCTGTTGAGGATCCGAAGCGCCATGTCGCCTATATTCTGGCAGACCCGCGTCCGGCCCCGCGCGCTACTACCGGCGGCGCTGCCGGCATATGTCCCGCCGGGGGCGCCCGTCCGATAGAGGGGGCGATGGACGTTCTCGCCCACCCCTTGACGGTCCTTGCCGCTTGCGCGCTGACACTCGTCGGCGCGCTGCTGCTGTATTTTTCCGTCCGGCGGGAGATGGCCGCGCTGCGGGCCGGCCTGGCCGCGGAGAAAGAGTCCCGCACGGCGGCACTGGCCGAGCTTCGCCACGCGCTCCAGCAACTGGAAGAACAGATGGAGGAGGAACTCCGGGAGGCGCTTGTCCGCGCGGCCCCGCCGCAGCAGAGCATGAACCTCAGTCGGCGCAGCCAAGCCCTGCGCATGCACCGGCTGGGCGAGCCGCCGGAAAAGATCGCCCGGACCCTCGGCCTGTCCCGCACCGAGGTGGACCTGCTGCTGAAGGTTCACCGGACGGTGCTCGAGTCTCTGGGCGACGGCGCCCGGATGCGGATGGAGTTCGGTTCGGGCACGGGCGCCGAGCCTTCGGCGGCGCGTCCTGAGGCGGGCGTCGGCGAAACCCGGGCCGGCCCGTGACCTCAGGCTGGACTCGCGGAGAGCCTGTTTGCCTGGGCGCTTGTTACGAGTGCCTTCGTGCGGTTGCCGGGATGGCACGCAGCTCTGAGTCACGCTGCTGGCTGCTTGTCACCGAGGCATGCGGCGGCTTCGCTCGGGCCTCGGGTGAGCGTGAATCCCGACCGATTCGACTGTGGATCCGGTCTCAGGCTGCGCCCTGGCAGAAGATGGCGCCTGTCAGCGGAGCGGCGTGAACCGGAACGGGGCCGTGTCGGTCCAGCCGTCCTGACCCACGGTCAGCAGGTAGCCCCTCATGTGATCCAGGTCAAAATTGGGCACCGCAGAGAGATTGACGAAGATCGTCTCGCTGTCCTGGACGCGGATCGCATCCTGTGGGGCGACGATGTCCTCAAAAACCACATAGGTCTTCGTATCGGTGAGGAAGCGGCCCTTGATTTCCAGCCACATCGCATCGCCGCTCCTGAACTGCCGCCACCAGTTGATGCCGGGCACAAGATAGTCCGTGTCGGCCAGGTCTCGAAAAAAGCCGCCGGCAGCGAAATCGAGCGCCGACATCGAATCGGGTTTGCCAGGCTGGGACACGATCACCTGGTAGGTGGTCAGCCCGCTCTGCCAGAAGTCGCCCAGGGTCTTCAGGCCCGGCAGGTAGAGATAGAAGCCTGCGGGCAGGTTGTCCAGCGCCTCCAGCGCTTCGAGCGCCCACTCCTGTCCGTCCGGCGGGATGATGAAAGCCTGGACCTTGCTGCCGGCAGGCAGTGGCTCCGTGAGAACGAAGTAGGCCTCCCTGCCGGTATCAAACAGATTGAGCTGCACCACGCCCGGGGCCATCGGCATCATCGCCTGGCGCGCGGCGCCGGCCCCGCGCACCCCCTGCCGGCTGCGCGCCGCGGCGTAGGCACGCACTGCGGCGCGGGCCGAATCCGTAAACGGCACCCGGACGACCTTCCCCTCCATCGCCGCGCGGGTGCGCTCGGCGCGCTGGGCAAACGCGGCGGGCGCGGCCAGCGCCACCGCCGCCAGCAAGCAAATCATCCTGCGATTCATGTCCGTATCTCCTTGTCGAGCAACCTCGGCCGGCGTATCCACAGACGTCCACGGTCAGGCCGCGGTTGCAACCATTCTCTCTTAAACCGGCAGTTCGATGACGGTGCGCGTGCCCTGGCCCTCGTGCGAGGTGATACTCAGGCGGTAGTTCGACCCGAACAGCACCTGCAACCGCTCGTTCACGTTCGAGACGCCGATGCCGGGTTGCTCGAGGATCGAACGGAGCCGTTCCTCTCTCATGCCGACGCCGTCGTCTTCCACCGTTAGCACCAGCTTCTCGCCGCGGCTGTCATGTTCGAGCCGGCTCTCGATGCGCACGCTGCCGCCTTCGATCTTGTGCGCCAGGCCATGGCGGATGGAGTTCTCCACGATCGGCTGGAGCAGCATCGCCGGCACCTGGAAGTCCAGCGTGCGCGGATCGATTTCCTTCACCACGCGGAGCTTGTCGCCAAAGCGCGCCATTTCGATGGAGAGATAGTCGTCAATGAAGGCGAGCTCTTCGCGCAACGGCGCGAAATTTTCGTTTTTCCGAAGCAGGCGGCGGAGAATATTCGACAGCCGGTAGACCACCTGACGGGCCTTTTCCGGATCGGTGCGAATCAGCGAGCCGACCGTGTTCAGCGTGTTGAACAGGAAATGCGGGTTGATCTGCGAGCTGAGCGCGCTCAGCCGCGCCTGCACGAGCAGCCGCTCCTTGCTTTCCAGCAGCCGCTCGTTGCGCGCGCTGCCCCAGATCTTGATCGGCAGCGACACGGTGAAGATCGTGGTGGCGAAGACGGCCAGGTTCGCCCACCCGCGCGAGGGGTCATACAGGGTGAAGATCATCTGGCCGCCGAAGAGGCGGTAGACGGTATAACGCATCAGCTCGGCCAGCACGATGACGGCCAGCCCGGCGATCTGAAACAGGCTGCGCATGCGGTCTTCGGGATGAAAGATCAGGCGCCACAGGCTGAGGTCGAAAAACGGGCTGATGCGCCAGACCTCCTCAGCCCGCGGCGCCAGATCGCGCAGCAGCCCGCCCATGACTCCGACGGCTGCATAGAGCGGCATGGCCAGGTATTCACCGGCGAAAACGGCGGGCAATGACGTGAGCACGCCCGTCACCAATCCGGGGATGTAGCCGCCGATGATGCCAGCCAGGAGGCTGCTCTCCATCGACATCTCCGCCGCGGCGTAGCTGCGGGTGGACAGCCGCACGAAGCTGCCCGCCACGCCAAAGGCGCTGATCATGCCGGCCAGTTCGAGCCCCTCCACCGTCGTCCGCTCCTCGCGCAAGAGCAGGCCCAGGAAGTGGCTCGAGCGCGACAGGATGCTGGCGATGGACGCCGCGGCGGCGAGTTTCACCATCAGGATGATGAGCTGGTTGTCCATGCGCCTGTCGCGCGGCGCGGCCTCGGCGTGCGCCCCATACTAGAATAGGAAAGTAGCCCTCCCCGAATGGAAGCCGCCTCACAGATCGAGCTCACGCACGTCGCCGAAGCCGACTTTCCCAGCGAATTCGGCCACTTCCGCATCCACGGTTTCGAGGGCGTGCGCGGCGCGGCGCGCGAAGAAGCCGTCGCCCTGGTGATGGGCGACGTGCGCGGCGCGCCCCCGCTCGTCCGGATCCACTCGCAGTGCTTCACCGGGGACGTCTTCCATTCGCTGCGCTGCGATTGCCGCGCCCAGCTTGAGCTTGCCCTCGAGTCCATCGCCGCCGAAGGCCGGGGCATCATCATCTACGAGATGAAAGAAGGGCGCGGCATCGGCCTGATGAACAAGCTCCGCGCCTATCAGCTCCAGGACCAGGGCGCCGACACCATCGAGGCCAACCAGCAGCTTGGCTTCGAGGCCGACCTGCGCGAATACGAACTTCCCGCCGCCATCCTGCGCCATTTTGGCGTCGAAAGCGTCCGTCTGCTGACGAACAATCCCGACAAGATCGCCGCGCTCGAGCTGGCGGGCATCCGCGTGGCCGAGCGCGTGCCCTGCCAGCCGAAACCCCTCACCCACCACGCCGTGCGCTATCTGCGGACGAAGAAGAAGCGCATGGGCCATCTGCTCGAACTTTAATGCACGGCCGCCCGGATGCGGCAGGCGCCTTGCCGCGGAATCCGCGGCCAACGAGGACTGCGCGGATTCGGTGAGGGCCTCTTTTTCGCTGTTGGGCATGGGTGCCACTATATATTGGGGTCGCCAGAAAAAAGTGCCAAAATGTTCGATCCTGGGTCTTGCGTCAGCCGCCGTTTCGGTGTAAGCTCGGAAGTAACTTGCCCCCCCGAGAGGCCGTGCCATATGAGCACGCGTCCAACACAGCAGGAGTCCTGCGCAAAGAGAGGTTCCGCCTTTGCTGATCCTGAAACGCGTTGAACTTCAGGGCTTCAAGTCCTTTCCGGACCGGACGGAGATGCGATTTCCCGGCCGGGGCATTGCGGCCATCGTCGGCCCGAACGGGTGTGGCAAGTCCAACCTGAGCGATGCCATCAGTTGGGTGCTGGGCGAGCAGTCGGCCAAGAGTCTGCGCGGATCGCGGATGGAGGACGTCATCTTCGCCGGTACGCGCGACCGCAAGCCGCTCGGCATGGCGCAGGTCACGATGGTGCTGGTCGACCCGACCGGCGAGGTGCAGATCCCCGGCCAGAAACCGGCAGCGAAGGCCGCTGCCGGAAAGACGGCCTCTGGCCCCAACGGCCACGGGGCGAACGGCAACGGCGCCAACGGCCACGGGGAGGCGGGCGAAGCGGCCGGGCAACCCGCCGCGCCCGCTGCGGTGACGCTGGCCCCTGCCGCGGCGCTGCCGGAAAAGGCGCAGGAGATCACCGTCACCCGCCGCCTGTTCCGCTCCGGCGAGAGCGAGTATCTCATCAACGGCAAGGTGGCGAGGCTGCGCGACATTCAGGAGCTGTTCATGGGCACGGGGCTGGGGCCGGAGTCCTACGCCATCATCGAACAGGGCCGCATCGGGCAGATCCTCTCGTCGAAGCCGCTGGACCGGCGCGCCGTCATCGAGGAGGCCTGCGGGATTTCGAAGTTCAAGAACAAGCGGCGGCTGGCCGAGGCCAAGCTGGAAGGCGCCAAGCAGAACCTGACGCGCGTCTTCGACATTCTGGAGGAAGTCGGCCGGCAGGTGAACTCGCTGAAGCGCCAGGCTGGCAAGGCGCGGCGCTATGAGGAGCTGAAGGCCGAACTGGACCGCCACCTGCGCGTGGCGCTTGCCGGCCGCTATCTGCTGCTGGAGCGCGAGGCGGCGCGCATTGCGGCCGAGCTTGAGTCCGCCTCGGCGCAGCTCGCCGAACTCCAGGCGCGGGCCGCCGCGCAGGACCAGGCCGTCACCGCCGCGCGCGAAGAGTTTTACCGTCTGGAAGCCGCCCTCACCGACGCCCGCAAGCGCGCGGCGGAGGCGCGGCTCGAGTCCGAGCGTGTCCGCGGACAGATTGCCACCCAGGCCCGCGAAATCGCCTCGATCGAACAGCGCCTTCAGCAGGGCGAGCTGGAAACGGCGCAACTGGCCGAGCGAGCCGCACGCCAGGAGCAGGAGCGCGAGCACCTCACTGCCCAGCTCCGCGAGCTGGAATCGGCGGCGGCCGCCGCCCGCCAGCGGCTCCAGGCCAAGCAGCAGGAGCGGGACGCGCTTCAGCGCGAACTCTCCGACCGCGAGCGCGCGCTCGAGGAGATGCGCCGCCGTGTCGTATCGCTGCTTGGCGAGGCCTCTTCGCTGCGGAACCAGCTTGCACAGATCGAGAGCTTCCTTTCGGCGATCGAGCGTGACCGGGCGCGCGTCCGCAAGGACGCCGAGGCCGCCCAGGCGGACCTGGAACGGATCCGCGCCGCGCGGGATGAACTGTCCCGCCAGATCGCCGACCGCCAGCTCCAGCTCGAATCCACCCAGGATCGCCGCGCCCGCACCGAGCAGGAGCTCCAGCAGCGGCGCGCCGCCGCGGCCGAAACGCGGAAGAGGCTGGAAGCGCTGCGTCACGAGGCCAGCTCGCTGCGCGCCCGGCGGGACTCGCTCGAACAGATCCTCTCGCACCGCGCCTACACGGCCGAAAGCGTCAAGCGCCTCTTCCAGGCGGCCGAACGGGGCGAGACGGACGGCTTTGCGCCGGCCGGGGTGCTGGCCGATTTCATCGAACTCACGCACCCGGAATTCGAAAAAGCGGCCGAGGAATTTCTCCACGAAGAGCTCGAATATGTGGTCGTCAAGTCCTGGGAAGACGCGCGGAAAGGAATTGAACTTCTTCGCGGAGACCTGGACGGCCGCGCCACGTTTCTGGTCGAGCCGAATTTGCACGGCAGCGCCCCTGCCGTGTCCTCCCCCGTCCCCGAGCCGGCCATCGGCCCCGAAACCGGGATCGTTGGCCGGCTCAGCGAGGGCATCCGCTTCACCAACGGGCTGACGAACGCCCCGGCGGCGCTGCTGCCGCGGCTGGCGCGCTGCTTCCTCGCCGAATCGCGCGAGGCGGCGCAGCGGCTGGCCGCCGTCTACCCGGACCTTTTCTTCCTGCTCGCCGACGGCGTCTGCTACCACGGTCAGGCGGTCACCGGCGGACGGCGCACCGGCGCCGGCCCGCTCGCGCTCAAGCGCGAGCTCCGCGAGGTCTCGGCGCTGTTCGGCCAGCGCCATGCCGAACTCGCCGCCGCCCAGCAGGAGCTGGAAAGGCTCGAAAAAGAAATCCAGAATCTGGCGGAAACACTCGAGAATTTACGCGCCGAACAGCAGAAACAGGAAAAAGAAACGCTGCTTCTCGAGCAGGAAATGCGCAAGCTCAAGGAAGAGGCGCAGCGGGCCGAGCAGCGGCTGTCGCTGGCCGGCGTCGAACTGGAACGCCTGGGCCGCGACGCCGAACGGGCGGCGGCCGAGCGGGAGGCGAAGGCGGCCGCCGCCGGGCAAAAGGAAGAAGAGCGCACGCGGCTCGAACAGCAGCTCGAGGCCGCCCGCGCCGGGCTGGAAGGGCTGAAGCGGCAGCTGGACTCGATCGGCGAAGAGCACTCCGTCCTTCGCGTCGAACTGGCCGGCTGCGAGGAGCGACGCCGCGGCGTCGAACAGGCCCTCCAGCGGCTGGAGCGCGAGGCGCAGGAGACGGCCGCCCGGCGGCGCAATCTCGCCGCCGAGATGGAAAATCTCGCCGTCAAGCGCAACCAGCTTCTGGAGCTGAACCTGGCGCTGGAAGACCGCGCCGCCCGTGCGGCGGCCGAGTTCGAGCAACTGGAGCTGGCCTCGGCGACGCTGGCCGAAAAGGAGGCCGCGCAGCGCACCGCGCTGGCCGAGGCCGAGGAGCGCGTCAAGGAAGTCCGGCAGGAGCTGGCCGCCGCCCAGGAACGGCGCGCCCAGATCGAGCTCGAGCTGGTCCGGCGTCAGTCCGACCTGAAGCATCTTGACGAGAACTGCCGCAAGGAGCTCGGCCTGCCGGTGACCGAGGCGGCGCAGCAGCTTGCCGCCCATCAGGCAGAGGCCGCGGCGGAAGCGGGGCAGGGCCAAGAGCCCGCCGGCGAAGGCGCCGCGGCCGGGGCCGCACCCGCGGCGCTCGACGAGCTCGCCGTCGCCGAGGCCGAGGAGAAGGCCGAGGACCTGCGCCGCCGCATCGAGGCGCTCGGCCCCGTCAACCCCGAGGCGCTCAGCGAGTATCAGGAGGCGCAGCAGCGCTACGACTTTTTGAACGCGCAGCGGCAGGACCTGCTCGACTCCATCCGCGACACGGAAAAGACGATCCGGGAAATCGACGCCGAATCGCGGAAGCGCTTCAGCGAGGCCTTTGCGGTGATCAACGAGAACTTCCGCAACATGTTCCGCACGCTGTTCGGCGGCGGCATCGGCGAGATGCGCCTCACCGGCGAGGGCGACGAGCTCGACCAGGGCATTGAAATCGTCGCCCAGCCGCCGGGCAAGCGCCTTCAGAACGTGCTGCTGCTTAGCGGCGGCGAGAAGGCGCTGACCGCGATCGCGCTGCTGATGGCCATCTTCCAGTACCAGCCGAGCCCCTTCTGCGTGCTGGACGAAGTGGACGCGCCTCTCGACGAGGCCAACGTCGGCCGGCTGGCCGCGCTGCTCAAGGACATGTCCGAGCACACGCAGTTCATCGTCATCACCCACGCCAAGAAGACGATGGAAGCGGCCGAGCTGCTCTATGGCGTCACCATGCAGGAGCAGGGCGTCTCCCGGCTGGTGAGCGTGAAACTCCAGCCCGCGGCCGCGCCGCCGCCGCAGGCTGCCGGCGAGCTCCAGACGGCCGCGAGGGCCTGACCATGGCCGCCGAGCCCGGGCCTGCGCCCTCGCGCCTGGTGGGCATCGCCGGCCCTTCCTGCGCCGGCAAGACCGAGCTGGCGCGCTGGCTCGGCGCGCGGCTCGGCGCGCCAGTGCTGAACCTGGACCATTACTACATCGATCTGGCGCACCTGCCGCTCGAGGAGCGCGCGAAGACCAATTTTGACGAGCCCGCGGCCGTCGACCGCGAGGCCATCCTCGAGGACGTGGCCGCGCTGGGCCGCGGCGAGCCCGTCACCGCGCCGCTGTACGATTTTTCCACCCACGCGCGCGCCCGCGGCGGCGAACGGATCGTTCCCGCCGGCCTCGTTGTCGTCGAAGGGCTGTTTGCGCTCTACTGGCCGGAGCTGCGTAAACATTTCTTTGTGAAATTGTTTGTGGACGCGCCGGACGCGCTCTGCCTGGCCCGCCGCCTGGAGCGCGACGTCCGCGAGCGCGGCCGCACGCCGGAGAGCGTGCTCCGGCAGTTTGAATCGACCGTCCGGCCCGGCGCCGAACGCTTCATCCGCCCGACGCGCGCGTACGCCGATCTGGTCCTTTCGGGCGAGGAAGAGCTCGACGTGCGCGGCGCCCGGGCGCTCGCGCTCGTCCGCGCCCGGCTCGGATCTGAGCCTTGATTCCAGCGGAGGACCCGCGATGCCATCCTGTCCGGAGGTCGCCGTTGTCGGCTGCGGCCTCATCGGCCGCGCCATGGTTTTCGATCTGTGCCGCGAGTTCGATGTCGCCGCCGTGGACCGCAGCGCCGAAGCGCTCGCCTCGGTCGCCCACCTCCCCTGCCGGGCCATCCAGGCCGACGCGCTCGCCCCGGGCGTGCTGGAAGAGCTCGTGCGGGACTCGCGCCTGGTGCTCTCCGCCATGCCCGGCGCCGTGGGCTACGCGCTGCTGGAGCGGCTGATCGAGCTTGGCAGGGACACCGTGGACATCTCCTTCACCGCGGAGAACCCAACGGCGCTCCATGAGCGGGCCGCGGCCCGCGGCGTCACCGTGGTCGTTGACTGCGGTGTCTGTCCCGGCCTGTCCAACATCGCCGCCGCCCATGCCGCGCGGCGCCGGTTCGAGCGGTTGGAGAAATATGTGTGCTACGTCGGCGGCCTGCCCGCCCGGCCCGAGCCGCCGTGGTATTACCGCAATCCGTTCGCCGCCGAAAGCGTGATCGACGAGTATACGCGTCCGTGCCGCTTCCGCGTGGACGGCCGTGAGGTCACGCTCGAGCCGCTTTCCGGCGCCGAGACGGTCGAGTTTCCCGAAACCGGCCCGTTGGTGGCATTCCATACCGACGGCATCCGCACGCTGCTGCGTTCGCTGCCCGAGGTGCCGACGCTCGTCGAAAAGACCCTCCGCCACCCGCAGCACTACGAATTCATCGTGCGCCTGCGCGATGCCGGCTTCTTTGCGCCCGACGTCCGGCCGATGCTCGAAACCGTCTGCCGCCGCGCCTGGCGCTTCGCGCCCGGCGAGGCCGACCTCACGGTGATGCGTCTTGTGCTGGAAGGCTCGATGAGCGGCGCGCGGACGCGCCTGCTCGTGGACCTGGTCGATCACTACGACGCGGCCCACGGGCTGCTTTCCATGGCGCGAACCACCGCGTTCACCGCTACCGCCGCGGCCCGCCTGATTCTGGAAGGGCGTTTCCGCCGGCCGGGCGTGCACCCGCCGGAGGCGCTGGGCTTCGACGGCGGCCTGTATGAGCGGCTGCTGGCCCTGCTGGAGCAGCGCGGCATCCGCTTCACCGAGCGGCGCGAGCCGGCCGGCTCGGCTTGATCGCGGCCCGGTCGCGTTCTATATTTCGGATGGAGGCACCTGATGAGGCACGCACATGTCCTGCATCCCGACCCGAAGGCCATGGCGTGGCTCAAGCTGGCCGGGGTCGTTCTCATCACCCTTGCGGCGCTTGCGGCGCTGATCGCCATTCTGTTCTGGGCGCAGCCGCAGGAAGCCCAACCGCTGCTGATCGCGGCTGCCTGAGCCGCGATGCGGCAACAGCCGGAGCAGCGGGACTTTTCCGCGCGGCCGGAATTTCAGGCTCCGCGCAGCATCCGCCGCGCCGTGCGAGCCGCGCGGCGCAGCCGCCGTGCCGCCTCCCAGGCGAGCCAGGCGTCGCCCCAGGGCCAGGGCCGGCGCGAGTGCTCCTGCCAGCCTTCTTCGAGCAGCAGACCGTGGTACAGCTGAAACAGCCGTTGCACCGTCCCCAGGCTGTCCACGCGCCAGCCAGGCCGGTACCGGGTCACCAGAGACGGCCGCTGTGGGTCGTAGCCGCTGAAATGAAACAGCCGCAGCGGTCTGCCGCTGATCAGAAAGCGTCCGGCCTCGGGGTCCCAGGCGGCTTCGCCGAGGCGCCAGTAGCCGGCATTGCATCCGGGATCGCGCAGCAGGCGCAGGTCGGCCACGTAGCCGGGAGCCAGATCCAGCCACCGCTGGTCGAAGTGGATCCCCTGGCGCGGATCCTCGTAACAATGCCTCCGCAGTCTTTCCATCCACCATTGGAGGAAGGCGCGGGCCTCGCTGCATTGGCGCACGGCCACGAATCCGGCATTGAACATGCCGGCCATCAGCAGGGAGCGTTCGAACGGCTCGTCGGCCTGCACCAGCGATTCGGGCCCGATGTGCGGGGTAAGCGTGAGCGAGTGCGCCGCCGCCTCGGCCAGGCACGGCTCCAGCGTGTCGGCCACATAGAGGTCCGGGTCGAGGAAGACCGCCGTCTGATGGCCGAGGTCGAGCAAAGCAAGCAGCAGCGCCGGCTTGATGGCGGCGCAGAACTGTTTCGGCCCGTAGCGCAGCAGCATGCCGGCCAGCCCGGGCGCGCGCAGAGTCCTGATGGACACGATCCGCACGTCCAGGTCACGCAGCCGCTGTTCGGCCTCGCCGTCCCCGGCCAGGAAGGCATAAAAGGGCGCGGCGTGGTGTCGGCGGAAGGAGCGCACCAGAACGCGCACCTGGGCCAGGTAATTGGGCGCAGCAGCCGTGACCACGGCAAGCGGCTCAACCATCTGCGCCTCCCTCCATCAGCCCCGGGTGCCGCGTCCGAAGCCAGGCGTAAAAAGTGTCCGGCCCCCCGGTGCGGAAGGGATCGCCGAAACGGGCCGATTCCGGACCGAGGAGGCGGAAGATGCGGCGGGCCTGTGGCCGAATGGGCGTGCCGTTGTCGAAGCGGTCCCAGGCATAAGGGAGGTGCCAGGTGTCTCGCCAGCCGCACGCCTCCAGCAGCGCGTGGTAACGGCGCAGCAGTTCCGCCGCTGGCCCGATGGAGGCGGCCGTCATCGAGGGCGCATAGCGGCTGAGCACGTCCGGGCGTTCCGGATCGTAGCCGCTGAAGCGGAAGATCCGGCACGGCAGGCCGCAGGCCGTGATGAGGCCGCCGCGGACTTCGATGCGTCTCTCCGGCAGGTTCCAGTGGCCCACGTTGATGCCCGGATCGCGCACGATCAAGCAGCCCGGCGCGAGGCTGGGAATGAAGTCCAGCCAGCGCTGCTCGAAATGCAGGCCGTCGTCGACGTCGAGAACGCAGTGCTGCTCGGTGCGCTCCCGCCACCATGTCAGCACGCCCTGCGCTTCCGGGCAACGGGAAAAACCGAGAACGCCGCCGTTGAAAACGCCGGCGCGGAGCACGTTCCATTCGCGCCGCCGCGCGCCCGGCCCCAGCGGCGGCGCCAGCAGGTGCGGGGTCAGCAGCACCGGGTGATGCGCGAGCCGGTCCAGCAGGGGATCGAGCCGGCCTACCACCATCGTCTCCTGCTTGAGGAACAGGACGGCATCGAAGCCCTGTTCCAGCAGATGGCAGATGAAGTGCGGCGTACAGGCGAAGCTGAGTTCGGCGTCGGTGTAGCGGAAGCGCAGGGCGGCTTCCCGGGCGAGGCCGAGGCTGGAGAGCGGAACCAGGCGGAAGGGTTCGCGGGCCGGGTCGATGGCAGGATGCGGCCCATCGGCCTGGAGCGTGAAGAAGGGCAGGTCGGGGTGATGCTGTTCCAGGGATCGCGCGGTGGCGCGCGCCAGTGCGATGCGGCGGTTGGAGATGATGGTCGCGGCCGCGATCCGCATGGAAGTCAGACAGCCCTTCAAGCGGCGGTTTCGTCAGGCCGACGGCGGCAAGTCATCTGAAAGGTATGACACGGGCGGGCCGGTCGTCAAGTTTGCCCGCTTGGCCGGGCCGCAGATTTTCTCAAGCCTTTGCGCCGCGCGCCGATGAGGCGGGTGAAGCCGGTGCACGGGTCCGAAACGGGCCCCGGCTGGAAGGAGTCCAGCTGAAGCCTCGGCCGAAAAAGGAGAGAAGGACTGTGGCGTTTACGATTAACACCAACATCGCCTCCATGCAGGCGCAGGAGTACCTGCGCGTCACGCAGGAGTTTCAGTCAAAGACGATCAGCCGCGTCACCTCGGGCCTGCGCATTGTGAGCTCGGGCGACGACGCGGCCGGGCTGGCCATTGCCAACGGGTTCCGCAGCGACCAGGCGGTGCTGACGCAGGGCATCCGCAATGCCAATGACGGGCTGGCGACGTTGCAGACCATTGACAGCGGCATCAACAACATCAGCAAGCTGCTTGACCGGGCGCGGACGCTGGCCACACAGTCGGCCTCGGGCACGTTCAACGGCAACCGCGAAGTGCTCAACAGCGAGTTTCAGAGCGTGATCGAGGAGATCAACCGCCAGGCGAAGGCGATCGGCCTGAACCAGGGCGGCGATTTCGCCAAGAACCTGAGCGTGTTCATCGGCGGCGGCCGGGGCTCGAATGACGCCGAAATCATCCAGAACGGGTCGGTGAGCGTGGACCTGCGCCGCTCGACCGTGGACGCGCGCAGCCTGGGTCTGAGCGGGTATTCGGCGGCGAGCGACTCGACGTACGACCTGAGCGTGTATGACAATGGCACGACGACCGACCTTGGCAGCGCTCTGGGTGCCGCGACGTCATTCAACTTCTCCCTGTCCGGAGTTGGTTTCGACGACGTGAGCGTCAACGTGAACCTGACGGGAGTGCAGGATCTGAAGGCGCTGACGGATGCCATCAATGCCGCCATCCAGGCCAGTGCGGCCAACAATCCGGCGCTGCGCAACGCCGGCATCACGGCCCAGATCAACGCCGACGGCAAGGGCTTCTCTCTGGTGAGCTCGACGACTGCCTTCACTGTGGAGGCTGGAGGCGACACCGTGGCGCAGGCCCTGTTCGGACTCACCGGCGCGGCAAACGTCAAGGTGGCGGGCGGACTCTATGCCCGTTCTTTCGCCTTTAACGCCTCCAGCACGAGTCCTCAAACCATCACCATCACGACGACCGGTGCCGATGGATCGATTCAGTCTGTCGACGTGACCCTCGGTGCCGGGGCGAGCGCCGATGTGGCAACGGACACCATCAACACGGCCCTTCAGCAGAGCAACAAGGACGGCCTGATGAAGATCGTCGCCGCCGAGGCCGGCGACGGGACAAACCGGATCACATTTGCCAGCACGGGCTCGTTCAAGATCACCGTCCATGCGGCCAGCAGCGGCCCGCTGAACGGGGTCACCGCCGGCACTTACGATGCGCTGACCCAGGCTGGCAGCGGATCCAACCAGGAGCAGACCCTCGATGCCAGCGGCGGCGCCAACCTGTCGATTTCGACGCAGCAGGCCGCCGAGAAGGCGGTCAACGCGCTGGCCGCCGCGGTGAAGAAACTCGGCGAGGCTCAGGCCGTCGTCGGCAAGGGCCAGAACCAGTTCAACTTCGCCGTCAGCCTCGCTTCCACCCAGCTCACCAACCTCGCCGCCAGCGAGTCGCGCATCCGCGATGCCGACCTCGCCTTCGAAGCGGCCAACCTGACCAAGGCCCAGATCCTGACCCAGGCCGGCGTGGCCGCCCTGGCCCAGGCCAATGCCGCCCCGCAGGCCGTCCTGACCCTGCTGCGCGGCTAAACGGCCAGCATCCACCTCTGACCTGACCCGCGGCCCCGGGACGCCTCCAGGCCTCCCGGGGCCTACACTTTTTCAGGCTTTCCGCCGATCCATCCTGTGAGAGGTTTCACCGAGGATGGCTGCCTTGCAAGAAACTCCCCGTCCCGCCGCCCAGTGGCATTCCGCCGCACTGGAAGAACTGGAGTCCGGCCACTTTGAAGAGGCGCTCCGATCCCTTCGGCGTGCTGTGGAAATCGATCCCCGCGCCTGGCGCGCCTGGAACGATCTGGGCGTCGTGCTGGAGGCCCTCGGCAACCGCCGCGATGCCATCTACTGCTATGGGCAGGCGCTCCGCGCGGCTCCGGACGCCGAAGAGCCCCGGCGCAATCTGATGCTGCTGGCCCTCGGTCTCAGTCTGGCGCGGTCGCTCGAAATGGCCCCGCCCCGGCGGAACCGGGCGTTGCTGGCAACCGCCCGTTAGCCGAATTGTTGCGCACGCACTCCGCGCCGTTTCGCGCTTCTGAGCTGCGAAGGAAGCGGCCGAAAGCCGCGAGATCGAGCGGGCACGCCTCGTCCCCGCGTCGTCCCAATGGTTGAACGAGTCTCCGCTCATTCCGCGCGCTCTGGCGGGCGCACTCCATTTACGGCTCTGTTGGCGCTCGATGGGTGACCTGGGGCGCCCTTCGGCTCTTGCGCTTTCCGACTCCGAGCCTTTGAACCCCGAGCCGAGCGGCGGATGGTTGTAAGATCGACCGGCGCCGGTGCACCGTCACTGTCCGCCTCCCACGAAATCCGCTGATCGCGCCTGCCCTCGCGGGCTCGCACGATTTGCGGCTCAATCGATCGCCGCTGGCGGCGCTCTTGCGCTTCATCCGCATGAGGCGTTCGTGTCCTTTGTTTGAAAAACAGACTGTTTGAAAAACAGACTCAAGGCGCGGGGCCGGAAGGTAACTGCGGAAGAGGTTGGCACAGGGAACGGTGAGGGAGAGGAGGTGGGAAAGGGAGAGAGAGTCAGTCGGCCCTCGCGCCTTGAGTCCACCCTGTGGCCTGGATTCTTCTCACACGCCTATGGTCAAGCACGCCGCTCGCCAAACCATGCAACTTATTGGAGGGGAAAGAGATATGGCAGCCGCGGAGCGTGATGGGTGATTCCTCACAAGCCGGTGTTCCGCACTGGTGCACCGTTCAGGGACAGCGGTTCCGGTTTGGGCACGCGCGCGTCGCCCAATCCCCTCACGATTCTGGATTGTGCGTGAGCGGTCCGACACGCGGACGCCGGATGGGCCTTCGCAAAGGAGGGGCGCTCCGGAACAGGATTCAGCCGGCAGGGTCTCGATCCGACGGACTCAACATTGCAGGAACGCCGCAAAAGAATGCATGGGCGCGGCCCAACGGTGAATCGGCAGCGACAGTGGCTCGCGCGCCTGCGGCCGCCCACACCCGAGTCAATTTGAGGCGAACGCCTTCTCTCCCCAATGAGCGAAGACAACACGCTCGCCTCCATTCGCAGCTCATTGCCGGTGGTTGGGTTCGCTGGCAAATCAGTCCTGGGAACGCTTCCTGTCCCAGTGCATCCTCCAATCTCAGGCGGACCCTGTCATGGTCCGCCGAGGTTTCCCGGTCAGCAGTTTCCCCTTGCTCCACGCGCTGCCAATCGCGTCGCCACCTGCATGGCACTGGGGCAAACGATCAGGCGGCTGTCCAGACAACGGACTGCGTGTCAGCCCTCGGATCGGATCCGGCCGAGGTGCCGCGTGCGTGCCAAGGCTCCTGTCAGCAACCCCGCACGGATCTGAGCGGGACGATCTGCGCAGAGCCGCCCGTGGACCAACCGCCGGTTCGCTCCTGTGCAGTTCACCAGCGCCGGGAAGATTCCTCCCGGCGCTCGCGAGGCGGCGCCTCCCGGCCGGCCAGCACCAGGCTGATGGTGAGCCGGTCCCACAGACTCAACGCCCGGCCGGACTGTTTCAGGCTGGAAAAATAGCAAAAGAAGCGCTGGGTCGTGGTGGGGAGCTCGCGCACTGGCTCCGGCGAGGCCACCGCCAGCCAGAGTGCGGCGGCCGCGCTGGCGAGCAGCCATCCTGCTTTCCGATCTGGTCTTGCCGTAGGCCTCACATCAAACAAGACGAGTGAGACCCTTATCCGCTTTCCAGTGCCGCTTTAAGATCTGTAAAAAGTTTCCGCGCCGCTTCAGCTTCGCCTGGGGCGGCAGGCCACTCGGCGCCGCGGGCTACGAACCAGTCCTGGCCGTCCCGCCGAACCAGGGCCGCGAATCCGTGCCCTTCGACGAGCTTGCCCGGCGAGCCGATGCCGCCAAAATCCATGCCGCGGCGTTCGACGAGCACGACGAAGCCGCCGCGCTCGAAAATGAAGTGCGTGCTGATGCCGGCGGCGGGGATGAGGCCGATATCGAGGGCGGCAATGCGCTCCAGCTTCTGAAGCAGCTCCGGGCTCATCTGCGGGCTACATCTTGTACCGGCCGAAGTCCTCGTCGTTGAGCCCTTCCAGCCAGCGCTTCAGTTCTTCGTTGCCGGACTTTTCGGCCATGCTGGCGGCGCTCTTGCTGCTGCGGAGCACTTCTTCCTCGACGTAGATCGGGCAGTCCACGCGCAGGGCGAGCGCGAGTGCGTCCGACGGGCGGGAGTCGATCGAGATCAGCTCGCCGTCGCGCTCCAGCCAGATGACGGCATAGAAGGTGTCTTCCTTCAGTTCGCTGACGACCACTTTCTGCACGCCCGTCTCAAGCCCGAGCAGCAGGTTCTTGATCAGGTCGTGCGTCATCGGGCGCGGCGTGGCCACTTTTTCGATTTCCAGCGCGATGGCGTTGGCCTCGTAGATGCCCACCCAGATGGGCAGGATCTGGGTGCCGGCGAGATCCTTGAGGATCACGATGGGCATGTTGGTCACCGGGTCCATCATCAGGCCCCGGATTTTCATCTCGATTTCCATCTTGCGCCGCCTTCCTTACACCGCTATAGCACACTCGCCCGCCAGCGAGTTCGGGCCGGCGCGCGTCACGCGCACCGGCAGATAGCGGCCGAACATTTCTTCCTTCGAGGGCTGGCTTCCGTCGGCTCGAGCGGGCGTCGTGAAGTTGAGCACGCGGTTCTCCGCCGTGCGGCCGATCCACTGCCCCGTCGAGCTGTTGAAGCCCTCGACCAGCACCTCCTGCACCGTGCCGATCTGCGCCATGTTGCGGCGCAACTGGATGCCGCGCTGCTTCTCCTGGAGAATCGTCAGCCGCCGCGATTTCTCCTCTTCCGGCACCTGGCCGTCGAGCCGCAGCGCCGGGGTGTTCGGCCGCGGCGAGTATTTGAAGCTGAAGACCTGGTCGTATTCCACTTCGTCGAGCAGCTGCAGGGTCTCGTGGAAATCCTCCTCGGTTTCTCCCGGAAAGCCGACGATGATGTCGGTGGAAAGGGCGATCCTGCGCCTTGCGTTCTTGAGCCACTCGATGCGCCGCATGTAGTCGTCGCGCGTGTACTGGCGCTGCATGCGCGCGAGCACGCGCGTCGAGCCGCTCTGCACGGGAAGGTGGACCATGTTGCAGATGGTCTCGTTGCGGTCGATCACTTCCACGATGTCGCGGCCGAAGTCGCGCGGGTGCGACGTGGTGAAGCGCACGCGGCGGATGCCCGGCACCTGTGCCACCGCTTCCAGCAGCGGCGCGAACGTGCGTTCCGGGTTGGACGGGTCGCGGTAGCTGTTGACGTTCTGCCCGAGAAGCTGGATCTCGGTGTAGCCCATGCCGGCCAGCGTGTGCGCCTCCTCCAGCACGGACTCCCAGCGGCGGCTGCGCTCGCGGCCGCGCGTGAAGGGCACCACGCAGTAGGCGCAGTCCTTGTCGCAGCCCTCGATGATCGTGATGTAGGCGCGGTAGGGGTTGTCGCGCCGCGTCACCGGGGTCTCGAAGGTCGAGTCGGTGTCCAGGCTCAGCCCGGTCACCCGCTTTTGTCCCTGCTCAATCTGGACGAGCAGCTCGGCGAGCTTCGGATAGCTGGCCGAGCCGACGACGAGGCTCACATGCGGCGCCTTTTCAAAAATCCGCTCGCCTTCCTGCTGCGCCACGCAGCCGAGCACGCCGAAAACTTTGCCTTTGGCGCGCCGGTTTTCGTTCAGGCGCTGGAAGACCTTCTGCTCCGCCTTGTCGCGGATGCTGCACGTGTTGTAGAGAATCAGGTCCGCCTCTTCGGGCGAATGGACCTGGACATAGCCCCTCTGTTCGAGCGTGCCGATGACCTTTTCCGAGTCATGCACGTTCATCTGGCAACCGAACGTCTCGATGTAGAAGCGCTTCATGGCCCAGCGGGGAGTGTCACTTTCATTCTAGCGTGCCGGCAGCGGCGCGCCCGGGGGGTGCCGGCGAATGAGCACAACGCTGCCGCAGGCCGTTTCCCGATGCGGCCAGGCGGCTTGTCCGGGGCGAGTCCGAAGGGCGCTTCATGCGGCAAACGGCGCGCCTTGCCGCGTTGTTTGCCATCCGTCTGGCCTGCCTGGGCCGGGCCGCGCGATACAATCGGTGGGTTGCGGTACTTCTTTTCCAGGCGGATTCCGCCGCTGCGGCGGGTGTTGCTGGTGGAAAGCGGCTCGCGGCGGCTGATCGAGTCGCTCCTGCCGGGCATTTACAGTCAGCCCGTGAACGAGCGCGTCGATCTGGTCACCTGCTTCAGCGGCCTGCCGCGCGGCTTTGACACCTGCCGGGGCGAGGTCTTCCGCACGCAGGACTACCCGGGGCGCGCGCAACGGAAGAAGCTCTACGCCGTGTTGCGCCGGCGTGGTTACGACGTCTGCGGCATTCTGTGCTCGGACGAGGCCGTGATGGCGAGGTGGAAGTGGGCGCTGGTCTGGCAGGTGCCGGCGAAGGTTTTCATCGTCAACGAAAACTGCGACTATTTCTGGTTCGACTTCAGCCAGTGGCGCACGATGCTGCACTTTGTGCTGTTCCGCGCCGGTCTTGCCGGCGGGGAAACGGCGGCGACCCTGGGCCGGCTGATTTTTGTGCCTTTCGTACTACTTTACTTGCTCGCCTTTGCGGCGTATGTTCATCTGCGGAGGGCCACGCGGGCATGAAGGCTGTTTTCGTCACCGAATTCGGGGGAGTGGAACGGCTGCGCTACGAGGATTTGCCGGTGCCGGCGCCCGGCGACGGACAGGCGCTGGTGAGGATCCACGCGATTGGCGTCAATTTCATCGACATTTACTACCGCACCGGCCTGTATCCGGCAGCGCCGCCGGTGGTGCTGGGCATGGAGGCTGCCGGCGTGGTGGAGAAGGTGGCGCCGGGGGTGACCGAAGTGCGGCCCGGCGACCGCGTTGCCTGGGCGATGCACCGCGGCACGTATGCCGAGTATGCCGCCGTGCCGGCCTGGCTGCTGGTGCCGATTCCGCCCGAGCTGGACTTTCAGTCGGCCGCTGCCTCGCTGCTGCAGGGCATGACGGCCCACTATCTGACGCATTCGACCTATCCGCTGAAAGCAGGCGAAACGTGTCTGGTGCATGCGGCCGCCGGAGGCACCGGCCGTTGGGTGGTGGCGGCGGCGAAGATCCGCGGCGCACGCGTCATTGGCACCACTTCCACGCCCGAGAAAGCCGGGATCGCCCGCGAGGCCGGCTGCGACGAAGTGATCCTGTACACCGAGCAGGACTTCGAGTACGAGACCCGGAAGCTGACCGGAGGGCGCGGCGTGGACGTGGTCTATGACGCCGTCGGGGCCGAGACGTGGGAAAAGAGCCTGAACTGCCTGCGGCCGCGCGGGATGATGGTGAGCTTCGGCAACGCCAGCGGTCCGGTGCCGGCGTTCCAGCCGCTGGTGCTCAGCCAGAAGGGATCGCTGTTCCTGACACGCCCGATGCTGATGCATTACTGCGCCACGCGCGACGAACTGATGTGGCGCGCGGGCGATGTCTTCCGCTGGGTGCTCGAGGGCAAATTCCGGCTGCTGATCGACAAGGTCTACCGGCTGGCCGACGCCGCGCAGGCCCATCTGGATCTGGCCTCGCGCCGCACCGCCGGAAAGCTTCTGCTGGTGCCGTAAGCGCCGCGCCTCAGCGGGGCGGCGGCGGCATGGGCACGGTCTGCCCGCCCAGGCCCGCGTAGGTGTCCTTCACGCGGATCACCTTGCCGTTGGCGAAAGTCACAAAGGTGATCTTGCCGGGAGGATATCCGTAAACCCAGTCTTCGGTCTCCACGCCGTCCACCGTCTCGCGCCATTTGTCGCGCGGCTGGCCGAGCGCCATCTTCACCTGCTCGGGCGTCATGCCGACCTCGGCGCGGTTGGCCTTGATCGCCTCCTGGATCTCCGGCGGCAGCGTGTCAAAGTAGCTCTGCGTGGCCGAGCGGGTTTCGAATTCGAGGATCGGCCTGAGCATGCGCTTCACGTCGGCCGGCTTTGTCTCCGGCGGAATCCGGCCCGGGAAGACGAGCGCAATGGTCGTGCCCGCCGAACGCGTGATGTTTCGCGACATCGGCACGGTGCGCCCGCTGGTGCCCACGCCGCCCTCAATCCGCTCATACCACTTGCCGCGCGTGTTCAGCCCGCCGTTGATCTGGAGGATGATGCGATCGTCCTCGATGTCCACTTTCGTGATCTGCACGAGGTCGCCCACCCGTGCCACCGCGCCGTATTCGTCGCCTTTCTCGCGCCACTCCGTCTTGTCGTAGGTGCCGTCGGCCCGGATCTGCACGGGCCGCTTCACGCGGGGGATAAAAGCTTTGACGGTGGCGAATTCGGCGGTGAGCCCGCGCAGCAGCTCGATCTTTTCCTCGTCGGTCAGCTTGCGGACGCGGTCTTCCCGGCCCCGCTGCGCGGGCAGAAGAAGGCACGCCAGTGCGAGCACAAGCAGCCGTTTCACGGCCTCAGTCCCCCACTTCTATCAGACGCCGGCCGCGTCCGGGCGTTGCCATTTCCGCCTCCAGAGCCAGAGACCCAGCGCCAGCGCCGCGGCCGCGCCCGGCAGCCCGCCTTCGATTCCGTATTCGCCCCCGCTCCAAAGCGGCCCTGCCTTCCAACGGACCGCAAGACCCGTCAGCCCCATTGTAAAACCGCTCACCCGGACGCCCAACAGCGGCAGCGCCCAGTTCCAGCCGAAATGAATCCCGATGGGCAGCCAGAGGTCGCCTGCGTGGTGGAAGGCATAGCCGAGCACCGCGCCCCAGAGGCCCGTCACCGCCAGCCCCGTCCATTCCGCGTTGGGGTTGCCCGTGTGCGCCACCGCGAACAGCAGGGCGAAAGGAAGGATGGTCTGCCAGGGGCCCAGGCGCCGCAGCAGGATCTGGAACGCATAGCCGCGGAACATCAACTCCTCCCCCGCGGCGCCAAACCAGAGCAGAACCGTGACAAAGAGAAACTTCCCCGGGCTGAAAGCCACTTCCGGCTCCGGCGCGCGCACGATTTCGGCCAGGCCCAACGCTGCCGGCACAAGCACCGCCGCCAGCCCCGCTGCGAGCCCCGCCAACGTTCCGCTAAGGAAATGCCGCCCGCCATCGGGCCACCAGCCCAGCCCGACGTCCTCCAGCCTCCCGCGCTCAAAGATCCTCACCACGAGAGCCGTGGCCGCCGCTGAGGCCAGAAACACCCCGAGCGCCGCCGAAACCAGGAGGTTCTCGAACAGCCCGTGCAACAGCCCGCCGAACAGGAGCGATCCGGCCCACACGAACAGGACGAACAGTCCGGCGCGGATCAACAGCCCGGTCAGACCCGGACGTGCTTCAGCAGGTGCGGCAGGGCTTGCCATGACGGGTTCAATGCGAGCGGCCGCCCGCGGCCTTCGCATCAGCCCCAGCTTACCGGATCGACAGCCCCGCCGCCCGTCTCCTACGATGAAGACATGGCCGTCAGGCGCATCCTCGAGCTCGGCGACGAGACGCTCCGCCTGGTATCGCACCCCGTCACGGACCTCGGCGAGGCCCGCCGCGTCATGAAGGATTTGGAAGACACCCTTGCCGATTTCCGCTCCCGCCACGGATTTGGCCGCGGCATCAGCGCCATCCAGATCGGCGAGCCGCTGCGGCTGATCTTTCTCAAGGTGGACGGCCGCCGTTATGAGCTCGTCAATCCCGTTTACGTCGACAAAAGCCCGGAAACTTTCGAGCTCTGGGACGACTGCTTTTCCTTCCCCGATCTCATGGTGCGGCTGCGGCGGCACGTGCGCGTCGTCATCGAGTGTGAGGATCTGGCAGGGCAGCGGCAGCGGGTGGAAGCCGAATGGGCGTTGAGCGAGCTGATCCAGCATGAGATGGACCACCTGGACGGCGTGCTCGCGGTAGACCACGCACGCAGCGGGCGGGATTTTGCCACGCGGCGCGAATGGCTCAGGCAAAGATCGTAGGCCTGCCCGATGTTTCCTTGGATTCCTTTGGCACTAAGGGTACTATGGGAACGACGGGGCAGATGCGGCGCTGCCGTTCGGGCACTGCCCTAATTCGGGCTAAGGCAAAATTGTCGTGTGCCTCGATCTGAATCCAGGCCGCCTGGCTTCCGATGGAGAGGGTGTATGATCGATCGGCGGTCGGAACCGAGAATGTTGTGCGCGGATCTGGTCGATGTCCGCTGGAAGGATCAGAGCGGGAAGACACGCCGGGCGGTGGCGAACCTGGAGGACATCTCCTTTTCTGGCGCATGCCTGCAACTGGAGACGAAGGTGCCCGTTGGGGCGCCGATGCGCATCACCTATGCGAAGGGCGAATACAGCGGCGTGGTGCGCTACTGCATGTTCAAGGACATCGGCTATTTTGTTGGCGTGCAGTTTGAGCCTGGCTGCAAGTGGGACGAGCGCGAGTTCCGTCCGCAGCACCTGCTGGACCCGCGCACGCTGATGCAGCGCGCCCCGCACCGGGTGAAGGCGGATTATCCGCGGCCAAAGCACGGATAGGATTCCGGGCTGCGGGCGCACCACAGCGATCGGCTCCGGCCTGCCGCCCTCTCTCGACAATCACGATATTGTGAGCCGCGAGGGAAGCCGCGCGAAGTTCTGCGACAACGCGGAGATCCGGCTGAATGCCGCGCCGTGATTCCAGCGTGCGCTGCTTCGCGAATCGTCTGGGGGGCGGCGATGCCGGCTGCGCCGGCGACCGCTGGCCTGGGCTGCCGCAGCGGCCCTTTTCTGGGAGGCAGCAGGTGCGCTGCCAGTGCTGACTGTCATCCCCGTCGGCACCGCGCAGTGCCATGGAGGTTCATTCTGCCGCGGCCAGGCAGCGGCGGACCGTTTCTAGCAGTTCGGCCGCGTGGATCGGCTTCGTGAGGAACGCCGCCATGCCGCGCTGGCGGCAGAGGTGCCGGAGCTGGATCGACATCTCCGCCGTCAGGGCCAGGACGGGCGTGCGCTCATAGCCGGGAATCCGGCGCAGCCGTTCGAGGGTTTCCAGCCCGTCCATGCCCGGCATGAACAGATCCATCAGCACCAGCCCGTAGCGTCGTTCGGCGGCAGCGGCGAGGGCGGAGGGGCCGTCGGCGCAGCAGTCCACGCGGTAATCACCTTTGGCCAGCACAGCGCGCAGCACCCGCTGGCTCACCGGGTTGTCATCGACCACCAGAATCAGGTTGTCTGGCTCCGGGGCGCCGCTCTGTTCTTCATGGACGCGCGCCTCGGGCAGACGAACCGGGACACGAGCCATCAGCCGCACCGCCCCGGCTGCTTCCTCAAAATCCAGCTTCCCCTGCATGAGCAGAGTGACGCGGCGGGCCAGCGCGAGGTCGAGCGCGAGGCTGTGGAACTGGCCCACCGAGCTGGCCTGTTCGGCCTCGAACTCCTCGACCAGCTTGCGGAGCGCCTCCACCGGCAGCCCGTTGACGCACTCCAGCGTGAGGGCGAGATGGATCTGCCCGGGCTGGCTGGACGGCTCCACTTTGGTGCCGACGAAAACGCCGCCGGTGGAGACGGTGCGCATGGCGTACCGCAGCAGCAGGTGCAGCAGTTGCGCCAGGCGACGCGCATCGCCGTGCACGATGCGCGGCAGGATGGGATCCACAATCCAGCGCAGGTCGAGCCGCCGCTGCTCGGCCGTGGCGATGAATTCCGCCATCACGCTCTGGAGCGTCTCCTGGAGATCAAATTCGGCCTCGTCGAGCTGCGAACAGCCGTTGACCAGCGACGTATACTCCAGCGTGTCGTTCAGCAGGCTGAGCAGGCTGTTGGCGGACTCGCGCGCCATCAGCGCGTAGTCACGCTGTTCATCGTCGAGCTTCGTTTCCAGCAGCAGGTCGATGGCGCCCAGCACGCCGCTCAGCGGGGTGCGGATCTCGTGGTTCAGGCTGGCCAGCAGTTGCAGCTTCTGTCCACCGCTGCCCCTTTCGGGCCGCGCTCCAGGCTTCGGACTTGCCGTGCCGGTCGTTTCCAGATGCTTCTGCGTCATGCAGGGCGCGAGGCTCCTCTTTCCAAATCGGCAGGGGATGAGGCGTACTTTACTCCGGACGCCGGCGGTCCGCAGACGCAGGTGCCGCAAGCCCGCCGGTCAGTCCTCGCTGCGGAAGAAGCCGCCCAGCGACTCGAGCGGCGTCCGTTCGTCGCCGCCCGCCTGGCCCGGGGCCAGCTCGCGGCGCAGCTTTTCGAGTGTCAGGCTCTGGATCACCACGCGGCCTGGTCCCCGCAGCGTGGCCAGGAACAGGCCCTCGCCGCCGAAGATGGCCGTCTTGATGCCGCCGGCGAACTGGACGTCGTAATCGACGCCCTCGTCGAAGGCCACAATGCAGCCGGTGTCCACCTGAATCACTTCGCCCGGGCCGAGCTGGAACTCGATGAAGTCGCCGCCGGCGTGAATGAACGCCACTCCGGGCCCGGTGATCCGTTCAAGGATGAACCCTTCGCCGCCGAACAGCCCCGCGCCGATCCGCTTCACAAAGGCGATATCGACGCGTGTGCTCGCCTGCGCGCACACGAAGCTGTCCCGCTGGGCGATGATCGACTGGCCGGCCTTCAGGTCGAAGGCCTGAATCCGGCCCGGGTACGAGCCGGCAAAGCCCACCTCGCCCGGCGCGGTGGCGCGGAAGTAGGTCCAGAACAGCGACTCGCCCATCAGCTTCCGCTTCACCGCGCCCCAAAGTTTTTCTCCCAGGGACTGGCCGGACATCCGGCTCTCCCAGGCGACCGAAGCCGTCTTGTACACCATCTTGCCCGCCTCGGCGAAGACTTCCTGCCCGGGACGCAGCCGGATGCGAACCACCTGGAGATTGTCGCCCTGAATCGTGTAGTCCAGCGGCTCCGCCGTCTCGTAGCCGAACGGATGCGCCGCCACCGGGGCGGCGCCCATGGGAGCGCCGCAGCGCGCGCAGAAGCGCGCCGTCTCCGGCGCCTCAGCGCCGCAACTGGTGCAATATGGCATGAGAGAACCTCCTGCTGAGAGAAACTGGAACCATGGAACTGCGGCGCAACGCCCGTCCGGCAGCGCCCGTCCATGACTCGAACGCCCATGATACGCAAATCCACACTTGCAAGTTCCCTGGCCGTCTGGCTGGTCTTTGCCCTTTCGGCGGACGCCCGCACGGTGGCGGCCATCTGCGGCACCGCCCGCGGGCTCCGCTCCATTGCGCCCGCCGAGCACTTGGCCCAGCAGCGTCTGCTGCGCCGTGCCAGGATGGCCGTGCGCGATGCGGCCGCGCCGCTTGCGCGCGACTACGGCCACATCGCCGTCATGGACTCGCGCGGCGGCGTGGTCATGGAGCCCAATCCATTCAACCTCGTGGGCCGCAGCATTGTCTTCGAGCCCGCCGGTTCGCAGCCGGCCTCCTACCGCGTCGCCGCCGCTCCGCAGACCTTCGACGCGCAGGCCGCCGCGGCCGGCCAGCCGCTCGACGGCCTTGGCGACGACGACTTCCGCGCCGTCGACCTGCCCTTTGACTTCCCGTATTATGGCCAGACCTACCGCAGCCTGCTGGTTCACTCCGATGGCAACATCACCTTCGGCCGCGCCGATGCGGAATCGTCTGCGCGCAGCCTGGGGCGCTTCGTCGCAGGCCCGCCGCGCATTGCGCCTCTGTTTGCCGACCTCGACCCGACGCGCGGCGGCACGGTCCGGGTGCGGCTCGAGACCGCCCGCGCCGTCATCACCTGGCAGGACGTGCCCGAATTCCGCGACTTTGGCACGGGGCCGCGGCAGAGCGTGCAGGCGGTGCTCATGAGCTCCGGGCGCATCGAGTTTCACTACCTGTTGGCGTCGCCCTCGGCGGCCGTGGTTGGCATCGCGCCGGGCTACCTGCAAGGATCGGTGGAGATTATCGACTACGATGCTCCGCCCCCGGGGCAGGTCGCCGGGGCCATTGCCGAACGCTTCGGCAGCGAACGCGCCCTCGACGTTGTACGAATCGCCCAGCGTTTCTATGAGACGCACGAGGACGCCTATGACTACCTGGTGATCTTCAACTCGCTGGAGATCCCCGCCTCTTCGGGCGCGCTGGCCTACGAGGTGACCGTCCGCTCCAATACCACGGGCATTGGCGACACGGCCACCGACCAGGGATACATGTACGGTTCGCCGTGGCGTCTTCAGGCGGTGATGAACATGGGGCCGCTCAGCCAGTATCCGCGCGACCCCAACCAGCCGGTGGGCCTGCGCGGCCGCATCACCGGCGACACGCCGCTCTCGATCCTCGGCCATGAGGCGGGCCACCTCTTCCTGGCGCTGGCGAGCGTGCGCGACCCGGCTTACGCCCCCGATGAGCGCCCCATGCTCGGCGCGCAACTGGCCCACTGGAGCTTCAAGTTCAACTCGGAGGCGTCGCTGCTGGAAGGCAACCGCATTGTCGACAACGGCAACGCCACGTATCTGACCACGGCGACGGTGGAAGGCTTTTCGCCGCTGGACCAGTATCTGATGGGGCTGCGGAACCCCGCTGAGGTGCCGCCAACGTTCTATGTCGATGACCCGGGCGTCAGCCGCACGAGGCTGCCCCAGACAAACGTCCCGCTGCGCGGCGCGCGCCGGGATGTCACCATGGACGCGCTGATCGCCGCTGAAGGCCCCCGCACGCCGGACGAGACCGTTTCCCAGCGCCTCTTCCGCTTTGCTTTCATCCTCATCACGCCCCCGGACACGGAGCCGACGCCGGAGCAGCTCGAGCAACTGGAGACCTACCGCACGGCCTTCGAGCCGTATTATCACCGCGCCGCCGGCGAACGCGCCTGGGCGGGAACCACGCTGCACCGCATGCTGCGTTCGAGCCTCTGGCCGGCGGCTGGCGGCGTCGTTGGCGAGCCTGTGCCGGTGAAGGTCTCCATCGCCCGGCCCCTCGACCGCGATCTGCGCATCGGTGTCTACGCCTCCAGCTTCATCAGCGCTCCGCCGGACATCGTGATTCCCGCCGGAGAGACCTCCGTTGAATTCGCCCTGCAGGGCGCCGCAGCCGGCGTGGCCGACGTCTACATTTACGCCGATGACCCGGACTTTGAGGTCATGCACCAGAAGCTCGACGTCAAGCCGGCGCGCGCCGACGTTCAACTGGTGGACTACTGGCGCGGCGATGGCCTGCTGGTGCTGCGGACCACCGATCGAAACCGCATCCCATATCCGGGGCTGCCGGTGCGGATCGAAGGCATCGACAGGCCGGTGATCACCGACCGCGGCGGCTTCGTCTGGCTGGCCTGGGATGAAGCCACGCCCGTTACGGCCTGGATTGACGGCGCGCCGTCGACGCGCATCACTGTCCGGCCGTGATTGCGGGGCGCGGCCGCGTTTTTCCCTGCCCGCCCACGCTACCGTTTGATGCTGATGATGGCTGTCTGCCGGTAGGTCCTGCTGTTGAGCAGCAGATTGTTGCTGGACATGCTGCGGTAGATGACGGCAAAACCATAGTTGCCGTCGGCGGCCACCTGCGGCACGCGGATCCTCACTCGCCAGACGCCGGGCTGGTCCGGATCGAGCGTGGAGCTGACGACCGGCGCAGACACGGCGCCCGACTGAAACAGCACGAAGGCCTGGACATCCGGCACGGGCACCTCTCCGCCTGGCGCCTCGCCGTCTTCCGGAAGTCCGTCGATGCGCCCCGTGCCGGTCAGCCAGACCGTCAGCTCCTCACCCACTTTGGCGGGATTGGAAGGGCTGTTCGCCGTGCCATTCTGATTGGTGGCGCGCGCCTGGCCCTGCGTGGCGGGCGCGGAATCCTCGATCAGTACCGCCGGCGAGGCGTTGAACATCGCCACGTATCCGTGGGAAAGAATCTCTTCCGTGGAACGCCGTCGCACGAGGAATTCGGCCGCGCCGGCCGCCGGAGCGCTCTTCGGCACGAGCAGACGGATCGTGCCCCCGTCCACGCGGAACAGCGGGGCCGGCGTGCCATCGACCAGCACCTCGATATCGCCCAGCTCCCGGGGCAGCGGGGTTCCTGCGGCGGCCTGGCGGGAATCCGTAAAAGTCACGCCCGGCGCCGAAAGCTGCACGATCGTGTTCGGGGCGACGCGCGGAAAGCCGTTGGCGCCATTGATCACGTCGTGGAGCGGGAAGTGCATCGTGATGCGGTGAGCCGCATCGGCCACCATCAGGCTTCCGTTCCGCCCAGGCAGCAGGGAGCGCGGGCCGTACGTCGTGAAGCCGTAATTGAAGGCCGCGTCGCCTGTCAGCGCGAGGGTTTCAAACGCCGGATAACGAAGCACGCGGCTGTCCTGCGCGTCGGCGATCCAGATGTCGCCGTTGCTCCGGTCCACGGCAATGAACACAGGTGTTACACGCCGGTTGTTGGCGTTCAGGTCCAGCGCCAGGCCGGGGCCGCTGCCATCGCCGAGGAACTCGGCCCGGTCGAAGACAAGCAGGCGGCGGTTGTTCGTGTCGGCGACGTAGATGCGCTCCTGGCCGTCCACGGCCACGCCCATGGGCAGATTCATTTGCGTGAGCTCGCTGCCAGGCGTGGCGGATTCCCCATCCGGCTGGCCGAGGACCAGCGCCGCGTCCTGCCCGTTCTCAAACGGCGGGTTGAAGACGAGCACGCGATGGTGGGCGAGGTCTGCCACCACCAGGCGGCCATCGCCAGTGAACGCCAGACTGACGGGCCGGTAGAGCCGGTTCCGCTTGGGCTCGCCGGTCGCCGGTGTCTCAAAGTCCGGCTGACCGAGCACGAGATCCGCCGTCTGGCGCTGGTCCCAACGGTCGAAGGGCCGGGGGAAACGAAGCACGCGGCCGTTGCCCATGTCTGCCACCCAGACGTTGCCTTCGGCATCCACAGCCACTGCGGAGGGCAGCAGCAGCCCCTCGGCGGTTGGCGTGGCCGGGTTGTTGGTCGGGGAGTTGACCAGGCTGCGCGTCAGTCCCACCTGGCCGATGACGAGGTCGGCCGTCTGCCCGAACTGGAACCGCCGGGCATCCCAGAAGGCGAGCACCCGGTTGTTGCCTGTATCGGCAATGTAGAGGTGCGGCGGCTCGTCGGGATTGTCCGGGTAATGGATGGCCATCGCCGGGCCAACGCCCAGCTCCACCACCTGATTGCCGGCGAGCAGGCGGATGGAGCCGGCGCTGATTTCGCGGCCCTCGATGAGGTTCGGTGACCGCAGCGCGAACTCGAGTTGCCCGAGCACGGCTTCGGCCGGCAGCGGCGTGTGGTTGTCCGGGTCGTAGGGATGGATCAACACGCGGTGGTTGCCCCGGTCGACGAGGAACATGCGCCCCGCAGCGAAGGTGCCGCCCGCCGGGCCCTGGAAGGACTGGTCCGTCGGTTCGGCGTAGCCCCAGCGGTTGGGCGTGCCGTGATAAAAGTCGTCCTGCCCGAAAACGGCCGTCATCGGCGGAGAGATCTGACCAGACTCGGGGTCTTCCGGAGGCCAGGCCGACACCGGATCAAAGCGGACAATGCGGTTGTTGTAGGTATCGGCGACAAACAGATAGTCGTCGGCCACCCACAGGCCCTGCGGGCCGCCCGCCAGGATCACCGCGGATCCGCTCACGGCCAGGTTGAATCCGAATGTGTAATTGTTCACCGTGGGTGGCGCGGTATCGCCCTGGCGCAGGATGTAGATCCCCAGGATTCGCGAGGCCGCCTTGCCGTTTTCAAACGGCGGCTGCCAGACGAGAACCCGCGCCAGGTCGTCGGCGAAAAAGAGATTCCCCTGCGAGTCGAAGGCCAGTGGCCCGCCGAAACGGATGCTGGCGCGCTGGAGCCGGTCGCCGCGTGCCGGGTCGGCCCGGCCTGGATTGGCAGTCGCGGTAGTAAAGTCCGGTTGCCCGAGCACCAGGTCGGCGGCGATCTCCGCCCCATCGCTGCCCGTATTGGATGGACCGCTGACGGCGGAGGCCGGGTAGCGCAGAATGCGGTGGTTGCCTGCGTCGGTGAACCAGAGGTTGCCCTCAGCGTCAAAGGCGAGCGAGACGTTCTGGACGCCCCCGATGGAGGCGGCGTTGGTCTTGATGGTGGCGGCCGAGGGAGCGGCGCTCGCACTGCTGCTGCGGTTGGCCAGGTTGCTGCGCAAGTTGGGCTGGCCGATAACGAGATCGGCGACCACTGGTTCGCCTTCGGGCTGTTCAAACGGCTTGGGGTAGCGAAGGATCCGGTTGTTGCCCGCATCGGCGACGAAGAGGTTCCCGTTGCGGTCTACCGCCACGGCGGTGGGAGCGTACAGAGCGCTCGAGAAAGCCTGCGAGACAGTGATGTTGATCGGCGCCGTGGAGGAGAAATCTCTCTGGCCGATCACCAGGTCAGCCGGGGCGCCGGTGGTAAGTGCCGTCGCGCCCCGCCACGCCAGGACGCGGTTATTGGCCGTGTCGGCGACGTAGAGGATGGGCGGATCCGCAGAAAGATCGACGGTGACGCTCGTCGGCCGGAACAGCCCGCGCGCATCCGGCAGATTGGGGGTGTTGGCCGATGGAGCGGCCAGCGCGTCGAGACTGCGGGGCAACTGCGCCTGGCCAAACACCTTCGCGGGCAGCGGGTTCAGCACCGTCTGCCCCGGAAGGCTCCACGCCAGCATCGACAGCGCAGCCAGCGTCATTGCCTGAGCCAATCGTTCCATTACACCCGTCCTCCTCCGGTTCTGGTTCAAACCCACCATATCACGGATTACTCAATCCCTGTCAGTAACTTTCGGCCCATCCGGGCCAGAACCAAAGGAATGGTACACTCGTACTTGACCCCCCGGGAACCGACCTTGGGCATACCGCGCATCTGCGCCGTCAGCTACCTGAACACGGCACCGCTGGTCTGGGGCCTGCTCCACGGCCCGCAAAAAGGGCGCGCGGAGCTCTCCTTCGCCGTGCCGTCCGAGTGTGCCCGGCGCGTGGTGGCGGGCGAGGCGGATCTGGGCATCGTCCCCGTGGTGGAGATGGATCGCCACGGGCTCCAGCCCGTAGGCGACCTATGCATCGCCTGCCGCGGGGAGGTACGCAGCATTCTGTTGTTTGCCCGGCGTCCCTGGGCCGAGATCCGCGTCCTGGCGACCGACACCGGCTCGCGCACCTCCGTTCAGCTTGCCCGCATCATCCTGCGCGAGCGGTTCGGCGTGGAGCCGGAAATTCAGCCCATGCCGCCGGAGCTGCCGGCGATGCTGGCCGCCGCCGATGCGGCGCTCCTCATCGGCGACGCGGCGCTCTCGGTGGAGCCCGAAAGCACCGGCACGGCCTGGCTGGATCTCGGCCAGGCCTGGCTGGAACTCACGGGGCTGCCGATGGTTTTTGCTGTCTGGGCCGGGCGGGTGCCGGGGCCTGAGTCCCTCAGAGAGATCCTGGAAGAATCTTTTTCTTACGGCCTTGCTCATCTTGACGATATCATCAGGAAAGAGGCCGCCTCCCGCGGTCTGTCGAGGGAGCTGGCCTCACGTTACCTGGAGCAAAACGTCACCTGGCGGCTCGGTGCGCAGGAGCGTGCCGGCCTCCAGCGTTTCCTTTCCGCGGTGCGGGCGCTCAACGGGGCGTGCGCCGGGGAGGTTGCCGATGATGACGCAGAAAGAAGCCGCCGAGCTGTTCCGCAGCGATGATCTGATCGGCATCGGGATGGCCGCCGACGCGGTGCGCCGCCGGTGGCATCCGGAGGGGGTGGTCTCCTATATCATCGACCGCAACATCAATTACACGAACTTCTGCACGGAATATTGCAGCTTCTGCGCCTTCTACCGGCCGATGGGCCACGCCGAAGGCTATGTGCTGGACACGGAAACCATCTGCCAGAAGATCCAGGAGACCATCGACCTCGGCGGCACCGGGGTCCTGATGCAGGGCGGGCTGAACCCGGACCTGAAGATCGAATGGTACGAAAACCTGCTGCGCGCCATCAAGCAGCGGTTTCCGCGGATCTGGCTGCACTGCTTCAGCGCGCCGGAAATCTGGTGCATTGCCGAGGCCAGCGGCCTCACCGTGCGCGACACCATCGCGCGGCTGCGGGACGCCGGGCTGGACTCGATTCCCGGCGGCGGGGCGGAGATCCTTCACGATGACGTCCGCCGTCGCATCTCCCGGCTGAAGTGTTCGGCCGACGAGTGGGTGGAGGTGCACCTGACCGCCCACCGGCTCGGCATGAACACCACCGCCACGATGATGTTCGGCTGCGGCGAAACCATCGAGCAGCGGGTGCATCATCTGGAAGTGATCCGCCGGATCCAGGAAGAAACGGGCGGATTTACGGCATTCATTCCCTGGACATTTCAGCGCGAAAATACCAGCCTTGGCCGCTTCGTGAAAGAGGAAGCCACCGGCGTGGAATATCTGAAAACGCTCGCCATTTCGCGGCTTTATCTGGAAAATATCCCGAACATCCAGTCGTCGTGGGTGACGCAGGGGCTGAAGGTGTGCCAGGTGGGGCTGCGGTTTGGTGGCAACGACGTCGGCTCCATCATGATCGAGGAGAACGTCGTCAGCGCCGCCGGCGCCCGCCACCGGGCCACCGAAGAGGAGCTGCGGCGCATCATCCGCGACGCCGGCTTCACGCCGAAGCAGCGCGACACGCTTTACCGGACCTACTTCCTCAACTGAGCCGGCGCGCGCTCCATGGCCCGCAGTGCGCTTTCGGCGCCACCGGCGTGCAGCAGGCCGGGGACGAAAAACTCCTTTTCGAGCCGCGCTTCGTCTTCGTCGAATTCTTCTGGCGTGGCGTCAAAACGCACCGGCACGCCGGCAATGGCCGCGCCGTAGAGCGCCCAGCGGCGCGCCACGCCGGAGGCGCGCAGCTCGACGGGCTGCTTCGTCCGACGCCACAGCTCTTCGAGCGCCACGGCCACGTCCTGCGCGCGCCCGGCGTCGTCGCTCACGTTGAAGGTGAGGAAGTGGCGATGCGAACGGTCCCGCGGCGCCACGGCGGAGCCCGTCTGATAGGCGTCCAGCAGCATCACCGCGCGTCCGGCGGCGCGCAGTTCGCGGAAGTCCTCCGTCTTCTCTGCCTCGGCCATGCCCGCCGGGTGCAGCACCAGCGCGGCCGGCGCACGCCCTTCCAGGTAGCGCGCCGGAAGCGCGTCGTAAGCGGGCCGCTCCTGCCAGGCGAACGCCATCCGCAGCCGCTCGCGCGCCTCGGCGGCGCTCATCCGGCGCGCGGCAGTGCGTGCCGTGCGCTTCCACCACGCGAACAGTTCGTCGAAAGAGACGGAGCCTTCCGGCAGCGGGCGGCCGTGGAACACGAGCATGTCCTGGAGCTTTTCCACCGTCGGGTTGCGCTCTTTCCAGGGCGTGCGCTCCGGCGACAGATGTTTGCGGAAGAATTCGTACACCGCCTCGCGGCTTTGCCGGTTGTAATTATGGGGCGCATCGAACTGCACCACTTCCAGGTTTTCCGCTCTGCCGAAAAGCTGCCACGCTTTCTGCATCGCCGGATATTCGACTTTGGGGACCTCGCGCGTCCAGTCGCCCGTGGCGGACACAAGCAGCATCGGCTTCGGGGCAAACAGCGCCGCAATTTCGATGTTGTTCGTGCCGATGCGCAGGCCGGGGGCGTTCTCGCAGATGCAGCCTCCCTGCATCAGGCCGCTCACCATGTTCACCGGCGCCGCCGCCGCAATGCGGTCGTCAACCGCCGTCAACAGGAACGTCTGCGTGCCGCCGCCGCTGGCGCCGGTGATGGCCAGCCGTTTGGGATCCACGTCGGGCAGCGACAGCAGAAAATCCACGGCGCGGATGGAATTCCACAATTGCAGGCCCAGCGGGGTGAAGTTCCAGAGCTGATAGGCAGCACCGGTGAAGTCATGCGCCGCCTGCACCGTGTCGTTGTAGCCGAGCATGTCGTAGGCGAAGACCAGGAAGCCGTTGCGGGCGAAGTTCACCCCAAGCGCCGGCGTGGAGCACAATTCGCTGTTCTCGAACCGTCCGTAGGGCCAATGCCCGTGCGGATGGAGCACCGCCGGAAACGGTCCGGCGCCCTTCGGCCGGTACAGGTTGCCGCCCAGCCAGAAGCCCGGCAGAGTTTCAATGGCGGCCTTTTCAATCGTGTAGTCGCCGCGGTCGATGCGGCCCGCGAACAAAACCCGCAAGGGATGTTTCGGCGGCGCCGGCCACAGCCCCGCGGCAGCCAGAATCTGCCGGCGGAGAAGCTCACGCCGCGCCTGCCAGTCCTCGAGCCGCTCCGGCGCCCGGAACGTCATCCGCGTGTCCGTGTTCGGCGTCTCCGTGTTGCGCCGGTCGGCGGCCGGCGCGGCCAGCACGAGCGAGAGGACCAGAAGGAACCGCATATCAGGCGATTGTATCGTTCTGGCCGTCGCTGCGCCTGCGGAAGTCATGGAACTGGATCCGGCAGAACGGGCAGTACAGCAGCGGCGCGCCCAGCCAGCCCCAAAGCGTGCTGAGCGGGCCGAGGTATTTCTTCTCAATCGGGTCCCGCCGCGCCAGCACGCGGAGCTGCGTGGACGAGCAGTGCGGGCAGCGCGCCACGCGCGACAACTGCGGATAGAGCACCGTCAGCGGCACGGCGGCTTCAAACCGGCAGGATGTGCAACGGTAAATCGCCGCGTGCCGGAATTTCTCCGCGAGCGATCTTTTTCTGCGGACCAGGGACCTGTCGCCGCAGATCGGACATTGGTCAAGGCGGAGCGAGTTCATCCTGGGCAGATCGGGGTAGGCCAAAGCAACACTATACACGCAGCGAAAAGGCAGGCAAGCGGCCCCCGCCAGGCGGCGCACCGATGTCGCACAACACAGGAACCGGATGGAAAGCATCGAGTCCGCCGGCCCGTGCCCGGCTGTGACAAACGGATTGTCTCCCGGTAGGATGAATTCGGATCGGAGGCGGGCGCCGATGCGGGCGCCCGCTTCGGGAGGATACCGCAATGATCACACGCAGAGCCGTCCTGGCCGCGCCCGCCATCGTCCGGGCGCAGAACCGTCCTGAAAAGATCCGCGTCGCGCTGATCGGCGTGGGCAACCGCGGCAGCTTTCTCCTGCGTCACCTGCTGGAGCTGGAAGGCGCACAGGTTGTCGCCGTCTGCGACATCCTGCCCGAACGGGCCGACGCCGCCGCTACGCTGGTGGCCCAGAAGGGCGGCTCGGCCCGCACCTTTACTGACTATCGCCGGATGCTCGACGAGGTGAAATCCCTCGACGCCGTCATCCAGGCCACGCCCGATTTCACCCACCGCGAAATTGACATCGCCGTGCTGGAGCGCGGCCTGCATCTCTATGCCGAAAAGCCGCTCGCGCTCACCGTCGAGGACTGCCGCGCGGTGCGCGACGCCGCCCGCCGTGCCCAAGGCATCATGCAGGTCGGATTCCAGCTCCGTCACGACCCGGCCCGCTCGGCCGCCATGCGCTGGATCCACTCCGGCCAGGCGGGCCGCGTGCTTCTCTGCCATGGCATGCGCCATGGCGGCGACCTGCCGCGCGACATCCCGTGGTACTTTGACCGGAGCAAATGCGGCGACATCATGGTCGACCAGGGCATCCACATCCTCGACCTGTTCCGCTGGGCCATCGGCAGGCCGCCGCTTCGCTGCTATGGCAGCGGGGGAACAACTTTGTTTGTGGACACGCCGCCGGGGCGCACGGTGATGGACCACTACAGCGTGATCTTTGAGTTCGAGGGCGGCGTCCAGATCAACTTCAGCCACCACTACTTCGACCCGCCCGGTTTCAGCGGCATCCAGGAACGCGTGTTTCTCAGTGAAGGGGCCGTCGACCTCGCCCGCGCCGAGTTCCAGCCGCGCGGGGAGCGGCAGCGGACGAAACTCGAAGTGCCGGACGCCGGCCAGGACGCCACACGCCTGTCGCTGGCCGCATTTCTCGACAACATCCGCAACCGCCGGCGCCCGCTCAATGACGCCGAAAGCGCCTTCGAGGCCACGCTGGTGGTGCTGATGGGGACACGCTCGATTTACGAAAAGCGCATCGTCGCCTGGCAGGAAATGCTCGCCTGAGGGCCGGGGCGCCGCCGCGCCGGTTCGCCGCCGATTTTGCGGGGCGAGCGCGCGCCCCTGCGCTAGAATGGAAGCAAAGCCCCTTCTATGATTGACACCCTTCTGGCGAAGATTTTCGGCACCAAGCACGAGCGTGAAGTGAAAAAGCTTCGGCCGCTTGTGGAGGCCATCAACAGCCGGGAGCCTTCGCTCCAGAAGCTCTCCGACGCCGAACTCGCCGCCCGAACCGCAGAGTTCAAACAGAAGCTGGCCAATGGCGCCACGCTCGACGATCTGCTGATCGACGCCTTCGCCGTCGTGCGCGAGGCGGCGCGCCGCGTGCTCAACATGCGGCACTTCGACGTGCAGTTGATCGGCGGCATCGTGCTGCATCAGGGCAAGATCGCCGAGATGAAGACGGGCGAAGGCAAGACGCTGGTGGCCACGCTGCCGGTTTACCTCAACGCCCTCACCGGCGATGGCGTCCACGTCGTCACCGTCAACGATTACCTCGCCCGCCGCGACTCGGAGTGGATGGGCAAGGTCTACCGCTTTCTCGGCATGAGCGTGGGCCTGATCGTCCACGGCCTGGACGACGACGAGCGCCGCGCCGCCTACCACTGCGACATCACCTACGGCACCAACAACGAGTTCGGCTTCGACTACCTCCGCGACAACATGAAGTTCCGCCTGGAGGACTGCGTCCAGCGGGAGCACAACTACGCCATCGTCGACGAGGTGGACTCGATCCTGATCGACGAGGCGCGAACGCCGCTCATCATCAGCGGCCCGTCGGAGGAGTCCACCGACAAGTATTACCGCGTCAACGCCATCATCCCGAAACTGGTGCGCGGCGAGGTGATCGAGGGCCGCGAGCCCGGAGAAAAGTACACCACCGGCGACTACACCGTCGATGAGCGCAACCGCACCGTCGCGCTCACCGAAGAGGGCGTCGCCAAGGTGGAGCGCCTGCTCGGCATCCCCAACCTGTACGACCCCGAGTACATCGAGCTCAACCACCACGTGCAGCAGGCGCTGCGCGCCCACGTGCTCTACCAGCGGGACCGCGATTACATCGTCAAGGACGGCGAGGTCATCATCGTCGATGAGTTCACCGGGCGTTTGATGCCCGGCCGCCGCTGGTCCGACGGCCTGCACCAGGCGATCGAGGCCAAGGAAGGCGTCAAAATCGAGGCTGAAAACCAGACGCTGGCCACCATCACCTTCCAGAACTATTTCCGCCTGTACAAAAAGCTCGCCGGCATGACCGGCACCGCCGACACCGAGGCGGCCGAGTTCAACAAGATCTACAACCTCGATGTCGTCGTCATCCCGACCCACCGGCCGATGATCCGCATCGACCACAACGACATCGTTTACAGAACCGAGGCCGAGAAATGGCGTAATGTGGCCAGGGACATCGCCGAGCGCCACAAGAAGGGTCAGCCGGTGCTGGTGGGCACCATTTCGGTGGAAAAATCCGAAAAATTGAGCGGGATTCTCAAAAAAATGGGCGTCCCGCACGAAGTGCTGAACGCCAAAAACCACGAGCGCGAAGCCTACATCGTGGCCCAGGCCGGGCGCCTCGGCGCCGTCACCGTTTCCACCAACATGGCCGGCCGCGGCACTGACATCCTGCTCGGCGGAAACCCGGAATTCCTGTCGCAGGAAGAGGCTCTCCGGAAAAAAATCGTCGAGACCATTCCCGAAGAGCTCTACAGCACGATCGCCGACAGCAATTACTACTATTTCATGCGCGGCGATCTCCATTACCGCGTTCCCATCGAAAAATGGCGCGAAATTTACGCGCGCTTCAGGGAGCAGTGCGACGCCGAGCATGAAAAGGTGGTCGCTCTTGGCGGCCTTTGCATTCTGGGCACCGAGCGTCATGAATCCCGCCGCATCGACAACCAGCTCCGCGGCCGCGCCGGCCGCCAGGGCGACCCGGGCGAGTCGCGCTTCTATCTCTCGCTCCAGGACGACCTGCTCCGCATCTTCGGCGGCGACCGCATCCAGAACCTGATGCTGCGGCTCGGCATGGAAGAGGACGTGCCCATCGAGTCGCGGCTCATCACCAAACGGATCGAGGCCGCGCAGAAGGCCGTCGAGGCGCAGAACTTCGCCATCCGCAAGCACGTCAAGGAATACGACGACGTCATGGACAAGCAGCGCAAGGCCGTCTACGGCCTGCGCCGCCAGCTGCTCGAAGGCCGCGACATGAAGGAGCGGCTGTTTGAAATCGTCGATGGCATTCTCGCCTCCTTTATTGACGCGCGCTGTCCCGAAGGCGAGGATCCCTACAAGTGGGACCTCATCGGGCTTCAGACCGACATCAATTCCCAGTTCGGCGTCAAGATCCTCCCGGCCGAGATCCAGCACATGTCGCGGATCGAAATGGAGGAATACATCCTCGAGAAGCTCCGCCGCCGCTATGAGGAAAAGGAAGCCCTCGTCGGCCCTGAGGTGATGCGCGAAACCGAGCGCATGGTCTGGCTGAGCGTCATCGATCAGCAGTGGAAGGACCACCTGCTGACGATGGACCACCTGAAAGAGGGCATCGGCATGCGGGCCTACGGCCAGAAGGACCCGCTGATCGAGTACAAGAAGGAAGGTTTCCGGCTCTTCCAGGAGATGATGGACCGCATCGAGGACGAGACGGTCCGCTTCCTGTTCTTCCTCCAGCCCGTGGCCGAGCGGCCGCGGACGGCCGTGGAGGCGGCCTGGGACGATGAGGCCGGGGGCGACGGCCACGAGCCGGTGCCCGCCACGGCGGCCGACCGGAAGGCCGCCCAGTCCTCCTTCGTCGACCTGACGCGGAACATCCAGCGCAAGAAGGAGCGCGAGCTCGAGATGCTCCAGTTCGCCGGCGGCGAGGCTTCCAGCGCCCCGAAGACGCAGGTCATCAAGGGCGCCAAGGTGGGGCGCAACGACCCCTGCCCGTGTGGCAGCGGTAAAAAATACAAGAAATGCTGCGGCGCCTGATCCTCTTCTGCTGCTTCTGCGCCGGCATGGCCCAGGCGCAGATCTGGCCAGAGACCTGGTACGGGTCAACACGGGTGAAGGTTGCCCCGGTCGAGCCGGAAGATCCGATGCTCTGGGCCGAATATGGCGGAGAAGCCGCCGAACGCGCCCTCTACGACGGCCCGGTGGGCCGCTTCGCCGCCACTGCCTGGCGGCTCCAGGATGCCACTGGCGCCCTGGCATGGTACCAGGCCAACCGCCCCGCAAAGTGCGCGCCGGTGCGGGACTCCATCACCCGCTGCGTGACGCCGGGCGGCCTGATGATGGTTCACCAGAACTACGTCTTCTTCTTCGATGGGTGGCGGCCGCTCGAGAAGGAACTTCAGGAGCTGTACCGGGTGGCGCCGGCGATGCGCTCCGGCGGCGGGCTGCCGTACCTGCCGGGCTATCTCCCGGAAAAGGGTCTCGTCCGCAACAGTGAACGGTACCTGCTGGGCGTGCACTCCCTCAGCCGTTTCCTGCCGTGGGTGCCTGCTTCGATTGCCGGTTTTGAACACGGCGCCGAGGTCCAGGCCGGCAAGCTGGAGCTGGGCTCCACGGTCACCGATTACGCCATTTTCTATTACCACACCCCTCAACTGGCCCGGCAGTACGAGCGCGAGTTCCGAAAGCAGCCGGGATGGCTGGTGAAGCGCTCCTATGTGCTGGTGGCCGTCTTCCCCGCTGGTGTGCCGGAGACGCTGGCCAGGCCGGTTCTCGACGCGCTGGAGTGGAAGGCCGAAGTGGTCCGCAACGAGGCCACGACGCCACCCCCGCCGCCCAATGTGGCCGGCCTGCTGATCGGGATCTTCAAGTTGACTGGCGTACTGCTGCTGATCTGCTTTGGCGGGGGATGCGTTTTCGCCTTTTTTGCGGCCATGCTGCGGCGCCGGCGGATCCGGCTGTATGGCAATGACGACCCGATGACGGTGGTCCGGATCGACTGAGATTCCTTTCATCCCTTTGATTCGTATCAGCTTCTCCATCCGGGAGTGTTGCCCGCCTGCATCGTCCGAGGCCGGGCCAGCCGCCAGGACAGGTTGCCCGAGGGCTGCCGTTCGGATCGAATAAGCCTCGGGATTTCTCAAAGTTAGACTGAAAGACGGCGGCTTGCGGGGCGGCCCGCCGACGGCTGCATGCCACGGCCGGCGATTTCTGTCAAGTAGATGATCTCCTTCATTATGAGTTGATTACGAGGAAATTCGGGCGGCATGGATTTTTTCTTGACAAGCCCTTTTCGAGGCACTACTCTCAAATCACATACAGGTTTCCCGGTCGCGAGACCGTCGAATCTGTTCTCCCATTGAACATCAGAATGGGCCCGCCCTTCCGGGGGCGGGCCCTTTGCGTGTTAGCCTTGTAGTTTCAGGAGTGTCCTCCCCCGCCAATGGCTGAAAAGCAGCTTCAAGTCATCCCGCTGGGCGGCCTGGGCGAGTTTGGCATGAACTGCCTCGCCCTCCGCTACGGCGACGACATCATCGTGATCGACGCCGGCATGATGTTCCCGGACGCGGAACTGTTGGGCGTCGACATCGTCACCCCGGATTTCACCTACCTGGAACAGAACCGCGAGATGGTTCGCGGCCTGATCCTGACGCACGGCCACGAAGACCACATCGGGGCGGTACCTTTCCTGCTCAGCGAAGTGAACGTGCCCGTTTACGGCACGGAGTTCACCCTGGCGCTGGTGGAACGCCGCCTGGAAGAGCATGAGATGGTCGACCAGGCGCGGCTCCATCGCATCAAGCCGCGGGAAAAGGTCGTCCTGGGCCCGTTCGAGATCGAGTTCATTCACGTCACGCACTCGATCGTTCAGGCGGTGGCGCTCGCCATCCGGACGCCTCTGGGCGTCGTGATCCACACCGGAGATTTCAAGATCGACCCCACGCCCACGGACAACGAGCTGTTCGACCTGCACACCCTGGCCGAATACGGCCGCCGCGGCGTCCTGCTGCTGCTGTCCGACTCGACCAACGTGGACCGGCCGGGCTACACGCCTTCGGAACGGGCCGTGCTGCCGCGCTTCGAGGAGATCTTCAACCGCGCCCAGCGCCGCATCGTCATTACCTGCTTTGCCAGCTCGGTGCACCGCATCCAGCAGATTCTCGACATCTCGCACGCCACCGGCCGCAAGGTCGCCTTTTTGGGCCGCAGCATGCTCTCTTACATGGAGATCGCTCACGGCCTCGGCCTGCTGAAGATCCCTGACAACCTGCTGCTGCGCCCGCAGGACATCATGAGCGCGCCGCCGCACCGCGTGGTGGTCATCGTCAGCGGCACGCAGGGCGAGCCCATGTCGGCCATGAGCCGCGTCGCGGTCGACAACCACAAGCACCTGCGGCTGGAGCGCGGCGACCTGGTGGTTCACAGCGCCCGCATCATTCCAGGCAACGAAAAGGCCATCGGCCGCATGATGAACCATGTGGCCCGGCGCGGGGCGGAGGTCGTTGCCGGCCAGATGAACCCGCCGGTGCACGTCTCCGGCCACGCCTCCCAGGAAGAGCTGAAGCTGCTGCTGAACCTTGTGCGGCCGCGCTACTTCGTGCCCATTCACGGCGAGTTCTGGCAGATGTCCAAGCACGCCGCGCTGGCGGCGCACCTTGCCGACTACGGCCTTGAAGAGACGTTCGTGCTGGAAAGCGGCCAGACGCTGGTGATCGACGAGGAAGGCGCGCGCCGCGGCGACAGCGTTCCCGTGGGCCGCGTCTGCATCGACTCGGGCTCCATCGACGAAGTCGTCGAGGACATGGTGATCCGGGACCGCCGCCACCTGAGCGAAGACGGTTTCCTCATCCCGATCATCGCCATTGACAAGCACACCGGGCGCGTCGAGGGCCTGCCGGAAATCGTCACCCGCGGCTTTGTCAGTTCCGAGGAGCGTGCCGACCTGCTGGCCGCCGCGCGCGACGTGGTCGTCCGCACGATCGAAAACAGCACCAGCGAGGAGCGGTCGGACTGGGGCGTCATCCAGGAAAAGATCCGCGCCGACCTCAAGCGCTTCCTCAACAAGCAGACGCAGCGCCGTCCGCTGGTGCTGCCCGTCATCCTGGAGGTCTGAGCCGTTGACGGTCGTCGAGGACGCGTCCGGTTACCAGGGCTACGCCGACTGCATCCTCGCACCCCAGACCGTTGAGGAGCTGGCCGCGGCCCTTCAGCGGGCCGCCTCTCTCGGCGTTGCCGTCACGCCCTCGGGCGCGGGCACGGGGATCACCGGCGGCCGCTGCCCGCAAGGCGGATGGCTGATCTCGACCGAGCGCCTCCGGCGGCTGGAAGTGGATCGCGGGCGCGCCACGGTGGGCGCGGGCGTCCTGCTCAGGGATCTCCAGGCCGCGGCCGCCCGCACGGGACAGTTCTACGCGCCGGATCCGACCGAGTGGACCGCCAGCGTGGGCGGCAACATCGCCACCAACGCCAGCGGTGCGCGCAGCTTTCGCTATGGGTCCACGCGCCGCCACCTGCTTTCTCTTACCGCCGTCTTCATTGATGGCACGGTTCGCACCTTCCGGCGCGGGGAGCCGCTGGATTTTCCTTACGAGCCCGTGCGCCAGCCCGCGACCACGAAAAACACGGCCGGCTACTACCTGCCGGAGGACGCCACCTGGACGGGGCTGCTTTGCGGCAGCGAAGGCACGCTGGCCGTGGTCGCCGAGGCCGAAGTCTCGCTGCTGCCGCAGCCCAGGTCGCTGCTGGCCGGGGTCGTGTTTTTTGAGCATCCGGACGCCGCGCTCGCGGCGGTGGAGCGCTGGCGCGCGGTCGCGCTGCTCAACATGCTCGAGTTCATGGACGAGGCGTCGCTCGAGCTGCTGCGGAGCGACGCAGCCGCGCCCGTACCTCCCGCCGCTCGGGCATGTCTGATGATCGAACAGGAGCTCGGCGGGCTGGAAGACGACGCCGTTGATGCCTGGCTCGAGCGCCTGGCTGACGCCGGCGGAATGGAGGAAAGCTGGTTCGGCATGGACGCCGCCGACCGGGAGCGCTTCCGCGCCTTCCGCCACGCCCTGCCCGAGGCCGTCAACGCGCGGGTCCGCAGCCGAGGCTTTGAGAAGCTCAGTTCGGACTTCGCCGTTCCGGTAGAACACAACGCCGAAATGATGGCCTTTTACCGCCGCGAGCTGGAGCAGCAGTTTCCCGGCTGTTACACCATCTATGGCCACATCGGCGACGCCCACGTCCACGTCAACATCATCCCGGACAGTGGCAACACCGCCGCGCGCGGCCGCGCCTGGATGCAGGAAGCGGCCCGCGAGGCCGTCCGCCTCGGTGGCACCGTCAGCGCGGAACACGGCCTCGGCAAACGCAAGCGGGAGCTGCTGGGGCTGATGTACACGGCGGAGGAGATCGCGCGGATGAAGCGGGTGAAGAGCCGTCTCGATCCCGAATGGCGGCTCAGTCCGGGAACGCTATTTGCGGATCCGAAAGTCACCATTTGACCGGGGCTGCATCATTTGATAGGCATGGAGTGTCGGCGTGATTCTCCCGCCACGAATTTCATCCGGGGGTGCGAATGGCACAAAACCGTCTTCTTGTGACTGATGAGCGTACCGGCCGGCAGTACGAGCTGCCCATCACCGATGGCACGATCCACGCTCCAGACCTGCGGCAGATCAAGACCTCGCCCGACGATTTCGGGCTGATGAGCTATGATCCGGCCTTTCTGAACACCGCAAGCTGCCGCAGCTCGATCACCTACATCGATGGCGACCGGGGCATCCTGCGCTATCGCGGTTATCCGATCGAAGTGCTGGCCGAACACTGCTCGTTCCTCGAGGTCGCGTATCTGATCCTCAACGGCGAGCTTCCCACGCAGGACGAGCTCGACCAGTGGGTGGCGCTGGTGAAGAAGCACATGCTGATCCACGAGACCACCAAGAAGTTCCTCGAGGGCTTCCGCTATGATGCGCATCCCATGGGGATGCTCATCTCCACCGTGGCGGCGCTGTCCACCGTCTATCCGGACGCGAAAAACGTCCGCGACCCGAACGTCCGCCGCAAACACATCGTCCGGCTGATCGCGAAGATGCCGACGATCACCGCCTACTGCTACCGGCACAGTTTCGGCCTGCCCTACGTGTATCCGGACCCGGACCTGGGCTACACCGAGAACTTCATGAACATGCTCTGGCGCCTGATGGAGCCGAAGTACATCGCCAACCCCATCCTGGCCCGCGCGCTGGACATCCTCTTCATCCTTCATGCCGACCACGAGCAGAACTGTTCCACCAGCACGATGCGCGTCGTCGGGTCCTCGCTGGCCGATCCTTATGTCGCGGTCGCCGCGGCGGCCGCCGCTTTGAGCGGGCCGCTGCACGGCGGCGCCAACGAGGAAGTCCTCCACATGCTCGACCAGATCGGCGACGTGAAGAACATCCCGGCCTACATCGAGCGCGTCAAGAAGGGCGAAGTGCGGCTGATGGGCTTCGGCCACCGGGTCTACAAGAACTACGATCCGCGCGCCAAGATCATCAAGCGCACCGCCGATGAGGTCTTCTCGGTCACCGGCTACAACCCGAAGATTGAAATTGCGAAGGAACTGGAACGGATCGCACTCTCCGACGAGTACTTCATCAAGCGCAAGCTCTACCCCAACGTCGACTTTTACTCGGGCATCATCTACGAGGCCATGGGCTTCAAGCCGAGCCTGTTCACCGTGCTGTTCGCCATCCCCCGCGTGGTCGGCTGGCTGGCCCAATGGGAAGAAATGCTGAACGACCCCGAGCAGAAGATCGCCCGTCCGCGCCAGGTCTACGTCGGCCACGGCGAGCGGCAGTTCGTCCCGATCGAAGAGCGCAGGAAGGCCGTCGCCGCGAGCTGACGCTCCGACAGGGCTTGCCTTCAGGCAGAGCTTCCTGTACCCTTGTGTTCGGATTCCTCTGGAATCCGAGTCAAAAGGAGGGATGCGATGAGAAAAGCAATCCTGGGTGTGTTGCTGCTCGGCTTCACCGCGCTGGCGGGCGAATGGACCGGCTACATCAGCGAAGACAAGTGCGGCGCGAAGCACCAGTCCGGCTCGGCGTCGGATGTTTCGTGCGTCAAGGCCTGCATCAAGGGCGGCGCCAAACCGGTGCTGGTCACCGGCGGCAATGTCGTCCGGCTGGCCAACCCGGAAAAGGTGCCGGAAAGCCTGTACGGGCTGAAGGCGAAGGTCACCGGCGAGCTGAAGGACGGCGTTCTCCACATCGCCAGCATCCAGAAGGCGGAATAACGGCGGCCGCGCCGCTTGAGGGTTCACTCGAGCGGCGCGGCTGAGCTTTGCCAGACGGCATTCAGAACCAGACGGAAGGTGCCGAACGTCTGGCCGCGGAACTGCGGGCGGAAGCCGAACAGGACCACGCGGCCCTTTCCGAGCGGTGCTTCCACGGCAGCGGGCTTGCCCGCCACCACGCGCTCACCCGACACCCACCCGCTCGCCAGCAGGTTTGATTTCGCATACCAGACAAAGGCGCGCGGCCGGCGCTGGGCCGCCGACTCGCGGATCTCGAAAAACTGGCCGCCGGTCGAGGTGGCGTAATGTTCGGCCGGCATGCCGAAGGCGAGCGGGTGCTTCGGATCGGCCGTCATCCGCAGGACCGAGCCGGGGCAGAACCACCCGCCGGCCTGCTCCGGCGGCTGGCCCTCGCCCCCGGGCCCAGAGCGCAGGCCGCCGCGAACGTCGATGGGAAACAGCGTCAGTGGAAGCTCCGTCGCCTGGTCGAACGCGATCAACGTGCCGCCAGCGCGGACAAATTCTTCAAGCTGCCGCGCCCCCTCCAGCCCGATTCCTCCGGTGTACTCGGGCCGTTGCCGCGCCGTCTCTCCGGCACGGAGCTGCACCACCTCCGGCGTGCCGTGAAGGATCGACTGCATTGTCTGCTGCGCCAGCACAATGACGTCAAAGCGCGCGCGCAGTCCGCCCCGCCGGATGTCTGCGTTGCGCAGCACTTCATAAGGCGTCTGGAACTGGTCGAAGAGCCACTGCGTCCAGCCTGCGTCCATATTCGCGGTCCAGGGCACATAGAGGCCGGCACGTGGCAGCTTCAGCTCCCAGCCGGCCGAAGGCCGATCCGGGGAGAGCTGCCCGTCCTGGGTCAGGTAGAGGTGCCGGCCTGCGCGCAAGGCGGCGGCGATGGCCAGAAATGAGGAGTTCTGGCGGAGGTCGAGCGCCGGCTCGGGGATCGGGATCCGGTCCAGCCGCTCCGTCCGTGCCTCAAAGGGCTGATTGATCCGCTCCACGCGGACGCCCATCTGGTAGGGGAGAGTCCATCCGGCCAGATCATAGGGTCTGCGCACCTGACCGCCGGCGCCGGTGCGCATTTCCGGGTACTTCTGCGGCTCCATCAGGTCTGTCAGATACCCGCGAAAGGGCTGGCCCGCGTAAAGGATGTAAGCGCCCGCCGGATACGGCCGGCCGTCGGCCGTGAAGGGCGCGGCGGCGCGATGAACCTCGACGCCTGCCCATTGGAGCCGTTCGAGCATCTGCGCGGCGCTCCAGGCGTCGTGCTGGTCCGGCGGCACGATCCAGGCGAACGGGTTGCCGCGGCGGCCGGCCTCGATGTTGGCCCGCGCCATCTCCCACGCCTTCAGCAGGTAGTGCGTGCGGTTGTGCGCCGCCTCGGAGAGGATGGCGAAGTCGGCCGTGAGCATGTAATCGACGGCATCGCGCAGCGCCCAGCGGCCGCCGGTCCAGGGTTTTGGATAAAAGACGGTCGGTTCGCGCGCCGGCAGGCCGTTTGAAAACCGTTCCGGAATTTCGGAGGTCTTGTATTCCCTGGGCGTCGCATAATAATAAAGGGCTGTTTCGGTGAGAATTCCGTGCATATTATGGAATGCCGGTGCCGACCGCAGCCCCCCGTTCCACCAGGCGTCGAAACTGAGGTAGGACACCACGCCCGCCTTGTCCTCGCGCAGAAACCGCTCCTTCATGATGCTGCCGAGACGGTTGATCCCCTCCATCACCGCCGCCGGAATGTTGGGGTTCAGCGGCTCGGCGTACGGGGGGATGAAAATCCGCGCCGGAAATGGCGCCACCTGATGCTGGTTGTAGACGATTTGCGGGAACCATTCCTGAAAAAGCATCCGTCCGACGTGGCGCGTTTCGGCCAAATTGTACATGAAATAGTCCCGGTTATTGTCGTGGCCGGCGTACTTCTGGTACAGCCAGGGCAGCGGCGCAATCTCATAGGGCGAGCCGACATTGCGGGCGTACCAGCCGGCCACCATCTCCAGACCGTCCGGGTTGATCACCGGAATCTGGATCAGCACGACTTCGGAGCGGATCCGGCGCGCCTCTTCCGATTCGTCGGTGATCACTCGCCAGGCAAGGTGTGGCGCCTGTTGCACCGGCGCCACTTCGGTGGCATGAAGACCGGAGTCAATCCAGACAATGGCTTTCCCCTCGGCGGCCAGCTTCCGCGCCTCTTCGGCCGTGGCCTGCCCGAGCGCCAGCCGGCGGTTGATCTCGCGCAGGCGGTCAAGCTGCTTCAGGTTGGCAGGGTCGCTCAGGAAGGCCGCATACAGGGGGCGGCCCTCGCTGCTTGTGCCGAACTGCACCAGCCGGATTCGATCCGATGCGGCGGCGAGTTTCTGAAAGTAAGACACGACCTGTTCATAACCTGCCAGCTTGTAGTCGTCGCCGGGATCGAACCCGAAGTGCTCTCGAGGCGACGGCGGCGCCGCCACCAGCGGCAGCGCGCACAGCAGCAGCCAGACACGGCGGGAAAGGAGCTTTCCAGAGGACATATGACACAATCCTAGTCGATGCGCGGGCGGCCGCGGCCCGCCGGGGGGACGGCCCCATGGAGCCGGGAGGCGAGCCTGGCGCACGGCGCCGGGAAATCTCTTCGCGGGACCCGAATGCACGCCCGCCGGCGGGAAACGCGGCGGAGACGTCCGTGGAGGAGATGTTCACACCATCTTCCAATCAGCCGCCTTCGGGGCTCAGGAGCAGACACCGCCATTCGTCGCGCGCAAGCGTCTCCGTTACGGCGAATCCGTGCGCCCGAAGGACACGCTCGACCTCCCCTGCATCGGACGCCGGGAAACCGCTCAGGATGAGCAGCCGCGGCCGCAGCCGGGCGTATTCCGGCGCGAGCTGGGCGTGAGTGGCGGCATTGATGTTGGCGACGACCACGTCGAAGGCGCCGCCGCGCACGGCCCGCGCGGATCCGCAGAACAGATGGGCGCGGGCCCCATCGGAACGCAGATTGGCGCGCGCCGTTTCGAGCGCGGCGAGGTCGATGTCACACCCAACGGCAGGCGCCGCGCCCAGCAGGGACGCTGCCGAGGCGAGAATCCCCGAGCCTGTGCCCACGTCGAGTACGCGATCTCCAGGACGGAGGTGCGCGTCCAGCGCTTCCAGGCAGAGCTGCGTGGCCGGATGGGCGCCCGTGCCCAGCGCCTGCCCCGGATGCACTACCAGCCTCAGCCTGCCGCGTGGCGTGGGGCTCTCGTCCCATTCGGGCGCCAGGTACAGGCGCTGGCCCAGCGGGAAGGCGGGCCACGCCTGGCGCGATGCGGCCTCCCAGTCGATGTCCTGCACGGGTTCCACGCGGCCGCTGAAAGCGGAGAACTCCTCCGCGAGCCCTGCCGCGCATTCGAAATACGCCTTCAACTGGCAGCGCCCGCCCGGCAGCGGAACCTCCTCGATGCCCTGGGCGCCGCGCTCCCACAGCTCTGCGGAAAGCAGCTCCGCCTCCTCGCCCGCGCAGGTCAGCACAAGCAGATCCATGGCCCCTCCGTGCGGCAGACAGGGCGGCCGGCGGGCGGAAGCCCGCGCGTCAATAGTAGTCGGCGCAGCTCATGAAATAGCCGCATTCCGGACAAAACAATTTGCATTTTTTCTGTTCCAGGCGCCGCGAGCAGACGGGACACCAGACCATCGGCTCGAAGTCCGCCGCCGGCGCGTCGCGCTCACTGGCCCTGTTGGCCGTCTCCTCAGGCATGACACGAGTATAGAGCAGCTCTCACGCCGTCAGCCGAGGCGGCGGATCACCGTCCGCACCACTCCCTGGATGACCAGGTCCGCCCGTGGGTGCAGCTCCGGGTAGGCGGGATTTTCCGCCTTCAGGTACCAGGCGCCGCGCACCTTGACCAGCCGCTTCAGCGTCGATTCGCCATCGATCAGCGCCACGACAATCTGCCCGGCGCGCGGCTCCGGGTTCGGCTCCACCAGCACCAGGTCGCCGTCGAGAATGCCCGCGTCCTTCATCGAATCGCCGCGCACCTTGAGCACGAAAGAGCCCGGCTTCGGGCGAAAGCCAAGCAGCGCTTCGTCGAGCCAGGCCTCTCCGGCAGGCCCGGCGCCGCTCACCGGCTGCGGCGGCCCGGCGGGCACCGCGCCGTAGACGGGCAGTGCGCAGACGCGCGCCGGCGCGGCCTCCCGCTCCTGCGGCACGTCGATGCGGCGCGAGCCGCGCTGCGAAAGGCGGATGACGCCCTTCGCCGCCAGCGCGCGCAGGTGCCCGGCTACGCCATTCGGGCTATGGATGCCGAACTGGCGCTGGATCTCCGGGATCGACGGCGAACAGCCGTTCTCGCGCCGGTAGGCGAGGATGAAATCGTAGATCTGCTGCTGCCGCGCGGTGAGCCTCATACTGTAATTATTTACACTTCAGCACTCGGCGTCAATCCCCGCGCCGCCGCGCGAAAATGGGGCGGGAGGAGCAACGCTTGGAAAACCTGCCGCTGTTTGCCGGGCCGGCGGCGCCGCGGGAGCGTCTGGCGGCGCGGCTGCGCGAGCTGGCCGCCGAGGGCATTTACTTCGGCACGAGCTCGTGGAAATACGAGGGCTGGATCGGCCAGATCTACACGCGCGAGCGTTACGTGACGCGCGGCCGCTTTTCTCAGAAGAAATTTGCCGACGAATGTCTGGCTGAATACGCCGAGGTATTTCCCGCCGTGGGCGGTGATTTTTCGTTTTATCAGTTCCCTTCCAAATCTTACTGGAAACGGCTGTTTTCTGTCGCGCCGCGCCACCTGAAGTTCGGGCTCAAGGTGCCGGAAACCATCACGGTGAAGGAATGGCCCGGCCATGCGCGCTACGGAGAACGCAGTGGAAAGCCGAACGAACACTACCTGGACGCGGAGCTTTTCCGCCGGGCGTTCCTGGAGCCGCTGGAGGACGAGGCGGACCGCATCGGTGTCCTGATCTTTGAGTTCGGCATGATGGGCAGGCGGCATTATGAAAATGTGGAGGCATTTGCCGCCGATCTGCGAAAATTCCTGCGCGCTCTGCCTGGCGGATGGCGCTACTCGGTGGAGGTGCGCAACCGGGAATATCTCGACAGGCCGTACTTTGATGCGCTGCGCGAGCGCGGCGCGGCGCACGTCTTCAACGCCTGGACCCGCATGCCGCCCCTCGACGAACAGGCGCGCATCGAAGCCGCCTACACGGCGGACTTCCTGGTGGCGCGGGCGCTGCTGCGCTACGGCCGCACCTACGAGCAGGCGGTGGCGATGTTTGAACCCTACGACCGCCTTCAGGAGGTGAACGAGAGCGCGCGCCGCGGCCTGCGAATGCTGGCCGAACGGGCGCGCCAAAACAGGCAGATGGCCTTCCTGTTTGTCAACAACCGTCTGGAGGGCAATGCGCCGGCGACGATTCAGGCGGTGGTCGACTCGCTTCCTCCGAGCTCCCAGTGATCGCCCGCAAAGCGGCCCATGCTCTCGTCCCAGATGCCGAACTTCGCCGCCATCTGGCCGCCGTCCACCAGCAACGTGGCTCCGGTGATGTAGGAGGCCAGCGGGGAGGCCAGAAACGCGATGGCCGCGGCCACTTCCTCCGGCGCGCCGCCACGGCCGAGCGGGACATGGCGGAAGTATTCCCGCAGCAGCCTGGCCTGCTCGAAGTGAGCGGCGGTGAGGTCCGTGCGGATCAGGCCGGGGCAGACGGCGTTGACGCGGATGCCGAAAGGCCCAAGCTCGTTGGCCGCGGTGCGCAGCAGCCCGAGCAGCCCGGCCTTGGTGGCATTGTAGGCGGCGAGGTCCGCCTCTCCATCGAAGGAATTCGTGCTCGCCGTGAGCACGATGGAACCGCGACGGCGCGGTTTCATCTGTTGTGCCGCCAGGCGCACCGTGTGGAAGGCGCCGGTGAGATTGATGTCAAGAAGGCGGCGCCATTCCTCATCCTGGGTCTCATCGAGCCGCCGGAAAATGGCGGTGCCCGCGTTGGCGACGACGACATCGAGCGGGGCGGCCCGCGCAATGGCGGCCTCGAGCGCCACAGGGTCGCGGACATCCACGGGCGGATCCCCCTCGATGTCGGCGATGTAGACCTCCGCGCCGCAGGCGCGCAGCGCGGCGGCGGCCGCCGCTCCGATGCCCCGCGCCCCGCCCGTCACCAGCGCCCGCTGTCCGGACAGATCGATCCGCATGTGCCGCATTCTACCGCCGGAGCGTTCTCGCGGCTGTGGCACACTGGAAGGTTCGCATGGGAAACGTCAAGATCGAACTGGCCAGCCAGCGGAAGATCCGGACGCGCAACAAGCTCTACTACCGGTTCAACCACTGGCCCATCTGGATCTTCGTCTTCTTCCTGATCCCCGGCCCGATGGTGTTCCGCCTGTTTGAGGAAGGTTTCGGCGGCAGCATGACCTGGTGGCTGGCGGCGGTGCTCATTGGCACGGGCATCGCCGGCCTGCGGGGCAAACTTCCCGGCTGCGAGCCCGCGCCCTACATCATCCGCTTCACCGAGGACAAGCCCAACCCGCTCTATCGGCGCATCTGCTACACGTTCGCCTGGGGCGCGGCGGTCACGTACGCGCTGTTGAACCTGGTGGGCCTTGTGGCCGCCGTCGTCACCGGCAAATGGATGCTCAAGCAGATCTACCACTACGGCTACTTCCCGGTGGTCATCCCGATCTGGATCCTCGGCCTGCTGGGCAAGCTGCCGCGCGTGAAGCCGTCCACGGCGGGCGAGGGCGACGAGCGGCGCTATTTCTACGGCACCGTGTGGGCCGTCTGCATCGCGCAGCCGGTCCTGTGGATCCTGTGGAAGACACTGCCGGTCAACCGCACGACGGACGTTGTGAAACTGGTGGTCTTCGTCGGCATCCTCGCCTTCGTCGGGTATCTGAGCTATCGCGGGCATCTGCCGCGCACGCGCAAGATCGTGCCGGGCGAGATCGCCGCGCTCGATTGAGCCATCAGGCGAGCGCGCGCGCCACCAGCGCGCGGGCCTCCTCGACGAGACGCGCCAGGTGCTCCTCGCTGCGGAAGCTTTCGGCGTAGAGCTTGTAGATGTTTTCCGTCCCTGAGGGGCGCGCGGCGAACCAGCCGCCTTCGGTGACCACCTTGAGGCCCCCGATGGGGGCGCCATTGCCCGGCGCGGTGGTGAGCCGGGCGAGGATTGGATCGCCGGCCAGAACAGCGTCCGTCACCATGCCTGCCTCGAGCCTTGCCAGTTTCGATTTCTGTTCCGCCGTGGCCGGCGTGTCGATGCGCGTGTAGTACGAGCGGCCGAGCTGCTGCTCGATTTCGCGGTAGTGAAGGGCCGGGTCGCGGCCGCTCACCGCGGTGATCTCGCACGCGAGCAGTCCGAGCAGGATGCCGTCCTTGTCAGTGGTCCACACCGAGCCGTCGCGCCGCACGAAGCTGGCGCCGGCGCTCTCCTCGCCGCCGAAGCACAGCGAGCCATCAAACAGCCCCGGCGCGAACCACTTGAAGCCGACGGGAACTTCGCAGACCTCCCGGCCCACGCTTGCGGCCACCCGGTCGATGATGCCGCTCGACACGAGCGTCTTTCCGACCTTCGCCGCCGCCGGCCACGCTGGCCGGTGCGTGCACAGGTAGCGGATGGCGGCGCAGAGGTAGTGGTTCGGGTTCATCAGCCCGCCAGTTCGCGTCACGATGCCGTGGCGGTCGGCGTCGGGGTCGTTGCCGAAGGCAACGTCGAACTGGTCCTTCAGGCTCACCAGGCCCGCCATGGCGTAAGGGCTGGAGCAGTCCATGCGGATGCGGCCGTCGTGATCGACAGTCATGAAGGCGAAGGCCGGATCCACGCGCGGGTTGACCACCGTGAGGTTGAGCCGGTAATGTTCGGCGATGCGCGCCCAGTAGTGGACTGCCGCGCCGCCGAGCGGGTCCACGCCGATGCGGAGGCCGGAGGCGCGGATCGCTTCCATGTCGAGCGCCGTGCCGAGCTGCGCGATGTAGTCGCGCGCAAAGTCGGTTTCCCGCACCAGCCCCGTGCGCATCGCCTGTTCGTAGGGGAGACGGCGGACCTCGCGGTTGTCGCCGGCGAGCAGGTCGTTGGCGCGGCGTTCGATCCAGCCGGTAACATCGGAGCCCGCAGGCCCGCCATCCGGCGGGTTGTACTTGAAGCCGCCGTCGGCGGGCGGGTTGTGGCTGGGAGTGATGACGACGCCATCGCTGACGGCCCGCCCGGCGCGGTTGGCTTCGAGAATCGCGTGCGAGATGACCGGCGTTGGCGTGAAACCTCCGCCGGCCGGAATGGCCACGTGCACGCCGTTGGCGGCGAACACCTCAATGGCGGTTCGCTCGGCAGGCGCCGACAGTGCGTGCGTGTCCCTGCCGAGAAAGAGCGGCCCCGTGTAGCCGCGTTCGTGGCGGTAGTCGCAGATGGCCTGCGCGATGGCCAGAATGTGCGCCTCGGTGAACGTCGCATCGAGCGAAGAACCGCGATGGCCGCTGGTGCCGAAGGCGACGCGCTGCTGCGCATCGGCCGGGTCAGGCCTGTTCTCGTAATACGCGCTCACCAGCCTGTCGGGATCGATGAGAATCTCGCGGGGCGCCGGTTTGCCCGCCAGCGGATGCAGTGCCATACCAGACAGCATATCCGCGCCCTTGACTCACGCGCGGCGCTGAAATAGAAACGGGACGTGAACATCTGAATCGAGGAGCAGCCCATGACCGCATCACGACGCGAGTTTCTTCTCAGCGCGGCCGCCGCGCCCGCAGCCGCGGCACAGCCCGCGCCGCTGCCCAGAGTGAATTTCGGGGGCCGGCACGAGATTACGCGTCTCGTGCTCGGCACGAACCCGATGATGGGCTACTCCCACTTCAACCGCATTCTCGACCAGTGCATGCGCGAGTGGATGACGCCTGAGCGGAGAATCGCGACGGTGCTTGCCGCCGAGCGCGCCGGCATTACCGCCTGGCAGATTCACTATCAGAAAGAGACCATGGACACGCTCCGGGCGGTGCGCGAGCGCGGCTCGAAAGTCCGTGTTTTTCTGCTGAGCGACTTCGAATTGCAAAACGATTTCTCGATGATTCCTGAAGTGGCAAAGCTCGGATTTCTTGGCATGGCCCACCACGGCAACCGCACTGACACCGCCTTCCGCGAGGGAAAAATGGACCGGGTGTATGAGTTCGTCCAGCGCGTGCGCGACACCGGCGTGATGGCGGGCGTCTCCACGCACAATCCGGCGGTGGTGGAGTGGATCGAGGAAAAAGGCTGGCCGGTCGACTATTACATGACGTGTTTCTACCATGTGACGCGCACGCCGGAGCAGGTCCAGGCGCTGCTGAACGGCGAGCGGCCCCTCGGCGAGCCGTTCCTCGAAAAGGACCCGGAGCGGATGACGCGCGTCATCCGTCAGACGCGCCGGCCCTGCCTCGCCTTCAAGATCCTCGGCGCCGGACGCGCCGGCGGAAGCCGGGAACAGGTGGAGGCCGCGTTCCGCTTTGCCTTCGCCAACATCAAGCCCGGCGATGCGGTGATCGTCGGCATGTGGCCGAAGTTCAAGGACGAGATCGCCGAAAACTGCGACATCGTCCGCCGCCTGCATGCCACCTAGCGGTGCGTGCGGCCAGTTGTCAGAATAGGGCCATGTGGCGAAATGCAGTGATATTGCTGTTTGCTCCTCTTCTGGCAGCCTGTCTGACGGCGCTGCCCGGTCTTGCCGCCGACTGGCGGACTGCGGCCGAAGAGCGCATCGAACGCATCCGCAAGGCCGAGCTCACCGTGCAGGTGACAGACCGCGAGGGCCGGCCGGCGGCGGGCGTGCCGGTTGAGATCCGCCTGACGCGCCACGCCTTCGGCTGGGGCTCCGCCGTGGCCGCGCGCCTGCTGCTGGCCGAGGGCCCCGATGCGGAGCGCTACCGCCGGGCCATCCTCGACAACTTCAACATGGCCGTGCTCGAAAACGACCTGAAGTGGCCGCAGTGGGAACGCGACCGTCAGCCGGCGCTGGCGGCGCTCCGGTGGCTGCACGAAAACGGCATCACCCGGGTGCGCGGCCACACGCTCGTCTGGCCCGGCTGGCGGTGGCTGCCGCCGGACCTGAAAGGGCTTGCCGGCGATCCGGCGACCCTGCGTCGGCGCGTGCTTGAGCACATCCGCGACGAGGTCTCCGCCACGCGCGGGCTGCTCGTGGCCTGGGACGTCGTGAACGAGCCCTACACGAACCACGACCTGATGGACATCCTGGGGCGCGACGAGATGGTGGAATGGTACCGGGCGGCGAAGGAATTTGACCCGAAACCGGTCCTCTTTCTGAACGATTTCAACATCATCGAGGAAGGAGGACGCGACGAAAAGCACCGCCAGCATTTCTACGAGACCATCCGCTTCCTGCTCGACCGCGGCGCGCCGCTAGGCGGCATCGGCATCCAGGGACATTTTCGCGAGCCCACGCCGCCGGAGAAGATCCTGCAAATTCTCGACATGTTTTCGGAATTCAACCTGCCAATTCAGATTACGGAATTCGACTTCGAGACGAAAGACGAGCAGTTGCAGGCCGAATTTACCCGGGATTTCCTCACCCTCTGCTTCAGCCATCCGCGCATGGATGCTTTTCTGATGTGGGGATTCTGGGAGGGCCGCCACTGGCGCCCCGGCGCGGCGATGCTGCGGAAAGACTGGTCCGAAAAGCCCGCCTGGCGTGTCTGGCGGGAGCTGGTTCATGGCCGATGGAAGACGGAGGCCACAGGCGCCACCGGCGCGGACGGCACTTATCGGTTGCGCGCGTTCCGCGGCGATTACGAGATTCGCGCCGGCAACAGAACGGTGCAGGGCTCCTGCCCCGGCATCGTGCGCATCCGGCTCGACTGACGCAGGCGGCTTGAAGGATGCGGGCGCGATTCGATATCCTCAAAGTTCCCGCCGCCCAATGGATGTTTTCTCATTGACCCGCGAGCTGGTGGACATTGAGTCTGTCACCGGCAACGAGGAACAGATCGGCGACTATCTCCACGCCCTTCTGGGCGCGCTGGCGGAGCGCTTTGGTGGCAGTGTGGAAAAGATCGAGGTGGAGCCGCGGCGGAACAACATTCTGGCATGTTTCGGCCAGCCGGTGGTGACGCTGTCCACCCACCTCGACACGGTTCCTCCGTTCATGCCGTCGCAGGAGGATGAGGAGTTCATCTGGGGCCGCGGGGCCTGCGACGTCAAGGGCATCATCGCCGCCATGATCTGCGCCGCCGAGAGGCTGCTGAATGCAGGCGTGCGAAATTTCGGCCTGCTGTTCGTGGTCGGAGAAGAGAAGAACAGCGCCGGCGCCTTCCACGCGGCCCGCCACCCGCGCGGCAGCCGCTTCCTGATCAATGGCGAACCAACGGAAAACCGCCTGGCGGTGGCAAGCAAGGGCGCCTTGCGCTACGAGATCCGCGCCACCGGCCGGATGGCGCATTCCGCCTACCCCGAGCTCGGCGAATCGGCGATCGACAAGCTTCTCGATGCCCTCGCCCGCATCCGCGCCATGGCGCTTCCCGAGGATCCGTTGCTGGGCCGGACGACGCTCAACATCGGCCAGATCTCCGGCGGCCGGGCTCCGAACGTGATCCCTGATTCGGCTGAGGCGGCCCTGATGTTCCGTCTGGTGGGCGACCCCGCGCCGCTGCGCGATGCGGTGGCGCGCGCGGTGGAGGGGCTGGCCGAAGCCCGCGAGATCCTGTGCATCCCCGCGCTGAAACTGGGCGCGATGGATGGCTTTGAAACCACGGTGGTGGCCTTCACCACCGACATTCCGGCGTTCGGCGGCGCATGGGGCGAGCCGTACCTGATCGGTCCCGGCTCGATTCACGTTGCTCATACCAGCGAGGAACGCGTTCCCAAGACGCAACTGGCCGAGGCAATCACCATTTACGAAACGCTGGTCAAGCGCCTGCTGACCGCCTGAAGCCGGACGACTCTCCCTCCGGCGCGGCGGCGAACCTTCAGGGGCCTCGTCCAGCCGGCCGGAGCCGAACAGAAGTGAGGCAGATATGAGGAAAATCGAAGTCGGCGTCCTGGGCGCCACCGGAATGGTGGGCCAGAATTTCATCCAGTTTTTGCAGGGACACCCGTGGTTCGAGCTGACCTGGGTGGGCGCAAGCGACCGCTCGGCCGGCAAGCCCTACGCCGAGGCCACCGCCTGGCGTCTGGACGGCTCGATGCCGGAAAACGTGGCGAAGCTTACCGTGCAGGAGTGCAAGCCGGAAGCAAAAGCGCCCAAACTTGTTTTTTCGGCGATGGACGCAAGTGTCGCCACCGAGATTGAGCGCGCCTTCGCCGAGGCGGGCCACTACGTCGTGTCCAACTCGCGCAACCATCGCATGGAGCCGGACGTCCCGCTCCTTGTGCCGGAGATCAACCCGGAACACCTCGGCCTTTTGGCGCACCAGCACCGGCGCGGCTGGAAAGGCGCCATTGTCACCAACCCGAACTGCTCCACGGTGGCGCTCACCATGGGGCTGGCGCCGCTGAAACCCTTCGGCATCGAAACGGTCTTCTGCACCACCATGCAGGCGGTTTCCGGCGCGGGCTATCCGGGCGTGGCCTCGTTTGATATCGTCGGCAATGTGATTCCCTTTATCGGCGGCGAAGAGGCGAAAATGGAAACCGAAACGCTGAAAATTCTCGGCGAATTCGCCGGCGACCACGTGGAATTCCTGCCGGCCAGAGTGAGCGCCCACTGCAACCGCGTTCCGGTGCTGGACGGCCACACCGTCGCCGTCAGCGTGGCGCTCCGGGAAAAGCCGCATCTCAGGGATCTGGTTGAAGCCTATGAGAACTTCACCGCGCTGCCGCAGAAGCTGAAATTGCCAAGCGCGCCGCCGAAGCCGGTGCTGTACCTCCACGAAGAGAACCGCCCGCAGCCGCGGCGGGACGCCGGGCGCGGCAACGGGATGACGGTGACGGTGGGCCGGCTGCGGACCTGCCCGGTGCTCGATTTCAAGTTCGTGTGCCTGGCTCACAACACCATCCGCGGCGCGGCCGGCGCGGCCGTCCTCAATGCGGAACTGATGCATGCGCAGGGCCTGCTGAAGTAGCGTGCAGCCATGATCGTCATGAAATTCGGCGGCACCTCGGTGGAGAGTGCCGCCGCCATCGAACGCGTGGCCGGCATCGTGCGGTCGCGCCTGGATCGGCATCCCCTGGTGGTCGTTTCCGCCATGGGCAAGACCACCAACCGCCTGCTGGCCGCGGCGGACAAGGCGGCCGCCGGCAATCTGGCAGACGCGCTGCGCGACGCCGAGGAACTGCTCGCCTGGCACCGCCGCGAGGCCGGCGCGCTGGTGGCCGCCCCAGACCGCCCGAGGATGGAAGCGCTGCTCGATGAGCACTTCGCCGGTCTGGAAGCAACGCTTCAGCGCATCGCGGAAGCCGGCCAGGTGACGCCCGCGCTCTGGGACGAGAGCGCCAGCTACGGCGAGCGCCTCTCTTCGGCGCTGATTGCGCTCATCCTTCCGGCCCTCGGCATCCCTGCGGTCCACGTGGATGCGCGCGAGGTGCTGGTCACCGACAGCCGGCACACGCAGGCGCTGCCGCTTTACAGCCGCACGTATGCGCGGCTGAAGGAAAAGGTGGCGCCCCTGCTGGCGCAGCGCGTGGCGGTGATGGGCGGCTTCATCGGCGCTTCCGCCACCGGCCAGACCACGACGCTCGGCCGCGGCGGCAGCGATTTTTCCGCCGCCATCGCCGGAGCGGGGATCGGCGCGGAAGAGATTCAGATCTGGACGGACGTCGACGGGATGCTCACCTGCGATCCGCGCGTGTTGCCCGGCGGCCGGCTGGTCAGGAGGATCTCATTTGCCGAAGCGGCCGAGCTGGCCTATTTCGGGGCGAAGGTGCTGCACCCGGCCACCGTGCAGCCGGCCATCGAGAAAAACATCCCGGTGCGCATTCTCAACTCACGCCGTCCGGAGGTCGGCGGCACGCTGATCGTGGCCGACACCGTCCGGTGCCGCAACCCGATCAAGTCCATCGCCTGCAAGCGCGGCATCACCGTCGTTGAAATCCGCAGCCTGCGCATGCTGATGGCGCACGGTTTCCTGCGCCGGATCTTCGAGGTGTTCGACCGCTACCAGACGCCGGTGGATCTGGTCACCACGAGCGAGGTCTGTGTCGCCGTCACCATCGACCAGCCGCGCCATATCGGCGAAATCGAACGCGAGCTGTCGCGAATCTCCGATGTCTGCGTGATCCCCGACCAGTCCATCGTCTGTCTGGTGGGCGATGCGCTGCGGGAGACGCCCGGAATCGGGGCGCGGATTTTCACCGCGCTGCGGCAGATCAACGTACGAATGATCAGCCAGGGGGCGAGTTTTAATAACGTCAGCCTGGTGGTGCGGGACGAAGATCTTGTGCCTGCCGTGGCCGCCCTGCACGAAGAATTTTTCCGTGATGTGGATCCGGAGGTGTTCGAGTGAAGCTCGCCATTGTCGGATACGGAAAAATGGGGCGGCTGATCGAGCAGCTTGCCCCGCACTACGGGTTCGAACCGGCGCTGATCCTGGATGTACACAACAATGCCGGCGGAGCGGGCCTCACCGCGGAGAACTTCCGCGGCATGGCTGCCGCCATCGAGTTCACGGGACCCGAGTCCGCCCCGGAAAACCTGCTCCGGCTGGCGGCGCTTCGCGTGCCGACGGTGTGCGGGGCGACCGGATGGTATGCGCGCCTCGGCGAGGTGATGGCAGCCTTTCAAAACAGCGGCACTGGCCTGATTTATGGTCCGAATTTTTCCATCGGCGTGAACATTTTTGAGCGCATCGTCACGGAAGCGGCCCGGCTTTTCAGCGCGCAGCCGGACTATGAAGCCTGGGCCTGGGAGATCCACCACAGCGCGAAAAGGGACGCTCCTTCCGGCACGCTGCTGAAGCTGGTGGATGCCATGCGGCGGGCCGGCTACAGGGCGCGCATCGACACGGCGAGCAACCGCGCGGGTTCGATCCCGGGGACGCACGAGATCGGCTTCGACTCCGCGGACGACACGGTGACGTTGCGTCACACCGCGCGCAGCCGCGAAGGATTCGCGCGCGGGGCCCTGTGGGCGGCGCGCCGTCTGGCCGGAGGCCTCAGGGGCTGCCACGAATTCAGCGAGGTGCTGTTCGGTGGGGCCGTCCGGGAAGACAATGAACAGGAGGCGTGAATGAGCCAGTTCATCGGATGCGGCACTGCGCTGGTCACTCCCTTTCGCCGGGACCAGTCGCTGGATGAAGACGCCCTGCGGCGGCTGGTACGCCGCCAGCTGGAGGCGCGCGTTCACTTCCTGGTGCCCTGCGGCACCACCGGCGAAAGCCCGACGCTCACGCGGCAGGAACACCTGCGCGTCGTGGAAATCACGCTCCAGGAGGCCAAAGGCCGGTGCCCGGTGCTGGCCGGCTGCGGCGGCTACAACACCGCGGAGGTCATCGCTCTGGCCCGGGAGCTGGAAGCGATGGGCGCGGACGGGCTGCTTTCGGTGACGCCGTATTACAACAAGCCCACGCAGGAGGGCCTGTACCAGCACTACCGCGCCATCGCTGCGGCCACGCGCCTGCCCATCGTGATTTACAGCGTGGCCGGACGGACGGCCGTCAACGTCGAGCCGGCCACGGTGCGGCGGCTGGCGGAGATCGACAACATCGTCGGCATCAAGGAGGCCAGCGGAAACATCGCACAGATGGCGCAGATCTGCGCCACCGTGCCGGAGGAATTCGATGTTTTGAGCGGCGATGATTCCATCACGCTGGCCCTGGCCGCGCTCGGAGGGCGCGGCGTCATTTCGGTCGCATCGAACGAAATTCCCGGCCCGATGCGAGAACTCGCGCAGGCCTGCCTCGATGGCGATTTCCTCAAGGCGCGCAGGCTTCAGAAACAGTGGCTGGAGCTGATGGAAGTGAATTTTGTCGAGTCCAATCCGATCCCGGTGAAGGCGGCGTTGGCCCGCATGGGGCTGCTCGAACCCGTCTGGCGCCTGCCGCTTGTGCCGCCTTCGCCCTCAAGCATGGCCCGTATTGAGCAGGTTCTTTCCCGGACAGGTCTGATCTGATGCGCAATCTGCAACAGGAAATCGAAACGCTTTTCGACAACCCGCCGGAAGAATATACGGCCGGTCACTTTGCCCTGTTCGCCGCATTTAAGGATGCGCTCAACCGCGGACTGGCCCGGGCGGCCGAGCCCGATCCTGCCGCTCCCTCAGGCTGGCGCGTGAATGCGTGGGTCAAGAAAGGGATCCTGCTGGGCTTCCGCATGGGCGCGCTGGTCGACATGTCCATTGATGCGTCGCGTCAGCCCTGGTTCGACAGGTCTACCTGGCCTGTGCGCCGGCTGTCCCCTGCCGACGGCGTGCGGATCGTGCCAGGCGGATCGTCGATCCGCGACGGCGTGTATCTGGGCCGCGGCGTCACCTGCATGCCCCCGATGTACATCAACGCCGGTGCGTGGGTCGATGATGGCACAATGGTGGACTCGCACGCGCTGGTCGGTTCCTGCGCGCAGGTCGGAAGGCGCTGCCACATTTCGGCAGGTGCGCAGATTGGCGGCGTGCTGGAGCCGGTGGGCGCGATGCCGGTGATCATTGAGGACGAAGTGCTCGTGGGCGGCAACTGCGGCGTTTACGAGGGGACGGTGGTGAAGCGGCGCGCGGTGCTGGGCGCGGGCGTCATTCTGACGCGTTCGACGCCCGTTTACGACCTCGTACGCGGAGTCGTTCACACCGCCTCCGATGAGCAGCCGCTGGTCATTCCGGAGGAGGCGGTCGTCGTCGCCGGTTCACGGGCTGTCAGCCGCGGCCAGGGCAGGGAATGGGGCCTGTCGCTGTACACGCCGGTGATCGTGAAATACCGCGACTCGAAGACCGACGCGCGCCTTCAGCTGGAAGATTTTCTGCGATAGGCCCCTTCGAGCACAACAAGCGTCTTCCGGGCGGCGCTCTCCCAGGTGAACTCCCGCGCCCGCGTCTGGCCGCCCGCGGGCGCTTCGCCGCGCAGAAGACGGGCGAGCACGCGCAGCATGTCTTCGCTGCTGTGGGGATCGAAGAACAGAGCGCAGCCGTCGGCCAGCCACCGCAGCGGCTCGATGCCGCTGCACGCCACCGGGACGCCGGCAGCCATCGCTTCAAGCACGGGCATGCCGAAGCCTTCAAACAGCGACGGATAGACGAAGCCGCGGGCTCGGCGGTAAAGCTCCAGTAGTTTCCGCCGCGGCACCCACCCACGGCACTCCACGGCGTCCCGCAAACCGAGCTCCTCAATCGTCTTTTTCACTTTGCCGTCGGCAAATCCCGGCACGCCGGTCAAAACGAGCCGCAGTAAGGGCTCGTCCTGGCGCAGGCGCGAGAACACACGAAGGAGCCGCTCGTGGTTCTTGTGCGGATGCGTGGTGGAAGGATACAGCAGAAAATCGGCGGGCTCGCGGCGCGCGGACAGCTCGAAGAACGCTTCTTCCACCCCGTGCGGCACGACTGCGGCGTCACGCCCGTAGTAGTGGAGAAGATCCTTCCGGACCGGCTCGCTCACGGCGATCAGCCGCGTGGACCGCATCGCCGAGCCCCACAGCAGCAGCCGCCAGAAAGGCAAATCGAACCAGCGGAAAAATTCCGGGTGGCGCTTGTGCTGGAGATCATGAAACACGGTCACCTGCGGCAGGCGTCCCAACAGCGGCGCGGTAAAGCCGGGGTTCAGCAGGACGTCGATGCCGTGCCGCCGAAGCGCCAGTGGAAGCGCCGACTGCTCATACAGAATCCGCCATGGCCGCAGGCGCGCGCGCACCGGCAGCACTTCGCAACGGGCGCCCAGCGGGCCGGTCTCCCTGTTGGTGAAGACGACGATCTCGTGATCTCGCGCCACCCGTTCAAGGGCTGCGACAAGACAGCGGAGATATGTTTCCGTGCCGCCAACGCCGCCGGGGATCAGATAGAGCGCGTTGATGCCGATGCGCATGGCTGCCTAGCGCCTGCGGGCGAGCGCGGCCAGCGCGGCCTGGCGGCCCTTGAGCGCCGCCGTGTCGCCCGGGTTGAGCCTCAGCGCCTGTTCGTAGTCGGCCAGGGCCGCGGCCGGGTCGCGCCTCAGCATGTGAACATTGCCGCGGTACGAGTAGGCGTTCGAGTCGGCAGGATTGATACGGAGGGCTTCATTGAGGCTCTCGAGGGCGCCGTCCAGATCGCCCTTTTGCGCCAGGATTCTTCCCTCGACCGTCCAGGCATGGGAATGACGTTCGAGCCTCTTTGCCCTTTCAAGCTGCGCGACCGCCTCATCCAGGCGTCCGGCGCATTGCAGCGCCAGCGCCCAGTCCACCAGAAGCTCGTAGTCCGGACGGCGCTCCACTGCGGCACGCTCGTAGGCGCGCACGGATTCGGCGCAGCGGCCCTGCTCATAATAAGCAAAAGCGAGGTGAAACCAGGCCCGGCCGTTGCGGGGGTTGGCGCGGGTGGAATCCTCCCACATCGAGACGGCGCTGGTGTAGAGGTCCGCGCGTTGGGCCGTCAGTACGGAAAGCGACAGCAACACCGCCGCCAGTGCGGCGCCCGTTTTCCAGGATGGCTGCAACCGGCGCACAAAATCGGCGGCGATCATGGCGAGGCCCGGGGATCCCAGATACAGTCGGCGCTCGGCCATGGCGTCGTCGATGGGGACAATCGAAGAAGTCGGCGCAAGCAGAATGAGCAGAAACGCGAAGCCGAAAAAGGCCACGGGATATCGGGGCCGCAGCCGCCAGAACGCCGCAGCCAGCATGCCCAGTGCCACGAGGCTCGCCCAGGTCCACACGGTGCCAGGCCACCCGACAACCGGATAGGCGTGGTCCAGGTTCTGGCCGAACGGCAGGATGACCAGCCGGAGATAGCGCCAGATCACCTCGAACTGTGTTACCAGATAATCGAGCGGCTTGTGCCTGGCCGACACGCCGGCAGTGCCCTCGTGACTCAGCGTGAGAAAAAGCTTCGTCCCGATGATGGCGGCGGCGGCCAGCAGCGGCGCGTATAGCCTCCAGCGCTGGAGAAGCGGCCGCAGCCGGGGCTTTTCAGTGAAGACCAGGTCATAGACCACAAACACGCCCGCCATGGCGACGCCCGGTTCCTTGCTCAACGCGCTCAGTCCGATGAGAACCGTGGCCGCACTCGCGCGGCGCCAGGTCATTGGCTGGTCTGGAGAACTGCCCAGGAAAACACGAAACGCCAGATAGGCGAACATTGCGCAGAGCACTTCCGACCGGCTGGAGATATAGGCCACGGCCTCGGTCTGCAATGGGTGCAGCAGATACAGGCCGGCGCCCGCAAGCGCCGCCATCCGGTCGCCGGCGCTGCGTTCGCCGTGGCGGGCCAGTAGCTCTTCCAGAATTCTCCAGACAAGGAATCCGTTCAGCAGATGGATGGCGATGTTGGTCAGGTGAAATGCCGCGGGGGTCGTCCCGGCCAGCCTGCTTTCGGCAAGCAGACTGAGATTCGTCACCAGCCGCGCCAGCCGCTCCAGCAGGTTGCGCAGGGAGGGAGGCGATTCGAAGAAAGGAATGAGACTCCGATCGTCGAACAGGAATGGCCCACGTACTGCTGGAAGGTAGGCGACGAGGCAGCCGAGACAGATGGCGATAAAGAACCACCGCCACAGCGAGGTTCGCGCCGGCTCTGGCGCTGCGGAGGAAGCCGTCCTGGCGCCTGCCGGCGCGCCTACGCTACGCTTTTTCATCTTTTTCTCTCAGCCGGAATTCAAGAATCGCCACACGCTGCGTCAGCGTGATATTCATGTCTTTCAGCTCGGAGACGATCCGGGAGAAACGGTAAAAAACTCCGAGAAAGACGATCAGGATCATGGAAAGAAGCAGCACGGCCGGATCCTGGACGCCGACGGCCGCGGCCCCCCTTTCCAGAAACCTGCCGCTGCGGGAAAGCAGAAGAAGAGCCACGGCGGCGGCCAGCCAGCTTACCGAGTACTCCACCCGGATATGTTCACGCCGGATGGCGCGCAACACGATCAGCAGAAGCACGGCGCTCAGCAGCGTGAGCAGGTCTAGCAGTTGGATCATCGGATGGATCCTCCAGTGCGCGCGGCCCGTCGCGCGTCCATGCGGAGAACATTCACGAAAACGCCCAACAGGACGTGAACCACGTAATAAATGGAGCGCACCGGCGTAATGGTGCTACGGCCAGCCAGCCGCGGCCGCACCGGGCACGGCACCTCCACAAAGCGGAACCGGCGCCGCTGAAGCACCACAAGCGTCTCGATCTCAGGATATTCGAGAGGGAAACTCCGCGCGAAGACCTCCAGCGCCCGCCGCTTTACGGCCACAAATCCGGACGTCGGATCCGACACGGGCCTGCCCAGAATGAGCCGGAGCAGCAGGCGGAAAAAGAGGATCCCCATCCGCCTGACGGGAGATGTCGTCACTCCAGCCAGCGACTGGCGGCGCACGCCGATCGCCATTTCGCAGTCGAAAGTGCGCAGCGCCTCCAGCAGCACCGGAATGTAGCGCGGATCGTGTTGACCATCACCATCGATACGCACGACCTCTTCGTAACCAAGCTCGAAGGCGAGCCTGTAGCCGGCCTGCACGCACCCGCCAAGCCCCAGATGACAGGGCAGGGAAAGGACCCGCGCTCCGGCGGCTCGCGCCACATTGGCGGTGGCGTCGCTCGAGCCATCGTCCACAACGAGCACCGGCACCTCAGGAAGCGTCTCGCGAACTTCCCAGACTACCGCTCCAATGGCGCCCTCTTCGTTGTAGGCGGGAATGAGAACCAGCGTGCGGGATCCATTTACCATGAGGCCACCTGTCGCACGGGCATCGAAAAGCGGCGAAGCACGGCCTTGAATTCGTCTGCGCGCAGTCTTCGTTTCGCGGCAATCTCCCGGCGCTGACGCAGCAGTCGCGGAAGCGACGCCGCCAGCTGCGCGTGCGCCTTCACGACCAGCCAGGGAAGCCGCCACGCGCCTCCCTGCTGGCGGCGGAATTCCGCGGCCTTGCCGTGTCCGGTCAGCAGGTCGACGACGTGCCAGAGGTATCGCGCGGCCGCCCAAAGGAAGCTCGATGCGATCATGGAAGCGGGGAAAACGCGAACGACAAGCCTGAGCCGGTTGCGCTCCACGAGCCAGGCCTTCAGGGCCGAGGCTCGTCCGGCGCTTGCCGAGTAGCGGTGCACGACGCGCGCCGCAGGCACGAAAATGCAGCTCCAGCCGGCCCAGCGCGCCCGCAGTCCCAGGTCCGTGTCCTCGCAGTACAGAAAGAAATCCTCCGGGAAGAACCCGATTTCCCGCAGCATTTCCGCGCGATAGAGGGCGGCGCAGCCGCTCGGCAGCAGCACTTCGCACGGCTCGTTGTAAAAATGCTCCGGCTCGCCGTGGCCGCGCTGCCGGCTGCTTCCGTCCAGGGCGATGTTCATGCCCGCCGAGTCCAGACGGTCCGTTCCCGCCAGCAGGATCTTCGGCGCGGCCATCCCGGCGGCCGGGTTCTGTTCCAGCTCTTCCACGAGGCGGCGAATGCAGTCCGGCGCCGCGAGGGCGTCATCGTTGACCGTCCCCAGGTAATCGGCCGGAAACTGCTCAAAGCCGCGATTCACTGCGGCCCCAAAACCGGCGTTGGAGGGCATCCGGATCACCTTCACCCGCGGTTCGGAACGAAACATGGCGCCCGCCTTTCCGGAGCCGCTGTTGTCGGCCACGACGATGGTCAGATTTTCCCAGTCCTGCCCGAGCAGCGATGCCACACAGTCCCGAAGATTGACATCGCAGGCCAGAGACGGAACTACAACCGTTACGCTCGGCTGCAAAGAGACATTCTAGCGAACAGGCGTCCGCCTGCGTCCTGGCAGTCCGCTCCAGTTTCAGTAGAATGACCCGCATGGGAATTCTCACGACCGTGGTGGGCAGCTATCCCGTGCCTCATTGGCTCCTCGGTGATTCTTCCCGGACGACGCTGCGCGACGCCGTCATGGTGGTCCTGAAGACGCAGGAGCTGGCCGGCATCGATGTCGTTGCCGACGGAGAGCTGAACCGCTTCGATCCATCCCACCCCGAAACCAACGGGATGATCGATTATTTCATCTCGCGCATGGATGGCATCCGGACGCGGTTTTCGCTCGAGGACATCGAAGAATTCCGCCGCGATGCGGGACTCGCTTACCGCACCGATCCGGCCGGCATCGTCATTGGCCCTCTCGGGCCGGGCGTTCTCAATCTGCCGCGCGACTTCGAGTTCACCAGGAAGCTCACGGACCGGCCGCTGAAGTTCACCTGCACCGGCCCGCACATGCTGGCCAAGGTGCTCACGGACCGCCACTACGGCTCGCGCGCCGGGCTGTGCATGGCGTTGGCCGATGTGCTTGCGCGCCAGCTCTCGCTCATCCAGGCCGATGTCATCCAGCTCGACGAGGCCAACATCAGCGGCCACCCCGAGGACGCCGAGTGGGCCCTGCCCGCGCTGAACCGCGTTCTCGACTCGATCCAGGTCACCCGCGCCATGCACATCTGCTTCGGCAACTATGGCGGCCAGACCATCCAGAAGGGCTTCTGGAAGGACCTGCTCCCCTTGCTGAACGGGCTGCACGTCGATCACTTCGTGCTCGAGTTCGCGCGGCGCGGCTACGGCGAACTGGAAGTCTTCCGGGACCTCAACCCGCAGATCGGCCTCGGCCTGGGCGTCGTCGACATCAAGGACAACGAGGTCGAGTCGCCGTCCCTGATTGCGAAGCGCATCGAGCAGGCGGCGAAGGTCCTCGGGCCGGAGCGCATCCACTACGTGCATCCCGACTGCGGCTTCTGGATGTTGCAGCGCAGCGTCGCCGACCGCAAGATGCGGGCGCTCGTGGAAGGCCGCAACCTGTTCGAAGGCCGCTCCTGACGCTACACTGGAATCATCAAAACCGGGGAATCATGTTTCGTCGACTCACACTCGCGCTGTCCCTCTGCCTGCTGGCCTCCGCCCAGCAGCGCCCCGAGGGCCCTCATCTGGCGAATCTGAAAAAACTCACCGACGGCGGCCAGAACGCCGAAGCGTACTGGTCTCCTGACGGCAGGCGGCTCATCTTCCAGTCCACGCGCCCGCCTTTTCGCTGTGACCAGATCTTCATCATGAACGCGGACGGCTCAGACCAGCGGCTCGTCTCCACCGGCAGGGGCAGGACCACCTGCGGCTATTTTCTGCCTGACAACCGGCACATTGTCTACGCGTCGACCCACGAAGACTCGCCCGAATGCCCTCCGCCGCCTGACCGCAGCAAGGGCTATGTGTGGGGCGTTTTTCCCGGATATGACATTTATCTCGCCACGGATCAGGGGAAAATTGTCAAAAAATTGACCCGGACGCCCGGCTATGACGCCGAAGCCACGGTGAATTTCCGCACCGGCAGGATCGTCTATACGTCTCTGGCTTCAGGAGACCTCGAGCTGTGGACGATGAACAGCGACGGTTCCGCCAAGCGGCAGCTCACCCGGCGGGAAGGCTATGACGGCGGCGCCGTCTTTTCCCGCGACGGCAAAAAGGTCGTCTGGCGGGCGACCGCACCGGACAACCCCCAGGCGATGCAGCGCTACCGCGAACTTCTGAAAGAGAACCTCACCGAACCGATGCGGATGGAGCTTTTCATCGCCGACGCCGACGGCCGCAACGTCCGCCAGTTGACGCACACCGGCTGCGCGGCCTTCGCTCCCACCTTCACCCCGGACGGCAGGCGCATCGTTTTTTCCTCGAATCTCCACAACTGTGCCGGCCGGCGGTTCGAACTCTACATGATCAACACGGACGGCACGCGCCTGGAGCGCATTACATTTTTCGACGGTTTTGTTTCATTCCCCGAGTTCTCCCCCGACGGCCGCAGGCTCGTCTTTTCCTCCGACTGGCAGGCGCGGAGCCGCTACGAATTTAACATCTGGGTGGCGGACTGGCTCGACTGAGCGCCACGCTCTGATAGACTCGGTAGCGCATTTCACCCATGGACAGACGAATCTTTCTCTCTTCTGCGGCGGCCCTGACGGCCGCCGCCCGGCAGCAGAACAGGCCCGGCTGGCGCACCGCGCCGCTCGGCTATTCCGATACGCCGGTGTTGCCCGGCCAGCCGTGGAAGGTGCATGACATCAACCGGCCCCGGCCGCCCGTGGTCGCTATTGGCGCCAGGCCCGGCGACCCGCCTTCGGACGCGATTGTCCTGTTCGACGGACGCGACCTGTCTCATTGGTGCCATCGCGGCCGCGGCGCTGACCGCGGCAAGGAGCTGCCCGCGCGATGGAAAGTGGAGAACGGCTACCTCGAGTGCGTCGGCGGCGCGGGCGACCTCGTCAGCCGCGAAAAATTCGGTGATGCCCAGTTTCACATCGAATGGGCATCGCCCGCCCTGATTGACGGCGATTCGCAGTGGCGCGGCAACTCCGGCGTGGTCCTCATGGGACGGTATGAAATCCAGGTGCTGGACTCCTGGGAAAACCCCACCTATGCCGACGGCCAGGCTGGCGCCATTTACGGCCAGTGGCCCCCGATGGTGAACCCCTGCCGCCGGCCGGGCGAATGGAACGTTTACGACATTTTCTTCGAAGCGCCCCGCTTTGACAACGGAAAGCTCGTCAGGCCCGCCTACGTCACCGTCGTCTTCAACGGCGTGCTTGTGCATCATCACCAGGAAATCATCGGACAGATGGCGCACCGCACGATTCGCCCCTATGAGCCGCATGGGCCGGAAGAGCCGCTCGTGTTGCAGGACCACGACACGAAGGTCCGCTACCGCAACATCTGGGCGCGCCGCATCCGCGGCTACGACGTCAGGACCTGACGCCGCCCGCACCCGGTGATAGACTCTCCGGATATGTCACAGAGCCGGAGAGCCTTTCTGGGCGCGATGACCGCCGCTTCCTGGAACCGCGTGGCCGGAGCCAATGGCCGCGTGAACCTGGGTTTCATTGGCTGCGGGCTGATCGGACTGCGCCACCTCGAAGATTTCCGCAAGTTCGCTGACGCCCGCATCGCCGCCGTCTGCGACGTCTACCGGCCGCGCGTGGAGCAGGCCCGCGCCATCTGCAACGGCGAGCCGCGCGGTTTTGCCGACTTCCGCCGGCTGCTCGAGGATCGGGAAGTCGATGCCGTGGTCATCTCCACGCCGGACCACTGGCACGCGCTCCAGACCATCATGGCCTGCGCCGCGGGCAAGGATGTCTATGTCGAAAAGCCGATGACGCTGTTTGTGCGCGAGGGCCGCTGGATGGTGGACGCGGCACGCCGCCATCATCGCATTGTCTGCGTCGGCACGCAGGGGCGCAGCGGAACGCACATCCCCGAAGCGCTTGAACTGGTCCGCTCCGGCGCCGTCGGCCGGATTCATTCCGTCCGCTTCGGCGCCTACCGCAACATCATGCCCGGATTCGGGCGTCCCGCCGACGGCGAGCCGCCGCCTGGGCTTGACTACGACCTCTGGCTCGGCCCGGCCCCGCAACGGCCGTACAACCCGAACCGGTGCCTGTACCATTTCCGCTGGTTCTGGGACTATTCGGGCGGCCAGATGACAAACCTCGGCGCGCACGACATTGACCTCGCCCATTATCTGCTTGATCTGCACGCGCCGCGCAGCGTCTATTCCGCCGGCGGCCGTTTCGCGCTCCAGGACAACGGCGAAACACCGGACACGCAGGACGCCATCTGGGATTATAACGGCGTTCTGATGGAAGGATCGTTCCGCGAAGCGGGTGGCTCGCGCCGCGCCAACACGGCAACGGCATCGAGCCTTGCCGGCGTGCAGCTCGTCGGAACGCAGGGGATGCTGGTCGTTTCTCGCGGCGCTTACGAGTTCATCCCGGACCTGCGCATCGTTCCCGAAAGCGCCATCCCGCCCTGGTCGAATCCGGCAGGCCATCCCCAGGCGGCCCGGCAGGAGCCGAAGCCCTACGCCGAGCCCCGCTCCGGCAGGGGCGTTTCGCCGGAGCCGATCGACCTGCACGCGCGCCATTTTCTCGACTGCGTCAAGGACCGCCGCCGTCCGGTTTCCGATGTCGAAGACGGACACGAAGTCTCCATCGCCTGCCATCTGGCCAATCTCTCGATGAAACTTGGACGGAAGCTGGCCTGGGATCCACAACGGGAGGAGGTCATCGGCGACCGCCAGGCCAACGCCTTGCTGGAGCGCCCGTACCGCAAGCCCTGGGATTCGGTGCTGCGGAGCTTGATCCGATGAACCGCCGCGAATTCGTCGCCTCCGCCCCCGCCCTGTTTCAGCTCCCGGCTGAGCGCACCACGCTGGGCCTCACCCCGGACTCGTTCGCCGTGCGCCGGCCGCAGCGGACCGCGCTCGAGTTCCTGGAGCTGGCCCGCGCCCGCGGCTTCGGCGGCGTCCAGGCCGCGCTGCCTCCGGATGCAGGACCGGATTACCTGAAAAATGTCCGGGATTTCTGCGAACGCAACTCCATGTATTGGGAGCTGCTCGTCCCGCTCCCCGAAGACGACCCTGCGCCCTTCGAACGCGCCGTGCGCGCCGCAAAGGAGGCGGGCGCCCTGTGTATCCGGTCGGTGTGCCTGACGGGAAGGCGGTACGAGACGTTCCGCACCATGGAGGAGTGGAAAGAGTTCGTCCGCCGGTCACACCGCCGGCTGGCGCTGGCCGTCCCGCTGGCGGAAAAACACCGGCTCCCTCTGGGAATCGAAAATCACAAGGATTTTACTGCGCAGGAAATGCCGGAAATTTTCCGGAAATACTCAAGTGAATATTTCGGCGCCTGCATCGACTTCGGCAATAATCTGGCTCTGCTCGACGAGCCCATGGAGCTGATCGAGGCGCTCGCTCCGTGGGTCATCAACACCCATGTCAAGGACATGGCCGTCCAGGAGTATGCCGACGGATTCCTCCTGTCCGAAGTCCCGCTTGGGAAAGGCATCGTCGATCTGCGCCGCGCCATCGCTATCCTGCGCGCGAGGCGGCCCTCGGTGCGGTTCACGATGGACACGCTGGTGCGCGACCCGCTGAAGATCCCCTGCCTCACCGAACCCTACTGGGTGACATTTGAGCAGCCGGACGCCCGCCGCCTGGCGCGGATCCTGCGCCTCGTGCGCGCGCACCCGCCACGTGAGCCGCTTCCGCGCGTCACCGGGCTGTCACGCGAAGAGGCGCTTGCGCTCGAGGACCGGATCCTCGACGAGTGCCGCCGCTACGCGGCGTTGGAGCTCGGGCTGGCCTGACGAAGCCGACAGGGCAGCCTGGTTTGGCGACTTCGCTCCCAATCGAAGAGTAGCCGGCTGCGCCAGGCGTCGTGCGTTCCCCCAAGAGCCGCGCTCATCAGAGCAGAGAGAAGCGGTTGCGGGCCGCGAAACGGGCGGCCACGGCGCGACCGCGCTGCTGCCAGGCTGCGACGTCGGCTCGTTCCGCTCGCCCCGGCGGCCGCGCTTCAATCGTGGCTCGGTTGCGCCGCAGTCGCATCTGGATTCGCGGGCCTCCCCGCGATCGGAGCGTCCGGAGAGGCCTGGGGCTGCCGAAGGCCGACGTGGTGGGCGAGAGCGAGGAGACTGTCGATGGCATTCGGGGCGGGGCAGAGCAGGAAGCCGCTGGCCCGGCAGAAGGCGACCAGTTCGCCGAGGTCCGCGTGGCCGCCTTCAGCGGCGGCGCGTTCCAGCGAGTCAGCCAGGGAGCGTGCGTCAGGGCGGGAGACTTCCTGGCCGGCGGCGGGCTCGTAGCGACCTTGCCATGCCGGCGTGGCTGCGTCCCAGGGCTCAGGAGGAGGCAAGGTGCCGGCGGGACGCCAGCCGTGAGTGCGCGCCAGCACCAGCGCGCGGCGCCAGAAGATGGGGTCGATGACCATCCCTTGACCATTGGGGCGAAGAAGAACCACGGGTCCGCCTCCCGGAGATAGAGTGTCCATCCCGAAGGAAACGTATCGGCAAAAGAGGGGCGGGTTTGAGAAAAATTGCGCCTAGAGCGGACGCACGGACTCACGGTCGATCTCGACCGCCACCGAGCGCATCAACAGCGTCACGCTGATGATCAGGCGGAACTCATCGCGCACCTTGAGCAGAATCCCCGTGAGGCCGCGCAGCGGGCCGCGGGCAACCATCACCCGCTGACCCTCGCGCAGGTAGGGCCAGGGAGCCAGCGGGGCACCCGAACAGACGGCCGTCTGGAGCGACTGGATTTCGCCTGGGTCGACTGGGGCCGGTTCGCCGTCAAAGCTGACGAAGTGAAGCACGCCGGGCGTCTGAAGCACCGGCAGGCGCTGCCGGATGTCGAGCCTGCAAAATACATAGCCAGGAAAGAGGGGCAATTCGACGAGTCTTACGCGGTCTGACCAGCGCCGCCTCTCCTTGTATGTAGGCAGGAACGAGACGAAGTCCTTCGCCGCGAGGTTCTGACAAACGACGCGCTCGAAGCGAGGCTTGACGCGCACCGCATACCAGGGGTGCTCCACGTTGGGTTGGCGCCCCTGTCCGGGGGATGACTCTGCGCCGGACTGCGTCATGATGGCCATGCTCCTGCCATTGTAAATGCCGTTCCTGGATGGCACGGCAGCGTTGCCACCGCCGCCCGCAGGACCGCCGTCCGGCCCCCACGGACCGGACATCCCACCTATCGGCAAACTTCCGGTGCGACTTCAGTTGCGCGTGCCGGGACCTTTACCATGAAAAGATCGTGTGGAAAAAGGCAATCCGGTGGATGAATTGGGCGCTGGCGGCGGCGGCTGTGGCGGCGCTGGTGGCAGGTTACTGGATCCTCTGGCGGCCTGGCGCCCTGCCGTCCAGCGAGATTCCGGCGCCGGTGGGGGCCGAAGTGCGCATCGACCGCGACCGGCTGGGCGTGCCGCATATCCGCGCTGCTTCCATCGGCGACGCTCTGTTCGCCCAGGGCTTTGCGACGGCCCAGGACCGGCTGTGGCAGATGGACGCGCTGCGCCGCATGGCCGCGGGAGAGCTGGCTGAAATCGCAGGCCGCGGCGCGCTGGAGCTCGACATCCGGGCGCGGCAGCTCCGGATGCGGCGCATTGCCGAGCGTTGGGCGGAAACGCTGCCGGCACAACAGCGCGCGCATCTGGCGGCATACGCCCGCGGGGTGAATGCCTTCATCGAGCAGAACCTGCACCGGCTGCCGCCGGAGTTCACCCTGCTCGGCTACTCCCCGCGGCCGTGGCGGATTGTGGACTCGCTGCTCTGCGCGCTGGAGATGAACCGGACTCTCTCCGGCAACTGGGAGCACGATCTCCTGAAATACCGCATGCTGCGCACGGGGAATGCGCCTCTGGTGGAGCAGCTCTTTCCCGTGCGCCTTGGCCCGGAGCCGCTGCCAGGATCGAACGCCTGGGCGGTGAGCGGAGATCGGACGGCGACGGGTAAGCCGCTCCTGGCCAACGACCCGCACCTGCCGTGGACGCAGCCTGCCACCTGGCATCTGGTGCATCTGATGGCGCCGGGACTCAACGTGGCGGGGGCGGCGCTGCCTGGCATCCCAGGCGTGATCATCGGGCGCAACGAACGCATCGCCTGGGGCATCACCGCGCTGCAATTCGACAACATGGACCTTTATGCCGAGCGATTGGACATGCGCACCGGCCGGTATCAATTCGCCGGCCGCGAGCTTCAGGCCGCGCGCGAGACAGAGCGGATTGCGGTGAAAGACGGCTCCTCCGTACAACTGGAGCAGTGGGTGACGGTGCACGGGCCGGTGATCCTCGAAGAGGACGGCCAGCCGATGGCGCTGACATGGTCGGCTGCGGCCGCCGATGGCGCCGAATTTCCTGTGATCGACTGGAACCGGGCGCGCGACTGGGAAGAGTTCCGCGCCGCGCTGCGGCGGCTGCCCGGGCCAAACATCAACGCGATTTACGCCGACGTGGACGGCAACACCGGCTGGCTGGTGGCGGGCCGGCTGCCGCTCCGCGAAGGGTTTGACGGGTCGGTCCCGGTCGACGGCGCTTCCGGCCGTTACGAGTGGAGAGGATTCGTGCCGTTTGAGCAGATGCCTTCCTGGCTGAACCCGAAAAATGGTCTAATCGTTTCGGCAAATCATAATCCATTTCCAGGAAATACGCCATATATTGTGAGCGGATTTTTCTCCTCGCCGGACCGCGCCATTCAGATCACCCGGCGGCTGACAGCGGCAGGCCGGCTGGACGCCGGCAGGATGCTCGGCATTCAGCGCGATGTCTACTCGGCGCTGCACCACGGGCTGGCCCGGGCGGCGGTCGAAGCCGTGCGGCGGCGCGGCGAGACCAGTGAAGCGGCCCGCGAGGGCGCGACGCTGCTGGAGCGGTGGGACGGGCAGATGCGGGCGGATTCGGCCGCCGCCTTCCTGGCCCACCTGCTCTACCAGCACGTGCGCCGCGCAATCGCGGAGCGGGCCTCGCCGAAGACCGGAGCCGCGTGGCGCACCTTCATGGCCCCGGGCGTGGTGGCCCGGATCGTGCGCGAGCGGCCGAAGGAGTGGTTTGATAACCATGATCTGATGCTGGCCGGGGCCCTGGCCGATGCGGTGGAGGAGGGCCGGCGAATGCAGGGACGGCGGCCGGAGAGATGGCGCTACGGACGCGCCAACCAGGTGAGGCTGGCTCATCCGGTAATGGGTCGGATTCCGTGGCTCGGACGGTATTTCAATTTTGGCCCCGTCGAAATGGATGGAGCGGCGACGACCGTGCAGGCGGTGACCGAAGTCTACGGGCCCTCCATGCGGATGGTGGCCGACCTGTCCGATGCCGGCGCTTTGCTGATCGTGATTCCGACGGGAAATTCCGGCCACCGGCTTTCGGGCCATTACGGCGACCAGTGGGGGGCTTATCTCGAGGGGCGGGCCTTCCGGCTGGAGATGGGCCGCGTGGAGCCGGAGCGGACGCTGCGCCTGACGCCGCAGGACCGCCGCTGAGGCAGGAATCACCAATGGGACAGATTGGCAGCAGGAGCTGCGCCCGGCGGGCCGGGCGTCCTACACTGCGCAGAGGGAAGGAAACGCTCCGGCAGGATTGATCCGGGCGCCAATTCCCGGTACGTTTTTCGATAGCGCCATGGATGTCAAACAGCTTCGGTATTTTCTGGCGGTTGCCCGCGCGGGAAGCTTTGTGAAGGCGGCGGAAGCCGAAGGCGTGGCCCAGCCGTCGCTGTCGCAGATGATCAAGAAGCTCGAGCTGGAGCTCGACGCGCCGCTGTTTGACCGGCTCGGGCGGACGGTGCGGCTGACGGCCCACGGCGAGGCGCTGCTGCCGCACGCAGAGGCGGTGCTGCGGTCGGTGGAGCAGGGCCGGAGGGCCGTGGAAGCGGCGCGGTCGCCGGCCCGGGGCGCCATTGCGGTCGGGGTGATTCCGACGCTTCTGCCCGGGGCCTTTGCGCCAGTGCTCGATGAGTTCCGGCGGAAATTTCCAGAAATCCAGATCTACTTGACGGAAAGAACGACGGAAAATCTGCTGGAAAAACTGAAGCTGGGCGAGCTGGACATCGCGCTGCTGGTGCTGCCGATCCGTCATCCGGAAATCGTTTGCAGCGAACTGTTCCGCGAGCCGCTGCTGGCGGCGCTGCCGCCAGGTCACCCGCTGGCCAACAACGGCCCGGTGCCGCTGCGCCAGCTTCAGGGCGAGCGGCTCCTGCTGCTGCGCGAAGGCCATTGCCTGCGGGAGAACGTGCTCGAGGCGTGCACGCGGGCTCGGGCGGACTTCGAATCCTATTTTGAATCCGACCAGCTCGAAAGCCTCCTGGCGCTGGTGGAAGCGGGCTTCGGCGTGAGCCTGGCCCCGGCGACGGCGGCGCGCCGCAACTCCGGATGCCGCTTCCTGCCCATCCAGCCGCCGGCAGTGCGCCGCGTGGGATATGCGCTCGCCGGCGGACATCATCTGCTGCCGGTGCATCGGACGTTCACACAGTTCCTCAGAAAGTACGACTGGCAGCGGCTTTTCCTGGCGTCGCCTGACAACGGCTGAAAGCGCCGCCGCGGCGGCTTCGACACGTCGGTCGGCGATCAGGACAACAACCGCCAGTTCGGCTGTTGGCTGCACGGCGGCAAAAGCCAGAACGCCTTCGACCGCCGCCTGCCCGGTCATGAGACCGGCGCTCTCACCGGCCTGCTCCTCCGTCCTGGGAAAAAGCAGGCGCCAGAACGGCGCGCCGGCGCCGGACGGCCCTTTTTCGCGGCGTCCCCATTCAGCCGCCGTATGACCCCGACGTCGCGGCGCAGGAATGCGCGCAGACCACAAGCCGGCGTCGGTCCGCTTCCGGCCCAATAGGTCGTATGCTGGCTGGGTGCGGGGGCGCGAGGCCCGCCAACGGGCCGGCTACGCGGCGATCGTCGAAAACCTCGACTTCACCCCCGGCCTGCTGATCCGCACACTCCAGGTTGGCGGCTGTACTTCATCACGCATCTCCCGTTCTTTCCCGATCACGGCCACATGCCGGGCTCGCAGGGCCTGTCCCGCGGGATGCGTCCGTATGGAGAATCCATCACCATCCCGTTTTCTATCAGCGGCGGCCAGCCTTCCTGCGAAGGCCATCCTATCGGTCGCCGGCCCGTGCTGCCGAGCGCGCCCGACATCGCCCCGGCCACCCCGGGCCTGTGCGGCCTCCGTGCGCCGGAGCGGGTGCGAGGCGGAGAGGATTCGGCCTTCTGCCAGTGCCACGAAGACTCGTCCGAGCCCAGCCGGCCCGACCTGGCCCGCCTGCAATGCATCATCCCAACAACCACGATGACTTCATCAACACGGCCTTCCCTGGCATCGTCGCCCGCGACCCCTGAAAGCATGTCTGCTTCGAAGGCGTGAGCGGGCTGATGCTTGCTTTGGACGAAAAACCGTTTGAGCAGGTGAACCTGGCTCACAACAACCGCTTTCGCGCCGAGAGGCGGAAGCTGATCGAAAGGCTGAACCAGTCGGTGGCCGACGCGGGCAACCGCTTCTCGGTCCCCGACGAGTGAAGCACATGGAGTCTTTCGTCAACAGCCGCCCCCGCCTTTCCATCCCTGACACCGAATTGCGATCACGAGTATTCCGGATGTCGAACTCGAAATCCGACGATTCCAGGCCAGCGCGGGGATCCCGGAGGGGGGAGCTCTTCCGGTTGGGAATTCTGTCCCAACGGCAAATGCCGCTGGGTCGGCAATGCGCCCCTGGTCTCTCCGCCCGACAGGCCTTAGCCTCAAGGGGTGGCCTCTTCCACAATCCCACCAGCCCGGGACCGAATGGCCGGCATGCAGCCCCCAATGGGGCCGGGCTGCGATAATGTCTCGCATGCAGCCACTCCGCTTCTCCTGCCAGCCAGGCTGCACCCGCTGCTGCAACCAGCAGGGCTTTGTGTATCTCACCGAAGACGACCTCCGCCGGGCAGCACGGTTTCTCGGCATGAGTCCGAAGCAATTCGAGCGCCAGTTTGTTTATCGGACGCGCCGCTTGCTGCGGTTCCGGAAGCCACGAGGCCGCCAGTGTCCTTTCCTGCTCGAGGACGGCTGCTCGATTCATCCCGCCAAGCCCACGCAATGCCGGCTGTTTCCCTTCTGGCCCGAACTCGTTGGATCGCGTCGCGCCTGGATGCGGACGGCGCGCCTTTGCCCCGGCATTGGCCAAGGTCCACTGATCCAGATTGGAACAGCCCTTGAGACCGCTTCCGAAATGGAACGGGCTTACCCGGCCCTGTATGCCCACGGCTCCGGGGCGCAGGCGCGGCGCTAATGCCTGATTCCACCGAAAGTTTTCTCAACTTTTCCGGCCCGTTGCCGATAAGGCGTCCACTCCGGCACGCCGCCTGCAAGGAGCCATATTGCCATGCTGACTCCTCTGTCCCAGGACCTGGGCCGATACATGGATCTGCTGGCAGAACGCCAGCGGCTGGTCGCCGCCAATCTCGCCAACATCGACACTCCGGGCTACCGCACCCGGGACATCGACTTCCAGTTTGAATTTCTCTCGCTGGCTCCTGGGGCGCGGCCCCATGTGATCGAACCGTCGGACCTGACCGTTAAGAACGACGGCAATAACGTCAGCCTGGATCGAGAGACCCGGCTGCTGGCCGAGAACGCGCTCCGGTTCAACGTGGCCTCGCAGCTTGCGCGCGTCGAGATCCGCAAACTGCGTATGGCGATTGAGGAGGGACGAACCGCATGAGCCTGTTTCATCTGCTTTCCGTGAGCGCCTCCGGGCTGGCCGCACAGCGCGCCCGCGCCGAGGTGATCGTCGAAAATCTCGCCAACGCGGAAACCACCCGCACGCCCGAAGGTGGCCCGTATCGTCGCCGCGACGTGCTCTTTGAGCCGCAGGTGCAGGGGTCGCCGTTCTCGGCTGTCTTCCAGACCGAGATGGAAGCGGGAGCGACCGGGGTGGCCGTGGCCGGCGTCGTCGAGGATACGCGGCCGCCAGAGCTGCGCTATCAGCCCGGCCATCCCCATGCTGATGCAAACGGATACGTGGCCTACCCGCGGATCAGCCCCGCCGAGGAGATGGTGGATCTGATCGGGGCCGCGCGCGGCTACCAGGCCAACGTGGCCGCCATGACCGCCGTCAAAGACATGCTCTCGAAGTCGATTGAGTTGCTGAGATGATTCGCTTTGACCCCGTCCAGCCCATTCGCCCGCCAGAAGCGCCCGGCGCAGCGGGCGCAACCCGCCCGACTGAGGCATTCTCGGCCGCCTTCTCTGCCGCCCTGCACACGGTGGACTCAGGGCTCAAGAGCGCCGAGGCTGAGGTTCGCCGCTTTCTCGAAGGCGAGAGTGTGGACATCCACCAGGTCGCGCTGGCAACGCAGCAGTCGCAGCTCGCCTTCGAACTCTTCCTCCAAATGCGCAACAAGGTTGTTCAGGCCTACCAGGAGATCATGCGGATGCAGCTCTGAGCCATCCTGCCCGTGAACCGCCATGGACCAGCTCACCCGCCTCTGGAACAGCCTCTCGTGGAAACAAAGGATTTCGCTGGCCGCCGCCCTCGTCGCCGTGGTTGCCGCTGTCTGGGGCGGGGTTCAATGGAACCGGCAGCGGGACTTGCGGCCGCTGTTCACGAATCTGGCGCCGGAGGATGCTGGAGCCATTGTCGAGAAACTGCGGCAATCCAATGTCCGCTACCAGGTCTCGGGGAACGGCACGATTCTTGTGCCCTCGGAGCGGGTGGCCGAGCTTCGTATTGAGATGGCCGGCGCGGGGCTGCCCCGCACCGGACGCGTTGGCTTTGAGCTGTTCGACCAGAACAATCTGGGCGTGACGGACTTCGCCGAGCATGTCAACTACCGCCGCGCGCTCGAAGGCGAGCTGGAACGCAGCGTGATGGCGCTGACCGAGGTGGAGCGTGCGCGCGTCCATGTGACCTTTGCGAAAGAGTCGCTTTTCACCGAGAACCGGCAGCCCGCCAAGGCGAGCGTCATGGTGAAGCTACGCCCTGGAGCTCGGCTTTCGCCGCAGAACGTCACGGCCATCCAGCACCTCACCGCCAGCGCGGTCGAGGGCCTCGACCCTTCGGCCGTCTCGGTGCTCGACATGGCCGGCAACCTCCTCAGCCGTCCGCCGCTTCAGCTCGGGCCAGAGGGCCCGGTATCCTCGGCGATGCTCGAATTCCGCCAGAACCTGGAACGCGAATATCTGGCCAAGATCCGCTCGACGCTGGATCCGCTGCTTGGGCCGGAGCGCTACCGGGCCGGGGTGAGCGTCGAGTGCGATTTCTCCTCCGGCGAGCAGAGCGAGGAGACTTTTGACCCCTCGAAGTCGGTGATGGTGACTTCCGCGCGCACGGAAGATGTGTCAGGCGCGGCCGCCACGGCGGGAATCCCCGGGACCGCATCCAACCTGCCCCGGCCCGCCCCGCGCGTTCCGGGCGGCTCCGGAGGCGTTTCGAGAAAGACAGAGAACATCACCTACCAGACGAGCCGCGTTGTTCGCCGCATCAAGATTCCCCAAGGGACGGTGCGCCGGATTTCGGTGGCTGTTCTGGTGGATCATCGACTGCGGTGGGAGGGAACTGGAGCCCGCGCCCGGCGCGTGCTGGAACCGCCCGCTCCGGAGACCCTGAAGGTGGTGCGTGACGTGCTGGCGGGTGTGGTCGGATTCCAGCAGGAACGGGGTGACCAGATCCTGGTCGAGAGCCTGCCTTTCGAGACGACGCTTCAGACGGCGCCCCCGCCGGAACCGCCGGCTGTGGCGCCCCCGGCCCTTTCCCATCCGGGATTCGCTCCGCCGGCATGGCTCAAACCGCTGCTTGAGAAGGCCCCGCTGCCGGTCTGGCTGGGCGCTGCGGCGGCGCTGCTGATTGTGCTGGCCGCAGCCGCTTGGCTGGTCCTGCGCCGGCTGCGGCGGAGCAGGCCGCCGGCGGCCGTTGTGGAGCCAGGGCCCGCAGCCATTGCCGGCACTCCGCAGGCGCAGATCGGGCCGGCCGGGGCCAATAGCTTCGAGCAGCAGGCCGTGGCCGTTCTCGACCACAACCTGGCCGAGAAAGAAAAACTCGAACGAGAGGCCCTTCAGTCGCTTCATTTGCAGCAGCCGCCGCAGACCAAGAAGGCCGAGGTCCTCCGCAAGGTCATTGCTGATCAGGTGCGAAAAGATCCCGCCGCCACGGCGCAGCTCATCCGAACCTGGATCACGGAGAACCGCTGATGGTCACCAACACGCTGCCCGAAAAAGAATCTGTCCAGCGCTACTCAGGGCTCCAGAAGGCCGCGGTGCTCATGGTGACGCTCGGCGAGGAGCTCAGCGCGATGGTGCTCAAGCACCTCGAGGAAGACGAGGTGGCCGCCATCGGAAAGGAGGTCGCCCGCATCTCGGCCATCACGGCCGTTGAGGCCGAAGCGATCCTCGATGAGTTCTACCAGATGTCGATGGCGCAGGACTACGTCATGAAGGGCGGCATCGAGTACGCGCGGAAGATGCTGGTCAACGCGTTCGGCCCGGAGATGGCCACGCGCATTCTGGACCGGCTGGTGAAACTGCTGGGCCACGACACGGCCAGTTTCGACGCCCTGCAAAAGGCGGATCCGCAGCAGCTGGCCAAATTTATCCATAGCGAACACCCGCAGACGATCGCCCTGATCCTCAGCCATCTTGGTCCTTCGCAGGCCGCCGGCCTGCTGTTTTCCCTGCCGCCCGAGATCCGGGCCGACGTCGCGCTGCGCATGGCCAACCTGGAACAGATCTCGCCCGACATCATCTCGAAGATCGCCGGCATCATTGGGCAGAAACTGAAGGCTCTCGGCGAGCTCAGCCGCGAAAGTTACGGCGGCGTGCGCGCGGTGGCGGAGATGTTCAACCGGCTGGATTCGGCCACCAGCAAGGAGATCCTTGACACGATCGAGGCGCGCGATCCGAACCTGGCGGAGACGATCCGCCATCTGATGTTCGTCTTCGAGGATCTGTTGCTGATTGACCAGAACGGCATCAAGGAAATCCTGGCTCGCATCGACCGCAAGCTGCTCACGGTGGCGCTGAAGGGGACGAGCGAGCAGCTCAAGAATCACTTCATGCAATGCATGTCGCAGCGCGGCGCCGAGATGCTGCGCGAGGACATGGAAGCGCTGGGGCCGGTCAAGATCAAAGAGGTCGAAGCAGCCCAGCAGCAGATCATCGCCGTGGTCCGCCAGCTTGAGGCCGAAGGCGTGCTCAGCCTGAAGGGCGCGGTGGGCGAACAGTACGTGGTGTAAGGCGATGGCGTCGCGTATCCTGCGCGGTCCTGGCGTGCCGCCCGTGCCGTTCACCTGGCCTATGGTGGGCCGGCCGGAGTGCGGGAAGGAGCCCTGCGTGCAACCGGAGAATGCCGCCACAAGCGGGCTCTCTGCGCAAGGTGAGGCTCTCGAGCGGGCCATGGCGGAACGGGAAGCGCGGTGGCGCGCCGAAATGGAGGCGGCCCGAAAGCAGGCTTTTGAGCAGGGGCTCGAGGAGGGCAGGCGACAGGCTGGAGCGCAGCTTGAAGCGGTCCTTGGCCGGCTGGCACGGTCCATCGAAGAGATCGCCGGGCTGAAGGCGCGTCTCCGGATCGAGGCCGAACGCGAAGTGGTCGAGCTGGCCGTGGCCGTGGCGAGGCGGGTGCTGAGGCGCGAACTCCATGTCGATCCGGAGGCGCTGCTTGGGTTGGTGAAGGCGGCGATGGAAAAGGCAAGTCAGCGGGAGATGACTGAAGTGCGCGTCCATCCCTCCCATGCGGCCCTGGTGCGGGCCCATCTGGCCCGAATCGGCGCTCCCGAGGCGATCGAAGTCGTTGCCGACGCGTCGCTCGAGCCGGGCGCGGTGATTCTGGAGACGGCCCGTGGCGTCATTGATGCCTCGCTGGAGACGCAGCTCGAGGAGATCAACCGCGGGCTGACAGATGCCCTTCGCCGGAGGATCGGCCCATGAGCGCCGCAATGGCCGGGCGGGGCGGGAAATGGTGCGGCTGCCACCGTGTGGCGTACCAGAGGAGAGGTAGATGAGGGCAGAGCGGGGCTGGTTCGATACGGGCCGATTCCTGCGGGCGCTGCAGCGTTGCGATCCCGTCCGCACCGGCGGCACGGTCATGCGAACGGCGGGGCTTCTCATCGAGTCGCGCGGTCCCGCGGCTGCCGTTGGCGATTTCTGCGAGATCTGTACGCGGTCCGGGGCGAGGATCCGCACCCAGGTGATCGGGTTCCGGGACGGGCTGATGCTTTCCATGCCGCTGGAGGAGACGTCAGGTCTTCAGCCCGGCGATCCGATTGTGGCCCGGCCGCAGGCTGCACGGGTTGCCGTCTCCGGGCAGCTCCTTGGGCGCGTGCTGGACGGCTTCGGCCAGCCGATGGACGCCGGCCCACCCATCGATGCCGACGCCTTTTACGACCTCTACGCAGCGCCTCCCGGGCCGCTGGAGCGGGAGCCCATTCATGAACGGCTGGAAACGGGCATCCGGGTCATTGACGGTTTTCTCACCGTAGGCCGCGGCCAGCGCGTGGGCATTTTCGGCGGCAGCGGAGTGGGCAAGAGCACGCTGCTTGGCAGCCTCGTAAAGAACTCTGACGCCGAAGTCTGCGTGCTGGCCCTGGTCGGCGAGCGGAACCGGGAGGTGCGCGATTTCATCGAGCACGAGCTCGGGCCGGAGGGAATGCGCCGCAGTGTGCTTGTCGTGGCGACGTCGGACCGGCCCTCGCCACTGCGCGTGCGCGCCTGCTTTGTCGCGCTGGCCGTCGCCGAGTTCTTCCGCGACCAGGGCCGGCATGTGCTGCTGGTGGCCGACTCGGTGACGCGTCTGGCGATGGCTCAGCGTGAGATCGGACTCGCCGCTGGCGAGCCGCCCAGCCAGAAGGGCTACACGCCCAGCGTTTTCCAGATGCTGCCGCGGATTTTCGAACGGGCGGGCAATTTCCGCCGGGGATCAATCACGGGCTTCTTCACCGTGCTGGTGGAAGGCGACGACCTCAATGAGCCGATCACGGACGCCGTCCGGGGCATTCTCGACGGGCACATTGTGTTGTCCAGGGCTCTGGCCAACGCGGGTCATTACCCGGCCATCGATGTGCTTCATTCCGTTTCGAGGCTGGCGCCGCGGCTGGCGGGCGCAAAACAGCGGGAGGCGGCGGCCCGGCTGCGGGAAGCGCTGGCAGTGCTGCATGCCTCCGAGGACCTCATCCGGATCGGTGCCTACGCCGCCGGCACGAATCCGCAACTCGACACGGCGCTGAAACTCGAAAAGGAGCTGAAGGCGCTGCTCAGACAGCGCCCCGAAGAGCGTACGCCGTTTGAGGAACTTGAGGCGCGCATGGCGCGCCTGGCGGAGCTTTCATGATTCTGACTTCCAAATGCGGACGTGCGGCAGGACACGACGGCCGTCCGGAGGGCGCAGCGCCCGGCCCTGAGGAGACGGTGCGGAAACAGGGTGCCCAGACAGGGACTGCGGCGCCCGCACCGGAGCGTCCTTCAGACACATGGGATATCCGTTCGGAAACGGGCAGACGCCGGCGCTTTTGGAGCGGGCGTTGCTCTCGCACAGCGGCGTTGGCCCCGGACCAGGCGCCGCAGGGGGCGGGTGTAAACGATCCCGCAGGAGATTTCCTCCAGTCCACTGGAGGCATGACGTCAGGGTTTTTCCGAGGCTGCTATTCCTTTAGAACACAGTGAACCAATACTATTATGCTCCGGGACAGATATGCATTGCTATCAGAAATGCGCCCCTCTAAGTGTCCTGTCATTTCGTGCAAATCCAGAAAACCACCATCGATCAAAGGGTGAACTGCCATGAAGAAATTTCGGTTTCCGCTCGAAAAGCTGCTCCGTTATCGACGGGCCCGGCTTGTGGCCGAGCAGGGGAAGCTGGAACGGATTCTGGCCGAGCAGCGGACGGTGCAGGAGCGGCGTGCGGCGCTCGAACGCGAGGACCGGATGGTGATGGAAAATCTGCGGAGGCTGCCGGTGCTGACTTCCGTGGAGTTGGATGCAGCGTCCGCCTTCCGGCGCTTTGCCGAAACCGAGACGGCGCGCTTGATATCGGTTGAAGGCGAGCTGGCATCACGGCTGGAACGCCAGCGCGAGGCGCTTCTGGCGGCCCGGCGGGAAGTGGAAGTGCTCGAACGGCTCCGGGAGAGAAAATACAACGACTGGCGCCGGGAGCTGGACCGCGAAATGGAATCGCAGGTCGCCGACCTCGTAGTGGCGCGCTGGCGTTCGCAGGACGGGCACTGATTCCTTTCCTCGCCTTCCCCGCCATACGATTTCTCTGGAGACGGATTTGCGAGAAGGAAAATCAGCATGTCCAGGGTGGAACCTCCGGATTCCCGGCCGGCGCAAAGTGCTCGGAGGGCGCGCTGTACGGGCCCGCAATGCGGACGGCGCCGGCGGCAGGCCGTGCCTCAGCCGTGAGCCAGGCGGGGCTCGAAGACTCCCTGTACAGATCAAGAACTTGTCGGCGAGATCCGCCGCCCGATCCAGGAATCGCCCTTCCATCGCGAGCGCCATCGCGAAGTGTGGGCGAGGCTGCGAATCCAGGGCGTCTGTACGTCCTTGCAGCGCTTGCCAAGGCCAATGCAGGACTACGGACTCGTGATGCCCGCGGCGGCAGCCCGTCGAGCCCAAGCGCAGGGGAGTTACCATCATCACCGAACGGCCCAGGCGGCAGGAATGCAAACCTCCGCCGGCTTCGGCCTGCAAGATGGGCACTTGCCCGTTTTGCAGAATGAAACCGGTCATCGGGTTGATGACCCATATCTGGTTGGGCGCTTCCGCCTGGATGGTTCCGTCATGGCGTTTCACCCGAGCGTGGCCGGATCGCGCAGCGCACGGAGGCCCTCGCACGGGCTGTCGACTTCCAGGCTCAGCTCGCGCCCTTGCGCGGCAGCGAGACAAACTGCCAGCGGCCGGAGGCGAGACGGGCTTTCTTGAGCAGGCGAACGCGTTGGCGGAGCTTCATGGGAGCCAGCCCTTGGTGTCGGTTTTCGCAAATTTACACACACCAAGAGCCCAGCTCTCTCAGCAGATCATTTCAACGGAATCATTTAGGATTGGCGTGGCGGAGAGGGAGGGATTCGAACCCTCGGTAGAGGTTTAAAGCCCCTACGACGGTTTAGCAAACCGCTGCTTTCGACCACTCAGCCACCTCTCCGCGACGTGCGTGGTCAACCTCATCTTATCATATGAACCGAGCCCGCCCCACCCTTCCGGGAAAAGGACACTCACCTCTCGGCACGTCCCGGCCAGAGATGGGTCATCCCCGGCTTCACACCGGGATCTGGCCCACAATCTCGATGTTGAACCCCTCCAGCGCGACCACCTTGCGCGGATGGTTGGTCAGCAGGCGGATCTTCCGCAGCCCCAGATCGGCCAGGATCTGCGCCCCGATGCCCGTCTCGTGCTGAAGCAGGCGCTGGCCCTCAGGCGACGCATAGTGCATGTAGGCGCGCGTATGGGAGACCAGCCGCGGCAGTCCGCCTTCAGGGCCCGGGGCAATCTGCCGGATTCCCGGCCCCGTCTGATGCAGATAGACGACCACGCCCGCGCCCTCGGCCACGATCTTTTCGAGCGCCGAGCGCAGGATGCGGTGACAGTCGCACTCCACCGAGTGAAACACGTCGCCGTACGTGCACCGGCTGTGCATCCGCACCAACGCCACCTCCCGCTTCCAGGGCTCGCCGTGCACCAATGCCAGGTGCGTTTCGGGGTCAATGGATGAGGAGTAAGAAATTGTGTGAAACTCGCCGATGTCCGTGCGCAGCAACCCTTCGGCCGCACGCCTCACGATGCGCTCGTGTTCCAGCCGGTGGCGGATCAGGTCGGCGACCGAGATCATCAGCAGCCCGTGTTCGGCGCAGAAGCGCTCCAGCTCCGGCAGGCGCGCCATCGTGCCGTCGTCGTTCATGATTTCGCAGATCACGCCCCCGGGCCGCAGCCCGGCCAGCCGCGCCAGGTCCACCGCCGCCTCTGTCTGGCCCGAACGCACCAGCACGCCGCCTTCCCGCGCCCGCAGCGGAAACACGTGCCCCGGCCGAGCCAGGTCCGCCGGTGTCGAATTCGGGTCGATCGCCACCTGAATCGTCCGCGCCCGGTCGGCCGCACTGATGCCCGTCGTCACGCCCGTCGCCGCGTCGATGGCCTCGCAGAAGGCAGTGCCGAACTGCGACGTGTTCCGCGGCGACATCAGCGGCAGGTTCAGCCGGTCGCAGATCTCCGGCGCCAGCGCCAGACAGATCAGGCCCCGGCCGTACTTGGCCATGAAGTTGATCGCTTCGGGCGTGGCGAACTCCGCCGCCAGCGTCAGGTCGCCCTCGTTCTCGCGATCCTCGTCGTCCACCACCACCAGCATCTGGCCGCGGCGGAACGCCTCGATCGCATCAGGAATTCTGGCAAATGGCATCTTCCGCTTTCCATTATCGGCGACCTCGCCGCGCCGCACGGGCCAGGCGTATGATGATTCCGACATGCGGATCCTCTTTCTCTCGGCCTTCCTTGCGATCAGCGCGGCCGCACAGGCGCCCAACGCCGCCATCCGTCTCGATCAGGCGGGCTACCTCCCCGCCGCCCCCAAGCTCGCCTTCGTGGCGGCGGACCCACCAGCTAAGGAATTCACCGTGCGCCGGGCCAATGACGCGAAAATCGTCTTCCGCGGCCGCCTCAGCGCCCCGCTCGACGATCCGGACGCCGGTGACCGCGTCCAGACGGCCGACTTCAGTCCGCTCCGAAGCGCCGGCCGATACTACATCGAAGTCCCGAACATCGGCCGGAGCTGGGAATTCGAAATCGGACCGCGCGTCTACGACCGCGTCCTCTATCTCGCCATGCGGTCCTATTACGGGCAGCGCTGCGGTACGGCCGTGGACCTCGGCCACGAATTCCCCGGCTACCGCTACGGCGCCTGTCACCGCACCGGCGCCTGGCACGACTCCAGCGGGAGGTCCGGCCCCGCGCCCTCGGCCAAAGGCTGGCACGATGCGGGCGACTACGGCCGCTATGTGGTGAACTCCGGCATCACGACCGGAACCCTGCTCTGGACGTTCGAATTGTTCCGCCCAGTGGCGGAAAAACTCCGGCTCAATATTCCGGAATCAGGTGACAAAACTCCCGATTTTCTCGACGAAATCCGCTGGAATCTCGAGTGGCTGCTTGCCATGCAGGACGCCGATGGCGGCGTCTGGCACAAGCAGACCAGCGAGAAATTCGCCCCCTTTATCATGCCGGATCAGGACACCATGGCCAGCTACATCATCGGCACAGGAGCCCCGCCATTCAAGAGCACCTGTGCTACCGCGGACTTGGCCGCGGTGATGGCCATCGCCGCCCGCGTCTGGCCGGCTCTTGACGCGGACTTCGCGCGCCGGGCGCGCGCCGCAGCCGAGGCCGCCTGGGCATGGGCCGAAAAGAACCCGTCCGTCCCGTTCACGAACCCCAGGGGCGTTTCCACCGGAGCCTACGGTGACCGCGACTGCTCCGACGAGATGCTCTGGGCCGCGTCGGAACTCTGGCGGACGACACGGAACGAAAAATACAGCAGTTATTTCCTCGCAAACTGGGAGAAATTCCGTCCGATGATCGCTCACGACCGCCCTCCTGCCTGGCCGCAGGTCGCCCCGCTCGCGCTGTGGGGATGGGCGCTGTCCGGAGGCGAAAAGTCTGGCGAAATCCGCAGCCTCATCCTGGCCGCGGCCGACGGGCTTGCCGCGCGCACCGCGAAAAACGGCCACCGCGTCAGCCTGCTGCGCAGGGATTACGTCTGGGGCTCGAACTCGGTGGCCGCGAACTACGGCTTTCAGCTTCTGGTCGCCCACCGCCTGCAGCCCAGGCCGCAATACCTGGAAGCGGCGGCGGACAACCTCCACTACCTCCTCGGCCGCAACCCGATGTCGGTCTGCTACGTGACGCGCGTGGGCGCCAATCCCGTCCGCCACCCCCACCACCGGCCTTCCGGCGCAGACTCCAACACGGCGCCCTGGCCCGGCCTCCTTGCTGGCGGACCCAACGCCCGGCGCCAGGATCCGGCCATGAAAAAGATCCCCGAGGGAACGCCTCCGGCGAAAATGTTCCTGGACGACCAGGAGTCCTACGCCACCAACGAAGTGGCCATCAACTGGAATGCGCCCCTCGTTCTCCTGTTGGCTGGCGTCATCAGCGGCCAATGAGCCCCCATGACCCTGCGGCCATCGGCAGGGTCATGAGGACTCCCTCTGGATTGGCCCGCGGTTGGGCCGTGCCGGGTTATGACGGCCGACGCCCGACGATGTCTGCGCCTCACGCCCCCGCCGCGGACGCCAATTTTCAGCCCCGCTCGCTCTCACGGCCTTCGGCCGCTTCCCCCGCGGCCCTGAACGGCGATATTTTCGAGGGAGCGCATCGGAGATCCGAATTCATGAAGCGACGCATGTTTCTGCAGCTCCCGGCCGCGGCAGCCGGCCTGCCGCCTCTCTTTTACGACCGTTACTCGACATCCACCGAGCCCGGAGCGGCGCCGCCATGGGAGGCGCCTCTCTTTCACCTGGAGCGCTTCTCAAAGAGCCCGATCGTAGCGGAAAAATTCGAACTGCTCCGGGCCGGCCGCCACTTCTTCCTCCGCGCGGTTTCGCGCGATGGCGCCGAGGGAATCGCCCTGGTCAAACAGATCGAGGACTACCTGCCGATGCTGACACGGCTGGCCATGCCATTCTTCGCCGGCAAGGACGCCCGCGCCCTCGAGCGCCTGGTCGACGAGTTCAACGTCCGCCACTACAAACTCGCCGGACAGGCCCTGTGGGCGCCCGCGGCATACGTGGAACAGGCGATGTTTGACCTCTTCGGCAGAACCGTGAACAGGCCGCTCGGCGAGCTGCTCGGCGGCGTGCGGCGGAAAGAAATTCCCGTCTACCTCTCGGGCTCCGTCCGCGAAACCTCCGCCGAAGAAGAGGTGGAGATCTACGCGCAGGCTCTCGCCGCCAGCGGCGCGCAGGCAGTGAAATTCAAGATCGGCGGCCGCATGGCGCGCAACGCCGACCAATACCCCGGCCGCACGGAAACGATGCTCCGCCTCGCGCGCAAACGCCTTCCCGCCGATACCCTCATCTACGCTGACGTCAACGGCGGCTGGAATGCGGCCAAGGCCATCTCGATGGGGCCATTTCTCAGGGAAATCGGCGTTGGATTCCTCGAAGAACCGTGCCCGTGGGAAGAAGTCTCCGAGACAAAACGCGCCGCCGACGCGCTCGATATCCCCATCGCCTTTGGCGAATGCGATTCGAGCCCCTGGAAATTCGACTGGATGATTCGCACCCGCGCCCTCGACATCGTCCAGCCCGACCTCAACTACAACGGGGGCTTCATCCGCACCGCCCGCGTCGCCCGCATGGCCGCCGCCGCAGGCATCCCCATCACCCCGCACAACACGCAGACGGGCGCGGCCGCCTGCAACATCCTCCAGTTCGCCTCGGCAATCCCCAATATCGGCCCCTACATGGAATTTCCCTTCCGTGGAAAATACTCCGACGAAAGCTGGCACACGCCCCATTTCCGCATCCGCGCCGGAAAAATTGCGGTTCCCGAAGGGCCCGGCCTCGGGATCCGGATCGACCCCGATTTTCTGAAGAAGGCTGCAATTATCGCGTCCGTGTCAGCCTGAGCGCAGCGTCCCCGGCGAACTCCGGCACGGCCAGCCGCAGCCGTCCCCGGCCGTGGCTCAGCGTTTCCTCTCCGATCCGCGCCCCATCGGCCGGCCGGAACCATTCCGCCCGATACCGGCCCGGCGGCACCTCCAGGACAAGATGCGATGCGCCGCCGCCGGTCAGATAGATCGCCCACACGCGGCCCGGCGCTGATAGCGTTACCGCTTCAGTTCCCGGCGCATGTTGCACGGTCTCCCGGTCCGGCCTCATCGAAATCAGCGGCAGGGACTCCAGAAACTGGCGAAGAAACCGCAGTTGCCGCCGCAGCGCCGGACTGCCGCCCCCGGGACTTTTCGCCTGGAAATCCGTCCCGTCTTCCCTGCCCACGCTGAACGAATAATCCAGATGATTGAACAGGCCGCCTCCGGCCAGCAGGAACCGCCACGCCTGCCTCCGGTAGGCCTCATCGCCCGTTCCCAGGAAACCCGTTTCATCATACGAGACCGGAACATTCCACCCGTAATTCCACCAGACCGCTTCCGGATATGCATAATGGAAATTCACGATGTCCGCGCCTTTCAGAATGGACCGCAGCGGCGCACGGAAATTGCACGCATTCCACGCAATCAGATGCCGCTTCTCCAGCCCCGCCTCTTCGGAGCGGATCCACTCGGCCACCCGCTCCTGCCAGGCCAGCGACGCCGCGTCGGCGCAATCGGCCGTGTTCGGCCAGCGCAGCGGCATGTACGGATTCACCGGTTCTCCCGTTACCGTCCGGTCCGCCCAGGGCTCGTTCTGAATCTCGAAAATCACGTTGGAAAAGGCGTTTAGTTCGCGCACGATTTTCCGCGTGAATTGCTCCTGAAACGGCAGCGCGCCGCCATTGTCCAGCGTGTGGAGCCGCTTCCAGTCCGCCAGCGCAAACAGGCCGCCATTGTTGGCCGGATGGAAGGGACTGAGCGACCACTGCCGTTCCGCGTACGTCGAACAGAACAGCGTCACCTCCACCGCAATGCCCAGCCGCTCCGCCTCTCCCACAAAAGCCTTCAACCGGTCAAAATATGCCTCGTTCCAGGTCCGCAGGTCGAACCTGCCCTCCCGTTCCGGCCACGGCGCCAGGAAACGCGCCGGCGCCAGCGTGTTCCGTTCAATTCCGAAATCGCCCGGGGCCTCGCGATACGTGCCTGTAAAAATCCGCGTCAGGTTCATCCCCTCGGCGTGGAGCGTGGCCAGGTACTTCCGCCAGTCGAAATCCGCGTTCACCACCGCCCCGTAGTGTTCGCCGGAGGTCACCACCAGAAACAGCCGCCCGTTCCATTCCAGATAGTGCGGGTTCTGCCCGTGCACGCGGATCGGCCGGCCGGCCTCCCCGCGCCCACCGCCCGCGCAAACCACCATCGCGGCCAGCACAACGGCAAAACTTCGCATCATTCCTCCTCCCTGTCAGACTACCGCGGCGCGCCCGCGCGCGGGCCCCTCCGTCCCGCCCGGCCCCGCGGGCCGGTACTTCGCCCCGGCCGCCCCAAAACGCCTCCCCCGCCCGGTCCATGAGGTATAATGAAGGTGTCCTCCCTGAAAGCTGCTTTTCCTTCGCGGCTTTCCTCTCTGGATGAAACTCACAACCGAACGGTCCATGCCCCAGAAACTAAGGAAAATCCTGGCGGCCGTTGATGATCTCTTCTTCGTGGTGAAAATCAACGACGCCGCCAAACGATCCGGATTTGAGGTCGAATTCCTGAAATCCGCGGAAGAGATCCTCAACCGCGCTCGTCAGGAAACGCCCGCGCTCATCATCGTCGACCTGAACGCCCGCAGCGTCAAACCCGTCGAGCTCATCGCAAAACTGCGCGCCGAAGAGAGCCTGAAACGCGTCAGCATCATCGCCTTCGTCTCGCACCTCGAGGCCGACCTGAAGACGCGCGCCCAGGCCGCCGGCGCCAGCATGGTGCTCGCCCGCTCCGCGTTCTCCATGAACCTGCCGCAGATCCTCAAGCGGCACAGCAGCACCCTGTAGGCGCGCCTCAGCCCGCCGCCTCGCGGGTAAATTCGACGAACCGCCGCAGCCGCTCCGCGGCCGCGCCGCTGTCAATCGCCTCGGCCGCCCGCGCCATCCCCTCGGCCCAGTCCGCCGCCACTCCTGCCGCGTGCAGCGCCACCGCCGTGTTCACCAGCACGATGTCCCGCTGCGGCCCCCGCCGCCCTTCCAGCACCGCGCGCAGAATCCCCGCATTGTCCTCGGCGCTGCCGCCCAGCAGGTCTTCGAGCCCCGCCCGCTCCACCCCGAAATCTTCGGGCTGCACCACGCGATGCTCAATGGCCCCGTGCACGATGCTCAGGAGGTGCGTCGGCGCCGTCGTCGACACTTCGTCCAGCCCGTCCTCGCCGTGCGCCACGCAGCCCCGCTCCAGCCCAAGCCCCGCCAGCGTCACCGCCATCAGCTCCGCCGCCCGCAGCGACGGCGCGCCCACCAGTTGTGCCGTCGCCCGCGCCGGGTTCGTCAGCGGCCCCAGCAGGTTCATCACCGTCCGCGTCTTCAGTTCCGCCCGCGCCGCCTGCGCGTGCCGCATCGCCGGATGCAGCGCCGGCGCAAACAGGAACCCGATCCCCGTCTCGCGGATCGAACGCGCAATCTCGGCCGCGTCGGTCAGGATCCTTGCCCCCAGCGCCTCCAGCACGTCCGCGCTCCCGCACCGCGATGACAGCGACCGGTTGCCGTGCTTGGCCACCGCCACCCCGCACGCCGCCGCCACAAACGCCGCCGCCGTGCTGATATTGAAAGTCCCGCGGTGGTCGCCCCCGGTGCCGCACGTGTCCAGGACCGGCTGGTCCGTGATCCCATGTTCCACCTGCACCGAATGATCGCGCATCGCCAGCGCCATCCCCAGCAGCTCGTCCGCCGTCTCTCCTTTCACCCGCAACGCGGCCAGAAAGGCGGCAATCTGCGCCGTCGTCGCCCGCCCTTGCAGAATTTCCGCCATCGCCTCCATCGCCTCTGCGCTCGACAGAGACTCGCGGTCAAGCACCTTGTGCAGGTAATTCAGCAACGCCATGTTATATTGAAATGCAGGGCTTTTTCAGAGCCTACCACAAGCCGAATCCCATGAAAATTCACGAATACCAGGCCAAGCAGATCCTCGCCCGCTATGGCGTGCCCATTCCGCGCGGCCGCGTCGCCGAAACGCCCGACGAGGCCCGCGCCATCGCCGCCGAAATCGGCGCCCGCGTCGTCGTCAAGGCTCAGATCCACGCCGGCGGCCGCGGCAAGGGCGGCGGCGTCCAACTCGCCGGCACGCCCGACGAGGCCGCTCAGGTCGCCTCCCGGATCCTTGGCATGACCCTCGTCACCCATCAGACCGGCCCCGAAGGCCGCCTCGTACGCCGCGTCCTCGTCGAAGAAACCCTGCCCATCGCCCAGGAACTCTACGCCGGCATCGTCCTCGACCGCTCCCAGGGCCGGCCCGTCCTGATGGCCTCCGCCGCCGGCGGCATGGAAATCGAAGAGGTCGCCGCCCGCTCGCCCGAGCTCATCCTCAAACAGTCTTTTGATCCCGGCGACGGCCTGCTCCCCTTCCAGGCACGCCGCCTCGCCTACGGCATCGGTCTCCAGGGCGCCGCCGCCTCCGCCGCCGCTAAGCTCTTCCAGGCCCTCGCCCGCGCCTGGGTCGACACCGACGCCTCTCTGGCCGAAATCAACCCTCTCATCGTCACCGAAGACCAGCGCGTCATCGCCCTCGACGCCAAGTTCAACTTCGACGACAACGCCCTCTACCGCCACCCCGACATCGCCGCCCTCCGCGACATCCATGAGGAGGACCCCCTCGAAGTCGAGGCCTCCAAATACGGCCTCAACTACATCAAGCTCGATGGCAACGTCGGCTGCATGGTCAACGGCGCCGGTCTCGCCATGGCCACCATGGACATCATCAAATACGCCGGCGGCAGCCCCGCCAACTTCCTCGACGTCGGCGGCGGCGCCAATCAGGAGCAGATCACCAACGCCTTCCGCATCCTCATGTCGGATCCCCATGTCAGGGCCGTCCTCATCAACATCTTCGGCGGCATCCTCCGCTGCGACACCCTCGCCGCCGGCGTCGTCGCCGCCGCACGCCAGCTCAACTTCCGCCTCCCCCTCGTCATCCGCATGGAAGGCACCAACGTCGAAGAGGGCCGCCGCATCCTCCGCGAATCCGGCCTCAACTTCGTCGTCGCCGAAGGCATGAAGGACGCCGCCGAAAAGGTCGTCGCACTCGCCAGCCAGTCTTGAGAGGAAAAGCCAACCATGAGCATTCTGGTCAACAGGAATACGCGCGTGCTCGTCCAGGGCTTCACCGGCAGGGAAGCCACCTTCCACGCCCAGCAGTGCATCGCCTACGGAACCAACATCGTCGGCGGCGTCACCCCAGGCAAGGGCGGCACCACCCACCTCGACCGCCCCGTCTTTGACACCGTCGCCGAGGCCGTCCGCGCCACCGGCGCCGACACAAGCGTCATCTTCGTGCCCCCCGCCTTCGCCGCCGACGCCATCATGGAGGCCGCCGACGCCGGCATCCGCCTCATCGTCTGCATCACCGAAGGCATCCCCGCTCTCGATATGGTCCGCGCCTGGCGCTTCCTCAAGGACCATCCCGGCACCCGCCTCATCGGCCCCAACTGCCCCGGCATCATCACCCCCGGCGAGTGCAAAATCGGCATCATGCCCGGTCACATCCACCGCCCGGGCCCCGTCGGCGTCGTCTCCCGCTCCGGCACCCTCACCTATGAGGCCGTCGGCCAGCTCACCGCACTCGGCATCGGCCAAAGCACCTGCATCGGCATCGGCGGCGACCCCATCATCGGCACCACCCACGTCGACGCCCTGCGCCTCTTCAATGAGGACCCTCAGACCGAGGCGATCATCATGATCGGCGAAATCGGCGGCACCGCCGAAGAGGAAGCCGCCGCCTACGTGAAACAACACGTCCGCAAGCCCGTCGTCGGCTTCGTCGCCGGCCAGACCGCGCCCCCGGGGCGCCGCATGGGCCACGCCGGCGCCATCATCAGCGGCGGCTCCGGCAAGGCCAGCGACAAAATGGCCGCCATGGAGGCCGCCGGCATCATCGTCTGCCGGACCCCCGCCGAAATCGGCCGGCGCGCCAAAGAAGCGCTGAAACTCTGATGCCCCCGGACTGCCGGTTTTTTGTCCGATTCATGCCCCGGCTTTGGAGGAAATCAATCAGAATTTCCAGCCATAATGATGTAAATTACACGATTCATTTCTTCGTAAAGGAAGCAGAATTCTCATGGCCATCGAACGCACACTCGCCATCATCAAGCCGGACGCCGTCGCCGCCGGCAACGCCGGCCGCATCATCTCCATGATCGAGCAGGCCGGCTTCCGCATCCTCGCCATGCGGATGCAGACGCTCACCCGCCCCCAGGCTGAAGGCTTTTACGCCGTCCACCGCGGCAAGCCCTTCTTTGAGGAGCTAGTCGCCTTCATGACCGAAGGCCCCGTCATCCTCATGGCCCTCGAGCGCGAAGACGCCATCGCCAAATGGCGCGAGGTCATGGGCGCCACCGACCCCAAGAAGGCCGCCCCGGGCACCGTCCGCGCCCTCTACGGCACTGACATCGGCCGCAACGCCAGCCACGGCTCGGACGCCCCGGAAACCGCCGCCTTCGAACTGGCCTGGTTCTTCCGCGGCGCGGAACTCGTCTGAGGCGGCCGCGCGGCCGCCTCACCCTGCCTCGCCCCGCGCCGCCGCCCGCTGCTCAGGGGTCGATCCCGAAGGTGAAAGCACGCGTCCCGGCGGGCGTGCTCACCGCGTATTCACCCGGCGCCAGCGGGGCTGGCAGTACCAGCCGCACGCTCAGCCGCCCGTGTGGCTCCATCTTCACCGGAAGCTGCCCTTCCAGCGTCTGCCCGTTGGGTGCCACCTTGCGCACGTCGAGCCGCACCACGCGCCGCCCACCCTCCACCCGGAACCGGTAAGCCCGAGCGGCCCACTCGGGCGGCAGCCCCGCCCGGTAGGCGATCACCAGCATGGGCGCCCGGCCCGCCTTCAGCCGCATCTTCGATCGTTCCCCCTCGATCCACGCCTCCGCCTCGCCGCGCCCCGAGCGCTGATGGACCCTCTCCAACGGCAGCGGCTCCATCCCGCCGCTCGCCGCGTCATACAGGTACATCCGCCCATACTGCGGCGGATCCTCCGCCGCCGGCGGCGCCGCCCCCACCACTGCCATCACGGCCGCCACCATCGTCTTCCCGACTCGCAACGCGAACCGCATGCCACCATTCTCCGCCACCCCGCCCCCGCACGAAACCCCGCCTCGTACCATCTCCGCACACGTCTTCGCGCCAAACCATAAAAGGCGCACCGGGCCGCTGCATCGGCCCTCAATCAAGAGCCGTCCCCTCTTCCGCCGGCAAATGATCTACCACACGCCCCCGTCATATCCACACCCGGAGCCCAGCGAACGCCAGCTCGCTCCGGATCGCCCCATGGATGCGAGCGTCATGGAAAACCGTCCGGCAGCTATGCGATTTCAGGAGGACCGACGCCAAAAGGGCACGGAAACATTCTCCGGCCTGCCTCAAAAAAGATCCATGAACAGCGCTTCAATGGGGCCGCGACCAATTGGTCGCGGAAATAGTGTCCACTCTACGACACAGTCCGTTCCGCCGCGCGCGCTTCAATGGGGCCGCGACCAATTGGTCGCGGAAATTCCGTGGGCGCAAATGTGCTGATTCTGGATCCTATCGGGCTTCAATGGGGCCGCGACCAATTGGTCGCGGAAATCGGCGACAACGGCGAGCGCGCCGTCGTCGACGTGGAAGCTTCAATGGGGCCGCGACCAATTGGTCGCGGAAATGTCGTTCCTCACGGTAGAGCATAGCGGAGTCCGACGCTTCAATGGGGCCGCGACCAATTGGTCGCGGAAATTGGATGCGCCAGTACTGGCGCATGCATCACGGCGGATAGCTTCAATGGGGCCGCGACCAATTGGTCGCGGAAATCAAACTGTCGATAGCGCGGCGAATTTCGCGTGTCTCTTGCTTCAATGGGGCCGCGACCAATTGGTCGCGGAAATCGGACAGTGAATTCAAATGGGTACGGCGTTACAACGCTTCAATGGGGCCGCGACCAATTGGTCGCGGAAATCATCCACGAAGGAAGAGACGTCTCGCTCGCGCACGGTGGCTTCAATGGGGCCGCGACCAATTGGTCGCGGAAATCGCCTTCGTGATCCCATTCTCCACGACCGGCAACTGTCGCTTCAATGGGGCCGCGACCAATTGGTCGCGGAAATAATCCAAGCGTCGAACGAGCCGGACTCACGTACTCAGGCTTCAATGGGGCCGCGACCAATTGGTCGCGGAAATACGTTCTTGAGCAGCTTGCCGTGATCCGTCAGGCCAGCTTCAATGGGGCCGCGACCAATTGGTCGCGGAAATGCAAGGCAAGGTACAGCATGGCCCGGCTCGGCTCGGCTGGCTTCAATGGGGCCGCGACCAATTGGTCGCGGAAATGGCGTGGGTCTACGTGTATCGCGCCGCCGAGGGCGGGGCTTCAATGGGGCCGCGACCAATTGGTCGCGGAAATACAGAATAAAATCTTGCGTATCATCGAACCATGGAAGCTTCAATGGGGCCGCGACCAATTGGTCGCGGAAATCTGAGGTGGTATCAGGAACTGCGATAGGCATGATCATGCTTCAATGGGGCCGCGACCAATTGGTCGCGGAAATGACGTTCAACGCGCGGTTGAGATTCGGAAAAACACGGCTTCAATGGGGCCGCGACCAATTGGTCGCGGAAATAGAACGTACCATCCGGTTCACGCCTGCCCCCAGACGGCTTCAATGGGGCCGCGACCAATTGGTCGCGGAAATGGGATGGCGGAGGATAAGACCCAGTTCGGTGCGCCGGGCTTCAATGGGGCCGCGACCAATTGGTCGCGGAAATGGGATGGCGGAGGTAAGACCCAGTTCGGTGCGCCGGGCTTCAATGGGGCCGCGACCAATTGGTCGCGGAAATGGGATGGCGGAGGATAAGACCCAGTTCGGTGCGCCGGGCTTCAATGGGGCCGCGACCAATTGGTCGCGGAAATGGGATGGCGGAGGATAAGACCCAGTTCGGTGCGCCGGGCTTCAATGGGGCCGCGACCAATTGGTCGCGGAAATGGTGCAGTGACCGCACCGCACCGCCGGTCACCTCCGCGCTTCAATGGGGCCGCGACCAATTGGTCGCGGAAATCGACATCCCGGACCCGGAGGCCATTCTTGCGGATCCGCTTCAATGGGGCCGCGACCAATTGGTCGCGGAAATACTGACCTGATTCGGGAACTGCGGGCGGTGGTGGAGCTTCAATGGGGCCGCGACCAATTGGTCGCGGAAATCTCCATTGATGCGGCCGTGTATCACTGGGATCAAGATGCTTCAATGGGGCCGCGACCAATTGGTCGCGGAAATCGTTCTGCGGATAGCCGATGTAGCTCTCCACGGATGCGGCTTCAATGGGGCCGCGACCAATTGGTCGCGGAAATCGTTCTGCGGATAGCCGATGTAGCTCTCCACGGATGCGGCTTCAATGGGGCCGCGACCAATTGGTCGCGGAAATGTATTCTAGACATTGCAGTCGGCAAGCCGCCGAAGGAGCTTCAATGGGGCCGCGACCAATTGGTCGCGGAAATGTATTCTAGACATTGCAGTCGGCAAGCCGCCGAAGGAGCTTCAATGGGGCCGCGACCAATTGGTCGCGGAAATGGGAAATTATCGACACACAAACGTATCGGAGGATCGAGCTTCAATGGGGCCGCGACCAATTGGTCGCGGAAATCAAACGGCACGTTCATTTTTTCACCTCCATATTCTCGCTTCAATGGGGCCGCGACCAATTGGTCGCGGAAATGCGCGTTCACTGCCGCCAGAAAGCCACGCTCCTCGCGGCTTCAATGGGGCCGCGACCAATTGGTCGCGGAAATGCCGGGGTCGTATTCATCCGCGCTTCCCGGAAGGATGGCGGCTTCAATGGGGCCGCGACCAATTGGTCGCGGAAATACTTGTACCTGCCCAACGGGTTGCTTCGGTCGAAGTGCTTCAATGGGGCCGCGACCAATTGGTCGCGGAAATGCCGCGCGCGGGGCTCATCAGGCGGTAAAGGTCTGGCTTCAATGGGGCCGCGACCAATTGGTCGCGGAAATACTCCGAACAAGCTCGGGAACCCGCCACGAATGTACTGCTTCAATGGGGCCGCGACCAATTGGTCGCGGAAATGATGTCAATAGGTAGTTGCGTCTAAGTGTCGCTAGGAGCTTCAATGGGGCCGCGACCAATTGGTCGCGGAAATGCCGTCCAGAACGCCAATATCCAATCCGAAGTGACGCTTCAATGGGGCCGCGACCAATTGGTCGCGGAAATTCTTCCATGGTCATCAGGTCATCGGGCTGGTACTGAGCTTCAATGGGGCCGCGACCAATTGGTCGCGGAAATACGCTCCCGTTTCGCCACATCAGCGTCGACCCACTCTGGCTTCAATGGGGCCGCGACCAATTGGTCGCGGAAATTCTTCCATGGTCATCAGGTCATCGGGCTGGTACTGAGCTTCAATGGGGCCGCGACCAATTGGTCGCGGAAATACGCTCCCGTTTCGCCACATCAGCGTCGACCCACTCTGGCTTCAATGGGGCCGCGACCAATTGGTCGCGGAAATCATCACTCCGCCGAAGCAGACGGATTCCGGCATCTATGCTTCAATGGGGCCGCGACCAATTGGTCGCGGAAATTCTACCATGAGGAACGACCATGCGGATCAGCATCACACGCTTCAATGGGGCCGCGACCAATTGGTCGCGGAAATGTGATTGGTCTCTCCGATTCTGAGGAAAGAATCACAGCTTCAATGGGGCCGCGACCAATTGGTCGCGGAAATTGAGACAGACGCCGCGAATCGTAGGACGTGCGGACTGCTTCAATGGGGCCGCGACCAATTGGTCGCGGAAATTGCGCGCACGTGCGGGAACGCGTTGACGCCTTCGAGGCTTCAATGGGGCCGCGACCAATTGGTCGCGGAAATGGAGGCATGCCCGTGCGGTGCCTCATCGGTGATGCGGAGCTTCAATGGGGCCGCGACCAATTGGTCGCGGAAATATGGCGATGAGGGCAATGAAAGCGGCGGCGGCGGCTCGGCTTCAATGGGGCCGCGACCAATTGGTCGCGGAAATACTCGCCAGTCCCCCCCCCCCGGGTGCCGGATGGGCTTCAATGGGGCCGCGACCAATTGGTCGCGGAAATTTGTGGACTCCCTACGACACGGCGCTACGGCGCCGTGTCGCTTCAATGGGGCCGCGACCAATTGGTCGCGGAAATGTTCTGCTGCAACCGCTTCTGGAGCTCCTCACGGGGAAGCTTCAATGGGGCCGCGACCAATTGGTCGCGGAAATCGCGGCTGCGCTGGCGCAACCGCCGGCGCCTCCTGCGCTTCAATGGGGCCGCGACCAATTGGTCGCGGAAATCGCGGCTGCGCTGGCGCAACCGCCGGCGCCTCCTGCGCTTCAATGGGGCCGCGACCAATTGGTCGCGGAAATCGCGGCTGCGCTGGCGCAACCGCCGGCGCCTCCTGCGCTTCAATGGGGCCGCGACCAATTGGTCGCGGAAATCGCGGCTGCGCTGGCGCAACCGCCGGCGCCTCCTGCGCTTCAATGGGGCCGCGACCAATTGGTCGCGGAAATCTCTGGCTGCCTCGATGTCGCGTCGCGACAGCACGATGCTTCAATGGGGCCGCGACCAATTGGTCGCGGAAATCTCTGGCTGCCTCGATGTCGCGTCGCGACAGCACGATGCTTCAATGGGGCCGCGACCAATTGGTCGCGGAAATACCGCCGTCGACCCTCACAGTCACCAGCCATGGTGGCTTCAATGGGGCCGCGACCAATTGGTCGCGGAAATTGCGAAGCCCCATGGATTGCGCATCAAGGACAACTGCTTCAATGGGGCCGCGACCAATTGGTCGCGGAAATCTGGGAACAGGAGATCAATCTGAAGCTGCTCGGCCCGGCTTCAATGGGGCCGCGACCAATTGGTCGCGGAAATGACAAAGCAGACCGCCTCGGCGACAAAAATCCACATAGCTTCAATGGGGCCGCGACCAATTGGTCGCGGAAATGCTGAGATCGATGCTGACCTGGCGGCCTCAGATGTGCGGCTTCAATGGGGCCGCGACCAATTGGTCGCGGAAATCCTCCGACACGCGCCCCATTCCCAGCTCGGCAAACGAGCTTCAATGGGGCCGCGACCAATTGGTCGCGGAAATGCGGCAGGGCTGCGTGCTGCTGATGGACCCGTACGGGCTTCAATGGGGCCGCGACCAATTGGTCGCGGAAATGGCGCAGCCCCCGGCCCCTCCCGCAAAGATTGTTGTGCTTCAATGGGGCCGCGACCAATTGGTCGCGGAAATCTCGAGCACATACGGGAGCCGCCCGCCGCTGGCGAAGCTTCAATGGGGCCGCGACCAATTGGTCGCGGAAATCTCACGATCAACGTGAGCTGTCGCTGCGCGGTCTGCGGCTTCAATGGGGCCGCGACCAATTGGTCGCGGAAATCCAGCGCCGCCGCCGCGCGTACGAATCTCGGGCTCGGCTTCAATGGGGCCGCGACCAATTGGTCGCGGAAATTGAATCGGCGATCAGGTCACTCACGATCGATAGGAGCGCTTCAATGGGGCCGCGACCAATTGGTCGCGGAAATATTCACCCGCAAGAATCTGCCTGGCTCCTGGGACTCGAGCTTCAATGGGGCCGCGACCAATTGGTCGCGGAAATATATCTCCTCAGACGTCAGCGCACGCGGAATGACCCGGCTTCAATGGGGCCGCGACCAATTGGTCGCGGAAATGTGGCGGCGACGTCGGAGGGTCGGTGACGCTTCAATGGGGCCGCGACCAATTGGTCGCGGAAATCTCGCCGGTCCCGTCATGCGTCGAGTGCGCGCGATGCTTCAATGGGGCCGCGACCAATTGGTCGCGGAAATAGCCTCAGGCCTTCTATTCTCTTTTCAAGCACCTGTGGCCCTGTTTGCGAGCGCCCAGGCCAATCGTCACCTGGATCGCCCCGGCGCCTTCCTCTATCATGCCACATCCCCCCTTCTTTTCAAGCACTTTCCCTTCATCGAGCGCCCCCCCACCCCTCGCGCATCGCCCCGCCCCTCGCGCCCCTCAGCGGGTCACAAATACCGGATACTCCCCAATCTCCCCCTCCATGTACCTCGCCAACAACCTCGCCTGGATCTCCAGCAGCCTCCGATAGCTCACCCGATACTCGAACAATGGATGCGTCACCAGCGTGTCCATCCGCTGCTCATAGGCCCGGTAAAACGCCTTCCTCCCCTCCGGCTTCAGCACCACCGCAGGGCCGGCCTGGACGAAGTCCTTCTCCGTAATCATCCGCGTATTGATCGCTTGGATCACCGCCGAATCCACCACCAGCGGCCGAAACGGCTCCATCAGATCCAACGCCAGCGCCGGCCGCCCAAACCTGGGCTGGTGGTAAAACCCCATCATCGGATCAAAACCCACCGCATAGCACGTCACCGTGAGGTCCTTCGCCAGCAGACTGTAGCCCAGTGACAGCAACGCGTTCACCGCATCCCGCGGGGGCCGACGGTTCCGCCCGTGAAAATCCAGTCGGAACACCTTGGGCACGTCCGTGCCCTCTCCTGTCTTGATCAGCCCCCCGAACGCCTCAAAATACAGCCTCGCCGCGTTCCCCTCCAGCCCCAGCAGCTCTTCCAGCGATTTCGCCCGCACCGCCACTTCCGCCATCCGCTTCATCTCCGCCAGCAGTCTCGCGTCCGGCTCCACGTGGTTGCGCAGGATCATCGTCCGCTGGTTCCGGATCTTGCCCGCCACCAGTTGCCGACCCAGCCGCAGGCAAAACCACGGCTCAGCCGCCAGACGGAACTGCATCTGGCGCAGAAATACGTTCTTCGTCACCAGCCCCGTCGTCACCCCGTAAAACCATCCCCCCCGGGAAAAATAGCAGACCGGCACCCCCTCCTCACACAGCGCCTGCACCGCCTGCGTCGTCACCTGGATATTCCCCATCAGATTCAGTTGGCACAGGTCGTGAATCCGCAGCTCCTGCACCACCTTGTCCTCATCCTTGACCACCAGCACGTCGCCCGAGCGTCCCACCCGCAGCCCCTGCGTGTCCAGATACGCCGGCCGCAGCTCCGTCCGCGCCGACACCAGCCGCCGCACTCCGCCCTCGCTCATCGCCGGCTTCCGCGGCACCGGCTCGCCAAACAGCGACAGTTGCCGCTCGTCTCCGTCCCGGCCCACCCCCCGCAGCCAGTTCGTTTCATCCGGCAGACACACCGGGTGCAGCGAGCAGCCCGGACACTTCGGCGACCCGGCCAGCGGAGGCGGCATTACTCCCCTCCGCGCCGTCTCCCAGGCTTCCCGTGCCGCCTTCAGCGTCTCCTCCACCAGCTCCGGCGTCATCGCCACCCGCACCCGCTGCCGCGTCTCCTGGTAAAAGACGATCCCCTCGTCGCACTCGTAGCCGTTCTCCCGCAGGATCAACGCCTGCACCGCCAGCTGCGTCCGGTCCGACGGCCACGCTTCCAGCCCCGCCGCCGTCTCGCGCGGCCGTCCATGCTTGTAATCAACCGGCGTCACCCTCCTGCCCTCGCCCTCAATCAGGTCGATCCGCGCGATCAGCCGGTGCCGCTCGCTCGACAGCGTCACCGACCGCGTCTTCCACTCGCCCTCCGCCTCCCCGGGCGCCGCCATCGGCGCTCCCTCACGATCCACCCGCCGGTGCTGTTGCTTGCCCTCGATCGTGTCCGCGCTTTCGACGAAAATGCCTTCCACCCACTCGTAGAAAAACAGCCGCGGACAATACACGTACTCGTTCACCATCCGCGCCGGCAGATAGTCCGGCAGCGTCCGGCCCGCCGCCGGCTCCCGTTCGCTCTCAGCAGGCAACGGAGCACCCATCTCGCACCTCCTGCCCTGACCTTCAAACCACATAACACGGCGCGTCGAAGCTCGTATACGGACGCCCGATCGCCGTGATCACCCGGTCCCCGCGCCCTTCCGCCGGCCCCAGATCCACAAACAGCACCTGGTCCTGCTCGTGATGGATCACCTCCCCAAGCTCCCCCTTCAGCTCCGCCAGCTCCGCCCTCGTCAACTGACACTCAAACACCGACAGTTGCAGATGATCCCCCCACCCCCGCATGATCTGAAACACCCGCCTCAGCCGCTTGTCATCCGAGATGTCGTAACACACCAGGTACGAGTTCCGCATGGCCGCCGCTACAGCTCACGGCTGTGTTTGCAAAAATCATCGGCTGGAACGGCCCGCGGAATTAGGACCTACAGACGCATGATGAAATGGGCGCCTGCACGGACGGTTAGCATCCGCCGGGACTTCGCTCGCGCCCGGGACGGAAGGATATCTCCGATGTCCGTGCAACCTCTTCAGTTTCAGAACGATGCCAACTTGCTCCCCTGGTCTGACTCTCGTCTCCGTCTCCCCGGAGCAGATTGTCTTCACCCAACGGTACGCCCCGGGGCGTACATGGCTCTCCGCATCGGCTTCGCTACTCCGGCTGCGAAGTCAGGGGAACAAATAGCCCCAGACCGTAATGCGATCCCCAGCCGAGACAAAGTGGCCCCCGAACTTCCTCCTTGAACTGGATCGTGACGTGATAAATGCCCGATTCCGGAGGCGCTTCGCCGCCTTGCCGCGTGAGTGCAAAATGCCGGAACCACAATGCCTGTCGGCCGAATTCGGTCCCCGCTGTCGGACTCGTCACGACAGGCTCGCAGGCGAGTTCTGGCAGTCCCCTTGCTTCCAGTTCCGCACGAATCTGCCCCTGCAGCGTGTCTTTCCCTTTCCGTTTTAAATGCCTCGGAGGCACAAACGGCGTCCGGCTAACCCAGACCCTGCCGGACGACAACTCCATAACTCTCTCCCCTCCAATGCTTGAAAAAAACTCTCTTTGGCCCAGGGCTACCAGCGTGACCGCAACTTCCTCGAACCCCTTGGCCCATGTCCGCCGGATGCGGCGCAGAGCCCTCTCTGCAATTGGTCCAAATCCCATGGGGGCGTGGACAAGCACGTGGTCAATCCTCGGAGGCTGACTTCGGCTTAGACAGAGCGGAATGTAATGAGCATGGGCGTGCTCAAGCCGCAGCGGGGCTCCCTCCATGTCCTTACCCGTCAATTCAGGACATGCGCCGCTCACCTGCAGGTCTCCGATCATCGCTAATAGCGCCTTCCGGAACAGAGCCATCGTCGGATAGGCCCGCTCCATCAGGGGTAGGACACTTCGACGGAAATTCGTCGAGAGCACGAACAACGCCGTATCAAATTCACGCCGGCTTTTTACTGCCATCCCGGTCTCTCGCCCGGACTGAGGACGCTCCATGGCATCACAAGGCAACCAATAGACCACTTCACGCGCCCCGGGCGGCATGTTCCACCCTCCCTTCTGAACGTCCCCAGTCTCCATCTGGAGTGCTTCCAGAAGGTTCTTCGGGGCCCCTGGAAAGTCCTTGCACCATGCCGTATACTCCGCAGCCCGCATCGGAGCAAGCAGCCGCACCGGTTCATAGTCGGCTTGCTGACGTTCCGTTGTTACGATGATCTCGGGTAATTTTAAGTCCGGGCCATCGTTCGAGCCCAGCCTGACCTTCACACGCGACTCCGCCCGCCCAAGATAGCTGAGCCGTGGCACAAGTTCTCTGAGCAGTTGAAGCATTCTCTCATCCGCCCGAGCGGGCCAATCCACTACCAGAGGACCATCGGCCTCCAGAAATGCATCGATCACCAGACTGGTTTCCACCCTCCCCTTCTTCAGCCCCCTCACTGGCATATAGTGGCGGCTATGGCCGGCCGTCGCCCGGGGTAGCCGATACATCGGCTCCTGCTCGGCCATCAGCTCCACAAGGTCCGCCATCTCCTGCGGGACCTGTTGCCAACCCATCTTGGTGTAGCCCACCGAAATGAGCGCTCGAAGAATCCGCCATGGGCTCGGAGGCCACTCGACCAGCCCCTCGTTCACATGGTGACCCCAGGGCGTGGCATGATACCCCCGAGCCGCAAACTCGAAAATCAGACGAATCATCGTCATCCCCTGGCGGGCCCGAACTTCACCTTCCGGACACACATCCCGTACGGGACCGCCGCCCCCTTCTTCGATTCCGTCAGCTCTCTGATGAGCCTTGGCAGCTCTCCCGTCCACCTTCCGTCCTCACCGCGGTCCCCAACAAAGTCCTTGTAGCTCGGCAATTTGAACTCCGGAACGTTTCTGCTGGCAATTCCATCTCTGCTCTTGAGCTCAAAGCAGCATGCCGTCCTCAAACGCATCGGACTGTCCACAAACGAGCGCAGCTTGAACAGCGCCAGCAGTATCAGAAGCCGCGTCGGTTCTTCGTCCAACCCATAGCCGCGGATCTGAGCCAGGTCAATGCTCGCATACAGGGTGATCTTCTCCGCTGTATACTCGTCACGCGGGAAGGGAACGTTGCCGAACCCTTCCTTCGCTGATCGGCCCCTTTCTTCATCCTTGGTGGCCTGGATCCGGTCGTTCTTGACTCCCCCCGACGCCGCCAACCGAATGCCGTCCGCCTCAATGAAAGCGGAGATGGCACGCGCCACCCGCAGCCGTCCGTCAATGCTCTCAAGAAAAACTCCGTGTAGCAGCGACCCGACGTCGTACCTGAAAAGCGTTTGGGCCAGTTTTCGGCGATCGATAGGCCTGTCTTTTCCTCCCAGCCCGCTCCTCAGTTCATCGTGCAGGGATGGTTGGGCCTTTTCGATATAAACGCTGTTGATTCGGTGAGCCTCCAGCATGGAGCTGGTGAGAAACGCTCCCTCCGCGTCCTCCACCCGCACATGACTCAGCCCGCGCAGTGGCTCGATGACGTCATTCGCCCCTTCATCCCAGCAGACCGCCTCCAGCCGGTTGGCCATGCTCTGGGCAGATTCCACCAGCAGGGACCTCCCGTACGGAGTGTCAAATTCTGCAGCTCCAAGATCAGGAAATCCCGTCGGCTGGAAGCGGTGCCCTAGGCGTACCCCCAGCTGAATCTCAAACAGCAGATCGTACTTGCCGTCAAGCAGGGACAGATCAATGGACATAAGCACTCCTTCTCTTCAACGTCTCATCCTTCCTCGCCCTTTCCTTCATAGGGCTTGCACACCAGTGCCGCCGCACGGGCGGCGTCGTTCTCTGAGATGGGAAACACCAGGCTCGCCGCGATTCGCCGGGCCAGCACCGGCATGCGTATACCACGGCACAGAACCGGTCGTAGACCGCTGGCAGTGAGCCGGTGAACCGTGGTTTCTAGTGCCCCTTCGAGGTCTCCACCCGCGAGCCTCCGCAACGGCTCAGGGTCGAACCGCACGGCGACGCGAGCTGCCACCCCACCTTCTCCGCTCCCAACCGGAACGTCAAATGGAAGATAAGCGAGCCGGAACAACGATTGCAGCGGCTCAACCGTTCCAGATCTCATGCTTGCAGGAATTGCATCGCTCGTTGTCAGCCCTGCCCAGTTGATCGCCGCCATCGGACGGGCAAGATCGAGAATCAATCGGTCATGCTGCGGATTCCATAACCACCAACCCACCTCCTCGAGCGTCGCCTCACATCCGCGCGGCCCCCATAGCGGCAGTCGCGGCACGCCCCCTCTCTGGCCTGCGAGCCAGCGGGACCAGATCGAACGCCGGCGCAGAACGGCCAACGCGTCACTGACCAGGTCACGGCCCATGCACACCCACTCCGGATCGATCCCGTTGCTCCCGCTTTCACTGGTGCGAAAACGCGCTTCCGGTGCGTCAGGATTTTCCAAGGGCAGGAAGTGGCATCGCACTGATCCCTGCATCTTGTTCTCGCCGTCTTCGGGCGGACGACGCTGGGCCGCAAGTGAGAGCGCGAGCCGAAGCACCGCACGGCCTGCCTCCGTGCCATCGTCCATCGCCTTCACCCATCTCAGGCTCAGTCTGGGCAGCGGACGAACCCCACGGCTACGATAACGGCGCGCCAGTTCGAGTTCCGCTCGCCCCAGAAGAACCAATAATCGCCTTATATCGTGCGGCGTAGCCTCTCGCCGGCAGAGGGAAAAGACCACGTCCTGTACCTGCTTGCCAAGCGCCGCTAGGCTTCGGGGTGCGCTCTTCTCTCGTGCCAGCACGGAAAGGCTGTCGATCCACGGCGCCACCTCGTCAAGTAGAGTCTGGAACCGTCGCGCCGCCACACAAAACCGTCCCGCTGAAATGGCAAGAGTCGACTGCCCGTTCCTCTCCAGATATGCAAATCGCTGAAGCGCTTCAATACCCCGTGCCAGCCCCAACCGTGCCGCTGCACGCACCATCTCCGTGGCCTTCGTCGCCGTGCTTCGCCCTACCTGCGCTCGGCCCTCCCGGATCAGCTCCTGCAGCTCTTCATACAGCAGAGGGGCTTGCCAGATGGGGAGCCACTGCTCTCCCCTTGTCGCCTCCTCGCTCGCTGACGCGCTCCCGTACCCCGCTGAACTGGCATCTACCCAAAAAGGAGAGGCATATCGGGGCCGGCCCGTCTCGCCTCGTCTCGTAACACCCGCCACCAGTGCGACTGCACCTTCCAGCATCAGAACAAATTCCCACGGGTTGACCGCCGGCCTCCCTTCGTACCCTGTCCCCATGTTTGCGCCGCCCGCCCGCCCGGGGAAGAATTGTCCCACCGGTTCCTCAACCAGGGTCTCGGCCGGTGTGCCCAGCAGGGTTGCCTTCAACCTGCCCTCCGTCTCCTGTCTGGGTTGCCCTGTCTCAAAATCGAACAGACGGCCCAGGTGTCGCCGGAAATGCTTGGTAAACTCCATCCTTCCATCCACACCGCCCGTTCCAAAAACAGGTGCAAACCGAAGATCCATCCCCTCGCCTTCATCCAGGTAAACTGCGGCGTCCACCCACTGCCCGGCTACCTCGCCCAGTCGCTTGCGCAGGTCAGCCACCATCTGCGCCTTCGCACGAGCCAGCTCCTCTCTGAAATTCTTTTTCGCTTCTTCAAGCTCTTTTCGTGCGCCGTTGCTACCCTGATTCCCGGATCCTGACGCCGACTGCTGTCGAGCCCTTCCTTTCGCTTGCCGGACTTCGCGCTCCCTCTGCTGTAAACTGCTCGGCATACATTCCAGGCAGATTTCAATGGCCCTCTTCAGCTCCTCGAACCTGCTGGCCTTCGAGTTCAGAAGCTGCCTCAACAGAGGATCCATGTCTGCCCCCTCGCTTTTCCCCTCCTCCGGCTCTGTATTACTCTCCGTGTCTTCATCCTCCGTGTTGGTCATACACCCCGCGCCACCCGCACTGCCCTTCTTGGCACTGGCCTCATCGCCCGCTTCTTCCGGGCTGAAAGAGAAAAACCCTCCTTCTTGGTTCCATGGCGCCAGGATCGGAGTCGGCCTGTACTCCTCGCAGAAAAACTTTAACAATCCATCCCAGTCAAGGCTCGTTACCAGGACAAAATGTTCATCGGCCCAGTAACCGCGCGCGCTCCGGTCCTTCTGCCCGCTGACCAGTCGAAGCACCCCCAAAGCGCCCAGGTATGTCGCCAGCGCCTCAGGCTTGAGCCCGGTGAGTCGATGAACGTGCACCCTGTTCACAAACCGATCCCTCCCGTCTTCCGTCTCCCTTTCAACGCCTCGCCGCCGCCCTGGGCCTCAATCGTCCCTTTGCCGGTTGACCTGCCTGCCGACCCTCATTCACAGCCTTTAGGCTCCTCTCGATCCACTCGGTGAGCGAGCCGTCACTCCGCTCCTCATTTCCCGCCGCCGGAAGCTGCGCTTCATACTCGCTAAGCAACGGATCAATGGGTTCACAAATTCGGGATGCCCGCGTGTCGGCAACACGCATCAGTGCTTCAAACCACGCAAGCTGGAAGTCGCCAAACGCCCTTCGTAGACGAAGCGCCCGCTCCCCCCAGCTCGGCCCGTAGCGGCAGGAAAGCCCCAGACGCGCCGGATCAAGGTGCAGCTCCACCGAAGGAAACACGAAATCCGACCCGGAAAAATCGAGGAGTTTCAGTTCAGGTAACTTGTCTCCTTCCCGAATCCCCCGAATCGGCAGGTCGCCGGCTGGCCCCGGATTTTCCTGATCTCGCGGACTCATCGGCAGCGTGGCCCGGGCCTTGCCGTGATGACTCATGATGAGATACAGAACCAGATTTACCTGATTTGCATCCAGCTTTAGCAGCCCTTCGAGGATCCGGGGGACTTCTGCCATCTTTTCTTTTTCAGCAGGACGAACCCGACCGATTGTGGCCTCTAGGATGCCCTCTTCATCGCCCTGCATGGCAGGATGCTCAGGAGACGCCCGCCAAATGGCCTCCATGAGCGCCAGAACACTCGCAACCTCGTGCCGGAAGCTCGGCCGCCGTCCCAGTGGACTGTGATCGAATAAGTCAGGCGCCGAGTGCCAGCATCCCTCGGGTGCCTTGGCCAGCGGAATCTCGCACGGGATCCCGTTTCTGTTGCTGATGGCGTACGCAAACGCCGGGTGCGCTTTCCCGATGTCATGAAAGATGCCCGCAAATTCAAAAACTCGCCCCTCGGCCTCACCTTTCACACCGAGGCTCAACGCAAGCCGCCGGATCACCTCCGCAACCTCTCTTCCATGCGTGGCAATCGTCTTGTACTGTCGTGCAGCCTCAGCCAGCCCCAGGCTCAGGTCCTCCTGGGTCTCCGCCTCGTCAGCGGATTCATCGGGCACAACTCCTCGCACGTGTGTCCTGTCCACACGGACCCGGCCGCTCTTGCCAGTAAATCCGATCGCGTCGTCATACCCCCCTGCATTGGCGTCCACAAGAATGGTCTGCCCGGGGTACAGATGTCGCTGCCGTAACTCCTCCCACTCACCATCGAGGTAGCTCCAGACCCAGGCCCTCGGCCGGCGCCCGCTCGGACGGCCCGTTCCCAACTCTTCCTCATCACGCGCGGAGGCGCTTCCGGACAGAAGCCACTTGCGTGCCTCACCAATCGGCACTCGGCAGAGCGCATCCTCCGTGGGCCGCAGTCGCGGATGCGGCCGCTCCCCATCCGGCACCGGCCACCACCAGACCATCACGTCTCGTTCGCTTCCCTCCCGGATGAAACGCGAAATGTCCACCTCGGCGCCGGTCAGGTCGGGCCCTGTGTCAAACAGGTCGCCAAGCTCACGGCGAGTAATAACGTGCAGTGGAGCATAAGGGTACAGCCGTGGCAGGATGCCACCGTCTTCTCTCTTTGCCTCCTCAGCCTCAAATCGCCAGATATCTGCCGGAGCCGCACTTCCGGCAAGTCGCTGCAATGCCTCCGCGGCTGCTTCCATTTCGTCGGGTTCGTAAGGCGCCAACGCTTTGGCATCGTTCTTCCAATCGCCGCCGGGCGGGGAGAATACCACAATTCGACCGCTACCCCCATAACGCGCGCAACGGCCGAACCGCTGGATCAGAGAGGTCCACGGAGCCAGCTCGGTTACCAGCAGATCGGCAGAAATGTCAACGCCGGCCTCGATCACCTGCGTCGTCACGATGACCCGGTTTGCGTCTCCACCGCAACTCTCCCTCTTGAGAAACTCCTTCGCCCAGGCTCTACGCTCCGAACCTCGAAAACGCGAATGAATCAGGCGTATCTCAACTCTACTGTTTTGGAGCTCCCGCCTGAGCGCATGGTGTAGCTCAATGGCTGTCTTCACTGTGTTACAGACGGCGAGCGTCACCCTTCCCCCATGCTCTTGCGCAATGATTTGCGCCATCGTCCCTGCCCGATTCTCTCCGGCGGGAATTGGTTTTATCTGCAAACTTTTCTTCGTATTCCAAAGCGCGCTCCCCCGCTCTACATCCTCAAGCTCAAGGACGGGAATTTCCTGTACATTCGTCAATGCAGGCGCAGTCCGAAACCAGTCCTCACGCAGTGTGGCGCTCATCCACCACGTCCGCCGCGGCCGCGGCATCCGTCCTTCCCGCTCCTCACCGTCCGCAATCCCCTGGAGCTGTGCACTCGTCGCCAGCCCCACGCTCATGAGCTGCACCTCATCCATCACCCAGAGACAATCAACGTTGATCAGTCCAAACTCCATCGGCCAGCGCGCACGTCCCGATCCATAACCCCGGTTCAGGGCCCGCGACAGAAGCATGTCCTGGGTTCCGATCAGCACTGCATCCCCTTCCGGGTCAAGATGCCAATCAGTCGGCGAAAGTCCCCCCATGAGAACATGAACTTTGGGCTGGTTTGGCAATTTCACGCGCTCGATCCAATCCCGGACAGACCGCTCCGTCTGCTCTACCAGCGTTCGCATGGGCAGGCAGTAGACCAGACGCCGGGGCCAGTTGGAGTCTTGTCTGCACACCCTGTGCCAAAGCCACGTCAGGACCACGCCGGCGGTCTTTCCGAAGCCCGTCGGAATTCGTATCAGACGGTTGCGGCAGATGCTGTCCGCTGCAAGCCGTGCCTGCCACTTGTGAACGCTTTGGAAGCCCGTTGCCTGTCCAAAAAAAGCGCTGAAACCGCCATCAAAGATACTGCTCGACATCGCTCTCCATGAAATACGTCAATTCTACAACGAGTGTGCCCCAACACAAACACCCCTGATATCCATAAATCTCACCCCAAGTGCATCCAAAAGTCTCCTCAGGGGATTTCCTGCGGTATTAAGTTGGCTCAAGATTCATTGTCCGCCGTCCGTGGGGTTACGCCATTGCCAGCCTGCCAGTGACAGTGGCTCACCGGTTGAGCCACCGGTTGCATTCCAGCGCTTCATAGCGGACCACAATCGGGCAAAACGCCATCACTGCATCTTGGGCCAGCTTGCCGTTCTCCTGAGTTTTCACACAGCGGATGGGTCCGTCACCGCCCTCCATCCGGGACGCTACGCGGTGGAATCTGCTTCTGAAGCCGCGCTTTTCAGCTGTGTATGCCTGATTTCCCTCGGTGCCGCCGTTGCGTATCTCCAGCCCTCACGGCTGCTTCTCCGCGGGTATCCATAAACGGTCAGACCACTCATCAGAAGTCCAGGCAGCGCGAGTTTTCTGCCCACTCGCGAGCTCAGGGTCGGTAACGTCCCGACAGGTTCGGTTGCTTTCCCCATCACACCACTTCCCACTTTTTTCACCCCGCCCCATCCCCCTCATCCCAAATCACTTCCTCCACCCCCGCCCACAACCCGCCCCCGCGCGCCTTCCCCGCCTCCCCTACAATGCCGCCCGGGAGGCACACCGCGCACCCATGAACCCAGACTCCAACACCTCAACCCCCAACCCCACGCCCCGCAAACGCTCCGGCGGCCCCAAAACCCCCGAGGGCAAGGCCCGCTCCGCCCTCAACGCCCTCAAACACGGCCGCTACTGCCGCCTCCACACCCTCCTCGCCTCCGAGTCCACCCAGGAGTTCGAGTCCCTCTACGCCTCCCTCCTCGACCGCTTCCAGCCCCGCCACCCCCACGAGGCCCTCCTCGTCCGCCAGCTCGCCAGCCTCGAATGGCGCAAACAGCGCTATGACGCCCTCGAAACCCGCCTCCTCGACCGCCAGCTCCTCGCCCAGCAGGCCCTCACCCGCGCCCACGGCCTGCCCCCTGACCCCGACCTCGACCTCCAGCGCGGCCTCGACGACCTCCTCGCCAACTCCCGCGTCCTCCAGTTCCTCTCCACCCGCCTCGCGCGCCTCACCCACGAACGCGACGCTCTCCTCCGCGCCCTCGAACGCTGACGCCGCGCCTTCCCCAGCCCCGAAATCCTCCCCCAGCCCCCCATCCCCCAACCCATCGACCCCGGCCCCCGCCCCACGCCCCCGGACCCGCCCCTCGACCCCCTCCTCGACCCCCTCCTCGACCCCCATCCCGCCCACGCCCCCCTCGCCTTCACCCCGCCCGCCCACAACCACCCCTCAGACTCCCCTTCCGACTCCCGCCCCTCCGCCCCGCAATCGCCCCCGCCTCGCCCCGCAGACTCCGTCCGCCTTGCCCAAAAATCGGAAAACCCCCGCCAAATCCCGCATAAATCCAACAAAATCCAGTCACATATCCAAAAAATAACCACGAAAAACGAACTCAAAACGAACTCAAAACCATGCCCACATTTCTCTACCAACCCGAGTCCCCTTTCCCCGAGCCCCATCTCTTCTTCGGCCTCGATCTCGGCCGCCGCCACGACCCCTCCGCCCCAGTCTTCTTCGCCTGCCAGCTCGCCACCTTCGAACAGCGCAGACAGAGCTATGACGCCCTCGAAGCCCGCCTCCTCGACCGCCCGCACCCCGCCCAGCCGGCCCTCACCCACGCCCACGGTCTCCCGCCAGCTCTGCTCGCCGAGGCTCGGCCACAGCAGACGCCGGGCCGCCACAACCCCGGGGACGCCCGAAACAGCGCTGGCGCGCAGGCCCCCAGAGACGCCGCATTTTCTCGGTCTCCACCTCAGCTGTCGCTTCTCATGTCCTCTCAGGACGCGCCGCCTCGACCATCACCCGAGGCCGGGCCGGCCTGGCCTACGGCCCGGGCCGCTGCTGCGGCCTTTGGCTGCGGCTCAGAACCCGCCCCGCCCCCAGCCACTTTCATCCCTGCTGACCTCCTGCGGTACCACGGGACTCCACTTCGGCCCCGCCGCAGGCCCATCTGACCCTGTTCGGCCGAGACGTTTAACTCCGAAAAATCGAATTCATTCTTGCCGCCGCGGCCACCCAGGCCGGCTCCGCGGTCTCCCTCAAAGACCAACAGTTGCTCAGGACATGCGCGTCGCCCTCAGGCTACAGGCAATGCTCTGCGAAGGAACTCGCTTCAGGGGCCCTCGTCAGGCTGAATCGGTCCGGTGCCTCCTGATTTCTCGCCTCAGGCCTGATCTGAGCCCTTTTCTCGGATCGGGATTCGTTCAACGGCGCCGCCTCACTGCGCGCATGCCTGGCGAGGCCACCGCCTGCCGGTCACCAGCTTGCCGGCTCCGGCATCTCCGTGCCGCCCGGCGTCGCCGTAGGCCCCGTGCCGGGTCTCCCGGCCACGGGGCCGTCCGTGGGAAGCCGCCGCTCGCGGACGCATTCCCGATGCCAGCTCGGTGCAAAAAAGAAGCCCCGAAATCCGTATTGAGCTGTGAGGATGCAAACGATGAAGACTGGGAACCTCATTCGATTCGCCATGCTGCTGTGCCTCGGGCACCTGACCTGGGGCGGGGTCGTATTTTCAGACAACTTTGATCCTGTCTCCAACCTCTGGTCTGCCGGCGCCGGGGGCGCATACTATGGATGGAACCTTGCCGGCTGCGGCATGGCCTCCAACTATACCGGAGGGTCTGGCGACGCGTTCTGTACCCTGAGCATGAATGCGGGGCCGGGCGTGTATTTCATGCTTCTGTATTCCCCGATCATCGATCTTTCCGGGGCCGGCAGCGCCACGTTGACCTACCGGGCCAATTTCCAGAACAGTGGTAACGACATTTTGGACCTGAATGTCAGCACGGACGGCGGTCTCAACTGGAGCAACGTCCTCCGCTGGCAGGAACCCCACGGCGGTTTCTACGCTCTGCCTGGGGAACTGGTCACCGTGGACCTCACCCCTTACCTTTCCCCCAGCTTCCTCATGATGTGGAGCTATTACCAGACCGTTCCACAAGGAGGGGACTGGTACGTCCAGCTCGACGACATTCAGATAACGACTCCGGGCAACGGGCAGGCGGAGGTCCCGGAACCTGGCACAGCGGCGCTTCTGTCCGGCGGACTCGCGCTGCTGCTGGCACGCCACCGCCGCCGCTGAACGTCCCCCCGCCCGGCGGCCCCGCAGTTCACACTTCGGACATTCAGCCGAAATGTCCTGCGGGGCGGCCAAGAAGCGCATCGGGAAGAATCCCCCCAGGGCGTTCGTCCTGTCCGTCAGGGTGGATGGATGAAGTCGGCCCCGACAGGCCGGGCATCGGCCCGCTCGCTGTCAGGCGGATTGGCCCTGGGGCGAGGCCAGCGGTGGCGGCCGACGAATGTCGGACCTGGCTGCGACTCATCCAATGCACGTCGATGTCCAACATCTCGCTTGGGGGCGTCACAATGGTTCCTTCATCGCGTCTTCACTCGGCGGGCTCGGGGCCCCGTTTGATCCGCACGAGCCTCCAGAAACACCCTCCTTCTCCGCCTGGCCGGCTGCCGGCCTCTGCCCGCGCGGCCGGATTCCAGCCCCGTTTCAGCGCAATCTCCGGGGGGCCTTGCGTGGCTCGCAACCCCAGGGCATCACGCTGGACGGACTGAACCTTCCTTCTCGCCATGCACTGTGGAAGGAAATCGGAGGGCGGGGAAGAGCCTGCACGCGGCTTGATATACTCCCTTCATCCACATCCTGGAACAGGGACAGAGCCATGAAGATCCGCCGCAGAAACTTCCTCGCGCTGATTGTTTGCGCGGCCCTCGCGCCCGCTGACGAATTCCCGTATCAGAAGCCGCCGAAAGAAATCCTCGACGTGCTGCACGCACCGGCCCCGCCGGTGGATCTTATCAGTCCAACCCGCGCCCACGTGCTGCTGGTGGAGCGCGAGCTGATGCCTCCCATCGCCGAGCTGGCGCGGCCGATGTTCCGGCTGGCCGGACTGCGGATCAACCCGGCCAACAACGGCAGGCACTTGCCGGCCAGTACGGTGACGGGCCTGACCGTGCTCGCAGTGGAGAGCGGGGCGCGCTCGCGCGTGAACCTGCCGGCGGGCGTGCGCTTTACGATGCCCGCCTGGAGTCCGGACGGGAAGCGCTTCGCGCTGCTCGGTTACACGCCTGCCGCGGTGGAGCTGTACTTCGGGGCGGTGGATTCGCCTGTGCTGCGCCGGGTGCCGAACCTGCGGATCGACGACACCATCGACAGGATCGTGGCCTGGTGGGCGGGAAGCACGGAGCTGCTGGTGCGCGCCGTGCCAGCGCGGCAGGGCGCGCCGCCGCGGAAGCCGGCGGCGCCGGCGGGACCGAACGTGCAGGAGTCGGCCGGCCAGGCGGGACCGGTGCGAACCTTCCAGGACATGCTCACCAGCCCCTACGATGAAAAGCTGTTCGAGCATTATTGCACGTCGCAATTGACGTTGGTCAACGCCGACACCCTGCGGACGCAGGCCGTTGGCGAACCGAAGATCTTTCTGGACGCAACGCCATCGCCCGATGGACGCTTCGTGCTGGTTGAGTGGATCCACCGGCCGTTTTCCTATCTGCACCCCTATACGGCATTCCCCAGAGAGACGGAAGTCTGGGACCGGGCAGGAAAACCCGTGCACAAGATCCACTCGGCGCCGTTGCAGGACCGGCTGCCGATCGAAGGCGTGCCGGTCGGCCCCCGCAACGTGAGCTGGCGGCCCGATCAGCCCGCCACGCTCCTCTGGTGGGAGGCGCTCGATGACGGAGATCCGCGCAAGAAGGTGCCGCACCGGGACCGGCTGATGACGCTGAGGGCGCCGTTCACGGAAACGGCCCAGGAAGTGTATCGCACGCGCCACCGGGCGAGGGGGCTTCAGGTGCTCGAAAAGGGCGGCGTCGCGCTGGTGACCGATTACGACCGCGACCGCCGCTGGGTGGAGACGGCGCGAATCTTTCTCGACAACCCTTCGGCGGCGTCGAAGGTGATCTGGTCGCGCAACGTGCAGGACCGTTACCGCGACCCGGGCATGCCGGTGATGAAGACGCTGCCCAACGGGGCGCGAGTCGTTCATCAGAGTGGCGACTGGATCTTTCTCTCCGGGCCCGGAGCGACGCCGCAGGGCGAGCGGCCGTTCCTCGACCGGTTCCGCATTGAGACCGGCGAAAGCGAGCGGCTGTTCCGCGCCGGAGAAAAAGGCTATGAGGCCTTCGCGGCGCTGTTGGCCGAGGACGGCTCGCGCTTCCTCACGCGCTTTGAAACACCGGATTCGCCGCCGAACCTGTCCATCCGCACGCGCGGCAGCGACGAGCGCCGCGCGCTTACGGACTTCAAAGACACAACGCCGCAACTGCGCGGGATTCGGCAGCAGCTTGTCACTTACAAACGCAGGGACGGCGTGCAGCTCTCCTTCACGCTGATGCTGCCGCCCGGCTACCGGGAGGGCGAGCGCCTGCCAACGATCCTGTGGGCCTACCCGCTGGAATATACGGACGCCGACACGGCCGGCCAGATCGGCGGCTCGACACAACGCTACGTTCAAATGCGCGGGGCCAGCCATCTGTTCCTGCTGCTCCAGGGCTACGCGATTCTCAACAATGCGACCATCCCGATCGTTGGCGATCCGGAAACGGTGAACAACACTTACATCGAACAGCTCATCCTGGGCGCCGAGGCGGCCATTGACAAGGCCGTGGAGATGGGCGTGACGGACCGCAACCGGGTGGGCGTCAGCGGCCACAGCTACGGCGCCTTCATGACGGCGAACCTGCTGGCGCACACGCGGCTGTTCAAGGCCGGGGTGGCGCGGTCCGGCGCCTACAACCGGACACTGACGCCGTTCGGATTCCAGAGCGAGCGGCGCACGTTCTGGCAGGCGCGGGACATTTACATCAAGATGTCCCCATTTACGTTTGCCGACCAGATTAAGGACCCACTGCTGCTGATCCACGGCGAGGCGGACAACAATCCAGGCACGTTCCCGATCCAGTCCGAGCGGATGTATCAGGCCGTGCGGGGCAACGGGGGCACGGTGCGGCTGGTGATGCTGCCCCACGAAAGCCACGGCTACCTGGGCCGCGAGAGCGTGGAACATGCCATCTGGGAAATGCTCACCTGGTTTGACCGTTATGTGAAGAATGCCGGCCGCACCCGCCCAAGCGAGTGAGGCGTAACGGTTGCCGTGGGCTTGCCGTCGTACAAGAAGGGACGGCAAGTCCCTCTCGCAGAAAACGTTCCGCGCCCGGAGGCGCGATACCCACCAGCCCAGGTGGCTTGTGGAAGGAGGCGACAACACTGATGCGGCCCCTTTTGTGTGTTCTCGTTCTGGGGGTAGCGCTGGCCTGCGGGCAGACCGTGCCAGCCTCGCCGGCCCCGGCCGGGGCCAGGGACCTGCCCACGGTGGCCCAGGAGGTTTTGAGCGCCGTCCAGAATGTGAAGAATCACACCAGCACCCTGCTGAAGGAGCTCGACAGGAAGGATCCGGACCGCCAGGCCGTGCAGGCGGGACTGGCCGAGGCGCTGGCTCAGGCGAAGCAGATCAAAAAGCTGATTGAAGAGCTGGATGCCTTCTATTCATCCATGCCGGAGGCTCAACAAAGCGCGCTGCGGCGCTCATGGTCGGTGGGCATGATTCTGAACGGGTGCATGGAGGCGGCTCACGACTCGCTGGCTGAGCCTTCCGCGGACATCTGGAGCGAGGTCCGTTCGGGCCTCGAGTGCGCGCAGCGGAGGGCGGATCAGTTGGAGGACGTGCTTTCGCCGTTCCGGCGCACCCGTTGAGCCGGCTCGTGTGAAACCGGGCTGAGCGGTTCTCCGTCAATCAGGGTGCGTGGCGGCGGAGGCCGCCGCCTCCGCGGCGGCAATGCCGGCACGCATTCTGGATGAACCCGAATCTGCTAAGGAGGAACAGCGATGCGGAGCCTGTGGAAGCTTGCCACTGCGATGCTTTGCGCCGCGACACTCCTGGCGGCGGATGCGGATTCGAAGGCCGCGTTGAAGGACACGGCCCAGAAGCTGATCACGGAGAGCCGGACGACGCGCGAGATGGCGATGCAGATCGCCGAGCAATTGCGCAAGTCGGCCGATACGGGCGCCATCCGTGATCAGATTGCGACGCTTGAGCAGCATGCCGCTTCGATCCGTCAGTTGATTGCGGATCTCGAGTCCAAGGGCAATGAGCTGACGGCGCGGCAGCGGCAGCAGCTGGAGACAGCGCGCAAGGTGGCCGAGATCCTCAACGTGTTCATTGAGAACAAGAAGCAGATGCTGGCCTCGGTCACTTCCCCGCGCGACCGCGAACAGGTGCGCTATCAGGCCATCGGCGTGGCGCAGCGGGCGGAGATGATCGAGAAGACGATCTCGAAGCTGGGCCTGTAAGGGCGCTGGTTTCGTGATCCTGGGTCCCGGCTGTAAGGCTGGGCCTGAGCGACCCCGAGAAATCGGGGTCTTTTTTTCTTCGCGGCGCCGCATCGACGGCATTGAGGCCCATGCGCTGAGGGGGGCCGGATCTGAACCGCTGGACGAACGGCGCTCAGGGAAGCAGCCTGGCCCGGAGTCCCTGGAGTTCCTCGAGCTTGGACGGGAAGGGGGCGAAGGCTACCGTGCAGGCCTGATGCTGGCTGCGGGCCTTTTCGACGAGGGCGTCAGACTGTGCTGTCAGCCGGGCCCGGCGGGCACCCTGGGCCGCGGCCGCCTGGAACAGGGGAACTTCAGCAGCGAAGAGCAGGGCCGTGGCCGGGCGTCCACAGCCGCGTTCTCCTTCGATGACGGCCAGTTTCCGGGCCAGATCCAGGCAGGCGGCGCTTTCCTGGCCGGCCTCATGGAATCTCGACAGGCGGGCGAGAACGGCCGTCATCTGGCAATGCACGTTCACCGCGCCCTGAAGAATGCGCACACTGTGGGGATCGGCGGCGTAAAACTCATCGCGGATGGCGGCGGCCTCGGAGAAATAGGCGAGGGACTTCTGGTAATTTCCCCCGGATTTTGAAATCAGTCCAAGATCCGAGAGGGCGAAGGTCATGTTGTAGCGCTGGCTTTCATCGCGTGGGTTGCGGTGGAGGAGTTCCCGGTCGATGGCGAGAGCACGTTCGTAATGACTTTCGGCCGCGGCCGGATCGCTGGTGATGAGCTGGGCGCCGAGCCGCTTGAGGGCAAAAGCCTTCTGGGAGAGAGTGGATCGGCTGGAGGCCTGGTCCGGGGGGAGGGAATCGAAAAGCGCCAGTGCCTTTCGGTACAGCCGGATGGTGTCGCTGCGATGGCCCAGGAGGCCGCGGATCATGGCGAGCTGGCTCCAGTTGATCGCGGCGAGAGAGGCCGCTTCCGGTGGGGCCGGTTGGAGAGCCTGGATTTCTCCGGTCACATTCTCGAGCCGCTCTCCAAGGGATTCCGCATCGGCCCTGTCTTCCAGCGCCGCGGCGGCGAGTCCGGCCTCGACGAGCAGGCCGGACTGCGTCTGGAGCAGAGCGAAGTCAGGTGGCTTGAGGCGTCGCGCGGCCTCGACGGCGGCCAGTCCCTTGCGGAATGCCTGCATGGCCTCCCGCTGGCGGCCGAGGTTGTCGCTGAAGGCGGAACCGAGCACGTTGCCGAGCCGGCGGTACCCTTCGGCGAGCTCGACAAGCAGGGCCGCATCCTGTGAAGCGGTGCGCGCCGAGCCGTCCAGGAATTGCATGGCCCGGTCCAGCAGCAGGGCTCGGGCGCTGGTTGAACCGGGGGCCTTCTGGAGCGCTTCATTGATTTCGAAGACGAGCGACCGCGAGAGCTTCTGAATTTCGAGGGCGCGCTGTTCGGCGCGCCTCTGCGCGAGGCGCGCCTCGCGGGCCTGCCAGGCGGTAGCCAGGCCGCCGGCCAGCAGCGACAGCAACAGGGCGGCGAAAGCGACGGCGAGGCCGCGGTTGCGGCGCGCCCACTTGCCGAGGCGGTAGGCCACGGAGGGGGGCGTGGCCGAGACCGGTTTCCCTTCGAGCCAGGCTTGCAGGTCCCGCGCCACCGCATCGGCGGAGCGGTAGCGCGCGGCCGGCTGTTTGCGCAGGCACTGCATGACGATGTTGTCGAGGTCGCCGCGCAGGAGTCGGCTGGCGGCCGTGGGCGCAACCGCGGAGGGGGCCTTCGGTTCGGCCTCGAGTACGAGCCGCATGGCCTCGAGCGGGCTCAGCCCGGCCACGTCGTAGGGGCGGCGCCCGGCGAGCGTCACATACAGCATCACGCCGAGCGAGTAGATATCGGTCGCGGTGGTAGCCGGGCCGCCAGTGATCTGTTCGGGGCTTGCGTATTCCGGCGTCAGGACATAGGTTGCGGTGTGATCGGCTCCGGCCTCCGGTTCCTCGCTGAGCAGTTTGGCGATGCCGAAATCGAGCAGTTTTGGGCGGCCATCGGCGGTGACGAGAATGTTGGCGGGCTTGAGGTCACGGTGAATGACCAGATGTTGGTGGGCGTGGCGGACGGCGTCGCAGATGATGATCATCAGCCGGATGCGCTCCTGGAGCGAGGGTTGCCGCTCACGCAGCCAGCGGTCGAGCGGGATGCCGTCGACGAATTCCATCACGAGATAGGGAAGTCCCTCCGGGGTGGCGCCGCCGTCGATGAGCGCGGCGATGCCCGGATGCGACAGCCCGGCCAGCAGACGCCGCTCCTGGCGGAATTGTTCGGCCAGTTTCCTGCTCACGAATCCAGCGCGGATCAGCTTCAGCGCGAAGCGCGTCTGGAAGCCCTCGCCCTCGCGGAGGGCTTCAAAGACAACGCCCATGCCGCCGCGTCCGATCTCGCGGACCAGGCGCCAGGAGCCGATGCGCCGCCCCTCCCAGTCGCCCCCGATGGCCTCCTCGATGGCGGGATGAAGGGCGAGGGTCGGGTTTTCGAGGAAATCTTCCGAGCGGGAGTACTCTTCCAGAAGATGGAGGACTTCGCGCTGGATCGCCGGATTGGCGCATGTTCTTTCAAGCCACGGGCGGCGCTCGCCGGCATCGAGCCCGAGGGCGTCGCCGAAGAGGCGTTTTACCTGCTCCCAGTCTTCTGTGTTCATGGGCGGTCACCCTCTGCGGCCGGGTTCAGAACCGCCGGCGGTGAGGCGGCGATGGATCCAGGTCTTGGCCAACAGCCAGTCCCGCTTCACGGTGGCCGGTGAAATGCCTAGCACATGCGCGGTTTCTTCGATGCTGAGGCCCCCGAAAAACCGCATCTCGACGATGCGGGCCTGCTGCGAATCGAGCTGTTCGAGCTCGTTCAGGGCAGTGTCGAGATCGAGCAGATCGACAGGGTCGGCCCCGGAGGAGCCGGCGGCCTCGTCCACCTGAACCCTTTCGTCATTACCTCCGCGCTTGGCCGCACCCTGTGCGCGGCGGTAGTCCACAAGAATGCCTCGGATGATGCGCGAGGCGACGGCGTAAAAGTGCGACCGGTCTGACCACTGAGGTTCCTGCTTCTGGGCCAGCCGCAGGTACGCCTCATGGACCAGAGCAGTGCATTGCAGAGTCGGGTCGGGGCGCTCCTGCCGGAGATGCCGCATGGCAATGCGGTGGAGCTCGGGATAGACGATTTCGACGAGACGGTTCAGCGCATTGGCGTCTCCGGCGCTCCACTTCCGGAGCAGAAGCGTGATCTCCTGCGGTGTCTCTGGTTCCTCCATGAGGTCTTTCGGGCATTGTAACCCCTGTGGGCGGGTTGGGGCTGCCGAGAGAGACGCGCGGATCGGGGCAGGAGGGGTAGGGGCAGGGAACAGATCTTCAGCCAGATGGAAGGAGACGGCAGGATCCGGCGCGCAGTCAGCGAGTCTCCGCATGGGCGGTCTCTTTCGGGAGAGGCCGGCGTATCCACCAGGAGGCATAGTTGGATGCGCGGCTGGGAGGAAGAATGGGCCGAAGCGGACTCCTCCTCACCGCACAATGCGCGGCATCCGCTCCAGCCCATGGTCCCGGCGCATCTCCTCCTCCACTGAGCCGGGGTCTCCTCCCTCATCGATCCCGTCAGACCCTCCGAGAGCTGGCGAGATTCGAACGGCGGTTCCACCCAAGGCAAAACCGCCTGTCATATGAGATACCGGAACCGCGGCAAAAAACGGCTCACGCCGGGTGCAAGAACCGGTGGCGGCCATCAGCGGCGGGCCGTGGGGAGGGTGTCGATGCGGTCCATCCAACGGGAGAGGTCGGCGGCGGCAGCGGGGTCGGCGGCGTAACGGAAACGATGGTAGGCGGCCGTAAAGGATCGCACCGAAGCACCGGGCTCGCCGTCGGGCAGGCAGCGGGCGAACTCGGCGGGGGTCATCCATGCGGGTTTTTCAAAGCCTGATTTCTTCAGCCGGGTCAGCATCCTTTCGTAGATGATGGCGGCATCGTGAGGTGTGGCAGCGCCCTGCCGCAGTTTGCGGCGGCCCATGGTGAGCCGCCACCACCGGCGTAGGGCGGCACGTTGCCAGAAGGCGGCCAACGAGGCCGACGCCAGCAGAACGAGGAACAGCATGACGTCGGCCGGCGGCGCCTCGTGCCGCGCGCCATGACGAAGCCGCTGCCACCAGACGGCCCAGCCGCGCCACGCGAACCTGTGCCGGGACTGTTCCACCTGCATCGCCAAAGAGAGCTGGCGGTCGACGTCGTAGCCGAGGACCCATTCCTGCCAGAAGACGCCCAGGGCGTCCGACCACTGGTTCAGGCGGTCGAGCAGGGTGTCGGCGCGCTGTTCGGGGTCGGGCGGCGTGGGGTCATAGTCCACCCAGCCGCGGCCGTCGATCCAGGCCTCCACCCAGGTATGGGCGTCGGAGGCGCGCACCACCTGCCAGCCGGTGAGAGAGTTGTAACTGCCCTCCCGATAACCGGTGGCGACGCGCGCCGGCACCCAGACGGCGCGCAGGAGCACGGCCATGGCGGAGGCAAAGTACTCGCAGTGGCCTTTTCTGCCCTCGAAGAGGAACCATGCGAGCGGATCGTCGACCTCACGGTCCAAGGCCCGCAGCGAGTACTGGTAGTTGCTGAGGAGATATGTCTCGATGCGTCGCGCCCGCTCCTGGTCCGTGCTCGCCCCGGCGGTGATGTGGCGCGCCAGCTCGATGATACGGGGATCCACGACGGGCAGACGGAGATAAAAGTTGCGTTCGGCGGGCGTGAGCGGGTCCGCGCGTGGCGGCGTCATCGTGGCGTGGACGACGTAACGGAAGCCCTCCGGGTTGGCCAGCGGCGCGCGGTAGCCGGTGGCGGCGGAGGCGAGAATCAGCGGCGTGGACACGCGCAGATATTCGGGGGTTCCGGCAATGAACAGCCAGTCCGAACCGGGATTGTTGAGGAAGACTTCGTAGGTGAAGCGCCTTCCCGGCAGACGGAGCTGGTCGTCATCGAGCAGTTTGACGAGTCCCTCTGCCGGGCGAAGCGTCCGGCCTTCGCGCGCGCCGGTGCTGTACCAGCGCCATCCGTCGAACTCGCCCAGCGCGGTGGCGCGCCACCTGAGTGAAGGCGGACGCCGCTCGAGAAAGCGGACGCGGAAGACGGCCGCCGTGTTGCGCCGAATCTCGCCCACCTGCCCGAGCATGATCTCAGGGGCGAAACCCGAAGAGCGTCCGGCGGGCTTCAGCAGATGTTCCAGGGCGGCGCGCGCGGTGCGCGGAAGGAAGAAGAACAGGCCGGTTGTCATCGCCAGCACGGCAAGCGTCGACAGCACGGTGAGGCGCGCCAGGCGCGCCGGCAGCCGTCCGCCGGCGCTGGTCACAGGGCGGCGGCCGCGTTGCGCGCGGAGAATCTCCTCGCTCGACAGGGCGGCGATGGTTGCGGCCAGAAAGAGGCAGAGAAACAGCAGGAAAGAAAGGCTCGCCGAAACGATGGAGGCGGCCAGCACGGCCAGAAAGGCGATCACCTTCAGAAGCAGGAAATCGCGCGGGGTGCGAGCGGTGAGGATCTTGGCGATGAAGACGAAGAAGACCAGGTGGAGAGTCGCCTTGAGAAAATCGCGCGAGATCCAGAGATAATCGGCAGGGTAAAAGACCAGATACGCGACAGTGGCCGCGTTGACCCAGCGCGCCGGCACATCGACATGGGCCAGGCCGGCGGCGGAGAGGGTGCGCAGCAGCAGGGCGGCGCCGGCGGCGGCGAGCGCTGCCACGTCGGCCGCGTCGTGCGACAGGGCGCCGGATCCGGCCAGGGCGCAGTAAGCGCTGGCCAGCATGAGCAGAACCGCGCTCTCATGGAAGCGCTCTGGCGCCGCGGCAACCCTCACCGGCTGCCCGTTCCCAGCCATTCTGCTTCCAGTTTCGCAGAAAATTCGGCCAGCCCCTGCGTGGTCTCCATCGGCGAGGAGCACACGACGAACAGGTCGCGGTGATGGAAAGCGACCGAGCCGGGTTCGTGCTTCCACCGCTGGCGGGCCTCCAGCGCGGCTGCGGGAGAGCGCATGCGGAAGACGTCGACAAGCACGACCGATGCGTGGGACTGGTAGCCGGCGCGCATCCATTCGACGGGCGCGGCGGCGCGGAGGGCCTGCGGGAGTGAGTCGGGCGCCGGACGCTCGATCCCGGTCCGCTTCCAGACGATGGCCACCTGCTCCGGCAGTTCCGGAATGCGCGACGCGGGCGTGCGGATGCAGGCCGTCAGCATCGTCACGGTGACGGCGGCAACCGGGGCGAGACGCATCGCCTCGAAGATATCATCTCTGCGCTGAGGCAGCGCCGGCGGCGGACCGATTGCGTAGAATGAGGAACGCCATGCTGAGCCGAAGAACCATGCTGACGATGCCCGCCCTCGGGTTTCCGGTCCTGCTGCGGGCGCAGGGAGATGAAAGCGGCTTTGAGCCGCTGCGCGACTGGATCATCGTCGACGGGCCCGAGTCCGCCTTTGCCGTTTCCGGCAACAGCGTCACCGTACAGGCCCACGCCTCCTTTCCGGCGTGGCTGCGCAGCGCAAGAGAGTACCGGAATTTTGAACTGCGCGGAGAATTCCTCGTGGACGGGTGGAATGATTCCGGCATTTATCTGCATGCTCCGATGCACGGTTATCCGACGGATGCCGGAATTCAGATCAAGCTTTTCCACCAACCGGAGGAAAATCCAACGCCCTATTCCTGCGGATCCGTCTTTCCGGTCATTGCGCCGAGGAAGGTCGTGGTGAAAAAGGGATGGAATGAATTCCGGATTCTGGCCGACGATCCAGTGCTGCGCGTCTGGATGAACGGCGAGCTGGTGCAGGACCTGAACCAGCGGACGCACCCGCAGCTCCGCGAGCGGCTCCGGGAAGGCTACCTGGGCATCGCCGGCGCCTCCTGCGTGGTGCGGCTTCGAAACCTCCGGGTGAAGGAGCTTCCCGGGCGCGAGGAGTGGACGGTGCTTTACGGCGGGCCGGAAGACCTGGAGAAAAACTGGCGCGTGACCGTGGGCAAGGTGGACGCCCTCGCCATCGGGCCGGTGTTGCGCATCGACGGCGACGGTCTGCTCGGTACGAAGGAAATGTTCCGGGATTTCTACCTGCAATGCTATGTGCGCGGCTGTCCGCAGCACAACAGCGGCGTGATTTTCCGCAGCGCGGGAAAGGGCACGGACCCGGCGTATTCCCATGAGATCCAGCTTCACCCGGTGCCGGACGCTCACTTCCCGACCGGCTCGCTGTACCATTTCAGGCGGTCGAAATATCCACGCATTGAGGACGAGAAGTGGTTCCTCTTCGAGCTGTGGGTCCAGGGTCGGGACTGCCGGGTGCGGATCAACGGGGAGACGGTGATGGAGTACGCGGGCCTGAACCGCCTGGAACCGGGCTTCATCGAGCTTCAGGCGCACCGACGGGGCTACTGGGTGGAGTTCCAGCGCATCCGGGTGCAGAAACTTTGACGCGCCGGCCCGCCTGCTGACGCGAGCACGTTCTGCTCGAAGACGAACCCTGACGGGCGGCCGGCTGCGGCCTAGCGCGACACCTGAACCTTGGGGGTGGCCAGGTAGCCGACGATGACGTCCTTGCGCACTTCGTTGACGACGATCTCGTACGGCTGGCGTGCCTTGGAAGTGTAGAACTGGACCGGCTCGTTGATCGTCTTGTCTTTCTTCTCGACCTTCTTGTCGTCCACGGTGATTTCGATGGTATAGCGGTTGCGCTTCGGGTCCGTGCGCTTGAGCTGGATGAAGACGTCGCCCACTTTCTGGGGCTGCTTCGTCTTGCCGAGGTTGAACTCGAAATAGTTTCGTTCGCCAAGGGCCTTCAGCGCGGCCAGCTCTTTGGCATTCGTGGCGATGAGTCCGCTCTGGACGCCCAGGTCGCCGGCGACGCTCTTCAGCTGGGCGATCGTCTTCTCGAGTTCGGATTTCGTGCTGCTGAGCTCGCTCTTGACCGAACCGACCTCGGTGGACACTTCGCCGATCTTCGTCGTGGTCTGCTGCTCGACCTGGGAGATCTGGCCGCGCAACTGGGCTTCGCTTGCCTTCTGCTGCTGGGCCAGCCGGGCCGCGAGTTCCTCGGCGTGCTTCTGCGCCTCGAGCTTGGCCTGGCCAGTGGCCGTGGCCACCTGGCGGCGGGCGGCCTCGAGCTCGTCCTTCAGGGCCTCAATGTTGCGCTGAGCGGCAGCCGAGGTCACCGTGGAGGCCTCCCGCGCCCGATTGACTTCTGCCATCAGCGCCTCCCGGTTCTGCGCCATCTCCTTCTTCAGTGCGTCCACCTGAAGGAAGAGATAAACGTTGGCGGCCACCAGCGCGATGACTGCGCCGAACAGGATGGCCGTCTTCACGCCGCCTCCGCCGCTCTGGGTCGGATACACATAGGTCGGTTGCTGGCCCTGGGGGGGCATGTAGTTGGGATCGCTCACGCGTGAAACTCCTTGGCTTCGACTCGTCGGTCTGCTGATACCAGATTAACAGGAAATCATCCGACGCGGGTTAGCGTGCCGCGTCGCGCGCCTGCGCAGCCGCCTGCGGACGGGCGAAGTCGAGATATTCCTGTCTGGGGACGCCCGGTTCGAAGCAGCGCCGACAGCGGGCTTCATAGACTCCGACGGCGCCGACCACGATCAGGTCGTCGCTCTCGACCAGCCGCTGCGTGTGCTTGGCCGGATTGCCGCAGCGCATGCAGATGGCCAGGGTTTTGGTGATCGATTCGGCCAGGCACAACAGGTCCGGGATCGGAGGGAAGGGGCGGCCCATGTAGTCCGTATCGAGACCGGCGATGATGACCTGCTTGCCGGAGTCGGCCATCTGCTGCGCCACCGTCACCAGGTCCTGGCCGAGGAAGTTGGCCTCATCGATGCCGACGACCTGAGTGCGCCAGTCCAAACGGTCCAGGATCTCCCTGGCGCTGGAGACGACTTCGGATTTCATGCGAGTGTCGGCATGACTGACGATTTCATCAGCCGAGTAGCGCGTGTCTAGCGCCGGCTTGAAGACCTGCACGCGCTTGCGCGCAATCAGCGCGCGGCGCAGGCGGCGGATGAGCTCTTCGCTCTTGCCGGAGAACATCGGCCCGCAGATCACCTCAATCCAGCCGAGGTGGCCCATGATGACTTCCATCACCTGACAGGATACGATGCCTGCTCCGCGCTTTGCCCGAACGCCGGCTGGATCGCATGAGACCAGGCGCCCGATTTCTTCCGGCACCAGGAGGTGGTCCCACTGGGGCCAAAACGATAATGCCGGTGAGGACTCGGAGGAAGATCCTCACCGGCGGACAGCCAGCCAGAATCGGAGGAAAGTGCTGGCAACAAACAGCGTACGCTGTTGATGTGAGCCTAACGCATCCCGCGGCGGCTGTCAACAGCGATTGAGGTCCCTTATTCCGACCACTGCGCAGGCTGCCTTCTGCCGGAGCGGAGTGGCTCCCCGCGCACCGGCCGATGACGGGCACGAGGCGCGCTTTGAGGCCGTGCGCACCCCTGGGGGCAAGGGACGAGGCGTCAGGCCCAGTCCGGGCGTTCGCGCGGCGTGAAGGCCACTTCGCGGAACTGGCGGGCCGCGACCGGGTCCATCGAGGGATTGCGGAAGCGGATGCCGGCGAGTTGCGTCAGCGCGCTGAAGACTTCGGTGTTGCGGAGGAAGCCCGAGAAGCGGTCCGCGCCGGGGCCGAGCGCGGTCACCAGAGTGTAGTCGGACGTATGCGTCGTCCCGGTCCAGAAAATGCCCGTGTGGTTGCCAACTGCCTGGCCGAGGATGCCGACGGCGGAGTCGAGCTGGCGGTTCACACAGAGTTTGCGTTCGCCGGCGGCACAGCGGCGGAGGATCTCCGCTTCCTCCTGCGTGAAGGTGAAGCCAAAATACTGCCGGGCGAGTTCCTGGATGCGTCCGATCGTGGGCGGACCGCCGGCCACGCCGGAAGGCTGCTCGGACTTCATCGAATACTCGGCCGTGCCGGCCAGGAGGGGGCTGATGGCGCTGAAGCTCGCCTTGATGCCCGCCAGGCGCTCAAAGCACGCATTGCTCTGGCGGTACTCGATGCCCATGCCGACGAGGCCGGGGTTGGAGTTGCCGTGGTCGCTGGTGACGACGACAAGCGTGTCCGGGCGCGACTCGGCGAAGCGGAGCACCGCTTCCATGGCTTCATCAAAGGCGATCTGATCCCAAAGCAGGCCGGCGGCGTCGTTGGCGTGAGCCGCGTGGTCCACGCGGGCCCCTTCGATCTGAATCAAAAAGGGCCGGTTCTGTTTTTCAAGGAGCGCAAGCGCCGTGGCCGCCATTTCGGCGAGCGTGGGGACGAGCTCGCGGGCGGTTTCGCTGTTGCGGTGGTCGACCGTATACGGCATATGGCTGCCGCTGAACAGACCCAGCAGGCGTTTCGCCGAGGGCGCCTGGGCGAGCATCTGGGCGCGGTTTTCGACGAACGCATAGCCGGCCCGGCGGAAGTCGGCCACCAGATCCCGGCCGTCCCTGCGGGACTCCGGGGTAAAGAAACGCCGCCCCCCGCCGAGGATGACGTCCACCTTGTTCAGGTACTGTTCGGCGATGAGGTGTTCATCGTCGCGCCGGCGGACGCTGGCGGCAAAGCCCGCCGGCGTCGCATGCGTGACCGTCGCCGTGGTGACCAGAGCGGTGAGCCAGCCTTTGTCGCGCACCAGGTCCATGACGGGCGTCAGCCGCGTCCCGTCGGGCAGCATGTTCACCCATCCGTTGAAGATCCGCGAGCCGGAACCCCACGATGAAGAAGCCGAGGAAGAATCCGTCACCAGCGAATCCAGCGAGGCCATGTCCATCCAGCCGCGGACCGCCTCCGGACGGTCGAGCAGCGCGTGCCACAACAGCCCTTTGCCGCGCACGCGAAGCGAGAACTGCTCGGCCAGAGGAAGAACCGAAGGGCTCATGCCGTCGGCGACCATGAAAATGATGCGACGTGGCTCGGCGCCACGCCTCTGCGAGGCTCCATACAGGGCCTCCAGGCCGCCGGCGACGGTGGCGAGCACGCCGGCGCGGGTGAAGAGGGATCTGCGGTCGATCGTCATCGCTCGTGGTCTTTTTCTCAATTTTGTCTGATTTTCGTCAACGCCTGCATGACGGTCGCGTGAATGGCCTGTGTCACCGCGTCCGGGGCGTCCAGCTGGAGCCAGTGGCCGCTGCCCGGAATCACTGCATGCGTGCCGCCCGCCGACTGCCGCGCCCAGCGGCGGTGGGATTCGACAACTTCCGGCGGCGCGGTGGCCGCCGAGAGCACATGGACCGGAATCGCGCGCAGCGGTGCTTCATCGAGCGGCGCCGCGCAGTATTCGGGCAGCCGTTCCAGATACTCGGCCATGGTGACGAAGCTCCGCGGCAGGCACCAGCGCGCCTTGACGCGAGGCCACACCTCGGGTGGCAGCTTCTGGATCTCGCCCGCCAGCCGTTTGGTTACGTCGCTGCCCCGGCCGCTGGCGGCAACGGCGAGCATCGTCGGCAGCCGGCGCGATCCCAGCAGCAGGAGATCCAGGCCGAGCCGCACCACGCCCCAGCGGGCCAGCGACGCGCCGCGGCGCGAAAGCATCACACCGCGGGCGAGCATCCGGCGGCGGACGTCGGAGAGCGGGAACCATTCGAACGGTTCCAGCGGATCCAGCAGCACAAGCGCGGCGACCTTTTCCGGAAAGCGCGCCGCGTAGTGGCGCACCAGGAGGCCACCGAAGGAATGCCCGGCCAGCACGCATGGAACCGGAAGGCCGGCCCCCGTGACAACGGCATCGAGTTCGGTGAGGAGATTGTCCAGTGTGCGCGGCGTGGATGCGGGTTCGCTATAGCCGAGTCCGCGGCGGTCGTAACTGACGACGCGGGCATGGGGGGTGAGGCGGTCCTGAACGAGTTTCCAGCTTGCGCTGGAAGCGGCGATGCCTGCTTCGAGCAGAACGCAGGGCCCGCTGCCGGCGTCGACAACGTGAAAGCCGTCCAGCATGCGGCCGGGAGGCGGCCAACGCCGCGCGTCGCGTCTTTCGCCGAGCCACTGATACAGCCGCCCGGCGGCGGGCAGCGCGGCAACCGGCAGCAGCCACTCCCACATGGATCAGTGATCCGCGCGTCCGTAGACGATCAGCGCAACAGGCGTTCCGCCGATGGTCGTGTGCAGGACCTGGTCCGATTCGCCCTCAGCAGTGATGCCCGATTGGGCCGGGCCGGATTCCTTCCACAGGCTCAACACCAGCGGGTGCGGCGTGCGCGAAGCCTTGCGGCTCATGTCCATCAATGCATCGAAGGACGGCCTGGCTGACGCGTCTTTGTCAATATCAATCGGGGACAGGATGGCGAAGTCCCGTTGCGGAGCGACGCCCTGATGGTCGCCGTTCATGGGAAAGAAGCTGATCCGCATCGTGTAGACGCCTGGGCGAATCAACTGGCCGCGGCGGTCGCTCCAGCGCGATGGAACGCGGACCACGCCGAGGAACGTGCCGTGGGCAATGCCCCAGGTGGCGTTCTGTTCCGGAGTCCCTTCGGGGCCCACCTGACGGGCAAACCAGAACTCGGCCAGAATGTTTCCATCGGGCCTGATCACCTTGACGCCCTCTGGCGTCAGCGCGGCTGCCAGGGCGGCAGCCTCCGGCGGCGGAGGACCAGCGGGCTCGGTGCGGTAGTCCTCGGCCGCGGCCACGCCGGCCAGCAGAAAAAACGTCAACAGGACACGAAATCGCCTCATATCTATTTCGATGCAAGCAGCGGCCCGAGGATGCGGTCCAGCTCGTCGTCGGTCCATGCGGCCGGGCGCGCGGGCCTGTGCAGGCTCCAGCGCTCCACATGTTCCACCGCCGTTCCCGGCGCGACCTTCGAGATGGGGCCGAGCGTTTCCAGTTCGAGGAAATCCGCGTTGGTGAACGTTTCAAACGAGCAGCCGAAGTCCGGGTAGGTCTTTGAGGGGTCGGCGTCATAACGCTTCAGGAACAGTTCGCCGTTCAGGAAGTAGGCACCCCAGGTCTTCGGGTTGAAGTGGCCGATCTTCATCGGGGCCGGATTGGCGGGATCCTGCCGCAGCACGAAATATTTTTTCAGCCACGTCCAGCGCGGGTCGGAGAGGTCCGTGTAGGCCCACATGACCAGCGGGTTGGTGGGGGCCAGATCCTTCGGATGCGTGCCGCGCGGCGGGAAGCCGCTGACGCCGTGGCCGCCGGGGGACATCATCGTGAGCGCCCACGGGGCGAACTCCAGTGGCATGATGCCGCGGTTGAAGAGCCGGTGAATGACGGTGACTTCCGTCCCGCGCGGCGCCAGGCGGATCTCAAGCTGCTTCTGGATGCCGGTTTCCTTCTCCACCGGCTGCGTGGCAATGAGCGCGCCGCCGCGGATTTCCACCTGGACGGGTGAGTTGTCCGGCGGGTACGTGTAGCGTGGGTCCTCCGGAGCGACCCAGACGCGGTGGCCGCCGCGGGCCACCCAGGCGGGCTCGCCCGATTTTCCCGCCGTTTCTTTCTGGACCCAGAAGAAGTTCTGCCCGCCGCGGAAGCCGTAGAACATCACGCGGGGGCCGATGTCGGAAGTGACGATGAGCTCCGCCTCGCCATTGGTGATGCGGTAGCAGTTGGGCCAGCCGCTGAAGGAAGTCTTTTCGATGGTGACCTGCGCGTCCATGGCGATTGTCGTGAGCAGCCCGAAAAGCAACAGCCGTCTCATCGCCGCTATTGTTTCCTGCGGGCGAGAATGGCGTCAAGCGGCGTCCCGGTGCGGCGGGCTTCCACTCCGGTGAAGCCGGCCGCCTCGAGCAGCGCGCGGAATTCGCTTTCGGTCCGTTCGCGGCCCTCGGTGCAGACAAGCATATTGAGCGATTGCATGGCGGCGCTTGCCGGGCCGCAGCGGTCTTCTTCGAGGATTTTTTCGGCGATGAGCACGACGCCGCCGGGCAGCAGCGCCGCATGAACACGTGTGAGCAGTTCCCGGCAGCGCGTATCGTCCCAGTCGTGGAGAATGCGGCCCAGGGCGTAGAGTGAAGCGGGCGGCAGTTCGTCGCGGAAGAAATCGCCCGCCTGGCAGGCGATGCGGCCGCGTGCGGACGAGGCGGCGATGTGCGGCTGCGCATAGGGGATCACCTCCGGCAGGTCATAGACGATGGCGCGCATGCGGCCATAGCGCTCGCAGGCGGCAATGGCGAGGTGGCCTGTGCCGCCGCCGAGATCGACCAGCGTGTCGAAGGCATTCAGGTTGAAAATGCGCACCACCGCGGGCGAGCTCAGCAGGCCGAGGCCGTGCATGCCGGCGAGGAATTCGCCCCGCGCCTGTTCGGTCCGATAGAAGTGATCAAAGAGCGAGCCGCGCGCGCCGAAGACTTTATCCCAGCGCGGCCGCGCCTCGCGGACGGCGCCGGCCAGATCGCCCCACAGTGGGTAGAGCGCGTCATCCGAGTACAAAATGTATCCTGCCAGCGAACGAGGGCTCGAGCGGACCAAATAGGCGCTGCTCAGCGGAGTGTTCGAAAAAACGCCCTCGCGGCGCTCCAGCAGTCCAAGCGAGGCGCAGCCTTCCATCAGCCGCTCGAGCGCGCCGGCGTCGGCGCCGATTTGGGCGGCGATTTCGGCGGCGCGGGCCGGGCGCTCTTCGAGCGCGTCAAAGACGCCGAGCCGTACGGCGGTGAACATTGTCTTCGAGCGCCGGAAGGCCTCGATGAGATCCAGAACCGGAGCAGGGTCTGCGGCCGTCATCGTCATTCATTCTCGCGAAGCGGAGACGGGGCCGGCGCCCGCCGGAAATCGGTCAGAGATTTTCGCCGAGATACCGTTCCTTGACGGTCTGGATCAGCTCTTCGGCGCGTTGTGCGTCCACGCCGCTGCGCCGCATGGCCTGCCGCGCCATCTCCATGCCGCCTTCGAATTCCGGCAGCACGGCAGCGGCCGCGCCCAACCGCTTCAGCTCCTCGATCAGCCCGGCGTGCGCTGCGCGGGCGATCACCGGGACATCCGGAGCGAGCCGCCGCGCGCGCTCCGTGGCGAGGCGGACCGTGCCGGCGTCCGGCACCGTGAGAATCAGCATGCGGGCGTTCTTCAACCCGGCGGCGCGCAGGACGGCTTCACTGGTGACGTCGCCCCAGAGGCATAAGACTCCTTCGGCGCGGAGATCGTTGAAGATGGCATGGTTGAGCTCGATCACCACCACCGGCAGGCCGGCTGCGCGCAGCACGCCGGTGACAGCGCGTCCGGTGCGGCCGTATCCGGCAACGAGGATGTGGCCGCGCAGCTTTTCGCGCGGCGCTTCAAAATGCCGCACGTTTTGCGGCGGCGGCACATGGCGTCGCCACCAGCGGCCGAGCGGCAGCGCCAGGGCAGCCACGGCCGGAGCGGCGGCAATGGTCAAGATGGTGCAGGTGAGCGCGAAGTCGTAAGTCTCTTTGCCGATGAAGCCGCCGCGGATGCCCGTGCGCGCCAGCACAAATGAAAATTCGCCGACGCTTGCCATGCCGAGGCCGACAATCCACGGCGCCATGTAAATGTAGCCGAAGGCGCGCGCCAGCAGCCCGATGAAGACGGATTTCATCAGCAGGATGAAAACCACGCCGCCGATGATCTTCCACGGGTGCGACATCACAAAGGCGGGCTCGAACAGCATGCCCACGGAAACGAAGAAAAGCAGGCCGAAGATGTCGCGCAGCGGAGCGAGCTCGCCCAGCGCCTGGTGGCTGAACTCGCTTTCGCTCAACATCAGGCCGGCGAGGAACGCGCCGAGGGCGAAGCTCAGCCCGGCCTGATGCATTGCAAAGCCGACGCCCACGCTGATGGCGACCACCGCCACCAGGAACATCTCCCGCGAGCCCCAGCGGAGGATCCGCTTCAGCACCCAGGGAAACAGCCGCGTGCCCAGCAGAATGACGCCGAGCAACATCACTGCGGCCACCGCCGCCGAGCGAAGGATTTTTTCGGCTGCCCCGCTCCAGGCGCCGACCTGCGGGAGCAGGACCAGCATCGGGATCACCGCCAGGTCCTGCATGACGCACAGCCCGATCATCACGCGGCTGGCCAGCGTGCGCGAGACGCCGCGCTCATCGATCATCTTGACGATGACCATCGTGCTCGACATTGCTGCCATCGCCCCGAACCAGACGGCGTCGATGACGCTCATGCCGAACAGGCGCTGTCCGGCCAGCCAGGCCAGCGCACCACAGCCGAGGATCTGGATGGGGCCCCCCAGCAGGGCGATGCGCCGCACTGCGAGCATGTCCCGGATGGAGACTTCCAGCCCCAGACTGAACAGCAGCAGCGCCACGCCGATTTCGGCCAGCAGCTCAATGTCGTGGATGGATTGCACGCGCGGGCCTGCCGTGTTGGGCCCTACCAGAACGCCGGCGGCGACGTAGCCGACCAGAAGCGGCAGGCGCAGCAGCCGCGCCACAATGGCTCCGGCCAGCCCCGCGACGACGATCAGGACGAAATCGGCGGCAATGCCCATGCGTCTATTTCAAATTTTCAGCCGTCAGGCTGCTACTTCAGCCCGTGCCGGAGCAGGAGCTCCGCGTCCGCAAGCAGTTCGTGTGTGGGCCCGTCGGCCACGATGAGGCCCTCATCGAGAATGAGGAGCCGCGTGGTGGTGCGGGCGAGGAAATCCAGATGATGACTGGCGATCAGCTTCGCGCAGCCGAGGCGGTTCAGGTGGCTGGCAAGAAGGCGGCAGGAACGCGGGTCGAGCTCGCTGGTGGGCTCGTCCAGCAGCAGGAGGTCCGGCTCCAGGGCGAGCGCGGCAGCGAGCGCCGCCCGCTTCTGCTCGCCAAGGCTCAACTGGTGCGCCGGCCGGTCCGCAGCCCCATCCAGCCCCGTGGCGGCGAGGGCCGCCAGGGCGCGCCGCCGCGCCTCTTCGCGAGGCAGGCCGCGGTTTTCGAGCGGCAGCATGATGTCGTCGAGCACGGACGGCATGAAGAGCTGGTCTTCCGGATTCTGAAACACCGCGGCGAAACGTTCGCTCACATCCACGCGGCCGGCTGAGGGCCTCAGCAGCCCCATCAGGCACCACAGCAGGGTCGTTTTGCCTGCGCCGTTGGGACCTACCAGTCCGGCGCTCTCTCCAGAAGCGAGCAGGAACGACACGCCTCGTAGAACTGTCCGGCCGCCCCAGGCGAACTCCAGATTTTCGACGCGCGCCGCAGCGCTCATCCCGCCATTCCTCTCACAAGCATCGCCGCGTAGAAGCGTTCGGCCCGCCGCAGCACGCGTGGAAACAGGCTGGCGGTGGCGCCGGCCAGCGGACGCCAGGCCGCAGCGCCGCGACGGCGGCCAACGGCCAGCTTCCAGGCAAAAAAGAGAGACCGGATTTCCTCGAGAAATATCCGCAAAAAGTGCGCCAAAACGAGGAAATAGAGCGCCACAGGACGCAGGAAATTCCGGCCGAGACACCAGCGTGCGGCGCGCGCCCAGGGCACAAGACGCGAGGCCGCCAGGCCAGCCGCCGCCACGGCCAGCATCTTTGCCGCGATCCAGGGCGGCCTCCGGAGGGCAAACCATTCCGCCGCGGCGACGGCGGCGGCAAAAATCAACAGGCCCATCCAGGCGGCAGGAAGTCTCAAGCCGGCCTCTCCGCGACCACTGTGTAGGATACCTCGGTTTCCTCGGCCTTGAGGATGCGCGCGCCCAGCGAGGCGCACAGGTCCGCGAGCTCGCGGGCGGCAGGAAGGCGGTCCTCGGCCACGGCCCCGCCGATGGAGGCGTGCATCGCATTGAGCGCTTCGCTCGACATCAGGTGGCCGACGCCCAGCCTGCCGCCGGGCCCCAGCAGGGCGAGCAGGCGGCCGAGGGCGAGCTTCTTGTCCTCGACATGCGGCAGGGCGCTGAAGCAGAGCACGGCGTCGAAGGCGCATTCCCGCAATGGCGGCGCGCAGAGGTCTCCGCAGACCCATTGCACGGCCGTACGCCGCGCGTGCTTGCGGCGGTTTTCCCGGAGCATGGCGTGGGCGAAGTCGAGCTCGATGATCAGCTCCGGCGGCTGCGGCAGCTCAAGCAGCGCGGGCACGAGCACGCCTGTGCCGGCGCCGGCGTCGACGACGCGGCGGCAGCCACCGCCAACAACTTCGCGCAGAAATGTTCCAACGCGGGCGGCCGTCTCCGGCTGTCCCGGAAGCGTGTCCCAGCGCTCAGCGAGCTCATTGAACCAGGCGCGTTTCATCCAGCAGCGGACCTCCGCGGCGCCGCAGGGCCGCGACGGCCAGCGGCGTCACCACCAATTGAAGCACAACGCCCGGCAGGCCCTGCACGAGCATCGCCAGCGAAGCGAACCCCGGCGGCAACTCCAGCCAGGAGGCCGCCACCCAGGCCCCGGCCAGCGCCGCGGCCCGGCCAGACGCAACCGCCACCGGCACGGACACCCACAGCGGCAGCCGACGCGTCGCCGCGGCCGCCGATGCCAGCACGAATCCTTCCGCGCTCATGATGGCCGCAACGGGCGGATAGAGCGGCGGCATGCCCGTGGCAAAGGCTGAGATCCAGGGAATCGCCAGGCCCGTGGCCGCCGCCCAGCTCCAGCGGCTCAGATAGCCGTTGACCAGCAGCGGCAGCAACATCGGCAGAAATCGCGAACCCAGCCCGACCGCGTGGAAGGCGATCGGCAGGGCCAGCGCCAGCGCGCCCATGGCGGCGCTGATCACCAGCGAACGGAGGCTCGATTCGGAGAGGCGGTGCATCGCGTCAAAAGCTCAGCGTCCATCCCGCCGCAGCGTTTGCGCCGGGCATCGTGTAACCGGGCAGCACCTCGTAGCGGTGATTCAGCAGATTGTCGCCCAGCACGAAGAACGTGGTGCGGCGGCTGACACGCCAGGACGCCTGGAGCGTCAGCAGCGGATAGCCGCCAAGAGTGGCCGTACGCGCCGTGTTGGCGAAGCGGCGTCCTACGAGCATCGCCGAAAGGTTGGCGGAGAAGCGGCTTTTGGAGAACTGGATGGCGCCGTTAAACTTGTTTTTGGGCAGCAGCGGGGCGATCTGGGCCGAACGGAGCAGTCCGGCTCCGGCGCTGAATCGCCACGCGCGCGAAGGCTGCCACTGGGCATTCAGATCCGCCCCGCGCAGAATGGCGCGCCCGGTATTTTCCAGCCGCAGGTTCGGGAAGCGCCCGAGCGTGACGATCTGATCGGAAAGCGAAGAATAATAGCCCGTTGCCCAGGCAGAAAGCGTGCGATGGGGCTGCACGTAGAACGTCGAATGCCAGTGCCAGAGCCTTTCCGGTTGCAGGCCGGGGTTCGGAGCGGGGAACAGGTACAGCTCGCGGATGGTTGGGTTGCGGAAACCCCGGCTTACTCCCGCCGACCAGGAAACCATGCGGGAGACCCTGACGGTTGCGGAAGCCTCCGGCACGGAGAGACTGCCGTAGACCGAATGCCGGTGATAGCGGTAGCCGCCGTTGAAGAGCAGCCGCGGCGCGGCCTGCCACTGCACGCGGGAAAATCCAGCGCCTTCATCCAGCGTGTGAGCGCCGTAATCCAGCCGGGATTTTATGTTGCGGGCCCGGCCTCCGTAGTGGTTGAAATCGCCGCCCAGATCGAGCGTCAGGTCCGGCCGCAGGGCGAAAGTCTGCACGGCGCGCAGGCCTTTGGTGGAGTCCGTGGAACGGAATCCATCGGTTATGAAGTGCCTCCCCCAGGCCCCGTACTGTCGCACGTATCCGTAGGTTCGTCCGTAGGAGTTGTTGAGATTCAGGCTGTAGCCGCCGCGGCCGACGCGTGCGTAACTGCCCTGCAACGGCGCGAAAAAGGGGCCCGGGTCTTCCACATGGAAAAATCCATATCGGCTTTCGAGCGATGCTTTCCAGTGCTCTGAGAGATCGCCCCCGAACGTGAACGTACCGTCCGGGCTGCGAAAATCAGACGACGGGCGCTCGCCGGAAGTGCCCGAATAGCCGGCGTTCAGGGAATAAAATGCACGGGAAAATCTGGCCGCATGATTCAGGCGGTTCTGCGTGGTCCACCACGATCCCAGCGAAGAGGTAAGACGCGTCTGGAACCCCGCCTCGGGCCGCGCCGGGATCACCTCGACGGCGCCTCCCATCGCGTTGGATCCGTAAAGAACGGAAGCCGGGCCCAGCGTCACCCGCACGGAGGCCGCATCGGATAGCGTGTACAGATCGGGCAGCGGATGGCCCATCAGTGCCTGAAAGTCCGGGCGGCCGTCGACGACAATCAGCACGCCGGTGTTCGGGCTGCCGCCAATGCCGCGGATGCTTACCGCGCCCGTGCCATTGGTGGCGATGCCGTAGCCCATGATGCCGCGCCGGGTGACAAACGCCGACGGCGCAAGCCGGTCCACCGCGTCGAGAACGGTTCGGGCGCCGGTGGCCTCGATCTCGAGCGCACTCGTTGAAACACTCTGGGCTGTTTCCGCGCCGGAGGCGCGCACCACCACGTCCACGGTGGTTCTGAGAGGCGCGGGTTCCAGGGTGACGCGGATTTCGGACTGCCCTTCAGGCAGCATGACCGTCTTTGCCGCAAAACCCGGCGCGCTGATGCGCGCCGCCGACCCATTGCGTTCGATAACGGCATCCGGGATCAGCGCGCCTGTGGGATCCACCACCTGGATGGCGGGTCCGCCAGATTGCGCAGCGCCGAGGATCAAGGAGAAAAAGAGCGGAAGAAACGAAACGGTCCGGGGCATGCCTTCACGGTAGCACGTTTGTCTGAAGCGTGCTACCGAGGAACGTTACTTGTCCCGGACAACGCGGAACCCGATGTAGTCAGGCCGCGAGGTCACCGGCGCCTTCGCGTCGGCAGGCTGGTCGGCGCTGCCGCCAAGGACCTTGCCCTTGCCGTCCTTGCCCACGACCCATTCGGCCGCGTTCCCGCCGAGGTCGAACAACGGGTCCTCACCGGAGCCGGCGAAGGAGCCGACAGGGCGCAGCAGCGCGCCCGGGCCGGCCTGGTCCACCAGTTCCCGGAGCCGTGCGGCGTCATCGTAGTTCACCGCATAGCCGGCCCAGAAATCGAGCGTGTTCTCGTTCCGGTTCCGATCGAGCAGGCTCTCGAGTTCGTCCTCGCTGCCGAGACGGTATTTCTGGCCGGTTTTTTTCGAGAGCCACTCGCAATATTGCTGCGCTTTTTCGAAGGGCACGTTCGTGGCCGGGTAGAGCTCGGTTCCGGCCGGGACGGAATAGCCGGGGTCGAAGGCCCGGAACTGGGCGCGGGTGACTTCAAACCGGCCAATGGCGATGGAGCCGCGGTCCACGGTTTCGGGGACTTCCGGCAACGACTTGAGGCGCTGAAGGGCGGCCAGCGGGGAATTCGGCTTGAGCGAAGGATTTTCGGCCGGCGCCGCGCCGAACAGGTACCTGTCGAACCAGGCCAGCTCCTCCTCCACCTTGCGCTTCTGGTGGACGTACTTGCGCAGGCTGTGCGGTTCGCCAGGGAAGAGAATGAAACGCACCGGCGTTTTTCCGTAGTGTTGCAGCGCGCGGTAATGCTGCCAGCCCTGCTCGGTGGGCACCTGGCGGTCTTCCGTGCCGAAGAAAATGATGGTCGGGCTGGTGACCTTTTCCATTTTGAAAAGCGGCGACTTTTTTACATAGAAATCGGGATCGTCCATCGGCGTCTTGCCGAGGTAGTACTGTTCGAAGGCGTCGCCGAAGACGGCGTTGCCCCAGTCGCTGGTCCAGTTGACGTCGCCGGCGCCGGCGCCCACTGCCTTGTAGCGGGTTGTCCGCACCGAGAGCTCGATACTGATGATCGAACCGTTGGACCAGCCCAGAACGCCGAGTTTTTCAGGATCGACAAGGCCTTTGGCGATGAGATGATCGACGCCTTTTTCCACGTCGATCCATTCGAGCTCGTTGTACTTTCCGCCGGAGATCGACTCGCCGAATTTTAGTCCGTAATTTGAGGAACCGTGGTAGTTGGGCTTCAGGATAAAGGCGCCGCGCTGCGCGTACAACTGGTGTGGATAGGCCCAGCTTTCGCGGAAAGCATCCGGGTCATGGCCGTGAGGCCCGCCGTGGATCATCACCACCAGCGGATACTTCCTGCCGGGCTGGTAGTCGTGGGGATAGTAGAGAATGCCCTCGATTTCGTCATCCAGTGCGCCCTTCCAGCGGATGACCTCCGTTTTTGCGATCGTTTTCTTTCTGAAATTCTCGTTGGTTTCAATGAACGGCGCCGGCTCCTCGAAGCGGCTGCCCGCCAGCCGCGCCGCCATGAAGACGGGCGGGGTCGAGGCATTCGAGCGGACATAGACGATCCGGCCGCCGTCCGTCGAGACGGACACCTGATGAACGTCCGGCTCGTCGATCCACTCGCGCCGCCAGGCGTTGCCGGTCTCGTAGTAGCGCGCCACCCGGTTGCGGGCGCCGTTGGCAAGCAGGGCCACGAAGCCATCCGGGGCGACTGCGGGAGAGGCGGCCAGACCGTTGTCCCAGTCCAACGCCACCTCGACGGGCTTTGCGGTGGCGGCGGCGGCAAGCGGCTCGGCCAGCGCCATTGGGAAATGGTAAAGCCGGGTGACGCTGGCGTTGTAGAGGTAGGGATGCGTCGTATAGGGGGCGGTGAAATAGAACGATTTCGAATCGGCTTTCCAGTGGAATGAGCGCGGGTAGAGTTTTTGTCCCGCGAACAGCTCGACGCTCTCCCCGCTCGACAGCCGGGTGAGAAATGTGGCGGGTTTGATCTTCTGGTTGTAGATTTCAGCGAGGCTGCGGTTGTGGACGGTGAGTGCCCACTGGCCGTCCGGCGAGACATCCACGCTGGTGATGCGGTCGCGATTTGAAGTGATGCGCGTCACTTTGCCGCCCTTGACCTCGACGCGGAACAGACGAACGGGCGGCTCGTGCTCTTCGTCATCCACGACACGCGAGGTATCCTTCGCCTCCTTGATCTTCTGGTCATACAGCGACGGGTCTTCCGGGGCGGCGACGGCGATGGCATCGTCGCTGATCCAGTCAAAGGAGCGCACGCCGCGTTCGAAACGGGTCAGCGGCCACGGCTCGCCGCCGTAAGCGTACATCAGCCAGACCTGCTGGCCGGCCGGTTCGCCGGGGCCGCCTGCCGGCTGTGCGGGTGCGCCGGCGGGGCGGCGGCTGGTGAGAAATGCGATCAGCCGCCCCGAGGGAGAAAACTTCGGGCTGGACGCGCCGTCCTGGCCACGAGTGAGCTGGATGGCCTCCGCCTCGCCGAAGCGCTTCAGCCAGAGGTGGCTGACGGATTCGCCCTTTTCCTTGTCGATGCGCGACTTCACGAAGACAGCCGCGCGGCCGTCGCGGGAGAGCTCCAGGCTGCCCACCTGCTCCTGAAGCAGGATGTCATCCACGGTCCACCGATCTGCGGCGGATAACGACAGGCAGAAGAGGGCGAAGAGGTACCGCTTCATACGCTTCCATTATGCGCGAATGGCGCAGACGCGCCCGCGCGCGCCGAACCGATATGCTGGGAGGGAGCGCCATGCCACTGTACAAGCGTTATCTCGAGTACTTGGTGACCGAGCCTGCCACCGGCCTGAGCCTGGACATTTCGCGGATGAACTTTTCCAGCGCCTGGCTGGACTCGATGGAGCCTGCCATGCAGCGCGCCTATGAGGAAATGACGCAGCTTGAGAAAGGCTCCATCGCCAACCCGGACGAGAACCGGATGGTGGGCCACTACTGGTTGCGCGCGCCGGCGCTGGCGCCTTCGGCCGACATCCGGATCGCGATCGAAGAGACGCAGGCGCGCGTTCGCGAGTTCGCGGCGCGGATCCACGACACAGGCTTCTTCACGGATGTGCTCAGCATCGGCATCGGCGGATCCGCGCTGGGGCCCATGTTTCTGGCCGACGCGCTGGGCCATCCACGGCGAGACCGCATGCGGCTGCACTTTCTGGACAACACCGATCCGGACGGCATCGAACGGGTTTTCAGCGCACTGGAGGGACGGCTGGACCGCACGCTGGTCATTGTGATCTCGAAGAGCGGCACGACGCCGGAAACGCACAACGGCATGAAGCTGGCCGAGGCGGCGTTTACCCGCGACGGCCTCGCCTTTGCACCGCAGGCGGTGGCAGTGACCATGCCCGGCTCAAAGCTTGACCGATATGCGCAGGAGAACGGCTGGCTGGAGCGCTTTCCGATGTTCGACTGGGTGGGCGGCCGCACATCGGTGACTTCCGCAGTAGGGCTGCTGCCGGCCGCATTGCAGGGCCTGGACACGCAGGGGCTGCTCGAAGGCGCCGCGCGAATGGATGAGGCGACGCGGTCCCGCATCACACGGCGCAACCCGGCGGCGCTGCTGGCATTGATGTGGCACTATGCGACCGGCGGCCGCGGCCGCAAGGACATGGTGATCCTCCCCTACAAGGACCGGCTGTTGCTGTTCGGCCGCTATCTCCAGCAGCTCATCATGGAGTCGCTGGGAAAACAGTTCGACCGCGACGGACGGCTGGTGGAGCAGGGCATCACCGTTTACGGCAACAAGGGCTCGACGGACCAGCACGCCTATGTGCAGCAGTTGCGGGAGGGCGTGAACAATTTCTTCGTCACCTTCATCCGCGTGCTGGAAGACGGCGGCGACGCGCTGGAGCTGGAGCCAGGCGTGCGCGCCGGCGATTATCTGGACGGATTTCTGCTCGGCACCCGGCAGGCGCTGACCGAGAACGGGCGCGAATCCATTCTGATCACGATTCCGCGCGTGGACGCCCACAGCGTGGGCGCGCTGATCGCGCTCTACGAGCGGGCCACGGGGTTCTATGCCTCGCTGGTCAACATCAACGCCTATCATCAGCCCGGCGTGGAGGCCGGCAAGAAGGCGGCGGCGGCGCTGCTGGAGCTCCAGAAGAGGCTGCTTGCGGCGCTGGGCCCAGCGGCCAAGCCGGTGGACCGGCTGGCGGCCGAAGCGGGCGCGGACTCCGAGGAGGCGGTGGCGCTGATCCTCGAACACCTGGCGGCGAACGGGCGCGTGAAGGCATCCAGGGCCGGTTACAGCCTGTAAGGGCGGCTGGCGCGCCGGGCCGGTATCATGGTAGAGGATGACCGCCCCGGAGGCCGTCGCGACGGCATCGGCCCGACTGCAAGCGCTGGAATCGACGCTGAACAGCATTGTCCGCGGAAAGCCGGACGTGGTGCGGCTGTCGGTGGTGTGCCTGCTGGCGCGCGGGCATCTACTGATCGAAGACGTCCCCGGCGTGGGCAAGACGACGCTGGCGCACGCGCTGGCGCGAAGCCTGGATTGCAGCTTCCACCGGTTGCAGTGCACCTCGGACATGCTGCCGGGCGACATCCTCGGCGTGACCGTGTTCAATGCCCGCACCGGCGAGTTTGAGTTCAAGCGGGGGCCGATTTTCACCAACCTGCTGCTGGCCGACGAGATCAACCGGACCACGCCGAAGACGCAGTCGGCGCTGCTCGAGGCGATGAACGAGCACCAGATCACGATCGACGGCGTCACCTATCCGATGGCGGAGCCGTTCATGGTGATCGCCACGCAGAACCCGGTGGAGCACCATGGAACGTACCCGCTGCCGGAGTCGCAGATGGACCGCTTCCTCATGCGCATTCGCGTCGGATATCCGGACGCGGCCAGCGAGCGGGAGATCGTGCGCGCGGCGCGGCCGGCGACGGCGCCCGACGTGAGGCCGGTGCTGCGGCCGGCGGAGCTGCTCGACATCCAGCGCGCGGTAACGTCGATCCGCGTGGATGACGCGCTGCTGGACTACATCCTCGCGATCGTCGAGGCGACGCGCCGCCACGAACAGCTGGCCCTGGGCGTCAGCCCGCGCGGCGCGCAGGGTCTGTACCGCGCCGCGCAGGCGATGGCGCTTGTCGAAGGGCGCGACTATGTGCTCCCGGACGACATCAAGCGCCTGGCCGTGCCGGTGTTCGCGCACCGCGTGGTGCTGAACCAGCGCACCACGCTGATCACGCGCTCCACCGAGGTGAGCGAGCGGATCCTGAACGAAATCCTCAAGCAGATCGAAGTCCCACTGTAGCGAGCATCCCGGAGTATGAAAACTGCCATCATCGGCCTGCCCATGACGGGCAAGACCAGCCTCTTCACGATTCTGACCGGCGTGCATGAGACGGCACGCACCGGCGCGATGGAAACGAAAGTGGGCGTGACGAAGGTGCCGGACCCGCGGCTGGAAGCGCTGGCAAAGGTGTTTTCGCCGCAAAAGGTGACGCACGCGACGATCGAGTTCATCGATTTTCCTTCGATTTCCCGCGAGTCGCTGCGCGATCCGTCGCTGCTGGCCAGCCTGCGCGTCGCGGATGCGCTGGCGCATGTCGTCCGGCTGTTCGAGGACGACACGGTTCCCCACGAGAAAGGCTCGATCGATCCGATGCGCGACATCGCCGATGTGGACACGGAACTGGTGCTGAGCGACCTCGCGGTGGTCGAAAAGCGGCTCGAACGGCTGGAAAAGGACCGCAGGAAGATGAAGGACCCGGGACTGGACCGCGAGTTCGAGCTGCTCGAGCAGGCGCGGCGGATGCTCGAAAACGGCGAGCCGCTGCGCGGCTGGGACCTCCAGGGCGAGGACGAAAAGCGGCTGCGCGGTTTCCAGTTTCTTTCGCAGAAACCGATTCTTTTTGTGCTGAATGTGGGCGAAAAAGACGCGCCCCGCATGACGGAAATCGAGCAGGAATACCGGGAAAAACTGCTCTCTGGAAAGAGCCGCTCCGAAGTGACCGCAGTCTGCGGGAAGATCGAGGCGGAGCTGGCCGAGCTGAGTCCCGAGGAGCAGAAAGAATACCTGGCCTCCTACGGGCTGCCCGGTTCGAGCCTGGACCGGCTGGTGAGCGTCATGTACCGGCTGCTTGGGCTGATGAGTTTCCTGACCGCCGGCGAGACCGAGGTGCGCGCCTGGACCATCCCGGTGAATTCCACCGCAGTGAAGGCGGCCGGAGCCATCCACTCGGACTTCGAAAAGAAGTTCATCCGCGCCGAGGTGGTGCCGTGGCAGGCGCTCGTGGAGCACGGCGGCTATGCCAGCGCGCGTGAAAAAGGGCTGCTGCGCCTGGAGGGCAGGGACTACATCGTCAAGGACGGCGACGTGCTCGTCATCCGCCACGGGTGAGCGGCGCGCCGGGCGTCACTCCATCCGCCGGAGGGCGGCGAAGAGTTCGCGGAAACAGAGTACCGCCTCGACGACCTCCGGCCGCGGCGCCTTGTCTTCACGAAAGTAGGCGCGGACGAACGGGCCGAAACCGACCCAGGTGGTCTGGAGCATTCCCAGCATCCGTTCGGCCACAGGTGGGGCCGCGGTGGCGCGGGTGCGCCCGATGATTTCCAGTTGCGCCAGCGCCACCGACGGCCGGCGCCACGGCGAGCTGACGACGGAGAGGCCCTGGAGCGCGAAGAACGTGGCGGTGGGGTGCGGCGCCTCATAGTGCCAGTCGCAGATGACGACGTCTCGCGGGATCAACTGGATGGCCCGCGCCGTGCCGTTTTCAGAGGCTTCCCATTTGCCGATGCCGGTGAGACGGCCGTCCAGCAGCCGGTCACCCCAGATCCAGAGCCGCACGTTGCGCCCGGCCAGACAGTCCCGGACTGCGGAGACCTCCCCGGCAAACAGTTCCGCCCTGTCGCGGCCTCGGCAGCGGGGACAATCGTCCTCGCCAAGGAGGAATACCTCATCCATGCCGGCGTGGAAGTCCGTGGCGCCGGAGGCGTCCAGCAGCTCGCCGATCAGATCAAAAATGACCTTGTGAATCTCCGGATGGAGCGGGCAATAACTGCGGCAATAAATTCCCTCATTATTGGGATATTTGCCGGGCGTTTCGTCAAATTCCGGATGGGCGCGGAGAAGTCCAAACGTGGTTTTCGCCCACGACTGGTGGCCCAGGAGGTTGATCATCGGCACCAGCCGCACGCCCGCCTTGCGGCAGGCGTCGGCCAGGCGGACAAGGTCGTCCCTGGTCAGCGCCGGCTCGTCGATCACTTCGGGATGCGACGCGTACCGGTAGCGGTAATTGATTTCCAGCACCAGCGTGTTTACGCCTTCTTTCGGCAGCGCCTCCGAGATGAAGCGAAGGGCCAGGTCCATGTCCTCCGGCTGGGGCGCGGCGAGATGGATGCCGCGGACCGGAAGCGGCCCAGCCAGAGCCGCCGAGGCCGTAAGGAGAAAAAGAGCGGGCAGCTTCATGCGGCCCATTCTATTCAAGCGGGCGGTAAACGGGGATCATCGTGGCGGCGAAGGCGCCGAGGCCGGCCGCCAGGCACAGCCAGGCGAACCAGTCGCCGTGCCGCGTGTAGAAGGTGCGTGTTGAAAGGAAGCGGAAGGGGAGCCTGGCGGCGCGCAGTTCCTGTTCGGGCAGGCGGGCCCACACCTGGCCGGAGGGATCAATGGAAGCGGTGATGCCGTCGTTGGCGGCGCGCAGCAGCCAGCGACGGTTCTCCACCGCGCGCATGCGCGCCAGCAGCAGGTGCTGCGCCCGCGCGGCGCTGCGGCCGAAGTAGCCGTCGTTGGTGAGATTGACGAGGACCTCCGCGCCCTGTGCGGCGAACTGGCGGACGTAATCCGGGAAGGCGGACTCGTAGCAGATGAAGACGCCGAGGCCGTGGTCGCCGGCCTGAAGCACACGGGCGCCTTCGCCGGCGGCGTAGTCTCCGGCTTCGGAAGAGATTTTGCGGATCCAGCGGAAGCCGGCCGGAACGAACTCGCCGAACGGCACCAGCCGCGCCTTGTCGTAGCGGCCGGCGAGGCGGCCGGCAGCATCCAGCAGCACGGCGGAATTCAGCGGCTCGTGGCCGGGGGTATAGGCCACGGTGCCGAAGAGAAACGGGGCGCGGGCCAGGCGCGCCGTGTCGGTCACCTCACGCCGGAACTGCGGGTCGTCGTAGTAGTAGAAGGGCGCCGGCACTTCGGGCCACAGGATCAGCGATGCCGGCGGCCGGGCCGGATCGAGCGCGGCCTGCAAGGTGCGGAAGGCGAGGCGGCGCGTGGTATCGCGAAGCGAGTGCTCGTCCCAGCGGGCATCGGCGGCAACGTTTGGCTGAAGGGCGACGGCCTCGCGGTCATACACACTGCGGCGGTCGAGCGGGGGAAGAATCCAGAGCAGCAACAGCGGCGACAGCCAGAGGAGCTCCACGCGCCGGCGGCGCAGCCACATCGCCGCCACCGCAGCGGCGATCATCGCGAAGACAAACGAGAGTCCATAGACGCCGATCCACGGGGCCAGCCGCATGGGAACATCCATGCCGATGCCGGCATTGCCGAGGGCGAGCCATGCGAACCCGAGCGGGCCATGCGTTCTTTCGATTCCTGTCCACAGGGCGGCCACTGCCGGGATGGCCCACCCGCGGCGCATCAGCGGGCCGGCAAGCGTGGCGAAGACGGCCAGATGCAGCCCCTTGGCCAGCGCAAACAGCGCCAGCGCCACCCAGCTCAGGACATGGTTCAGGCCGCCGTAGTTCGCCAGGACGTCACGGATCCAGCCACAGACGAGGATCCAGAAAAGCGCTCCCGCGGCCCAGCCGGCCAGGAATCGGCGGCCTGCGCGCGGCTCATGAGCAAGCGAAAACAGCAGCGGAACCAGCGCCAGCGGCGCGAGCGCCGGCCAGCCGATGGGCGGAAACAGCGCAGCCAGCAACAGGCCCGTCAGGCAGGAGCCGGCCGCCAGAAGCCAGGGAAGTCGCATCGGCCAGGCTCAGTATTTCACCAGAATCGCATTGGTCACGCCGAGCGACGAGAGTTTCGCACGGGCATCGGCGATCTGTTCATTGGTGGCCAGCGGCCCGACCAACACGCGGCAGAGTTCGGGCGACTTCGGCGAGGGCGTGACGTAGCCGGAGAGGCCCGTCTTGCTGATCAGATAGCTGAGCATCGTTTCGGCATCGGCGCGCTGCGTCGCGGCTGCCTGGAGATAGGTGCCGGCGGGCGGCTTTTCCACAAAAAGCCTGTTGGGGACGGCAGGCTGTTTCCGCGGCTCTTCCTGAGGCGTTGGGGGCGCATGGAGAGCGGTTTCCTGCGCTGGTCGGCGATCCGCTGGCTTCTGTTCCGCTTCCTGCTGCCTTTCCTGAGAGGTGGGAGGCGTGACAACGGCGCCGGACGAAGACCTCGTGGCGTCTACCGAAATGGGCACCTGGGCCGGCGGCTGCTGGCTGGCGGCGGCCTGCCTGCCGCCGATGCTACGGCCCACCAGGAAGCCCATGGCGAAGAACAGGCCGAGCAGAAGGACCAGGATGAAGAAGACCAGAATGATCTGGCGGTTGCCGAGGATCAGCTCGAACTCGCCCTCGTCTCGCGTTGGCATTGTCATGGAGATTTTCCTTCCGATGGAACGGCGGCGCCAGCGCGCACTGCCGAAGAAACCTAACAGTTGAGAATAATCCCTGCGGGGCGGCCGCCACAACCTGCCGGCCGGGACTTCATCGGACGATCACGGGACACGCGCCGCCGGTAAACGGGCACCACCGGCATTCCGGCTGCTCACGCGGAGGGAACTCGCCGCGGCGGCATGCCTCGCGCCAATCCGCCAGCGTGGCTTTCGCCGCAGCGAAGGCAGCGGATGACAGCTCCACCGGATGCGCCTCGCCTTCGCGGAGCGCGAAGAGCCAGGCCTCCGCCACGCGCTTCCCGGTGAGAATTTCCAGCGCCAGCGCGTACAGGAGCAACTGCAATTCGTAACCTTCCCGCCGGGCGTCGCTCAGGTACTGGTCTGTCTTGTAATCGACAATAACCGGACCCTCGCCCGAATCGAACCAAAGGTCCACCTGCCCGTGAAGCAATGTGCCATCGATTTCGACGAGAAAATCCATCTCGCGCCGGCACAGCGGCGCCTGCCGCGCGCGGCGGGCGAGATCGCTGCGCTCGAAGACTTCAGCCAGCTGCCGGGCCTCCGCGGACACCTCGCGGCGGACGCCGGCAAGATAGTCGTGGACCTCCGTGCCGAGATCGAGCGCGCCGCCTTCGCCGCCCGGCGCTACGGGCCAGTCCAGCCTGGCGCTGAGCAGATACCGGCGTGGGCAGCGCGCGAAGAGCGCCAGTTGCGTGACGGAAACTCGGGACGGCGCTTCGGGTTCTTCCGCCAGACGGGTGATCTCTACGGGGGGCGCAGCCTGGACCACCGCGGGGGCCGCCGGAATCTGCGGCTCGCCGGCGACGCGGGTGATCCGGGCGAGGCCGTTGTCCACGGCAGCGCCCGGATCCTCCGGGATCTGAAGGCCAAGGCCGTTGAGAACCGTCTTGTGCCAATCCGCTTGCCTGCTCTGCGCCGTGTTGATGAAGGACAGGATCAGGCGCTCCTTGGCGCGGGTGAGTGCGACATAGAGCAGACGGTCGCGCTCGGCGGACTCGCGGATCTTTTGCGCGGCGATGATCGACGCGTACGTGGGGTCACAGACGATCTGACCAGACGGCAGCCTCCACCGGAAGCCGAGTCCTGATGCCGGATCATATTGCACCGGGTCATGCTCTCTGGATTCACCCTTTTGCAGGTCGGCCACCGCCACGATGGGAAATTCCAGACCTTTGGCTTTGTGGATGGTCATCACCTGCACGGCATCGCCGGCCTCGAGCACGGGTGCGTTGGCTTCAGCGGCCGACTCCCGAAGCCGCTCGACCTCATCTACAAGAGCGCCGGGATCCCGTCCGGCGCCCGCTTCGAGCCTGTCGAGCAGGCCGAGGAACTTCGTGCAGTTGGCGGCCCCGAGCGCATCCAGCCGCTTCATATAGCCGCTCTCGTCAGCGAACCGCGCCAGCACGGCCGAGACGGGCATGGACCGGGAAAGCGCGCGGAGCGCCTCCATCCGGGCCCGCTCTTCGGGCAACCACAGGGTGCGGGCGATCCGGCGGCGGAAAATATCCTCGTCCGAAACGCCGAAAAACGGCGAGCGAAGCAGGGCGAAGGCGGCAATTTCATCTTCCGGAAATGCGATGACCCGGAGCAGATTGAGAAGATCAATGACCTCGCCCGATTCGAAAAATGTTTTTCCGCCGGAAATGACATAAGGAATGGAAAATCTCTCAAGCGCATCCTCGATGGCCGCAAAAGAGCCGGAATTCCGGACAAAGATGGCCATGTCAGAAAAGCGCGCTGTCCTGTTTTCGCCCGAAAGAGGCCGGCCATAAAGCTCCCGAAGGCGCGCGGCCAGCCAGAGATGCACGTTTGCCTCATCGCCGCGTGCGCGGTCCGTACAGAGGATCTCGACATACGGACTTTCGCCCTGGGCGAAGGTTGCGCTCGCCTTCAGATCGTGATGACGAATCCCCTTGTTGTCCCAATGAGGCTCGACCAGGATTCTTGAGACCGCTTCCAAAATCTCGCTCCGCGTTCGGTAATTTTCTTCGAGTCTGTCAACAGTAGCCCCAGACTGCCGGACGCTTTGCTCATATTCTTCGAACAGCCCCGGCTCGGCGTGCCGGAAGCCATAAATCGACTGATTGATGTCGCCGACGGCAAAAAAACGGCTGGGCCGGCGGACGAGCGCGAGGATTTTCCACTGAATCGGATTGGTGTCCTGAAGCTCGTCCATCAGGACATGCTCATAGGACTGCTGCACCTGCTGGCGGATCCCCTCGTCTCCCCTGAGCATCTGAAGCGTAATTTCTTCCAGATCGAGAAAATCCACGGCAGCCAGATCTTTGCGCAACGCAGCGTAAAGCTGGTGGAAGCGTTCCAGGATTTCGCAGAGAAGTTCGCGCTGCGGACCGAATTCGCGGGCGGCCCAGGCCTGAAGGTATTGTGCGGCGAGCTGCCTCATGTTGTTAACCGGGGCCTTTACGGCATCGCTGGCGCCGGTCAATTTCACTGTCTTGAGGCGCTCAGGGAGCTGGTCCGCCGGGATCCTGTCAAGATCAGATTGCAGGCTCACGAGTGCATCCAGCCTGGCCCTGGCGGCGTCCGTCTGTCTGGCCGACCTGGCGGCCTGAATTGCAACATCCAGCTCCGCGCGGAACTCCGCAAGCAAATTCTCCGGCTCTGGCAGCGTGGGCGGCTTCAGGGCGTCCTGAAGATTTCCGCTCACGCGGATGGCTTCATAAACGGCCAGAAGCTGTCGCGCCATGTCGTCGGCCGGCCAGGCCGAGGCAAGCCGCAGGAATTCGTCCGGCTTTTCGCGGGCCACGTGGTCGAGCGCAGCCTGCATGGCGGCACGGCGGTGAGCGGCTGCCCCGACATCGTCGAGCACCTCAAAGCGCGGATCGAGGCCGGCGCGGAGGGCGTGCTGCCGGAGCAGCGCGTAACAGAAGCCGTGGATGGTGGAAATCTGCGCCCGCTCGAGCCGCTGGCGCATCGGGGGATCGTGCGAAAAACGTTTTGCCAGGCGCGCGCGGATTTCATTCGCCGCCTTTTCGGTGAAAGTGATGGCGAGGATTTTTTCCGGATCCACACCGCTTTCCACAAGCCAGGCGAAGCGCTCTACAAGCACGCGCGTCTTTCCCGACCCCGGACCGGCGACAACACAGACGTCCTGCCCCGTGCGCTTTACCGCTTGTCGCTGCGCATTATTGAGACCGGAAACCTGTTTTGCGGCGCTGGACATGCTCACCCGGTATTATCCCGGATCGGTCCGCGCGGTTTGGTGATATCAGGTGTGCGGGTCACGTCTGCGCATTGCGGAACATGACGAGCAGCATGACGACGTCCGTCTTTGCCCGGATGGCGTGTTCGAGCTGCGGCGGCATGTAGACGAGCGTGCCTATGCCCGCTCCGCGGACATCACCGCCGAGCGTGAGTTCCGCTTCTCCGCTGGCGAAATAGAGCAGCGCGGGCACGGGCGCCGTGTGCGCCGAGAGTTCCTGCCCGGGCGCGAAACAGAACTGAATGATTTTGGCATGGCCGTCCGCGTGCAACGTGCGGCTCAGGATGCCATTCGGCGGCAGCGGCGCATGCTCGCGCAGGTCGGACAGAAAGAAGTACGTGTCACTCATGGGCGCGTTTCCTTTTCAGAGAATTTCGGCCGAACCCCGTGCGGGCGCCTTCAACGGAAATCGCGCTCGCCGGGCAGAAGGTCAGACAAAGAGGCTCGCTGCGGTCCCGGCAGGAATGACACAGGGCGGCATCGAGTACCATCCGGCGGCCGGTGCGGCGTATGGCGCCGTCCGGGCAAATTGCCGCGCAGGCGCCGCAGCCGGTACATTGGAAGCGGATTCGTAATTTCATCGGCGCCTCCCATGCCCACGCTTCGCGAAGAGACATTCCGCCGGACGCCGCTGTTCAGCACGCTTTCGGAAGTGCTGCGGCAGCAGCTGGCGGCGCTCGCAGTGGAGAAGCGCTTCGACGCCGGCGAGACGATTTTCTACGAAGGCGAGCCGTGCGACGGGCTTTATGTGATCGGAGAGGGCACGGTCAAGATCTGCAAGGCCAGCCCGACCGGCCGCGAGATCATGCTCGCCATGGAGAGCGCCCCATCGAGCGTGGCCGAGGTGCCGCTGTTTGACGAAGGCGCCTATCCGGCCACGGTGCGGACGCTTACGCCGGTGACGGCGTTCCTGCTGCGGAAGGAGGATTTCCGCCGGTTCTGCCTTCAGCACCCCGAAGTTGCGTTGTGTGTGTTTGCGATCCTCGGCCGGCGGCTGCGTCAGCTCGTGTCGCTGATTGAAGCGATCACGTTTGGCAGCATGCGGCAGCGGCTGGCGCGCATCCTGCTGGAATCGTACGAGCTCGGCGAGCTGGAGGAATCTCCGCTGACGCACGAGGAGCTGGCGATGCGGCTCGGCACCGTGCGCGAAGTCGTGAGCCGCAATCTGGCGCGCTTCCAGGCCGAAGGCATGTTGCGCATCGACCGCCGCCGGATCGAGATCACGGACCCTGAGGCCCTGCGGGCGGAGGCCGAAACCGAGTTTTAGCCCACGGTGCATCTGATGGCAGTGTGCGGCCGGCAGGGACGCGAGTCCGTGACCGCAGTCACTGCCTGCACGTTCGTTCCCGCCTAGCCTGAAGACGGGAAGAACGGACCGATGCGCGATTTCAGCCAAGCGCCCTTTCTCGTCATATGGGAGCTGACGCAGGCGTGCGACCTTGCCTGCCGCCACTGCCGCGCCTCGGCGCAGCCGGCCCGGCATCCTCAGGAGCTGACCACGGCGGAAGCGATGGGGGTGCTTGCACAGATCCGTGCGTTCGGAGATCCGCTGCTGGTTTTTACCGGCGGTGATCCGCTCAAGCGGGAAGACCTGTTTGACATTCTCACCGCGAGCGTTCGCTCGGGGCTCCGCACGGCGATCACGCCGAGTGCGACACCGCTGCTGACACGGGACGCCGTGCGCAGGTTTCGCGACATCGGCATCGCCCGCATGGCGGTGAGCGTCGACGGCGCCGACGAAGAACAGCACGACCGATTTCGAGGGGTTGAGGGCAGTTTTCGCATCACGCTGGACGCGCTGCGCGCCGCGCGGGAACTCGGCCTGGAAACCCAGGTGAACACGACGGTGACGCGCCGCAATCTGCCTTCGCTTGAGCGCATCGCTGAAGTCGTAGCAGAGCATGGCGTGAAGTTGTGGAGCGTGTTTTTCCTGGTTCTCACCGGAAGGGCGCTGCTCGAAGATGATCTGGAGGCGGAAGAATACGAACAGGTGTTTGAGCGTCTCTTGCGCATTTCTCTTACGGCGCCATTTGACATCAAGACGACCGAGGCCCAGCATTACCGCCGCTATCTGGCCCAGCAGAAGAAGCTGGCGCAGCTTCCCACCAAGGTCGGCAACGGACCGGCGTTGCGGCAGGCGGGGATCAACGACGGGAAGGGATTTCTGTTCATATCCCACACCGGGGAGATTTACCCGTCCGGATTTCTTGAGATATCGGCAGGAAATGTGAGATCGATTTCTCTTGCGCAGGCCTATCGCGAGTCCCGGCTTTTCCGGCTGCTGCGGGACGGCGACGCGCTTGGCGGCAAGTGCGGCGCCTGCGAATACCGGAACCTCTGCGGCGGATCCAGGGCGCGGGCGTGGGCGTTCACCGGAGATTTTCTTGCGCCGGACCCGAGGTGCTCCTATGTGCCGCCGGGCTTCTCCGCGCCCGCATTTCAGCCGCAACCTGCCGTTGCTCGTCCGCGCTGAGCTGGCGGCGCACCATCGGGATCAGCGTTTCGTCCTCCCGGGCGATGTGCCGGCGGTAGAGTGCAACGAACTGTTCGGCCAGCGCTCGCAGCTCCGGCCAGGCCGGTTCGCCGCGCCGGGCCCGTTCCACGCCTTCGCGAAGTCTGGCGGCCAGCCGGTCCGCTTCCACATGGTCGTGTTCGAGGCCGGCAAGAAAGGTCCACTCGCCCCGCTCCAGGCTTTGGCGCAGGCGCGGAAAGACGCTCTCCTCCTCGTCCTCCGTGTGCAACGCGCCGCTTGTGTCCAGGAATGCCATCGCCGAGGCGAGCGCGGCCAGCGCCTCTTCAGGTCTGTCGGCCGGCGCCGCGGCCGCGCGCTCGATGGCATCGATGCGTTGCTCGATGCGGCGGTGGCATGCATACAGAAAATCCGCCGGCTGGTCAGGCGATGCCGGCGCTGTTCTGGCGTGAAACAGGTTTTCTGGCGGGATCATATCTCCAGAGTGGACGCGCGAAAAGCGGGAATCGGTGACTCAGGTCACCGCAGCCGGTAGGGTTCCAGCCGCATGCTCTCGGCGAAGACGTCCTGAAAAGTCGGATCCGCGGCGAGTTCCACATGTTCGGTCATAGCGAGGATCCGGCGGATGCGCTGCTGGCGGGACGAGGGCTCCAGCAGCAGCATGCGCGCGCCGCGCAGCGCTGCGTTGCCGGCGGGTTCCACCTCGACGTCTTCCGGCAGCAGCCCGATGCGCTTCGCGCTGCCGGGATGAAGGTAGTTGCCGAATGCTCCGGCCAGCCGCAGCCGGACCGCGTTGCGGGCCAGCAATTTCATTCCCGCGGCCATCGCGCCTTTGGCGAGTTGGAGCTGGCGGATGTCCGACTGCGTGATTTCGATGCCCGGAGCCAGCGGCAGCGGGTTTTCCTTTAGACGTCCGTCGGGCAGGAGCAGCCCGGCGTCGAGTGCACGGGCCGCGGCGTCCACCAGCCCACTGCCACAGATGCCGCGTGGCTCGGTGTCCCCGATCACGTGGGGAGCCAGGCGGCCGTTTTCCAGGCGGACGGCATCGATGGCGCCTTCGCAGGCGCGCATGCCATGACGGATGCGGCCGCCCTCAAAGGCCGGGCCGGCGGCCGTGGATGCGCACCGCAGGGAGCGGCTCCACGCCACGACAATCTCACCATTGGTCCCGATGTCGAACAGCGCCTGCTGGTTCGCCGCGCGATCCAGGCGGGTGGCCACAACGCCCGCCAGCAGGTCGCTTCCCACGAATCCGCCCAGGCACGGCAGGAAGGTGGTCGGCGCGCGCCAGGGCATCTCGTCGGGTCCAAAAGACTGCTCGCCCGTATTGGGTGAAAGGAACGGAACGCCGGCCAGCGGCGCTACATCCAGGCCGCAGAACAGGTGGTGCATGGCTGTATTTCCGACGAGCAGGACTTCCGAAATTCGCCGGCCTGCGGCCAGGCGCCGCAACATCGCGCCGAGCTGATCGCGGATGAGCTGCCGGAGCTCGCCGGGGTGGCGCAGCTCATGCTGGATGCGGCTCATGACATCCGCGCCGAAGCGCGCCTGCGCGTTCAGCGCTGTTTCAATACCTTCGATTTCGCCTGTTTCCAGATGGACAAGCTGCGCCACCAGCGTGGTCGTGCCCAGATCGACGGCGACGCCCCACCCGCGGCGCGGCTCCACGGCCGTGCCGGCTTCATCCGAGAGGACGCGAATCGACCATTGCTCGACCTCCACCGTCACCGGGCCCGATGTTTCAGCCATGCAGGCCAGCCGCCACCCATCAGCGAGCTCGCGCGCGCTGAGTAGTTGGCGCATCGGCTCCGTGACGGGGATCTTGCCGTCGAGCACGCGCACGCGGCAGCCGCCGCAGATGCCCTCTCCGCCGCAGGGAAACTCCAGGCCGGCCTCGCGCAACTGTTCGGCCAGGCGCCTGCCGGGCAGGGGGCGCAACGTGAGTTTCACAGCCGGCTGCGCGCGAAGCGCGTCATCGCATCCATGTTCTCATGCGGCGTGCCGCGAGGCACTTCGCACCCTGGTCCAACGATCCACGACGGTGCGGCGGCCTGGTAACAGGCATCCAGCGCGGCCTCGATCCCTTCCGGCGTTGCATCGCGCAACACGCGGACCGGATCGATGTTGCCGAGCAGCACCTGCGGTTCGGGCATGGCGGCCCGGGCCTCGGCCATCGGCGTCAGAAAATCAAGATCGACAATTTCCGCACCGGTTTCGCCCATTCCACGGGCGATTTTGCGCGTATTGCCACAAATGTGAAGCCTGACCGGCGCGCCCGCCTCGTGGATGGCGGCCACCAGTTTCTTTTCGTACGGCAGCACAAATCGCTCATACAGCCGCGGGCCCACGAGCGAGGCCGCCGCGTCGCCGATGCCGATCATGGCGGCGCCGGCTTCGATCTGCGCGCGGGCAAAGGCGGATTCGGCCCGCACGCAGTAGTCAAACAGCGCCTCGACGAAGGGCGCATCGTCGATGAAATCCAGCATCAGCGTGTTGAGTCCGCGCAGATCCGCCCCCAGCGCGCATGGGCCTTCCACCCAGCCTTCCACCAGCAGTTCGTTGCCGGCCTCGCGCGCGAGCAGCGCCACGCCGTCCACCCGGTCCTTCATCCGGCTGCCGGGCGCGAGCGGGTCCGGCAAGGGCAGCCGGGCCAGCCGGCTTTTCTCCTGAAGCAGGGCGCAGCTTTCGACGATGGCCGGTGGCTGGTCTTCGAACCACTCGATGGTCCCGCCGAGATCGGCGGTCTCGCGGGCCGGATCAGAAATCACGCTCACATGGTCGAAGCCGAAGCGTCGGGCGGCAGCAAGCTGCGCCTGGACGAGCACGCGGTGGTCGCGGGCGTAGTCGCCGTACCGAACCCGGGCGAAGTCCGCCGCAAACATCATCGTGATCGGCATCAGGGGCAGGTGGTCGATTGGCTCATGCCGGATCCGGCCCAGGAGCCTTTCCTTTCCCGTCATTGGTGACACCTCCGGCGCAATGCGCGCTCCTCAACCCACGATTTCCCGGACGGTCTCCACGGAAACCACGCGGTCGTCATATGTGGCCCGGATCCGCTCGCCCGGCTGGACGAGCAGGAATTCCCCGCCGCCCCAGTCGCCGTTGACGAGGCGGCGGAACAACTCCAGGCTGCCGCGGATTTTCTGAAATTCCCAGCCATTTTCGGCCGCTTCCCAGCGGGATTCTTCTTCAAAACGGCGGTCGGATTCAAGGCCGGTTTCGATGTAGACGAGCCGCTGGTAATTCTGGCGGTAGCAGGTCAATTCCTCATATAAATAGCGGCCGTTTTCTTCGCCATATTTTGCGACAAGCTCCTCCAGTGTGGCGTCAAGGCCGGCGGTTGCGTGGGTCAGTTGGCGGAGCCCCTTGCCGCGTTCAAGCCAGCCGGTGGAGCGGTAGAGCGTTCCCGGGTGCTCCTCAAAGAACTGCTGGTAGCGCTGGCGCCCGCCCATGAGCAGCGCGATGCAATCATGCGCGCGCGGCAGCACGAGCATCGTGTGGCGCGCCTCGATGCCGTCGAGTCCGTTGCCGCACAGTCCATAGCCGAGCAGAATGGCGTCATAGGCGCCGCGGGGCACGGCGTCGATCCTTTCCTGGACGAGCGCGGACATCCTCTTGCCGCCGAGGTCGTGCCATCCCTTGGGGAGAAACGCGGCGTCGACAAGGTGCGGCGACCGCGCCACCGCGTCGCACATCTCACGGTAAAGGACCTCGCAACTGATCAGGCGCAGTTTCACAAAGCCTCCCGGGCGGCCGCCAGAGCGCGAACGAAATCGGGCGTCGTGCCGCAGCAACCGCCGACAAATGCGGCGCCGGCTTCGACCAGTGGAGCCAGGTGCGCGGCGAACTGTTCAGGCGATCCGAGATAAACTGCGCGACCGTCGCGCCACGCAGGCAGGCCGGCGTTGGGCTTGATCCAGACGGGCAGCCCGCTGGCCGCCTTCAGCCGTGCGCAGAGCGGCACGAAGCGCTCGATGCCTGCGCCGCAGTTGGCTCCGACCGCATCCACGCCAACGGCGCGCATCTCTGCCGCGGCCATCTCCGGCGTCACGCCCATCATCGTGCGGTCGCGGTTCCGGCCCGTGTCAAACGCGAACGACACGATGACGGGCAGCCCGGTGGCGAGTGCCGCCCGCGCTGCGATTCGCGCCTCCCCCAGATCGCTCATCGTCTCCACGAGCAGGGCATCCGGGCCCGCCTGGGCCAGCGATTCGGCCTGTTCGGTGAAGGCGCGATCCAGATCTTCCGCGCTGACTTCGCCGTTGATCAACATCTTGCCGGAGGGGCCGATGGAGGCAAACACGAGTGCGCGGCCGGCGGCGGCGCGGCGGCTGATCTCGACACCTGCCCGATTGATCCCGCCAACCTCTCCGGCCAGCCCGGCCTCAGCCAGTGCGATGCGGTTCGCGCGGAACGTGTTCGTGAGGATGACTTCGCTGCCGGCCTCCACATATTCGCGCGCCACCTGGAGGACCAGCTCGGGACGCGCCAGGTTCCATGCGTCCGGCAGCGCGCCCGGCTCGAGGCCAAGCGCCTGAAGGCGCGTGCCCCAGGCGCCGTCGGTGATCACCACCCCGCGGCCCGTCCATGGATCCAGTGGCGGCATGGCGGCTATTGCCGGGCGGCCTGAACGAACTGCCGGGCCAGGGCCACCGCGGCGGTGGCATTTTCGCCGTAGCCGTCGGCGCCGATTTCGCGGGCGAACTGCGGAGTGACCGGCGCGCCGCCGACCATCACCTTGACGCTCTCCCGCAGCCCGGCTTTTTCGAAAGCCTCGATGGTGCGCCGCATCGACGGCATCGTCACCGTGAGCAGGGCGGAAAGCGCAACAATTGAGGCCCGCTTTTCCTGGACCGCTTCAACGAACCTTTCGGGAGCAACATCAGCGCCCAGGTCGATCACCTCGAAGCCGCCGCCTTCGAGCATCGACGCAACCAGATTCTTGCCGATATCATGAAGGTCGCCCTTCACCGTGCCAATGACGACGCGGCCCGCGGGTTGAGCGCCGCTAGCCGCCAGCAGCGGGCGCAGCAGCTCGAGCGCGCCTTTCATCGCGCGCGCCGAAAGCAGCAGTTCGGGCACGAAATACTCTTCGCACTCGAAGCGCCTGCCGACCTCGTCCATCGCGGGGACCATGGATTTCGTGATCAGCTCCATCGGGTCGCAGCCCTCGTCCAGGGCCTCTTTCGTCACGGCCACCGCAGTTTTCTGGTCGCCGTTGAGCACTGCGTCATACAGCCTGTGAAGATCAGCCATCCGCAACTCCTCAGAGCGCCGCCGGGCGGGCGTAAGTCTGCGATAAGCGTATCGAAAACTCCAGAATGGGTCAACCGTGATTACAGCGCTTCGCGCAGCACGCGGGCGAGCTCTTCTTCACTCAGCGCCACCGGATTGCCCTTCATGCTGCTCGATCGCGCCGCCTTCCTGCACAGCTCCGGGATGTGTTCCTCGCGGATGCCGTATGCGGACAGCCGCGGGATTTCGAGCTCCTGCCGGATCCCATCCAGCCACACGGCCAGCTCATCGGCCTCCGCCTGCGGCCCGCACAGGATGCGTGCGGCTTCATCGTAGCGGGCCAGCGCAGGACTCCCTGGGGCGCGCTCGCGCAGCGCCCTGAGGTTGGCGCGCGTCACCGGGGCCAGGAGGGCCGCACAGACGGCGCCGTGCGGGGCAGGGAATGAACCGCCGACCGGCGCCGCAAATCCGTGCACTGCGCCGAGGCCGGCGTTGGCCAGCGCCATGCCGCTCAAAAGGCTTGCCAGGGCCATGTCCGTGCGCGCCCCCAGATCGTCGCCGTCGTGGAAGGCGCGCTGAAGCGAACGGCCGGCGCGGCACAGTCCCTCGCGGCAGAACATGTCGGTCATGGGATTGGCGCGGACGCTGACGAACGGTTCGAGCAGTTGGGCCAGTGCGTCCAGGCCCGTTGCAGCGGTGACGGCAGGAGGCGCAGTCAGCGTCAGCTCAGGGTCGACGACGGCGAGTTTCGCAAGCATCAGCGGGCTGCGCAGGCTTGCTTTGACGCCGTGTTGGGGCGAATGGAGCACGGCGTTGCGCGTGGCCTCGCTGCCGGTGCCGGAGGTGGTCGGCACGGCGATGAAAGGCACAGGGGCGTGCGCAAGCGGCTGCCCGCCACCGATCACTTCCAGGTAGTCGAGCACATCGCCGGGGTTGGCCAGCATGGCGGCGATGGCCTTGCCGGCATCCAGCGCACTGCCTCCGCCGCAGGCGATCACGAGGTCGCACCCTTCCCGGCGGGCCGTCTCCGCTCCGGTGCGCACGGTGTCGAGCGTGGGTTCGCCGTCGGTGGGAAAGGGCGTGCAGCCGACGCCCGCCTTGTGCAGGTCCGCCACCAGGCGCGCCGCATGGCGGGGGTTGCGCCCGGTGACCAGCAAAGCGCGCTTGCCAAAGCCGCGCGCCGCCGGCGCGATCTCGCGCGCCGCGCCCGGGCCAAAGACGATGCGCTGCGCGGTGGCGAATTCCCACGTCATTGCATCACCAGCCTTCGTCGCCAGGGAAAATGTTGGTGAATTTTACGCTCGAACGCGGCTGGGCCATCATCGGCGCCACCGTGTCCCGCCACTTCGCGTAGTGTGGCGTCTCCTTGTGCGCGGCCGCCGCCTCCGGCGAGCGGTATACCTCGACCAGGACGAACTTTGTCGGGTCGTCCATCTGCTGGATCACGTCAAACCGCGCCACCCCCGGCTCTTTCAGGCTGGCGCTGGCGTTCTCGATTGTGGCCTCCCGGAAGGCCTCCACTGACTCGGGTTTCACCCACACATGAACATGAACGATCAGCATCGGCGCACCTCGGCGGGCCGATTGCCCGCGCCTTCTGACCCTCATGATAGAGAAACCGCGGGCGGGCGGCATCCCTCGGCGTCGCCGCGGCGAATCCCTTGCACCGTTGTGATATCGTCGATGTCGGACTTCCAGGAGCCTGTTCTCATGCTGTTCCGCAGACTCGTTCTTCTGCTTGCCGTCCCGCTCGCGCTGGCGCTGGCGGCGCCTCCGGAATGGGACAATCCGGCCATCACCACGATCGGCGTGGAGCCGCCCCGCGCCACGATGATGATCTACCCCGATGCGGCCACGGCCCGTACCTTTGATCCGGCGAGGTCTCCGTGGATGCTCTCTCTCAACGGGGACTGGAAGTTCCGCGGCGTGCTGCGCCCGGCGGACCGGCCCACGGATTTCCATCGGCCCTCATATGACGACTCGGGCTGGCGCACGATGCCGGTTCCGGGCGTGTGGCAGATGCATGGCTTTGACATCCCCATTTACACGAACTGGCTGTATCCGTTCCCGCAGGACCGCAATAAAATGCCGTCGCCGCCTTACGATTTCAATCCGGTCGGCAGTTACCGGCGCACATTTACGGTGCCACATACCTGGAAAGGGCGCACGGTTTATCTCCATTTTGCCGGCGTTGATTCCTGCTTTTACGTGTGGGTAAACGGCCAATTCATCGGCTACCACGAGGACAGCCGCACGCCGGCGGAATTCAACATCACCAAAGTCCTCAAACCCGGCCTGAACACGCTCGCCGTGCAGGTGTACCGCTTTGGCGACGGCGCCTATCTCGAAGACCAGGACATGTGGCGGATGAGCGGCATTTACCGTGAAGTCTTCCTCTGGTCCACCGCCGCCACGCACGTGCGGGACTTCGAAGTGCACACGGACCTGGACGCGGCCTACCGGGATGCCAGGGTCAGGGTGAAGGCGGAGATCCTCGAGCCGAAGGACTGCACGCTGGAGTTCGAACTGCGGGACGCCTCCGGCAAAGCCGCCGGGACGGCCAGCGCCAAGTGCGCGCCGCAGGTCGAGCTTGCGCTCGCCGTGCCGAATGCGCGGCTGTGGAGCGCGGAGATCCCGTACCTCTACGAGGGCCTGCTGACGCTCAGGAACGGCGCCGGCGCGATCATCGAGGTGATTCCGCAACGCGTCGGCATCCGCAAGGTCGAGATCCGGGGCGGGAAACTTCTGGTGAACGGGCGGGCGGTGATCTTCAAGGGCGTCAATCGCCACGAGCATTCGTCCGTGACCGGGAAAGTGATGTCGCGCGATCTGATGATTCGCGATATCGAACTGATGAAGCGGCACAACGTGAATGCGGTGCGCACGTCGCACTATCCGGACCACCCGCTGTGGTACGAGCTTTGTGACATCTACGGCCTGTATGTCATCGACGAGGCCAACATTGAGGCGCACCATTACGGCAACGGGCCCAAAGGCAACCTCCTTACCGAGTCGCCTGAATGGTCCCGGGCGTATCTCGAACGGGTGCGCAGCATGATCGAGCGCGACAAGAATCACCCGTCGGTGATCATCTGGTCGATGGGCAACGAGAGCGGCGACGGACTGAACGCGCGTCTGACGTACGAATGGGCCAAACAGCGCGATCCGTCGCGGCCCTGGCATTACGAAGGATCGAGCGCGAATCGGGGAGCAAATTTCGACATCAATTCCTTCATGTATCCGCCTCCGGCGCGCGTGGCGGAGGAGGCAGCCAAGCTGCCGGACAAGCCGCTGCTGCTGTGCGAATACGCGCACTCGATGGGCAATTCGACCGGAGGTCTGAAGGAATATTGGGACATTTTCTACTCGGGCACCAACGCGCAGGGCGCATTTGTGTGGGATTGGGTGGACCAGTCCCTGCGCGTGCCGGTGCCCGGAGAATATCGTGTCAATACGCCAGCCACGCATTTCCTCGCCTATGGCGGCTGGTGGGAAGACAAGTCCGGAGTGCGCAATGACAACAACTTCAACTGCAATGGACTGGTCTCCGGGGACCGCACGCCGCATCCGGGGCTGGCGGCGATCAAATACGCCTATCGCTATCTCCATGCCTCGCCCGTGGATCTGGCCCAGGGCAGGGTCCGCGTGAAGAACTGGTTCCAGTTCCTCAATCCGCGGGACTACGCGGTGGGACAGTGGAGCGTGCAGGAGTCGGGCCGCGCGCTTGCCACCGGCACGTTGCCGGCGTTGGACATCGAGCCCGGCGGGGAAGCGGAATTCGCGCTGAATCTGCCAAAAATTACTCCGAAGCCTGGCGCCGAATACTGGCTGAATCTCAGCTTCCGGCTGAAAAACGCCACACGCTGGGCGCCGGCTGGACATGAAATCGCCTGGGAACAGTTTGCGCTGCCCTGGAAAGCCGGGGGTCCGAAGGCGGACTTTTCCCGGTCGCCGGCGCTGAAGATTGATGAGAAGGACGGAATTTTCGTTCTGTCGAGTCCGTTGATTCGGGCGATCTTCGATCCGCGTGTCGGCACCTTTACCGAATACAGGTATCAGGGTGTGCTGCTCCTGGAGCGCGGTCCGCTGCCGGACTTCTGGCGGGCTCCTACAGACAATGATTTGGGCGCATGGAAAGCGATGCGAGCGCGGATCGAGCGGGATCCGGCGCAGAACTGGTTTCTGTGGCGGGAGGCCGCGCCGCGCATGACGATTACCGAGGCGAAGCTCGAACGGGTTGACGAGCGCACGGCGCGCGTGGCGGTGAAGGCCGGGCTGTACGGGATGGGCGGGGCCACGGCCGCCTGGACGTTCACCATTTACGGCAACGGCGAGATCCTTGTCGAGATGTCCTACCAGCCGGGTGAGGAGAAGCGGGCGATGATGCCTCGTTTCGGTTCGGAGCTTGTGCTGGCACGCGGTTTCAACAACTGGTCGTGGTACGGCCGCGGCCCCGCGGAAACATACATCGACCGCCAGTTCGAACGGATCGGCGTCTACCAAAGCATGGTGGAGAAAGAATGGGTCGAATATTCCCGCCCGCAGGAAAACGGCAACAAGACCGGCGTGCGCTGGAGTGCCTGGACCAATGCCCAGGGCCTTGGGCTGCTGGCCGTGGGCGCGCCGGAGCTTTCCGTTTCCGCGCGCAGGTTCACAAAGGAGGACATGGAGCGCGCGGCCTACTCGTTCCAGATGCAGCCGCAGGGGCCCATCTACGTCAACCTCGACTGGAAACAGATGGGCGTGGGCGGCATTGACAGCTGGTCGCCAAACGCGCTGCCGATGCCGGCTTACCGGATCGACTCATCCCAGCCGATGAGCTACCGCTACCGGCTGGTGCCGGTGGCGGGCCCGTATGAAGCGAAAACGAGGGAGGTGTTTTGACGGTGGGACATCCGACTCGCCGCCAGTGGTTGCAGGCGGCGCTGCCCTCGGCGGCGCTGCTTGCCTCCTGCAAATCCGTTGACAAAGGAGCTCGAGGGTCCGTGACTGTTCAGGAATTCGGAAAATTGCCGAACGGTGAAACTGCTCAGCTTTTCATCCTGAAAAACAGGAATGGCGTGGAGGCCGCCATCACGAATTACGGCGGCATTATTGTCACGCTGAAGACCTATGATGGGAAGGGCCTGCTGGCCGATGTCGCGCTGGGGTTTGAAACCCTGGCCGGATATCTCGGCAAACACCCCTATTTCGGCGCAATCATCGGCCGATACGGAAACCGCATCGGCAAGGCACGCTTCACGCTGGACGGGGTGACTTATCAGCTGGCGAAGAATGACGGCGAAAACTCGCTGCACGGCGGCAACGAGGGCTTCGACCGCAGGCTCTGGAAAGCGCGCACCGAGTCCGGCGCGGACTCGCAGACGCTGGTACTCAGCTACACCAGCCCGGACGGTGAAGAGGGCTATCCCGGCACGCTGGCCACGGAAGTGCGGTATACGCTGCTGGATGACGACACGTTCCGCATCGATTACCGTGCGACAACGGACAAAAAGACCGTGGTCAATCTGACCAATCACACGTATTTCAATTTGGCCGGACAGGGAAATGGCGACATCCTGAATCATGAAATCCAGATCAACGCCAGCCGTTTTACGCCGGTGGACGAGGGACTGATCCCGACGGGAGAGCTGCGTCCGGTGGAGGGCACGGCGTTCGATTTCCGCAAGCCCAGGCGCATTGGCGAGCGCATTGACGCCGACGACGAGCAGATTCGGCGCGGCCGCGGCTACGACCACAACTTCGTGCTTGACCGGCAGGGTGATGGCCTCAGCTTCGCAGCCCGGGTCACGGAGCCGTCCACGGGGCGCGTGCTGGAGGTGTGGACTACCGAGCCGGGGATGCAGTTTTACACGGGCAATTTCCTGGATGGCACCGTCATCGGAAAGGGCGGCAAGGCGTATCCGCGCCGTTCCGGATTCTGTCTGGAAACGCAGCATTTCCCGGATTCGCCGAACCGGCCGGAGTTCCCTTCCACGGTGCTCGAGCCCGGTCAGGAGTATCGCTCGACGACGGTGTGGAAGTTCCTGACGGCGCCACCGCGGAAGTAGCTCAGCGCAGCGCGCGTTCGAGTTCCTGCGCCAGCAGGGCGGCACGGCGGCCGAGCTCGGCCGCCGCCGCCAGATCGCGCGGGCGGATCTGCTCGGCCTGCTGGAGGAAAGTCCGGATGCGGTTGGCCAGGTCAGCCTGCTCCCGGGACAGATTCCTGCCACGGAGGGAGTTGAGAACGCGGCGGGCGGCGGCCAGGTCCGCATCGAGCTGGCGCGCGTACTGCGAGGCGACATCTCCCGGCAGCACTTCGCCGAGCCTCGGCTGAGGCACCGCCGGCGGCGTTTCTGCCGGCGGTTGGGGCGCGGCGGGAGGCTCCTCCGGCTTTGGAGCGGGAGGGCGCGGCGCCGCCCGGCGCGCGCGGGAGGGCTTTGGCGGTGGGGGGAGCTGTTCCGTTGCCGCTGGTAGCGGCGGTTTGGGCAGCGCGGCCGGGGGCTGCTGTCGGTCGGCCGGCGCGGGCTCTTCCATCGGGACGGGCGCAGGCGTAATGGGCGGGGGCGGTTGGAAGGCCGGCGGGGGCGCCGGCGGCGCTGCTGCGGGAGCGCGCCGGCGGCATGCAGCCCCGCCGAGCAGCAACGCGGCGGCCAGTACCGCGGCGAAGATCCGCGCGCTCACGCCGGCACCTCCGCTTCCAGCGGAAGCCGGATGTAGAAGGCCGCTCCGCCGCCCGGAGCGTCTCCGATCTCAATCGAACCGTTGTGGAGCTGCACGGCCCGGTAGGTCATGGCCAGCCCGATTCCCGTTCCGTTCTGCTTGGTCGTAAAATATAAATTGAAGACTTTTTCCCGGAATTGTGGCGGAATTCCCGGGCCCGTATCGGAAATTTCCAGGTCCGCCTGTCCGGCGGATTTCCGCAGCCGCACCGAAAGCCTTCCGCCTTCCGGCATGGCCTCCAGACCGTTGCGCAGTACGTTGAGCAGAGCCTGCCTGAGAAGTCCGGCGTCGCCACGTACAAGGGCAGGCTGTTCCAGTCCTTCGCTCTCAAGTTGCACTCCCTGCCGCTCCGCCTCCGGCCCGAGCAGGGCCAGCAGTTCGCCGGTCAGGCGGGCAATGTCCAGCGGTTCCGTCTGCAACTCCACCGGGCGGGTGAAATCCAGAAATGTCCGCACAACGCGGTCCAGCCGGACAATCTCCTGGGCGATGACATCGATCTCCTGCTGTGCTTCGGGCAGTTCAGGCAGTACGCGCGAGCGCAACAGCTCCAGCCGCAGGGCAATGGAGTTGAGGGGATTCTTGATTTCGTGCGCCACGCCGCTGGTGAGCCGGCTGATGGCAGCCAGCCGCGAGCTCAGGTTCAACTGAGTCTCCACCAGACGGCGGCCTTCGGCGTCGCGAAGGCGCAGCAGGAATGCCCCCTGGGGAAGAAAATCCAGACTGGCCAGCAGCCTGCCGGCGCGCGCCTCCTTGAAGGGCGTGCGCGAAGCCAGCGCCTGGGACAGAAGCGAGCCGATGGGCGTCTCCTGCGGGAACAGAACGTCGGCACGCAGGCCGGTCACCTTTTGCCGCGGCACGTGGAGGAGGCGCTCGGCGGCTTCGCTACAAACGACCAGCCGCCCGTCGCTGCCAAACAGCAGGATGGACTCTTCCAGCCCTTCGATCATCCGTTCGACGCTGCCGCGGAGCTGCTCGGCCCCTGCCTGCGCGCCGCGGAACTGCTCGCCCAGCAGGCGGAGCTTCTCCTGCACGGCAGCGATCTCGCGCGCCGTGGGCGCGGCCTCCGGCAGCGCGGTTTCGCCGCTTCGGATTCGGTCAATGGTCTCGCTGATTCCTTTCAGCGGAAGCAGCGCCGCCTGCGCCATCAGCCAGGCCATCGCCACCGAAAGAAGCAGCAGCGGCAGCGACGCCAGCGCCGACTGGCGCAGCTCCGGGACAATGGCATCGCGCAGCAACACCGAGGAGACCAACACCTGGATCGCGAAGACCACCTCGCGGCGGCTGTTTCCAGGCAGCTCCACACCCAGCTCGACACGGTCTTCATAATCGACGTGGCCTCCCAGCACGGCCTGGAGCTTGTCGAGCGGGCCCATCTCGAGCAGCCTGCGCAGCGGCACGCGCGGCTGCATGAGCTGTCCGCGGCGAGCCGGGTTCGAGCTGGCCAGGATCCGGCCGCTGCCGTCGGAAACGGAAATTTCGATGAGTGTCCTCGTCTGCGCCAGCGTCGAGGCGAGCAGTTCCGGCAGCTCGGCGTCTGTGCGGATCGCTTCCTGCCAGTGGTGGATCAGTTCATCCAGAGGCGCGATGGTGCCCGCGTCGCGGCTGGCGCGGCCCGCGCGGTCCAGCACATAGCGCTTGACGAACTGCGCGGTCATGTGGGCGCGGTCGCCCGTGTGTTGGAGTGACACGGAAATCAGTGTGTGCAGCTCCACCACCATGAGCGTCAGCGCCACCGCGGCCACCAGCCCGATGGTGGTCAGCATCACGCGCGCCCGCAGCGACATCGCCTACTCCCCCGCCTGCTCGGCGCCGTACTCGCGCAGCTTGTTGAACAGCGTTTTCTGGCTGATGCCCAGGATGGCCGCGGCGCGCGTGCGGTTGTTGTTCGTGTAGCGCAGCGTCGCCTCGATCAGCGCGCGTTCTGCCTCATCCACTGTCGTGCCGATCGGCAGCCGGATTTCGTTGCCTGCCGCGGCGGCCGCATCCAGCTTTGATGGAGAGAATGCCGATGAGTCGAAATGCTGCCGGCCGAGCGGGCCGGAGCCGGCGAGGATGACGGCGCGCTCCAGCGCGTTGCGCAACTGGCGGACGTTGCCGGGCCAGCTCTGCTGGCGAAGCCACTCGAGCGCATCCGGCGAGACACCCGTCACGCGGCACTGGTGGCGCTGGTTGAGTTCGGCAATCATGGCCTCGCACAGGAGCGGCAGGTCGGCCAGCCGCTCGCGCAGAGGCGGCATGCGGATTTCGAACACGTGGAGGCGGAAATACAGATCTTCGCGGAAGCGGCCGGCGCGCACTTCATCATCCAGACGGCGGTTGCTGGCGGCGATCACTCGTACGTCCACGTCGATCTCGCGGGCGCCGCCCAGCCGCCGAACGCGTCTCTCTTCAAGGACGCGCAGGAGCTTGGCCTGTGTCGCCAGCGGCATCTCGCCGATCTCGTCGAGCAGCAGCGTGCCTCCGTGGGCGAGTTCAAAGCAGCCGCGCCGCCGTTCCAGCGCGCCCGTGAACGCGCCCTTTTCGTGGCCAAACAGTTCGCTTTCGATGAGCGTTTCCGGCATGGCCGCACAGTTGATGGCGACGAACGGTCCGTCGCGGCGCGGACTCAACTGGTGCAGCGCCCGCGCCGCCAGCTCCTTGCCGGTGCCGCTTTCGCCCGTGATCAGCACGGTGGCCGACGTTGGAGCCACCTGGCGGATCAGCGAGAAGATTTCGCGCATCGGCGGCGATGCGCCCACCAGATCGCCCAGCACGCCCTGGGAGCTGAGCTGCCGCTCGAGCCGCTCGCTGTATTCGGCCAGGCGCCGCTGCGCCACGGCCCGCTCCAGCAACAGGCGCAGCGCGCCCGTCTGCAAGGGCTTTTCGAGGAACCAGAAGGCCCCGAGGTCATGCACCATGCGGATGGCCGTCTCGATGTTGCCGAAAGCGGTGAGCACGATGGCGGGCGGGGCGTTGCCCAGCTCCCGCAGACGGCGGAGCAGTTCGGCGCCGTCCATGCCTGGCATCATGAGATCCGTAACAATGGCCGCGGCATCGAATTCACGCAGTTTCTCGAGCGCCTCCCTGCCGTCGGCCGCGGTTTCGGTGCGGTAACCCCAGGCCTCCAGCATGCTGGCCAGCGCAGAGCGCTGGTTCAACTCGTCATCGACGACAAGGACTCCCGGACGGTTCGCCTCCGGCATGCGCTTCCTCTCAGACTATACCGGTTCCCGGCACGCTACGATAAGCGGGGAGGACGTGCCGAGCGTGCCGTGTGGGACTTGCGGGCCGTGTTCGTTGATGCCTGTTTCGCGCCGGGCGGTGCTCGCCATGACGTCTCTGCCCCTGATGCCCGCCGCAGGACGCGGCGAGCATGGCCCTGCGCTGCGCATTGAACGCATCCAGCTGACTTCGGCCACTCCGTGGGCCGAGCTGGCCCGTGCCTGCCGCGAGCGCGGGCTACGCGATCTGCGGCGCATTGTGGCCCGGCCCGAGCCGGCATGGTGGCCTCACACGCGCGAACTGCCGCCGCGCTGGCAGGCGTGGCTGGAGTTTTCCGGGGGCCGGGCGCTCGTGGCGGAGTGCCGGCCTGGCCGCGGCATCGTGCACGAAAGGCCCGAACGATTCGGGGCCGTGACGCGCGCCGTTGCCGCAGCGCTGCTCGCATAGAGAGAGGGTCTCAGCGCGGCCCGCTGACACCGGAAGAGTAGACGGTTTCGCGTGCCGCGTTCAGTCCATGCTGTCGGGATTGTAGGGCCTGTAACCGCTGGCGCACATCAACTCGCGCGCGCGTGCGTCCACATCCGGCGTGACGTAGAAAAATGCCCCGTGCAGCGCGCGGCGGAACAGGAATCCACCCATGTAGAGGTCCGCTTCCACCAGGTAATCGATGCCCGCCTGTGTGAGCAGTTCCTCCACCGCCTTCGCCTCGCGCAGGCGTTTTGCGATGTAGAGCAGGATCAGTTCCTGGCCTTTGAAGAATGACTCGTCGCGACGCATCCGGCCTGTCCTCAGGCTAACAGGCGCAGTGGCGATTCCGCCCGCTATTTGAACACGAGCGTGGACTCGGCCTGAAAGCGGCGGTAGTTGCGGAAGACGATCTCGTTGCGGGAGCAGTTCACCGTGCCGCGTTCGCAGCCGCGCGTCTCGGCCCGCGCGGGCATCAGTAGGTTGGCGCCAGCAATCGTCACGGGAGCGAACTGGACCGTGCATTCGGCCTTGTCCTGCGGGAACGAGGCAGGGATGGACACAGCCCGCTGCTCGATCCGCAGCAGGCGGCCTGTCTGCTCGTCGATCCAGAGGCGACCTTTCTGCGCCGGCTTGAGCCTTTCGCCGGAAGGGGCGACGAGAGTCCAATGAGAATTTTCCGGGCGGATCGAGAACTCGAAGACCACGGCAGGCCGCCCGCCCGCGGTTTCACGCCCCAGGCGCACGAACGAAGCGCGCGTGGCCGGACTGAGGATATCAGCCGCCGTGGTGAAAAACTCGCCCGTGGACCATGCGCCGGTGGTCTCCGGGTTGCCCTGCATCGGACGCCCGTTGAGACGCACGTTGCGGTATTCTTCCTTGCCGCCGGACCACGCAAGCTCTGCCTCAATCACATCGAGCCGGTTCCAGGAGGCTTCATTGTTGAAGCTGACGTAACGCGTGGTGACCTGTTCGACCAGAAAATCCGGCATCGCCGCCTCCATTTCCGCCATCGCCGCGCGGGCACGGGCGATCATGGGGTCCGCCTCGGGTTCTTCTTCCGGAGCGGGGGGCTCCGCTCGGGCGGACGGGGCGGCCGCGGGCGCAGGCGGAGCGGCGGCGGGAGCAGGGGCCACCGCGGGCGCGGCTTCGGGCGCCGCCGTCTCCAGCGGGCGCGCCGCCGCCTCGCGCTCGGCGGGCGTGCCCTCGCGCAGGAACACGACGACGCGCGCCGTTTCCGGATCATCGGCGTCGCACTGAACCTCGAGCTGGTCACCCGGCTTGAGGAGCGAATCGCGCACCGGCTCGCCCTTTTTATTGCGGAACTGCGTGCGCGCCAGCAGGCGGAAGCGGAGAATTCCCTGGTCGTGGGTGTCGAGAACCAGTTCTTTTTCCGCCAGCCGCCGGAGCATTCCTTCGAATTTTTCGACGGCGCCTCTCCTGGCCTCGTCTTTTGATTTCTTTTTGGGCCAGGGGATGCGCGGCGCGGGAATTCCGCCCGGAACCCTGGAGCCCGGATACGGATAAGGGTCTGGCGGGTACTGCCCCGGAGGATATTGTCCCGGAGGGTACTGCCCCGGAGGGTACTGGCCCGGAGGATATTGCCCTCGTGGATACTGGCCGGGCAGAGACGGAGACACAAGGGCGGCGACCACAAAAAGTGCCAGCCCCCTGCGAATCCCCGTCCTGTCCCGGTGCCGTCTCATGCCTGCCTTGATGATAGGCGCGCACGGCGGCGCGGTCAACCGGAAGCGGGTACTCTGGCGTCATGGACGTTGGCTGGATCCGCGCCTTGTGTCTCGCCATGCCGGGAGCCACGGAGGAAATCCTCTGGGGCAGCGAACTCGTGTTCAAAGTCGGCGGCAAAATGTTTTGCGTGGTCTCGCTGGAGCCCGGGCCTGTCTGGCTTTCTTTCAAGACGGAGGAAGAGACGTTTGCCGAACTCGTCGAGCGCCCGGGCATCGTCCCGGCGCCTTACCTGGCGCGTGCACACTGGGTGGCGCTGGAAACAGCAGACGCCATGCCGCCCCAGGAGCTGAAAGACCGGCTTCGACGTTCCTGGGAGCTGGTGACTGCGCGGCTGCCGGGAAAAGTGCGCGCCGGCCTTATTTCGAAGCGGAAGACAGCCAGAGGCTGATCTCGGCGAGGATCGCCGCCTCGACCACGGCCCACACCGCCGGGTCATTGTCCATTTTCCAGTGCGCCAGTCCGATGCGCCGCGCGATGGCCGGATAGCCGCTCATGTCGACCTGCCGGTGTCGATAGGTGAACGGAATGTTGCCGAGGATGAGGGTGCGCGATGGATCGGCGGCGCGAATGACCGGCTCGCCGCGGATCGGGCCGGGGTCGCGTTGATAGAGGTTCAACGCGCGGGCCACATTGGCGGGAATGATATGGTCGCGGCGGCCGACGCTGTCCACCTGCACGGTGAGCCGCACCGGAACGCCGTAGCGGGCCAGATCGCGGGCCAGGTACACGGCGGCCGCGCCTCCGAAGCTCTGGCCGTAAAAGACGAGCGCCACGGAGGAGGCTTCGTCCGCGCTGATTCTGCCATCGCCGTTGTAGTCCAGGCTCTCGATGAGCAGGCGTTTCACCAGACGGCGGTCGTGGTTGCCCGCCGTTTCCACAAACAGACCGGGCACATTGCGTTCCCTGAGGCGGAGCGCCAGGCGGCGGACGCTGCGGCGGTCGTCGTCCCAACGCTCCCAGGCCCCGAGGAATCCCACCACGAGCATCGACCCGCGGGGCAGGGGAATGGGGGCAGACCAGTCACTTTGCTGAAAACGCCCGTGCGGCGCGGCCGCAAGCAGGGCCGCCGGCAGCACCAGTGCGGCGGGCAGGCGCAGCATCATTTTTTTCTGAGCTTCTTCAGCGGATCCGCGGGCTCGTAGTTCAGCTCCTCGCTGAGCAGCTCCACGAGTGTGGACAGGATTTTGACGCGCGCGAAATACTTGTCGTTTCCTTCGATCAGCCGCCAGGGGGCGGTGATCGTGCCCGTCTTCAGCAGCATGTCCTCCACCGCCTGCTCGTAGGCGGGCCACTTGGCGCGGTTGCGCCAGTCCTCGGCGGTCAGCTTCCAGGCCTTATAGCCCGTCTTCTGGCGTTCGCGGAAGCGCCGGAGCTGTTCGTCCCGGGAAATATGGATCCAGAATTTTGCCAGAATTGTGCCGAAATCCTTCAGTTGGCGCTCAAAGGAATTGATCTCCTTATAGGCCCGGCGCCAGGCGTCTTCCGTGCAGAACCCCTCCACGCGTTCCACCAGCACGCGGCCGTACCAGGTGCGGTCGAAAATGGCGATCTGGCCGCGCGGAGGCAGGCGCCGCCAGAAGCGGTACAGATAATGGCGTGTCCTGTCCTCGCCCTCGGGCGCGCTGATCGGGTAGACGACATAGCCGCGCGGATCGAGCTTTTCGGTAATGCGGCGGATGGCTCCGCCCTTGCCGGCGGCGTCCCAGCCCTCGAAGGCGATGATCACGGGCCGCTTCTGGACATAGACCTGCCAGCCGAGTTCGCGGAGCTGGATCTGCCGGCGCGCCAGTTGCACCATGTATTCGTCGCGCGGCAGCGAGAGCGTGAGATCGAGCGATTCGAGCATCAGGCGCCTCCGTTCTCCTCGCCGCTGACCCGGGCGGCGACCCGGCGCAGCTCGGCATCCCGCGGATTGACCGGGGCCACCGGCGGAGCGGCCGGGCCCAGGGCGCGCTCCAGCGCCGCGATGATCGTCTGGAAGACCTTCCGCCGCGCCCACCGCCGGCAGGTGGCCTCGACGATCGTCCATGGCGCGTATTCGCTTTCGGTGCGTTCAAACATTTCCTCGGCGGCCCGGAGATATTGGTCGTACTTCTCGTGACGTTTCCAGTCGTCTTTGGTGATGCGCCAGCTTTCCAGCGGATCTTTTTCGATTTTTTCGAAACGCTTTTTCTGTTCTTTTTTACTGATATGGAACCAGAATGTCAGGATTACCGTCCCGTCGTCGGCGAGCATGCGCTCGAATTCGGCGATGTCCAGATAGGCCTTTCGCCATTCCTTTTTCGGCACGAGCTTCTCCACGCGGTCATCGAGCACGCGCCGGTACCAGGAATGGTCGAAGATGGCCATTTCGCCACGGTTTGGCGCCTTCAGCCAGAATCGCCACAGCCACGGATACTCCTGTTCGTGGGTGCGCGGAGGCGTGATCGTATGGAGCTTGAAGCCGCGCGCGTCGAGACGGGCGGTGAGGGTGGCAATGGCGCCGCCTTTGCCGGCCGCTTCCCATCCTTCAAAAACGATGATCGAAGGAATGCCATGATCCCAGCAGGCCTTCTCCAGATCGAAGAGGCGCCTTTGCAGCGCCGGCAGCTCGCGCTGCCAGGCCTGGCGGCCCAGGCTGAGGTTCAGGTTTACGTTTTCGAGCATTTCATCTGAAGAAGCCATTGCTGCGCATTGAGGGGCCTGTCGCCCGCCTTGCGCGGAACCCGTTCGTACGTTCCGTCCCTTTTCATGCGCCGCGCCTTCACATTGTCCCTGAGATAGACGGCCAGCACCCTGTCGCGGAGATACCGGATCAGCGAGTTCTTCTCCACCGGGAAGAGGGTCTCGACGCGGCGGTTCAGGTTGCGGGGCATGAGGTCGGCCGAGCCGAGCAGCACCTCCTCGTCGCCGTTGTTGCGGAACCAGTAAATGCGGCTGTGTTCGAGGAAGCGGCCGACGATGCTGGTGACGCGGATGTTGTCACTGATGCCCGGGATACCGGGCCGGAGGCAGCAGATGCCGCGGCAAAGCAGCTCTACCCTGACGCCCGCCATCGATGCCTCGTAGAGCAGCCGGATGATGCGCGGATCGACCAGGGCGTTCATCTTGAAGATGAGATGGGCGGGCTTGCCGGACCGGGCGATGGCGATTTCGCGCCGGATCAGCGCCTCGAATTTCTCGCGGAGGTTGACCGGCGCGACCAGCAGTTTCCCGTAGTCATTCTTTGCCGAATAACCGGTGAGGTAGTTAAACAGATCGGTGCAGGCTGCGCCAATTGCCTCATCGCAGGTGAACAGGCCGATGTCCGTGTACAGGCAGGCCGTCACCGCGTTGTAATTTCCGGTGGAAAGATGCACGTAACGGCGGATCTTCTGCCCCTCGCGCCGCACGACCATGGCCACCTTGCAATGCACTTTCACGCCCACGAGCCCGTAGACGACGTGCACGCCTTCGCGTTCCAGCGCCCGCGCCCACTCAATATTGGACTCCTCGTCGAAGCGCGCCTTCAGCTCCACGAGCGCCGCCACCTGCTTGCCGCGCGCGTTGGCTTCGAGCAGGGCCTCCACCACCGGCGCGTTTGGCCCGACCCGGTACAGCGTCATCTTGATGGCGAGCACATTGGGATCCCGCGCGGCCGTGCGGAGAAAATCGATCACCGGCTGAAAGCTGTCAAAGGGATGATGCAGGAGGATGTCGCCGCGGCGGATGGCCGCGAAGATGTCTTCTTCCTCGGAGAGGCCCTGCAACGGCGCCGGCGTGAAGGGCGCGTCCTTCAGGTCCGGCCGGTCAAGCGCGGCGATGTGCTTCAGCCGGACCAGCGAGAGCGGGCCCTCCACGCGGTAGACGGCGTTGTCGTCGATCTCGAGATTCGTCTTGAGGATTTCGAGAATCGACTCGGGCATTTTCTTCGGCACTTTCAGCCGGACCACCGCGCCAAAGCGCCGTTGGCGGACGCTTTCGGCCACGCTCTCCAGCAGATCCTCGGCTTCCAGCTCCTGGATTTCGATGTCGGCGTCCCGGGTGACGTGAAAAGGATGAGCCTCGACGATCTCCATGCCGGGAAACAGCTCCCGCAGGTTTGCCATGATGACCTGCTCCACCCAGACGAACGTCAGCGGGCGGCCGCTGCGCCGGGAAGGCGGCTTGTGCAACGGCACGATCTGCGGGATTGTGTCCGGCACTTTCACGCGCGCAAAGCGTTCCTCGCCGCCGGGATGGCGGATCAGCACGGCGAGGTTCAGGCTGAGATTGGAGATGTGCGGGAACGGCCGGCCCGGGTCGAACGCCAGCGGAGTGAGCACGGGGTAAATGACGTCATGGAAAAAACGGGTGGCGGTTTCCCTCTGCGCGTCGGAAAGATCATTCCAGTCGAGGAGCAGGATGCCGTGCTTTTTCAGCTCCGCAAAAAGCTCCTTTCGGCACTTATGGGCCTCGTCGAAAAGTTTCTCGTAAACTTCGCGGATCGCCTCGAGCTGTTCGGCGGGCGACATCGCGTCAGGGCCGGTCTCGACGGCGCCGGATTCCATCTGGCCGTAGAGACCGGCAACGCGGACCATGAAGAACTCATCGAGGTTGGACCCGAGAATCGAGAGAAACTTCACGCGCTCGAGCAGCGGATTGGAAGGGTCCTGCGCCTCTTCGAGCACGCGGCGCTGGAATTCGAGCAGGCTGAGCTCGCGGTTGATGTACAGCGAGGGATCGTTCAGATTTGGCCCTGAGGCGGGCTTCTCTTTTCCCTCTTTTTTGCCCCGTTTCGCCTTCCCGCTGGACATGGAACTTCTTCATACTCTAGCCGACGTGCGGTTCCGGGTGCAGCGGGCGGCCTGCGGTAGGATCAGTTTGTGAACCATGCGACCGTGCCCGAGCCCCGCGAGCTCACCCTGAAGGCCGTGGGCCTTGGCCTCTTCCTCGCCTTTGTCTTCGGCGCCGCCAACGCCTATCTGGGCATGAAGGCGGGCCAGACCGTGGCGGCGACGATCCCCGCGGCAGTCGTCGCCATGGCGCTGGCGCGGCTGCCACAGTGGCGGGGCGGCGTGCTGGAGCAGAACATCGCCCGCACGGCGGCCAGCGTTGGCGAAGCGCTGGTGGCCGGCGCCATTTTCACGCTGCCGGCATTTCTGATGGTGGAGATCGACGGGCAGCGGCTGTGGCGGGACCTGCGGTCGCACTACTGGGAGGGGGCGTTCATCCTGCTGGCGGGCGGGCTCGCCGGCATCCTCTTCATCGTGCTGCTGCGCCGCGCCCTGTGTGTCGATGCCGGACTGCCCTGGCCGGAAAGCGTGGCCAGTTACGAAATCGTGCGAGCCGGGCAGGAGTCCGGCGAGGCGCCGCGGCTGGTGTTCGGCGGCATGGGAATCGGGGCGCTCGTCCAGATTCTGAAAAGCGAAAAAGGGCTGCCCGTTTTCCGCGAATTCACGGAGGGGTTTCTCGCATTTCCGGCGAGTATTGTGCGGCATTTCGACTTTGCCAGACGCCCGCTTGGCGAAGTGGCGCACCGCGGAGGCGTGGCCTGGGCGACGCCGGCTCTTTCGCCTGCGCTGCTCGGAATCGGCTACATTATCGGGCCGCAATACGCCTCCATCAACGTCTCCGGCGGGATTCTCGCCTGGTGGGTGCTCATTCCGCTACTCGTGTTCTTTGATCCCGACTTTGCCGCGCGTTCCGGCGCGCGCACGCCCGAGGTCGCCGCCTATACCATCTGGATGAACATCGTGCGGCCGGTGGCCGTGGGGATGATGCTGGCTGGAGCCGCCAACACGATGTGGGCCATGCGCCGGTCGCTCGTGCAATCGTTGGCAGGCGCCTGGAAGGCGAGCCGCAGCGGGGCCGCCAGTATGGAACGAACCGAACGGGACCTTCCCGCGGGCGTTGTGCTGGCGGGGATTGCCGTGCTGGCGCTGCCTGTTGCGGCCATTTATTACAACTTCACCGGCTCCTGGGCGGCGGCCGCGGCCGCCACGGCGCTGATGGGCGCTGCCGGGTTTCTTCTTTCGGCCGCCGGCGGGTATCTCGTCGGGCTCGTGGGCAGCTCCAATCAGCCATTGAGCGGACTGACGCTCTCCGCGCTGATCCTGGCGGCGCTGCTGATGAATGCCATCGGGGTACGCGGCGCGGCGGGGGCCGCCGCCGTGCTGGGCGTGGCGGCAGTGGTGGCGGTGGCGGTGTCCGTTTCCGGCTCCATGATTCAGGATCTCAAGGCCGGACATCTGCTGGGTGGCACGCCCTGGAAGATGCAGCTCGTCGAGATGCTGGCCGTGGCGCTGCTGGCGATGTTCCTTCTGATCCCCATCGTCGTGCTGCATGAGGCCAACCTCGCCACCGGCGGCATCGGCGGCCGCGCACTGCCGGCGCCGCAGGCCGGGCTGATGGCGCAGCTTGCCCGGGGCATCGTGGGAGGTGGCATGGCGTGGGGGCTGCTGGCGGCCGGCCTGGCCTTTGGCGTGGCCCTGATCCTCTGCGGGGCCCGCTCGGTGATGCTGGTGGCCGTTGGGATGTATCTTCCGTTTGAAACAAGTTCGGCGATTTTTGTCGGGGGCGCAATCCGCTGGCTGGCGGACGCCCTGCTTGAACGGGCTTCGGCCGACGCGCGCCGCCGCGCCGGCGAGGCAGGGACGCTGCTGGCCAGCGGGCTGATCGCCGGCGAGGCGGTCACGGGCATCGTTCTGGCGGCGCTGTTTCTGGCGGGAGTCCCCTCGCTGGCTCAGTGGCTCACCGGGGCCGACGCCTTTTCGTGGTACCCGCAATGGGGCGGCCGGCTGGCCTGGCTCGGCTTCGCCGGCCTGGGCGGCGCGCTTGTCTGGGTCCCGCTGCGGCGGGCGCGTCAGTAAGGCTTCGCATCCGCGGGAACGGGCCGCAGATGGAGGTCGTGGAAGTCGAAGCTGAAGTCGGTGAGCGGCGAGATGGCGCTCATCCGCACTCCGTCGACCGAGCCGTCCGGCTTCAGCGAGAAGGTGACCCAGGCGTCGGCCAGCAGCCAGCGGCGGTCCCAGCGGGCCACAAACGTATCGTAGTGGAAATGTTCCAGCGTCCCCTCCAGCCACGGCGTGTGGCTGAAGCGGATCCGAAGCCGGCCGTCACGCTCCTCCACGAGCACGTCGCCGTACCAGGCATCGCGGTAACGCCCCGCGTAGGAGGATGGCGGCAGCGAGGGCCGTGATGCCGGGTTGCGCCGGGCCATCGCCTCCGAGACCTTTGCGGCGGCCTCTTTTTCGCGCTTCTTCTGGTTCTCTTCGAGCACGGCGATCCAGTCCACGGCCTCCGCGCCGAAATAGTGATCAAGCACCGTGTACACGATCGCATTGAGCGCCGCCCCGGACTCCTGGTTGGTGAGCACGACGACGCCGAGATTCAGCACCGGCACAAGCACGGTCCGCGTGACCATGCCGGCCAGGCCGCCGCTGTGATGCACGATGCGCTGCCCGCGATAATCGCTCAGGTTCCATCCGAGCGCATAGGCCGACCACTGCGGCGCGACCTGTGCCAGCGCGCCCTCGCCGGGCCGCACGGGGATCCACGTCACCGGCGTCCACATCTCGCGGTGGCGCGCTTCGGAAAACAGCCGCTTGCCGGCCCATTCGCCGCGGTTGAGCTGGAGCCGCACCCAGCGGCTCAGGTCCTCGATGCAGGAGTTGATGCCCGCGGCGGCGCCCCAGTTGTCGCTGTCGGCCAGCGGCAGCGCCACCAAGGCTCCTTCAGCTCGGGCATGCGGGTAGGCGATCTCGGCCTGCGCGCCGTGGGCGCGGACGCTCGTGTTGGTGGACCGCATGCCCAGCGGCTCGAAGATGCGTGTCCGGAGAAAGTCGTCCCAGCTCATGCCGGAGACGTGCGAAATCAGCTCGCCGGCGACGATGTAGAGGATGTTGTCATAGTCGTACCGCTCGCGGAAGCTGTGAGCGAGCGGCACGAACCGCAGCCGGCGCACGATCTCAGCCCGGCCCAGATCGGACGGCGGAAAGTACATGAGATCGCCCGCGCCAAGGCCGAGTCCGCTGCGGTGTGTGAAAAGGTCGCGGACGCGCATCTCACGGGTCACGTAAGGGTCCGACATCTGGAATTCCGGCAGATGGTCGATGACGCGGTCGTCCCACCTGACCTTGCCCTCGTCGACCAGCATGGCCATGGCCGCGGCAGTGAAGGCCTTGGTGTTGGAAGCGATGCCGAACAGGGTGCGCGGCGTCACCGGGGCGGGCTCGCCAAGCCGGCGCACGCCATAACCCTTTGCGGTGACGATCTGGCCGTCCTTGACGACCAGCACCGCCGCGCCGGGAACTTCGAACGTGCGCAGAGCGCGCTCGACCGTTTCATCCAGGTTGGGCTGGGCAAGTGCAAACAGCGGCAGCAGAGCCGCAGACCAGAGACGCAGCGGCCGGGTCATATACCGATCCTAGCCCAGCCCGGCGCGTGTTTCTGAAGCGGGCGCGCTCTCGCGGGCATCGTCAAGGAGGGTGTCCCCAATGACCCTGTTTCCTCTTGTCGGCGATCAGCCCGGCGGTCGCTCTCCGCTGCCGAAGACGGCCGTCGGGAGCACGGCCGCCCTTTGGATGGCCGGAGTTGCCAGGGAATTCAAGCAGATCCCACGGCGCAACGCGCGCATGGTCCAGTCACTGAGCGCATGGGGATGCCATTCAAGGAGACTGTTCTCTGGACCGTGCGGCAGATGAAGACCCAATGCGTGAACGTCGCAAGGCTGGAGCGGCTACGGCGGACGGCCATTCGCACTCCGGCCAGCCAGATCGAAAAGGAGGGCTCACCGGATGGGATTCTCGGGAACCGTCACGCTGATTCTCGGCGTCACCAGCGGCATCGGAAGTGCGCTGGCCCAACGCATCCATGCTTCGGGTGGCAGCGTCATCCCCGCCGGCAGGAATGCGGAACGATTACGGGCGGTGGCGAGTGCGCTCGGGGAAGAAGGCATCCTCTTTGATGCCGCCTCCTGGGAGAGCATCGACCGGGCCGTGCAGGAAGCTGCCGGGCGGCATGGACGGCTGGACGGCGTGGCGCTTTGCACGGGCTCGCTGTTGCTTAAGCCCGCACATCTGACCACGGAGGGCGAATACCGGGCGACAATGTCGGTCAATCTCGACGCCGCGTTCGCCACGGTGCGGGCGGCCGCAAAGGCAATGATGAACGCCGGCGGCTCGATCGTGCTGGTCTCGAGCGCTGCGGCGCGTGTGGGACTGGGCAATCACGAGGCGATCGCCGCGGCCAAGGCAGGCATCATCGGGCTGATGCTTGCCGCGGCGGCGAGTTATGCGCCGCGCGGCATCCGCGTCAACTGCGTGGCGCCGGGGCTGACGGAGACGCCGCTGACGGCGCGCATCACGGCAAACGAGGCGTCGCGCAGGGCGAGCGAATCCATGCATGCGCTCGGACGCATCGGACGTCCAGGGGAGGTGGCCTCGGCCATGGCCTGGCTGCTTGACCCGGAGAACGCCTGGGTCACCGGGCAGGTGATCGGAGTCGACGGGGGGCTTGCCGGCGTCCGTCCGCGGTGAGAACATTTTCGGGCGAAAATGGGATAACGTCCGGCGGCAACATTCTGGAGGCGAAATGATTCTGGTGACCGGAGGCAGCGGGAAGCTGGCGCGGCGCGTGCTCGAGCTGCTTCTCCAACAGGGGGCGGGGCCGCTGGCGACGACCACGCGGGATCCGGACCGTCTTGCCGACCTGGCCTCGCGCGGCGTCGCCGTGCGGCAGGCTGACTTCGCCTGGGACGAGGAGCGGCTGTTGGGCGTTTTCCAGGGAGCGCGCCAGATGCTGCTCGTCAGCACGAACACGCTGGAGGCCTGGGGCCGGCGCTTCGAACAGCACGAGCGCGCCATCCGCGCCGCGGCCGAGGCAGGCGTCGGCCGCATCGTTTACACGTCGATCACGTTCCCCGATCCGGCCTCACCGGTGCCGGTCGCGCCGGACCACTGGCGCACGGAAAATCTGCTGCGCGAAATCGGCGTGGAATACACGCTGCTGCGCAACAACATTTACGCCGAAAGTCTCCTGTTTCTGCTCCCGGAGGCCGTCCGCACCGGCAGGCTGCGCGCTGCCGCCGGAAACGGCCGGGCCGCCTTCGTGACGCGCGAGGACTGCGCCCGCGCCGCTGCCGGGGCGCTGCTGCGCGGCGAATCGTGCCGCGCGTACGAAATCTCGGGCCCTGAGGCGCTCGGCTTTGCTGAGCTGGCCCGCCTGGCCGGCGAGCTCAGCGGCCGGCAAGTCGCCTATGAGTCCGTGGATCCGCGAACGAGGCTGGCCGACCTGAAGGCCAGTGGCATGGATCCGATGCTGGCTGAATTGCAGGTGGGTTACGAGCGGGCTATCGCTGAGGGACTGCTGGACCTGGTGACGCGCGATGTGGAGCGGCTGTCCGGGCAGCCGGCCATTGCCACCAGCGAGTTTCTGAGGGAACAGGCGGGCCAGTGGGCGCGTATTCAAATCGAACGCATTTGACTCCTGCCGCCGGAAAACAGGCTGGCAGCGGAGGGAGAAGATGGTCGGGATTATCGGGGCCGGAGGGGCTGTGGGTCGGGCGGTCGTGGATGAGCTGGGACGGCGGGGAAGGCGTCCCATCACCATCGGCCGGGACGAGCAGAGACTGGCACGGCTTTTCTCCGGGCGCGCGGAGATTCGCCCCGCTGACATCGCGGACGAGGATTCCGCGGCGCGCGCGTTGCAGGGCCTGGAGTCAGCAGTTTATTGCGTCGGGCTGCCGTTCACGCGATTTGCGGAACACCCCGTGCTGATGCGAAAGGCGCTGGCAGCGGCGCGCCGGGCCGGCGTGCTCCGGATGATTGTGGTTTCGAGCGTGTACTCTTACGGCCGTCCGCGTGCGGCGCGCGTCAGCGAAGAGCATCCCCGCGTCCCGGATACGCGCAAAGGCCGCTTTCGGAAAGAGCAGGAGGACGCGGCGATTGCGGCCCACGAGCCGGGCCGTCTGGAGACGCTGGTGCTGCACCTGCCGGATTTTTACGGACCCTTCGCCTCCAACAGTCTCGCCTTCATGATGCTGGAATCACTCATGGCCGGACGGCCAGCGCGATGGCTCGGCGATCCGGACGCGCCCCACGAATTCGTCTTCATTCCCGATGCAGCGGGCGTGATCGCCGAGCTGATGCAAAGGCCCGAATGTTTTGGCAGGAGGTGGAACCTGGCCGGACCCGGAACGATCAGCGGCCGCGAGTTCGTCTCGCTGGCGGCGCGCGAACTGGGCGTTCCGGAGCGCGTTCTGCCGACGGGCCGGACGCTGCTCCGCGTCGGCGGGCTCTTCAATCCGCTTCTCAGGGAGCTGGTGGAGCTCCATTACCTGGGAGAAACGCCCGTGGTTCTCGATGACAGCGCCCTGAAGGCGGCGCTGGGCCACATCGAGAAAACGCCCTACGAGGAGGGCGTGCGCCGCATGATCGGGTGGATGCGGGCCGAAGCGTCCTGAGGCGGGCGGCTGGACCGGGACATCACCCGCCCAGCGTGAATTCGTAGACAACCGCGCCCTGCGTGTCGTGGTGGCGCAGCACGAGCCGGCTGCCCGATGCCGAGGGCTCGACGTTCATGCTCAGGAAGCCGCCCCCGACACGATGGAAGCGGTGGTACCTCCTGTCCTCGCCGGGACTGCCCATGGCACTCCTGTCCGCCGCCGGCCCGGTGGAGAACTCATGCAGACCGGTGTCCGGATCGACGGAATGATATTGCCAGTGGCGGTCGCCGCAGATGACAATCACGTTTTTCTTCGCACCGGCCCACGCGCGCAGCTCCCTCCCTTCGGTGGCGAAGGCGGCGTTGGCGTGGTTGTCGTTGTTGGAAGGCTGATCCGGCCCCACCCAGGGAGTCGGGCTGAAAATGATCTTCCAGTCGGCGTCGCTTTCGTCCACGGATTTTTTCAGCCAGGCTTTCTGCTCGGTGCCGAGAATGGTCTTGGAAGGACCGTCAGGATCCGTGTTCGGCGAACGGAAATCCCGCCCCTCCAGAAGCCAGACCTGAAGCGATTTGCCCCAGCGGAATGTCCGCCAGGTTTTGTCCTCGATCGGCGTCTGTTCGAGGAAAATCCGCCGGCCTTCCTGGAAGGTCAGCGGCTTCATCCACTCGGGGTCTTTGCCGGGCCAGCAGTCGTCACAGAGCGTGTCGTGATCGTCTTTCATCCAGTAGGCAGGCGTCTTCGACAGAAAAGAGAGCGGGCGGGGCAGCGCCCAGAGCCTCTGCCAGTGGTAGCGTGCCGCTTCGGTGGTGGTGGCCCGGGGCGGATCCGTGTCGTAGTAGACGTTATCGCCGAGAAACACGGAGAAATGCGGCGCGATTTTCTCCATGGACGGGAAAATGGAAAATCCGTCGTCATGGTCCAGGGCCAGCCAGGAAAAACAGCTCGCGGCGGTGATTTTCACGGGAACGCGGCGGTTTGGCTCCGGGGCGGTGGTGAAAGACGCGGCGGGCTTTTCCGGCTTCGCATGAATTTCCACGCCCAGATAATACGTGCGCCCGGGGCGCAGGCCGGTGATGGCGGTCTTTAATACGAAATCCTCTTTGGCCGCCGACTGGAGCCACTCGGCCGGTTTGGCGTCCTTCATGTCCGGGCGCGTCGCCACCCAGAGCCGGGCCCGGCCGGCCAGCCCCGGCACGCCGCCGGGCAGCAGCCACGGATCTTCCGACTCGGAAAGGGCAGGCGGTCGTGTGCCCTCATAGGCCGGCGGCTGGTACTTGCCCCTGTTCGGCGCCGGCTGCTGGGAGAGGCGGAAGCGAACCGCAGCCGAGCGGTCCGTCACCTCGCCCACGCGCAGGCCCTCCGCAATGTACGGCCCCTGTGCCAGGGCCACGGCGGAAATCAGAACAGCCCAGTATCTCATCAGCGTGATATCTTTCCCGATTCACGCTTCGGAGTCAATCCCGGCGTTGCCGTATCAATGGAGTTCGATGCCGGCGAGAAATGCGCGGCCCGGCATGCGCACGGCAAGGATCTCCTCATAGCGCGTCGCCGTCAGGTTTGTGGCCTGAAGAAATGGAGAGACGCGCCTTCCGCGCCACGCGAGGGCCGCGTCCCAGACCGCATACGGCGCTCGGGCGCGCCGTTCCATCGCGCCAACGCGCGTGCGCGCTGCCAGCCTGCCCACGGCCCCCGTCCAGGAAAATACCCCCGAGTGAACCGGGTAATTCATCACATATTTCGTGTAAATTCCCGGCGGCAGCGTGGACTTGGCGCGCATTCCCGTGTAAGCCCATTCCGCCACCTGTCCTCTCCATTGCCAGGCGGCCGAGGCTTCCACTCCGGTGAAATTCAGCCGCGTGATGTTGCGTGCCTCCCACGGCCCCAGCGGGGACGTGCCCGCGTAGTCGATGCCGTCCCAGTCCCGGCGGTGAAAGACGGTCGTCTGGAGGCGCCAGCGGCCGGAAGGGCGGAAGTCGGCGCCAGACTCATAGTTCCACGCCGTCTCCGGCCGCAGCCCGGCGTTGCCGCGGTTCACCGGATCGCGATAGTACAGATCCGTGAACGTTGGCAGCCGGTAGGCGCGGCTCACCGAAGCCCTGAGCCTCAGTCTTGCATTGGCCCACCAACCGCCCGAAAGCGCCGGGCTCACCTGATCGAAGGCGCCGCGGTAACTCTCGCTTCGCAGGCCGAGCGAAAGCGAAAAACGGCGCAAGGCGCGCACATCGAGCGCCGCATACGCGGCCCCGCGCGCCCTCGAGTGCACGCCCAGGTTGGAGGACTCGATGTGGTCGGTGAAACTTTCGACGCCCGTGTAGAGCGTGGCGGAGCCGCCCAGCCGGTCGCGCCGCCGCAGCGAGGCGTGCAAGCCGTCGGCCACGTGGTGGTTCTGGTAACGCTGCGGGTTGTCGCGGAACAGATAAAACAGATCCGTATGCCGCCGGTAGCTGAGGGCCGCCTCCCAGTGTTCGTTGAAGTTCTGGTGCAGGCCGGCAAACCATGTTTTGGTGCGCTCCCATGATGGGTAAGCGCCATAGAAATTCTGCGCACCGAAGGGCTTGTCCGCCCAGGCAAGGTCCACGCCCGTCGCGCCCAGCCGCGACCGGACCCGGGTGTGGGAGCTGGCCGCCAGGTTGCGGTAGTCGCGATTCGGCATGAATCCGGTGGAAAAATCGCGCGACACCGCAATATGTTCGGCGATTTTTCCAATCACTCCCGACACGCTGGCAAACTGCTGCTGCGTACCGAAGCTGCCGCCTGCCAGCCGCAGGCGCGCCTGCCAGGACTCCGGCGCGGCGGGAATGAAATTCACCGCCCCGCCGAGGGCGTCTGACCCGTACAGCGTGGAGCCCGCGCCCCGCAGCACCTCCACTGCCTGTATCGCATCAAACGGCAACGGGATGTCGAGCGAATGATGGCCGCTCTGCGGATCGTTCATCCGTCGCCCGTTCAGCAGCACCAGCGTCTGCCCGAAGGTCGCCCCACGAATGGATAGATCGCTCTGGACTCCCGCCGGCGCCCGCCGGCGCAGGTCCAGCGACGGGTCGAGCTGGAGCAGGTCCATGACGTTTGCGAACAGAATCGACTGCTCGCGCGCCGGCAATGACAGCACCGCGCGGTCGGCCTCTTCCAGCGGCAACGGCTCCCATGTGCCGGTCACCACGATCACATCGCGGCGCGCCGGCTCCGGCACTTGGGACTGCGCAAGCACAGGCAGCGCGGCCGACAGGAGGAACAGGGACAGAAGGACGGTTCGGGCCATTCTCCACATACGGACTGGGAATTCAGGGAGTGAGTACTCTGAAATTCCAGTTTACGTCAGCTCCTGCCGTCGGTTCTGGACGATTCTTCCGGCGCGGCGGCGCCCACGATTTCCAGAAACGCCTGCGCCGCGTGGCTCAACGCACGGCGAGCCGGATAGACGAGCCGGATCTTGCGCTCCACCCGCAACTCCTCCACCTCGACCTCGCACAACAGGCCCTGTTCGATCTCCTGCTCGACGCACATTTTCG